>JBBKWO010000048.1:0-90513 GCA_037969015.1 Opitutaceae bacterium
CGCCATCCCTACGGGACAAATCGCCAGCGATTCACCATCTACGGCTCCCGCCTCCGTCAGCTTTTCCGTCCTCAGCTTTCAGCTTTCCAGTTTCAGCTTTCAGCTTTGCGGCAGCAGCCGCGGAAATCGCATCAACGATGCGGTTTCCGTAGGCTTCCCACGTATACTCCGCGGCCTTGGCCTGGGCGGCGCGCCCCATGGCTGGGAGCTCGTCGCGGTGATCCGCACACCAGGCGATGGCCTCGGCGATCGCTTCGGGTGATCGGATAGGAACGAGGAAGCCGGTTGGCCCGCGCCCATAGCGCGGGCCGGAAAGCTGAAAGCTGAAAGCTGAAACTTGAGGAGATGGGGAAACTTGAGACCTGAAAGCTGAAAGCTGAAATATATCGGATTTCTGACTGTCCGAACTTTCAGCTTTCAGCTTTCCGCTTTCAGCTTTTCCGACTTCAGCTTTCAGCTTTGTGCCTGCCTCTGCCCGTTGGGCACCCGAGTCAGCCATCCCTGCAGGATCAACCGCCAGCGGTTGCCCATCTCCGCGCTCCGCGCTCCGTCCAGTTTCAGCTTTCTCCGAGCCTGCTTTTCCGTCCTCAGCTTTCAGCTTTCCGCTTTCAGCTTTCCGATTTGGTTCCACCAAATCCTCCCCTCCCGTATTCGGCGTGATGATGATCGGCAGACCCTGGCTCATGGCCTCCTGCATGACGAGTGCCCTGCCCTCCACGATCGATGGTAGACAGAAGACGTCGCAGGAACGCATCAGCTCCAAGACCTCAGCATGCGGACGCCCCTTCTCGTGGGTGAAGCCCGGACATTGCTTTTCATAAAATTCCATCGGCGCCTGAAGCGACCCCATGCAAATCAGCTCAACGTCGGCGCGATTGAGCAGTCGGATGGCCGCCATCAGATCACCGAGCCCCTTGCGTTGCCCCATGGAGCCGGCGAAAAGCACGCGGAGCGGGCTTTTCGCGGAAAGCTGAGAGCTGACGGAGCCGTGAGGTGGAGATGGCAGATCCCCAAGGATTTGTCCCGAAGGGATGGCAGGCGCAGGTGCCCCTTGGGGCGGCGACGGACACACAGCTGAAAGCTGAGTTTGACTGTCGGAATTCCGTGACTCCGAACCTTCAGCTTTCCAGTTTCCAGTTTCAGCTTTTTCCGAACCAGCTTTCCCGGCCGCATCCGCGGCCTCCGGCGAGCCAAACGGCGAGACGACGACGCGCTTCGCGCGCCGTGCCCACTCGGGCAGCGAGTCGGCAACGAACTGACTGGGGACCATCACGACATCGGCCAGCTCTAGCTCCCGCGTTTTCCGGTCCAGTTTGGCTTGGGAATCAGACAAGCCACCGCCCAAAGTGCCCGCCCACTCGGGCAGGCGCTCCCGCTCTTCGGCGATCAAGCGCCGTAGCGTTTCCCAGTAGGCGATGGGAAGATCGTAAACTCGCAAGACCCCCAGCTCTTTGGCACGGGTAAACGTGGCCAGCGCACCATCTTCATAGCAGTAAACAGCGGAGATGCCATTTCCGGGCAATTTTCGAGCGACAAAACGATCCAATGAGTGATAAACCGCATCGACACTAGCCCAACCCACTTCAGATCGAGTTAGCCGCTGACAACCAAGCTTGCGCGAAAGCTGCCGGACAAGTTCACGGACTGGATGCGTGCACAACAACGCAGCAGGCAGTCGATAACATCTCCGCCGGAGATTACGCCCGATGGAAAAAGGCATGAAACGCAGCCACCAAGACTCGGCAGTGAGTCCCAATGAACAGTAAAACCTGCCCAGACGGCCAGCCGAAAACAAGGCATCGATAACACCGCGCACATTACGATTTCCTGTAGGATGAAGTATATAAATATACATTTCGTTACCAAGGCTTCTGAATCCATGCCTCTATACAGGCGCGAAACTCTGCCGGACGATAAATAAAATCCACCGTGGGCCGATCCTTTATGTAAACCGCAGGATTCCCGCCAACTACGGTATACGGTTCAACATTTTTACTTACAACCGCCCCAGCCGCGACCACAGCCCCTTTCCCAATTTTTACACCAGGCAAAATCAAAGCCCCGGTGCAAATCCAAGCATAATCGCCGATAACAATAGCCTTGTTGGTCTGGGCAAAAACCGGAGACGCTATATCATGCGTTCCAGTGAGCAGCACCACATCATCGTTCACAACGACATTGCATCCAATCGTCACCGTCTCGTGCAACTGAATATAAACCCGCCCCAGGAATGTGCCGTCCCCCACACGTAAACGCGATGGCACCCCCTGAAGACGTAGTCCTACCGCACTCGAGATGCCGCACAAGCGCACGCCGCGCGCTTTTAACCTCCACACATGAATTGTAAGATTTAATAATGCTGGGAAATTGTAGACGCGCTTTATCCACAACTTAAACCAATGCCTGCTTCCCCATGGAGCACGCGTGCGGCGACGGACAAGATCAGTTAACATGAGAAGAGCGATAAACACGCCGCAGCCACGGGCGTAACATCAAGGAAAGACCACTACCATGGAACAACGCGGCAAGCACGACGCGCAGGCGTCCGCGCGAATGCGGATCACGGCGACCTGCCTTTCGCTGCCAATTAGCCGCAGGATCGTCCACAGCCTCTTCAAGTTTCGTGGCCAATCGCTTGACATCACCCGCATGGACCTCGTCCCCCTGCGCCAATAAATAGTCCGAGTAGCCCTTCAAATTCTGAGCGTGGCCAGTTTTACGAGTCGCGGACGTGCTCGCCGAATGGATGCGAAAACGCCAGAGAGGGAAGGGATAATAAACAATCCGGCCACGCCTAGCCGCTTCCGCAATAATAACCCAATCCGCGCTTTGACCCGTGGCATGCAACAACTCGCGAGAAGCCAACAAAAAATCAGTCCGGAAGAGTGCGCCATGAATTATAAACCGGCAGCTTTTTAGGTAATAGTCCCAGTCGTCAGTCTTGGAAATCAAAGGGTGGGTTTTGCTGCCAGTGCAACCGGTCAACACGCCCCGTTCATCTATTATCCAGCGATCTGAAAATATACATACGGGGCGCTCCTGATTCTCACTTAAGACATCATCAATTAGGCGCTTCAAAAAATCCTTGTTCCACAAATCATCAACGGAACCAATAAGCGTATAATCGGAGCCGGGATCGAGTAGTCCCAACCCAAACGCTATGTTGGCGCCCATCCCCGGCAAGCGCTGCGGTGGCACGCCCACCACAATATTATTCTTACCATTCAAAGCCACGACCTTGTCAAAACTTCCGTCATCCGAATTGTCTTCGGACACGACTATTTGGGAAAATGGATGGCTTTGCGCCTCCAATAATCGCAATGATTCAAAAAAATAATCGCCCCCATTTCTTTTGGGTATCACGCATGAAACGGAAATCATCTTGCTCATGCCTTGAAGTTTAAGTCGAACCATTTGGCCATATGTGCGGTTTGAGGGCCAAAGCCGATGTGACCGGCAAGAACCTGGTGCGCGACCGCTATGATTCGGGAACTGTCGACGCAATAAGCGCACAAATCCTGCTCCTCCACTCCGAGCAAACCATTTTGCGCACGACTGAAACCGCCCATGTCATCCCATAATTTTCTCGTGATCAATATGGCCCCGATGCTGAAGCGATGCGGACAAACATCATAACCCCGACCTCTCGCCCCAAAAGTATCCACCCTGTTATCAAATGGCATGGTGTTCTCCCATAAATACTGCGCCGCGTCCGGATTACCCCAGGCTGCGGTAGTTACACAGGAACTCTTAAAGTCCCCAAATCGGCTTCTGAACTCCTCCAGTAATCGAGGATTTATAAAATTCAAAAAAAGCCGGTATGAAAATCCATTCACGTTCAATGTGGGGGCGACAAGCCCAATATCATGAATGCCCTGCCTTAAAATAAACTCACGCGTATCCTCCAATAGAGTAAAGTAATCTTTTCCTATGACAATATCCTCGTCCAGCTTGTGGATCGATTCCGCTTTCGGATGATACTCAATCGCAAGATTCTGGGCCAATGAAAGTTGATTCTCCCTGATGGACAAATATGACCATCCGTTTTTTTCACATATCCCTTTCAGATCAGAATTATTCAACCCGGGACTAACCACGCACACGTCGGTATCTGCAGGTCTGTATTTTTCTATTCTGGCAAGCGTAACGGGCCAGAATTTAGGTTTATAACCAGCCACAATCATCACCATTCGCCTGTTTCCACTCGCCCGATTATCCCATCGCAGAACCTTCGCGCCAAAACATCTTGTTTTCAAACGGAAGCGATGCACACGACCGACCGGTGAACGATAGGTGATTAATAATTTATTTAGAATTGAGAACATAGCGTGTTTATTCTTCAGAATTAAAGCGCGGGTAATTTGAGGCGGTCAAATTCGGCCAATGCCATGCCAACCACTTGATCCATGTTGTAATAACGGTAGGTTGCCAGCCTGCCGACAAAGGAAATACTGCTCTCGGCCGCGGCCAAAACGGCGTATTGCTTATAAAGCGCCTGGGTATCCGGAGCCGGGATGGGATAATACGGCTCCATGCCGGGGCCATAGTCCGCAGGGTATTCACGCACGATGCTCGTGCCTGTGCAGGCCTGACCGGTCGCATGCTTCATTTCTACAATACGGGTATAGCCATTATCGTTCGGATAATTGACCTGCAACTCGGGTTGCCAATGCCCCGGGTTTTGACTGATCGCTTCACGCCCAATCAGTTGCTGCGCCGTAAAATGCTCCGATTCAAAGCGCAGGCTTCGATAAGGCAGCGGACCATACCGGCAGTCATAAAACTCGTCGATGGGACCGGTGTAGATCATGTGCTTCCACTGCACATCCTTCACCACCTCGCGATAGTCTGTTTTCAGCAATATCTTCAGGCCTGGCGAGGCGGCGACTATGTTCTCAAACATCCGTGTGTAGCCCGCCTTGGGCAGCGCCTGAAATTCATCGTTGAAATACCGGTCATCCGACTTGGTTCGGATGGGTATGCGACCGCAGACCGATGCATCCAGATCCTTGGGATGCCGCTTCCATTGCTTGAGCGTGTAGCCTTTGAAAAACTTTTCGTAGAGATCCCACCCGACCTGTGAAACGATGACTTCCTCGGAGTTTTTAGGCTCAGCGATAGGCATACGGTTTTTCTCCAGATAGGCGATAAATTCGGCTTCAGTGGCAGCGTGCCCGACCAATTGTTCATAAGTTTTTAGGTTGATGGGAAAGCTCCAGTATTTCCCGTCCGAAAACGACTGAACCCGATAGGTCACCTGATGCCATTCGGTAAATGCCGAAAGGTAGTCGCGAATCCGTGGCGAGTTGGTTCGGAAATAATGGGGACCATAGGTATGAATAAGAACACCGTGGTCGTCGTAGGCATCGTAACAATTTCCACCTATGTGCGAACGCTTTTCCACCACAAGGCAGCTCTTTCCGATTGAGCATAAACGCTCCGCCAAAACCAAACCGGAGAAACCGGCGCCAACAATCAAATAGTCGATTTTCATAACGTAAATTAAAAGGGATTGGATGCGGTCAACCGCAATATACGCGCACAGACAACCGCCGGATCGGCATATTTCGGCGAAGCTCTGTCAAACGCAGGCCCCGCCAGCGCAAGAAAACGACGATGCTCGGGAATACTCCATTCATACGGAACCAATATTTTCAAGCCATGCCTACGGTAAGCGGCGACACTACTGCTTTTGCCCAAAAGCGGGCGCGGACTGGTCGCCATACCATAGTCAAGACGAGTGAGAAACGCCGAGATAAAGGCTGCAGAGCGCATCCCCAATGATCGTATAATAAGTCGCCGCCCAAATGCATTTCCCAACACATCACAAAGTGATTCCGCATTCCGGCCATTGCGACCGATGAAAAACAGGATAGCCTGACGCCCCTTTTGCTCAGCCTCTTCAATCACGGGGGATAAGGTGCCTACGTAATCCCCCCCCGCATGTATCTCTCCAAATACTCCCAATAATAAATACCTGGAAACATCAGCCAAACCGGCTTGCTGCAACTCCATATCTACTTCGCTCCGGCCACTTTGGGAAATCGGAATACTACTGGGAATAGGCAGCAACCTCGCATTAATACCACCCGACCTCAACACTATCTTATATAGAGGGTTGCTCGTCGCCACCACAAGAGGCCTTACGCTCTTCACAAGCATTGCGATAACAGGACGCTGCACATAAAGCCCCACTAAACGATGTTTCCATGGTCCGTTCTTCACGCCACCGAGCCAAAGCTCATGCATCATAATAAATACTTTATATCCACGAAATAATTTCGAAGCCTGCAACATCAACGAAAACGGAACTCCCTTTTCACCAAATGCATAGGGGGCAAACTGAAACATGATCCATTCGGGATCATGAGATATCAACCACTGCCTGGCTGCCTTAACCTTTCGGTCCCAGTTCCATGACTTGGGTAATCGCAACGTCACCAGTTTATGCTCTTCATGAACCTGAAGTTCATCCACACGCTCCGAAATTTGCCCATCATTAAGCGCCAGGAGCAAAACCGAATGCCCCAGCCGAACGAATCCGGCAGCTTGGGCACGAGAGTAATCACCGACACCATCGCGAGCCGGCTCTAAGCCAGGACATATAAAGATAAATTTCACACGAATTACGCTCTACACACTAAGTTACCCTGAACAGACCGTCCTCTTATAACAAACCGCAGTATGCATTAATACTTTTCTGGAAATACATTTAGGTAATAGCGAAATAAGCTTCTCACATAAAAAAACAAAACTCCGCGGAGCAATTTTCAATATGAACCGCGTCTTCAAATGACCAGCAGTCAATAAATTGGTAAAGAATTTTCGATTTAATAATTCCAACCCAGAACGTTCGCCCAATTGGACAATTTCATCTGGCCAAAGCAAAAATATATGACCATCACTATTCGGTTTGAACTGCACGGACTCATACTTCGAAGGATCAGGGCAATCCAAAAAGCGAGGCAGACGGTTCAAGCAATAGCCTCCATTTGGAGTCGTCATGACAATATGGCCACCGGGCTTTACCATGGCCGCAATCTTACTCAAAAACAGATCAGGGTGAGCTACATGCTCAATAATTTCGGTTATTAATACCGCATCAAAACAATTATCAAAGCCAAGTCCAAAGACATCGCCCACTTCATAGCTTAATTTACCAAACTCATGCTTTTGCTTAACATAATCAACTAAATCGGCACGCAAGTCGTTCCAGGTTACATCATAACCAGCCTCCGCCATTAAAATTGAAAAATTCCCCTGTGCGGCCGCAACATCCAAAATGCGAGAACCTGGCGGAATATATTTTTTAATTAAATCCAAAGTATGCCGTTGCCTGTTCTGATAAGAATAAGCATAACCTAAAGTGCGAATTTCATTAAAAACTTCTTCGCGATCATAGGAATAAGAATCTTTCCACATTTTTGGCCAGCTATCTAAATATTGGGGTTTTTTCATATAAACTCAAAGCATAATATTAATTAATAAAACGGAGAAACAATCGTCACACTAATCAGGAAGATATTCAGATCCATACCGCGCTTGGCATACAGAGATCCCACAAATTTACCACTCCCTAATTTACGAACAAAATGCAGATATCATCAAAACATAGCCTCATAAACGCCCATAAAACCTAGAAATAAATGCCGAAATAGCCAAGCCTACTTTCTTTATATAAATCAAAATCGGAGAATATATTTTTCGCGGACCATCAGCATACAGCCAAAAAGCCCTGTGCGCGCGACCCGGTCCATATCCCAGACATGCATTAAATATATAACTACTTGACCACGGCTTGAAACGCCCGAGCGCATGCGGCAAACCACAGAATCCGTGTTCAAATCCCATCATTGATCGCTTAGCAAATGACACAGGAACACTCGCACAGGCTTCAATCGTTGCATTTAGTGCATCTTGATCAGTTGTGCTCCAGCAATGAGCAAAACCATTAGCCAACTGCGATAATTCCACGCCTCCGCCTATAACAACCCGATCCGATCCGCCAAGCTCCGCGCTCACTATATTTTGAATTTCTTGCCATTTGTGCAAAAACTCAAGATGACAACGTTGTATTCCAACAAAGCCGCCATTGGCATACTCCGACATACGGTCAGTCAGCCCAATACCAGCCGGCGTCAGCGTTTCGCGCCAACCAAATCGGCGCGGATTACCAACCGGCACCGGCGAGTTGATATCCTCGCACACGGCTACACCAGCCTGCACCCATTGCTCAAAGTAAGACCACGGCTGGGTCACTACAATATCAGGGTCCATGTAAAATACCGCATCAATTGCGGCATCCTCAAACAACTGGAGCATAAATTCAGCTTTGTAGTTAGTGAAGTGAGCCGCTGTATGCAGATACCTAAACTCGACATCAAGTCCAGTCGCCCACTCCATAACACCTGCCTTATCTGTAATAATCCACGCCGGCAATGCCCCTCGATATCCTACGATCGTCCGGCCGCGAAAGCCATTCCGATAGAGCGAATTCAAAAGAACGCCACATCCCTTAACGTAATTGCCCTCAAATAATGTGCAAACAATAGCCGCCATATAATTTATATAATAAAAAATCAAACCATCTCATAACAAGCTAGCATACTAAAGCCCGTCATGCGCCTGTGCTTTGTGCCCGCCGTCCAGATAGCATAGGGCAGCAATAAAACACGGGCAACCTTGTCCATGATTGTAAATGAACGGAGGCTCCGGGTCAGATTAAGATAGAACTTTGTCCGACGAGAAATCTGCCAAAGCTTAATCCAATAACTCAGTGCTTCGTGCTCAACCGACAAACATCTCCATCGAGTAGAGTTGGCAACTTTCCTCAAGGATTGCTCCGTCCATCGCGACATGTGGTGCGGTGGTTGATCAAGGAAATCCAGCTCCTTATAGTAACGACTTGCCCGATATTGCCCTGGAATAGAAACGTAGAATCGAGTCCCCTTTTCTCCAAAACGCTCAGCATACTTAAAGAGCCCGACCGGTGATTCCATGTGCTCCAACACATGGAACGCTGTAATATAATCAAATTCTCGATTTTCATTTTGAGCCTTTTCGGTTACATCCAGTAAGGCGACGTCTAGTCCAGCCGCACGGCAACTCTGGACCGCATCAATTGCAAAATCCACCCCCGAGGCCTTAATGCCCGCTCTACCGCAAAGCTGTAGGTAATATCCCGAGCCGCAACCTACATCCAGAACACTGCCACCAGGCACCATTCGCTTTAACGTGGTCACATACTCCCATCGAATGCTAGGATATAGCGACAGCGTAGCATAGGCATGCCCATACCAATCGGCATTTGGAGCCTTTAACGGGTTGGCAAACTCAAGGCCACAACCTCGGCAGAGCTGCATACGATAGCCAAACGGCGCAGCCTTGCCCGCCTCTTCACATAAACGCCTCTGAACCACTTCACTCCCCGGAGCATATTTCGCATGCTGTTCCTCCAAACCAACAGATTCTAGGAAAACGAGCGAATCGCCATGACACGCCGGACATTTAATATTATTCATTTTTATAAAAAAATAACTATACATAGCTCAGCCTACGCTTGCTGCATTCATTGATGGCTTGCTCACCCTAAACCCGACATAAAACGTATACATGATCAGCACAATTAGGCCATAGAATGCATTCATTCTAAGGACCCCGCTCGCAGTCCCCAAGTCAGAAACGGCAATCAAAAAAACATTAGATAAAAATGCAATGCCAATAGAATACTGCGGTTTCATAATAATACCACGAACGGCCCCTAATCCATAAGCAATACCGCCCGCCATAGCCAGCACTGCAGCGATAACGCCCCAAAATATCTCCTTCTGCATGCCGCCATAAGTGCTCCCCACTAAAAACACGACCAGTCCGGGAAATACCGACAACACAAGCAGTATCAATAATCCCAAGCCCAAAACTGCCGAAAGCGAAATTATGAATGCGCGCAACAGTCGTCGTCCATCCGCAGGCATGCACGCAAAACGCGGGAGCACCAAAATACTAAAAATAGAATTTAAAATAGAGCAGATCATTGCGATCCGACCCACTACTCCGACTTTGGCAACAGCCTCAATACTACCAAATATCGATATAACCCAAACTGACACCTGCCCAGAAAATGCGTAATAAAACGCTCCTGGGAGTGTCTTTTTAACATATCCCCTCAGCTCCTTATCCGCTTCTGGATCTTCTCGTCCATGGTAATTTATTAATTTAGAAGAACCAATAAAACACAAATAACTAGCCACCCACTGAGAAAGTCCGGCCACCAAAACCGCTAACCAAGATTGAGGATAAAGATTAAGTATCGCGAGCAGCAGCAGCAGACGAATCAACGCCGAGCTTAGTTGCACCGTTTGTAGAAACACCAATTTCTGGTGCAGCTTAATGATAACTTCCCTGAGCTGACCGGTTAATGTAGCGAGAAACACCGGCACTACCGAGGCGCACAACAACAGCGACAACCCAACTGAAGCTCCTTGGCGCTGAAGCAAAAAATACAAAGCAGGAAACGCGATCACAACCCCCACGCTGGCGAGTCGCAACCGAAGACGCATTCCGGATGCCAAGACCCCCCCGAGTCGGTCCCGGTCCTGCCAACACCTACCTCCCACCGACATTACCCCAGAACCTATGCCAGCATCACATAAAACGGTCAGCATACCAATGCCCGCATAGGAAATGGTATAATAGGCATATTGTTCAGGAGAGAGCAGCCTGATAATCAAAAAACCAGAAACAAACCCCACGCCTTGGACTATAGATTGAGCTAGACCAATCGAAGCGAAGCGCTTGAACCAAATAAATAATTTGTGGAATTTATGCACCTTCTAAATCACATCTAAGCAGATTATATTCTAAAACAGGAGCGCACCAAATATAGAGCATTAATTCAAATAATAAATTGGCTCAAGTAGCCATCCCGCAGCCACAAAATCCAATCTATCTATTAATACGTGAACGCATAAGAGCTTTTAAAAGCTCATCATATAATCCGCCAACAGTCGCGACTGTGTGGAACGGATATCGGACCTCAGACCAACCCCCACCGAGATAGCCTCATCAATCGCGGCAGCATGGCTCCAATTCCGAATTGCATTCTTCTGATACAGCATGCTCTCCACCATTCGACGCCTAAACAACGGACGCCGAAGCAACACCATGCTGAGACTATTTAATACCTCCACACACACCCTCAGCAATGGACGGATTCTATAAATATTAGCACCACCACCCGGCAGTTTTAAGCGTTCAGCATATAAATGCCCATAAGTGCGAATGGCAGCTTCCTGCCACACTGCCAGCATCAATCGCGAGTCATCAAAAGGAGCACAACATCCATCAAAATACCTACCAATATCAGTTTCGGCATTTATTTTAGATTTGATGACATGAAGACGCTCCTGCTCCCTGGTGAACGTTAAAGTAAACGGGGTTACATTAAAAGTAGAAGGTGAAAAATCTACTTCTAAACCCAGCGAAAGACTGGACCACTTTAACCAGCTCCAATCACTTGGATCAGCAACAAAATTCCCTAATCCATAAGCGATAAATCCCCTTTTATATTTTTCGTATCCCTGGGGAATGTGAGCATGATGCCCATGCACGATACTGGCACCAGCATCGATATACGACCGGTATAGTTCTCGGATCTCAGGCGAGGGCCACGGTGAAAATTCCAAGCCTGCATGACAGGAAACAACCACATGCTCGCACAGGTTCTCACGCCTTAACCTAATTATCTCGGATACCACCCAACCGCCCGCAACGGCAACACCGGCAACATCAGTTTGCGCATCGCCAAACTGAGGCTCACAGCAGGCTATTATCGCCACACGAACTCCACCTTCATCAATAATCAGAGGGAATCTTGCCTCTGCTAAATTCGCACCGGCACCACAGCTCTGAGCACCGCACTCGGCCAGCGCTGCTTTCGTAGCCCCTAAACCACTAGCCCCATAATCCATCATGTGATTATTTGCTAATGTGAAAACCCACCCCCGGCAGAATTCAGGAAGTGCGCTATTGAAAATATGAGGGCCCGACTTAACCGACTTCGGATACTTTCCATCTCCGAGCACCGGTGCTTCTAAATTGCATAAAACTCTGCCTCGGAAGCCAGGATCGGCAACAGACAGGGACTGCGGAACGAAATCGCCAACTAAAATCATTTTAAAATCAAAGCTCTGTATGAATCAAAAATTTGACCACACATTTGACCGACACTAAATTTCTCTGCCTGAAAGAGTCCGCTTGCTACAATATCCGCTCTCATTTCTTGCGGCATTTGACATACGCCATAAAGAATACGAGCTGCCCCCTGCACATCATTGGGTTCAATGTATGTAGCGGCCTTACCACCAATTTCAGTCATAGGTGCAATTCTGCTTATCACGACCGGGCAACCTGCCGCCATTGCCTCCAGCGGAGGCCAACCAAACCCCTCTTGCAAGGAAGGGAACAGCAGGCACGATGCAAATGAGTATAGCGTATTAAGTGAATCGTTCGACAGTCCGCTCTCAAAAAAAACATGAGCTCCATCCGGTTGATTTTTAACCATATCTAACATTTTTGGCGTTGGGATTTGTCCAACCATGATCAGTGCCAAGCGCCCGCCTTCTCGAACATATTCAAAATATATTGAAAGCACCCCCTCACGGTTTTTATACCAAGCGTTTCCGCCTACATGAACAATGTAGCTGAACGGGGAAAGCTTGGACTGAAACGATTCCGCCCCCAGCGTGCGCTTCCATCGATCAAGCGACGCCGGCTTATAGGGAAAACTTAGCCCGATATAACAGAGCTCAACTCTTTGAGAATATTGAGGTTTTAATTCCAAAAGTTGATTTAAAGTAGCAGAAGAGTCACAAAATATCCTACTACACTCCCCCATCCCGCGCAGAATCCAGCGCTGCAAAAGACGACCGCTCAGACCCGTCCTATTATGACTATATGCACCGAGGGATGATTTAATCCCAAGCACATCATGACAGGTTACCACAGTGCGTTCGCGTGGAGTCCAAAATGCATACATTGCATTTGAATGATCGCAAATATGGTATATATCAGCTCGGGAAAACAGACCCAACCATTTTAGTCTAATGTAAAAAAATACAAACTTATCAATATAGCACGCCCACTTCCCCAAGCCTGTCCGCCCGTATATAACCCGACCAACAATTGCAGCCGGACCCACAATAGACACATTACATCCATTTTTGCGCAAACCATCCGCCAGCATATTGGCATAGTTCACCATGCTAATCTGACTATCCAAACGATAGTTTGTTATTAAAATTACATTCATGAACGATACACTAACGGACGCTTACCTGCCTGAGTAACCAGCAGCCCCTCATTTAATATTATTTCAGACTGGCTCAGTGTTTGATCCAATTGTGACAAATTGTAACGCACACGTTCAACCAGTGCACCAAACTCCTCTTTGGAATAATTTGTCTGAATTCTTATGCCAACCGTCCCTTCCTGGGAAATAACAAACTGAAACTGACCGACGCCCGGAACCCCATCAATGGCATGGGTGATCGCCTGGCTATGTATGCTTTTACCACCGGGCAAGTTTAGCATCTCATTTTGACGCCCCTTTAACTCTCCAAAGGACTTGAAGCCTTGATTCGACGAAGGACGGACGACCAAGTCTCCGATTTCATATCTAAACAAAGGAAACGCACGCTTACCTAAGGTTGTGATGAGCAGACGGAAGGCACCGCCCTCCGTAGGCACGGCCTCCAACCAAAACTCCCGCCAGGCGACATGGTATAGCCCATCAGGTCCTCGCAGGGCAATCGGGCCGGTCTCCGCGCTGCCATACTCCATATAAACCGGTGCATTAAAGGCCTTGGCGACCGCTAGCTCAGCCGCATCGCTACTGAAGCACTCCGAGGTGGCAATGACTGCCTTGATCGTCGGCGAAGACTTTATCCCTTTTGTCTTCAGCGCATCGGCCACCGTCTCCAGGCACCGGGAATAACTCATCACAAAGTCGCAACGGGTATCACGCAGACCACCAGTGATGTGCGCCAACTTATCTTCGGACAAATCGTAGGCAGATAACCGGACCATACCAAGCAGGGCGTCCTTCAGGCATCTGACCCGGTATATTTTTTTCGCGTTAGGCCCCGCGAAAATATGCGAATGCCCCCAGATTTTAAATTGGCGACTAAAGGTCGAAATCCCCGCCCAATACCGGATCCGCCATTCGTTTTTAATGATACGTGCTAATTCAGGCTGACTAACCGGAAACTTGAGTGGTTCAGCAATGGTTCCGCCCGTTTTCGACCAACCGATCTTAGAACCAAGGTTCTCGCTAAAGTATACTTTAGGGGAAGCCGCAACCGCTTGCTTGACCATAATCGGCACTAACTCCTGATACGCCTCCCACGATTCAAAGCGTGATGGACAATCCCCCTGTTCCACCAACTTCCGCCAATATGGAACGTCGCTGATAGCCGCAGCCCAAGCCTCATTAAGTTTGGTTAACAAATCGGACTCACTCGTCCGGGCGTAAGCTCGGTTTTCGAGTTTCACGCGCATCCACCGAACAAAATGCCAAGGAGTGAGTATCATGCTATTCCGAGGAACTTGATCATTAGTTTCCGCACTTTTGTTCTTCGACCTTAACGCTTTCTGCCGATTACAAACATCGATTCCCAGAGATAGGGCGCACGACCACAGCCATGAAAACCCACAACATCAAAGCCCTCTTCTTCGAGTAATTTGGACAAAGTAGCCCGCGACCAGAACTTAATGTGTCCACCATCCCAAAATAGCGTGTGATGACTGTCCCATTTCCCCAGCACAGATATCGCTACATTTTTAAGCCAACCATGATATGGAGTTGAAATAACCAGTAAACCACCCGGCTTAAGTTTTTTATATGCATAGCGCGGCAGTTCCCGTGGATAAAACACATGCTCAATAACCTCAGTCGATACTGCTAAATCGAAATCAGTCTCAGCAACCTCATCGGGGTTATCGTAAATACCCGTGCAATAAAATTTGCCTGATGGACATCGTTTCCGTGCCGACTCTACGCCACTTTCACTTGGCTCGATGCCCACCACAGTTGGCCCTAGGGCCGCAATATCACGAGACATACTCCCGCCTCCGCAGCCAATATCCAAAACCTTCATTGCTTTAACCTGCTTCACATAATGAAGCACGACAGGCTTGAGGAGCTTATTGGTATGCGGCTCATACCCTTCCTCGAATTTATAGTCGCTGGCTGAACTGGTTTTATTCATGAATTTATCTCCGTGTGCAGAAGCACCTGACTGTTAAATCCCGACGGTAATCGTGGAAATGGCGAGAAATGCGGGGCGGCTAGGGCCCACCGTTGCGACAGGCGCTCGCGGGTGACTCGCCAATCATAGCCACGGTGCGAGTGTTTTATACTTTCGGCACGGCGGGGCACTTTGCAGAGGAACGCACAGGAAAGAAGCTCACCAATACTATGGTCGCTCCAGCGCCGGAACAGCAGGCAGCGGCTGAGTTCTTTGATTAGAATTACCGGACCGATAACAATCGGCACCGTTACCAGTAACTGCCCGCCGGGTTTTAGAACGCGGGCGACTTCGGTCAGCATAGATTCGGTTTCCTTATCATCGAGATGCTCGCAGACCTCTAATACCGTTACGCAATCAACACTCCGATCAGGTATGGCCGACAAATCGGCAACGATCTCAACTCCGGGAAACGCCACGGGCATGAACGGATCATAACCAACCAACCTCTCGTTTTCCCGATTCTGTGATTTCAGCCTCTCCCGCAACGCCGCCAGGTAAGCCCCCTGCCCCGAACCGTAGTCGAGTAAAGTGCCACCAACCGGCAGCACTTTTCCCGCAGTCTCCAGCGCCAGCTTCAGCCGTGACCGATGCGCATACCGTGCGATCGGATTGGGGTGATTGAGCGTCTGCTGCTCGTAGGGGACGTTGCGCATGGGAGCGGTTAGCTGTTAGCTGGGCTGGTGCTAAATCTTAGTCTGAAGGCTTAACCCGAACGCCCCAGCAGCTTGCTCCGGGCCCCCAGCACGAGTTCACATAACAGCGGGGAGTGCACCAGTAGGGTTTGAAGCGTTTTCCAGAAGTGTCCGTTGATCGAGCTCACCTGGTAATCAGCGGATTGGAGTAATGACTTCGCCTCTTCGTAAGCTTGGTGGGACAGGTGATAATTTACCGCCAAGGGGAAGGAGGTGTGGATTTTATCCTGTAGAAATGGAACCCTATCCGGCAGCCGACTGAGCAGGCGTTGGTGACCTAGGAGCATTCGGGGGTGATCGTATCCGTTTCTTGTCAGGCCGTTGTCCGACTCCCGGTAAACAAAGGTCCGGGTTGAATCGTAAGCCACACTTGAAATCGTCCTGCTGACTTCGACCAACCAAAAGTAGTCGGAAACCGCACCCAACTCGTGATCAAAGGGACAACCCAAGGCGATCTCACGTTTTAAAAAGAAACCATCGAGGCTGATCGTCTGCTTTAGCATCAGATCGAGGGCGGCGCTGCTTAAAACTCCATCCGACAATTGGCTGCGACCGTAGCTCCTCGAGTATTCTTCGGTTAATTGTGCATCAACGTTCCCACTGTCGTCCGCCACCAAATGATCGGTAAAGATCAGGTCCGCCTTGTCCTGATATTTTTGGAAAATATCGCCGATACGCTCGCAGATAAAGTCGTCGTCATGAATCAAATAGAGCCAGGGAGTCGGACAGGCGGCAAAAAGTCTGCCGAGGTTGTGCGCCAGTCCCCGGTTTGTCTCCGGTGGCAGATAAGTGATTTCGATTTGTTGTGAGTATTCAGCCGCCACCGCAGCGGCCGAGCCGTCGTCATCCCCGATAATGACCGCCATCCCTTCCGCATAGCTCAGGATGGAATCCAGCAGGCCCCGCAACTGTTCCGGCCTCCGGTAGGTCGGTATGAGAATCGTGCAGTCGCGTAGCGGCATGTAGGCGGGAAGCTAGTGGCTAGTCATTCAAATGCCCTTATTAATTCCTTCGGCAGAGATAGCCGCAAAGAGTCACAAAGAAGCGCAAAAATAACGGGCGGTATGACTGATGGATTGTTTTTTGCGACTCTTGCGCCTTTTTGCGGCCAATGATCCATGGGGTTTAATGCAAGGCACTTCGATGACGGGACACTAGGACATTTCAAATATAGTGGTTGGTCGAAAGGTGGAGCAACTTGTCTCAAGGCGCTCGGTTTGACCCGGTCTCACGCGCAACGACCGCGTTGGGGACAACGCGGTCCACCCCATTCGAAATGGCTACAACTCTATTTGAAATGCACTAAAACGGTGAGGCAACGCGGCACGCCGGCAAGCGGCGGCCCTACAGGTTACCACATTACCGGCGGTTGATGCGCTCGTTCGCAGGCAGGACCAGCGGCTCGGGCTCGGGTTTGCTGAAGGTCTCGGTTGGTTCGAGCGGGGCTCCGGATTTGGTGACGAGTTTGCCGTCTTTCCAGACGGGGTCTTCGACGCGGTAGATAGTGTCATCGGATTTGCGGATGAAGGCGTTGAACTCGGCTTCGTTGAACGGACGGCTGCCGCGGCGTCCGAAGACCACGGTTTGGTGTCCGCTTTCGTCGACCACGCGGTCGCGGTCCAGACCGCGGCCCACCGCGACGGCTTCACCGTGGGTGTGGTAGGTGGCGATGAGCTTGGGGTTTGGGGCCGGGCTGAAGCCCTGGTATTCCGGGACGTTTTCGGGGGAGATCATCTGCAGCACGCGCAGGCCGTTTTTGCCGTCGGCGACGAGGGCAAACATGGAGGCGTTGACCGAACCGATCTGCACGGCGCGGGTGTCGTTGAGCGCGCCTTCGGCGTTGAACATCTGGAAGACGGAGGGCTTCGCGGGATTTTTGATGTCGAGGATGGCGAGACCCTCGGCGCCGTTGGCGACGTAGAGGTAGGTGCGGGCGGCGTAGAGGCCCTGGGCGTCCTTGAGCGGAACGGTGGCGATGAGCTTGGGTGCGAACGGATCTTCGAGGCTGAAGACCTTGACGCCGTCGTCGTCGGAAACGAATACGTGCAGGAATTGGAAGGCGAGTTTGCGCGGGTTCTTTAGCACGCCCTCGGCGGAGCGCCCGATGATCTTGGGCTGCGACGGGGTGGTGACGTCGACGACCACGATGCCGGCGGTGCAGGTGACGTAGAGGTAATTGCCGGCGAGGTAGCCGTGGGTGGCGCCGTTGAGGATGCCGTTGGGATTAAAGCGGGTGACGTCTTCCTTTTTGAAGAAGTTGTTGGTGGGGTCGCCATCAACCAAGGTGCCGACCATGACGGTGACCAGACCCTCGTAGGTATCGGTCACGTAGACGTAGCCGTAGGTGATGGAGATGGGCTGCTCCTGATTGGCTGGGTTCTGCGTGCGCAGTGGATCGATGCCGAGGGTGCTTGGGAGGATGATGCTGGTGGCGTGCTTCGTCTTGACCGTGGTGTTCTGGCCGAAGGGCGAGAACGGGGTGGAGAGGATGCGTTCGGAGAAGCCCTTGTTGTCGATGTTGGCGACGTCGAAGACTTCGAATCCGCGGGAGCCGTTGGCCGTGTAGATGTATTCACCGCGTTGCACGAGATCGAGGATGTCTTCGCCGTGGTGATGGTAGGCGGTCTGGAGTTCGCTGTGGTTTTTTCCGGTGTGCTCGGCGTAGTTGGCGGGGTAGGCGAGTCGCTGGAGGTTGCTGCCGATGGCGGCTTGGGGTTCCTCGATTTCGGTCCAGACAACGGCTTCGAAGCCGTTTTTACCGGTCCCGACGTAGGCGTAGCGCCCAAAGAAGTTAACCGTGCCGGTGCCAAAGCCGAGCAGCTGGGTCATCCAGGCGTGGTTGTCGTTTTGCTCGCTGAGGTGACAGTCGGAGCAGGACTTGGTGGTGCCGACCGAGCTGGTGGTGTGGGCGAAGTGCGGGTTGAAGGCCTGGCCGCTGTAGCCTTCGGCGGAGACGGTCTGCTGTTGGGAGTAGACGTTTTCACGGTTGGCATTTTGGGAACCGACGATGACGGCGCTGGAAGAGCGGATAACGGCGAGGCGGTTGTTTTTGTAGGTGGCGTCCTTGCCGAGCATGAACACGTCGTCGCGAACGACCTGAGGGTTGTAGCTGGTGTAGAAGCGTGTGGTGGTGCCCTCGTATTTATTGGCGGGGACCTTGTTGTTGGCCTTCAAGGGAAGGTGGCAACCGAAGCAGCTGGTGGCCCAGGAGGTGTGGCAAATCTGGCAGGAAATAGAGGTGTCGGAGTGGGCGAGGACGTTGATGCCGTTGCGATCGGTGTCGGATGTTTTTACGGTCACCGGATCAGGAACATCGCCCCAGGTGGTGCCGTCTTTGCGCAGGGTTTTGGCGTAGGCGGACTTGGCGTTGTAGTGGGTCGAGGTAGGGTCGACGGTGTCGCGGGTGAGCGGAACTTCCCAAGTGATGTCGGGGCTCATCATGGAGCGTTGGAAGAGTTGTTTGCCCTGCCAGTAGAAGCGGGGGCCCCAAGGCGTGGAACCCTTGGCGAGATCGTTGGGGAGAACCTGACCTTCGACGAGCTGGCCGCCGTTGCCACTGGTCTTGAGCGTGGGGTATTTCTGCACGGTGCCGTGGCAATCGATACATTCGATGGCGGTGGCGGCGCGGGGTTCGCCGTAGAGCAGACCATTGCCGTGCACGTCGGTGGTGAAGTGGCAATCAACGCACTGCATGCCACGGGCGAGGTGGATGTCTTTCAGGTGAACGGCCTTCTTGAATTTGTCCGAGTCGGAGGAGGGGATGACCTTGTCGTCGAGGGTCAGCAGGTTGCCTTCCTTGTCCTTTTTGAAGACGGCACGGAAGACCCAGCCGTGGCCGTGATAGTCGGCGAACTGGGTGTCTTTGAGCTTGGGGTTGAGTTCGGCGACCTTCTCAAGGAATTCGGGATCACTCCAGAGTCCGCGGGCGGCGGCGGCTTCGGGGTTGAGTTGGAGGCTGGCGGCGGTCTCGGCCTCGGTGGGGTTCTTTTGCTCCTTGGGATACATGTGCTCTCCGTCGGACTCCTGATCCCACCACGTGTAGCCGAGGTAGGGATTCACGAACAGGTTGCCCTGATGCATGTGGCAGCTGATGCAGGAGCTGGAAGGAATGCTGCGGGTGAACTGGTGCTTGATGGGGTGGCCCTTCTCCTTTTTGGAGATCATGGGGTCGGCAGAAAAGGACAGGCCCTGGTGTCCATATTTCGAATACCAACCGGAGTTGGTCGGCGAACGGTCGTTGGCGTAGACGACGTGGCAGGAGGTGCAGCCGGAGGAGCGGTAATCGCCGGGGTGGTTGTTGGAGCCCATGAAGCCAAGCAACGGGTCATTGAGGCGGGTCTTCTGGAGATTGAGGTAGACTGGATCGATGCGATTGAGTGTGCCGAGGCCGCGTTCGCTGAGGCGGCGCAGGGGGCGGCCGGGCGGCTCAAAGGCGTTGGGGTTGCCGAGCTCGACTTGTCTTTCGCCGCCCTTTTCGAAGATGCGCAGAATGTTGGAGGGCTGTCCGAGTGCATAGCGGGGTAAGGGATCCAGTGCGGGCAGGATACCATGATTCAGGGTCATCTCGGGGGTGACCGGGATGGGGCTTTCGAGACGGAGCGGGGCGCCGTCGGCACCGTAGGCCTGGCCGTAGCGGTAGTTTTTGTCGGGGGAGGCACCGTTGTTGTAGAGCGCGGCACCCCAGAGCATGGCGCCGTGGGTCATCATGCTGTGCTGATTGGTCTTTACGATTTCGCCGTGGCAAAGGCCGCAGGCTTTGTCGGCGACGCGGAGATCGCCGGGGTTCACGAATTGGATGAACTCGGGGGACTCGTGGTTCAGGAGGACGGACGAGTCGGAGGGATTGGCGGAGGATTGCCAGAACTCGGGATGGAGCGGAGCCACGTGGGCCTTGTGCATGGTCAGGCCGGGGGTGGGATTGCCACCGTGGCAGTCAACGCAGCCGAGCACTACATGGGGAGACTCGTGCATGTCCTCGATGTTGGCGTGGCATTCGATGCAGCCGGCGCTCTTGAGATCAGCCTGTGCACGGGACTGATTGATCGCGTTGGTCGCCTTTTGATCTACGACGGGAGCAACTGAAACCACCGGGTGTTCGGGCGGAAGCACGGATGTGGCCGGGCCGGTGACCAGTTCGGCGGCGGTGCGGTGCGGGCTTTGGGGGGGCTGGGTGCCGGCGAACACAACCAAGGCGGTGAGGCTGGTGCCCCAAACGGCCGCGGCTGTCACGCTCCAGCGAAAAAGAAGTCCGTGTTTTCTACGCATGGTTCAGTAAGTAAAGGTGACGGCGGCTACGGCGCTGTAGAGAAGTTTTTCGACACTTGATCCGCCGGAGGTGTAACCGGGGACGGCGGGAGTGGTGTGACGGTAGATATCCTCGAAGCCGGAGCCGGGCACAAGGAAACCGCATCCGAAGGAGGCGATGACATTGTCGGTGAGGAAGGGCCGCCACTGGAAACCCACGCCGAGGTCGATGCCGAACTCCTCATTGATGTCGCTGACGACGAGCGCGCTTTCGATGGGGGCGGTATCCACAAAGCGGATGTAGTTGGCACTTAGGAAAGCGCGCAGTTTGGGGGTTAGCTCGATCTCGGCCCCCAGACCGGCGATAAATAGGCCGGGGTTGACGAAGTTGGCCTGTCCCTGGGTTTTGCTGGTGCGCAGGTTGGGCAACAGGCTGAAGCGTTGTTTTACGCCCACGGCGGTGCCGGCGAGGTTAAAGCCCTGACGCACATAGTAGCTGAAGGGACCGCCGGTGAAGTTGACGTTGTCGACGATGGAGTCGAAGCCGGTGGCGCGGCCGTCGTTGGGTTTGCTGTCTCCGGACGCGTAGAAAAGGGAGGCCTTGTAACGAATCCAGTCGCGATCGTAGCTGACCTCCAGCGCGGCCATTTGGGCGAAGATGTCGACGGGCCGGCCAGCCAGACCGTTGAAGTCGTCGTGACCGGCGGCGAGGTAGAGGGCGTGGGAAACATTCCAGCGTCCGATGTGACCGTCGCCCGCCCAGCCCAGGTAGTGGACCTGGACATCGTGGGCGGCCACCGAGCCCAGCGGGGCGGGGCGGACAATGGCTCCGTTGTCATCGTAGTGCGTGCCGCCGTGGTCGAAGTTACCGTGATAACTGAGCTGGGCGGTGTAGCCGTGCCAGATGAAGTCCTGCCGGTAAAGATTGGCGATGAGGACTTCTTGGTCGCGTGAATCGAAGGTGTTTAGCTCCGAGTTGGTGTCCTTTTCGCGCATGGAGAAGAGCGCGAGGTTATACTGGTAGTGATTGTTGTCGTAATTACCAAAAAGGCGCAGGCCGAGATTGGTGTCGTTGAAAATGAATCCGCGGAAATCGCTGTTGAAAACCTGATTGCCGGCCTTGATGGCGACGAAGTCGTAGCTCGATGACAAGTTCGCGAGGTGGACCTCAACGAAAGCCTCTTGCAGCGCAAGGTAGTCGCGTCGGCGGGTGGTGGCGTCGCCGCCCGGTCCGCCGGGGGTGGGCGCGGGGGTGCCGCCGCCGCCGAGGATGTCGTCGATGTCGTCGGGGTCGGTGACACCACCGTTATCGACGGGCGTGCCGCCGCCGCCTGCGCCGGGTCCGCCCGGGTTGGGCGAGACGATGCCGGCTTCCTGGAAGTTGACGTAGTTGGTGTTGTAAACAGGGCGGAGTTTGATGGCCCACTCGACGGGTTTAAAAACGGTCTCGCCCTTGAATAGGAGAATGTCGACGGCGAGGTTGGTGAAAAAAACCTGGGATTGGCTTTCGCCAAAAAAGTCGGAGTTGCCCGGAGTGGCGGCGCTGACTCCGCTGGGCACGATGAGTTCGCGATCCTCAAAAATAAATTCGGCGGATGCAGTGACTGTGAGAAACAGATCCTGCCCATGCACGGGCAGGTCTCCCTTGAGCACACTTTGGCGGTAATAGTGCCAGAGCTCGGGTTCGGTGTTGGCGAAGGGGATCTCGTTGGTGTCGCCGCTGGTATAGCGCCGCCACGGGGTGAATCCGGTGTCGCGCCAGCGGTCGGGGGCGGGCTTGGTATGCTCGGGCACGCCGAGACCTTCGGCCGACATCGGATACGTCTCGGGAGCGTGCCATTCGTGCTCGATGTAGAGGTTTTCGCGGACTCCGAATCTGGGCAACTGCTGGCTGGCCGGGAGCGGGTCCAGTTGATTGCCCAACGGCGGCGTAGGAGGCAGAGGGGTCAGCCGGACGGATTCGGTGCCTTCGCGGGGGAGACTCAGGCCGGCGGGGATGTCGGCCTCCACGGACGGCGGAAATTCGACGTAATTGCTTTTGAAATACGGATCAGGCTGTTCGCTGACATTATCCGACTGGATCGCACCGGGATCGGGGTTGAAGCGAGTTGGCGGAGTCGGGGGAGCGCTTTCAGGGACCCGCTCGATCGTGTAGACGACCGGAGCCTTTGACTGTCGTTCCGGAATGGAAATGCCGGGATCCACCGGGGTGTCTTCTGGAGCCGCCGGGGGAGGGGTGCTGTCCTCGCGCTGATGCGGGCGGAGGCTGTCGTCGTGGATGTCTCGTTCTACGGCCGGAGTGGTTTCGCCGTGAGCGGTCAAGGCCGCCAGCAGAGTCAATGCAGCCGAGGCGTGCAGGCGGTGGTGTCGCAAACGACGCATCATTGCAGCAGAAGAATCTGACGGGCGGCGTCGAGACCGACGGGTTTTGAATTATGATAGGTGTGGCAGGTCATGCAGCTGTCGCTGGATCCACCCTTCGGTGAGTGGCAGGTGACACAGCTTTGTTGCGTGGGCAGGATAATATCCGCCGTGCTGAAGCTGGTGTTGGTGGCATGGCAGTCCGTGCACTTCATGGCCGTGTGTTTGGCGTGGTTAAACGCCGCATGTTGCAGCCAGCGATCGGGAGTCCGCGGCTCCGTAATGAGGGGGGTGGCGTTGCTCTGCGGGATGACTTCGTGGCAGTAGGCGCATCCGGCGAACCGTGCCCGGGCGACCCCGCGCACGCCGGCGATGACGGTGGCTTCGCCAGTTGCGGCATCGGCAAAGAAGACGGCGCGTTCAAGGTTTTCACCCGAAAGGGTGCGCTTGCGCAGACCGGCGATTTTTTCTTTAACGAACGCATCGATCTCACGGGAACCGGTGATGCCTAGTTTGCGGGTAGCGTGGTCGGCGTATTGGGTCGGCAGGCTGCGGAGGAACGCGCGGACAAAGGAGGCGTTTCCGTGGGGCAGTTCCAAGCCCGGCGTGGTTTCGTCGATATTGAGCGAGTGGCAGGCGCGGCAGTTTTGCTCAAAGGTGATGCGTTGCATAAACGCACCCGATGCATCGGGTTGGTGGCAGGATGCGCAGTCCAGCGGACGGCCGTTGAGCGGGGGGATGCTTTCTCCATTGAGGTGAAGCGCGTGATTAAATTTCAGCGTGTTGGTATCGGTCGACTTTTCGGCGAGGACACGAAACTCGGGATGGTCCTTTGCAAAGCTGGTGACTGGTTTGGTGAAACCGTCGGCCGGTCTTTCCATGGCATGCATGATGACTCCGGGAGGCACCTCCTTGGTGAACAGAGAGGCTGATAACCGATACGAAAATCCGGTGGAAATCTTCATGCGTGCGGCGTCACCGTGGCAGTCTGCGCAATGTTTGGAGTCGACCATGGCCATCTGTCGGTTGCCCTTGTGCTCAAGGTGGCAGACCGAGCAGGACGTCTCGCTGTCGACGTTGGCCTGATGGAAAGTTTGCGGTTCGTGACAGACGCTGCACGACGCGTCCATTTTCGAGAAGTCGCGGGGGTGCGGCGACATCAGGCGCTTCAAACTCAGGCTTTGGCTGGCGATACTCGTCGCGGTGGTGGTCAGTGTGGCGAAGTCTTTCGAAACGCTGGAGTGGCAAGCCACGCAGCCCTGGCCGGCAGCCTCTACCGAAATGCCCGCATGCTCTGCCGCAAGGCGGGCAAACTCGGGGCCGGTATGTGGTGTGGATAGCGGGGCGGGATTGATGAACGACTCGCGTAATCCTCCTCCGAGGCAGATCAGTAAAAACGCAACCGACGCGATGACCGCCGCACGGGTGAAAAGACCACGGCGGGCACGCAGGCTGCGAACGGGGTTGCACGGCGTGATGGATTTGCAACACGAGCCGTCGGGTAACGGACCCTCGGGACACGCACCGCCCCAATCCTTGGGCCGGGTGCATTTCCAAGTGCCCTTGGTTTCACCGGGAGGAACCACCAGTTGCGGATTACACTCGGTGGTGGCGCGGCATTCGCCGGACGGGCTCGGCCCGATGCGGCACGGGCAGCCGTCGCAGGTGTTGCCGCAAAGCCATTTTTTATTGGGGCGCTCGTAACGGGTCTCGTCAAAGTCCGGCGAGGGTGTGCGGCCTTCACTCATTGGGCACCTCCCGAGAATGCGTAGACGAGCACGATGTGGACAAAGCTGAATACCAGCAGGCCGTAGGTGAGCGGGATGTGCACAAACAGCCAGCTCTTGAGCAAGAGCTGGCCGGTCCGGTGAAAATCAAGCGCGTCTTTTTGTCGGACCAGATCGGCGAGTTGGGTGGCGGTTACTTTTTCCTCGGTGCTGAGGAACCGGTTCACTTCGTTGAAATCGTCGAGCAGGGTGGTCAGGGGCCGGCGGGAGCCGGAGGCATGCGAACGAAAGTTCGCGGGACCGGCAAAGAAGTCGGCAAGGCGACCGGCGTAGAAATCTGCGAGGGTGGTCGATTTGGCCACCGGGATGGCGGTTACAATCAAGGCCTCCGCCTGTTCACGCAGTTTTCTGCGGATAATCGGAATGCGTTCGTAGGGCACTTCGCCGCCCGCGGTGGTGAGCCGTTTGGGCATGGTGCGTGAAAGCCACCAGCCGAAAATTCCGCTGAGGGTCACTCCGATGAAGAGGCTGGCCAGCAGCCATTCAAACACCCCGGAGGGAATCCGCCACTGCAGGTGGAGAATAAAGGCCAGCCCGGTGAAAAGACCGAGATACAGGTGGATTTGCAGCCAGGTGCTGGAGCGCAACAGGGGAAGGAACGGCAGCTTCTTGCGCGCGTTGTATCCGGTGAGCACCAGCATGAGTCCAAGCAGGCACCAACCGGTGAAATAGATCAGGTTGGGATGTGAGGCGCGTGCGGATTCGTGTGCGCTGACCGCCAAGGCGGAGCAGACGAGCAGCACGATGATGGACGTGTAACGGCGAAGGGCGAGGCGGCGCATTATCGGTGAAGCCAGACGGCGAGTTCGTCGAGGGTGGTGAGATCCATACGCTTGAGTGCGTCGTGAGGGCAGGCGCGCTCGCAAGCCGGGCCGCCGTATTGATCGATACAGAGGTCGCACTTGGTGGCCTTGACGATCGGTTTGGCGTCGCTGGCCACGAGGATGTTGCCATCCTCATCGCGTTGCTCGGTCATGCGGATGGAACCGTAAGGACAGTTGTTGGCACAGGCGGTGCAGCCGATGCAGGTGGAGGGATTGATCACCACTTGACCTTCAAAGGAATCGCGGTGAATGGCACCGGTGGGACAGCCGATCATGCACACCGGGTCGGCGCAGTGCATGCAGGCCTGGGCCACCATCAAGGTGTCGTGAACCGGACCGTGGCGCAGAAAACGGGGATTGTTGTCGTGGGTAGCCGCGCAAGCCCGCACGCAGTCGTCGCACCGGGTGCACCGGTCCATGTCGATGACCATGGTTTCGGTGCCGTTGAAGAGGCGGTTGGCCGTGATGAACTCCATGAGTTCCGACCCCACCTTGGCCTCGGTGGACTCGATCTGGTCGGGCGAAGCCATCTTGCCCTTGGGCTTCTTGGGACTCGTCTTGGCAAATGGCGAAGCCGTGCCGGCGAAAGGTGAGTTTGTGCCGCCAAAGGGAGAGGCTGTCGCGGTGCCGAACGGGCTTCGCGAGAAAGGGGAGGCGGTTTCGGAGTCCTCGATTTTGATTTTACCCGGCAGCAGGTTTTTCGGCAGGGAAGGCAATACGACCTGCTCGATGATCGCGGCGGGAATCACCAGAACGTGGGTATAGCCGATGACGCGAAGGGTGTGTTGCAGCGCGACCTGGGCTTCCGGGTTGCTCCAGTTATGCGCGATTTCATCCCACCCGTAGATACGGCCGGAGCCGAGGTAGTTGAGGGTGCGGTGTCCGTTGCCGTAGCGCTGGGTGAGTCGCGCAAACCCGGCCCGGACCATGACGATGCCGTTGGGGTAATCGCCTTCCGCGGCGATCACGGGTTCTTTGCCCGCGGTGGCTCCGGATTGGGCCAGTTTTTTGTAGTCACCCGACCAGTCGTAGTCGCCATAGGTCTCAAACTGGGTGGCGGCCATGACCCGGGCCTTGCCGGCTTCGTCGAGGTGTTTGAGGAAAGGGATTTCTGCGAGGTAGGTCGACAGGGCGCGCTCGCGATAGATTTTGTCGATGTGTGTGCGCAGCGCGGGATCGTAGCGCATGAGGTCGCGCAGGCCCTGCCAACGGACTTCCAACAAATCGGTATCGTGCTCGGCCGCGAAAATCGTGGCCGTGCGCGGCATGCGTGAAAGGGCCGCGATCTCACCAAAAAAATCACCGGTCTGCATGACGGCGGTGCGGTGTTTATCGAGAACACGCGGCACGTCCTGCAGGATAATATGGGAAACGTCCTGTTTAAGAAAACTGCGGCGGTCTTTGCGGCGGGCGTGCTCGTCTTCGCTCGCGTTGGACCAGAGCTGGGCAAGGGCACGGAAGATGCCGCGGCGGGTGGGTTCCCGTCGTCCCACGGCGGCGGGAGGCAGATCAGGGGACAAAACTACGCGGGCGGAACCTTGGAGAATCAAAAAGGCGGAGGTGCCGTAGTCACCTTCACGAACGATGATTTCGCCTTGTTTGTAGCGGCGTATACGCGCGTCGTTTCTGAGGACGTCGGGCAGGGGAGAGGAGCGCGGGAAGTTCTCCGCGTTCATCGCATTGAACGGTGCGCTCTCGAGCAGACGGAGGATGTCCTCGTCGCTGATGTCGTCGCTGAAGGGGGCGTCCCAGCGGCGGGGGCGATCGAGGGTATGTGCGGTGCTCATCAGGCGTCGACGACGAGTTTACCCTTGGGCTTGCAGATACAGGCCAGACAGGAGCCCTGTTCGGCATCGGCGCCGTGTCCGCCGAGATATTCGACATCGCCGGATTTGATGGCGACCAGACAGGAGCCGCAGTTGCCGGCGCGACAACCGGCATCGATTTTGATGCCCTGGGCTTCCGCCAGATCCAGCAGTGAAGTGCAGGCGCTGTCCCACATCGCAGTCAGGCCGGATTTCGCGAATGAGACTTCGATTTTTTCAAATGGTGCCTGCGTGAGCGCCTGCTTAACATCAGGCGGAGCGGCCTTTTTTACCGAGGCCGGACCAAAGGCTTCGTAGTGAACCCACTTGTCCGGAACGCCCCAGGCTCGAAGGTCGTCGGTGATGGTTTCCATGAACGGTCCCGGACCGCAGAGGAAGTAGTCGTAGTTGTTGGACGGCAGAAGCTCCTTGAAGAGGTCCACGCTGACGCGGCTTTCGTGTTGGTAGTCCTTGCCGTTGACGTCGCCGGGCAGGGGCCGTGAGTAGCAGACGTGCATGCGAACATTGCCGTGTTTGGCGGCGAGTTCGGCCATGTAGTCCTTGAACATGTGATCGCGACTGTTGCGGGCTCCGAAGAAGAACCAGATTTCGCGGGTGTCGCCGATTTCCGTCAGGGCGTTGGCCATGCTGACCATCGGGGTGACGCCGACGCCACCGGAGATGAGCACGACCGGCCGGTTCTTTTCCAGATCCAGAAAAAAGTGACCGTTGGGTGCCTTAACATCCAAGATGTCGCCCTCCTTGATACCGTCGCAGAAAAACGATGAGCCAACGCCGGGGGGGTGGGGAGTGCCGGAGGGAGGCGGGCAGCGTTTGATCGTGACGCGATACAGATCTTTGCGCGCACAGTCGGAGAGCGAGTAACAACGGATCACCGGCTTGGCCACTCCGGGAACCGAAAGTTGGAACGTGAGATACTGGCCGGGCTTAAAGGAAGGCAGCGGTTTGCCGTCGTGAGGTTTTAAATAAAACGAATAGGTGTCGTCGCACTCCAAGGCTTTCTTGCTCACGGTGAATTTCCGGATGCCATTCCAGGCGGAGCGGGCGAGCTCGACTGATTCGATGCGCAGTTGGGCCGCCCGAATTTCCAGGGCGAGGCGTTCATTCTGAAGTTGAGCGCGCCGACGATCAAACAACAGGCGCCGGGTGCCACCACCGACCCAAAGACTGACTTGGACCATGAGCCCTCCGACCACCAGCCATCCAGCGGTCTGTGCTGGATTATTGGTTACAATACTCAGGATATCAGAGGGCATGTTGAAAATTGGTTAATGGTGACGTATATCCTACAGCTTAATACCTTGAATAAGATATCGGAATTGGACGTTTGACGGGCCCAGAGAATTAACCACAAGCAGCAGTAGCAAACCACAATTTGCCGAATGCATGAAAAACCCTAACCAGCTATTCAGTCGAAATTTTTACAAGGTCGGGCCGCTGGTTGCCTTAGCAATCTGCAATTTGGGTTACGCAACGGAAACGGAAACGAAAACGATTCATCCCGTGGCCGATGCCGTATTTACTCATCCTTCCGTATATGGTGCTACCTCATGCTCGACCAGTGGGTGCCATGGCGGCGCAGATGAAGATAGTATGCAATACGTAATGTGGTCGCAGCGCGATGTGCACTCGCGATCCTATGCCACGCTTACGACGGCGCGTTCGGCCCGCATGGCGGAAGCCCTGAAGATCGAAAACCCAGCGACGAATATCTCCTGCACGATCTGTCATGCCCCCTTGCAGGCGGTGGCAACGACGATTCCTGCAAGGTTGTCTTCCGAGGCCCGGGTCACCGAAGGCGTTTCTTGTGCAAGTTGTCACGGTGAGGGCGGCGACTGGATTCGGGCGCACACCCGAACGGATTTCTCGCATGCGGAAAAAGTGGCCATGGGGCTCAAGGATCTACGCGATTTGCGTGAGCGGGCCAACAGCTGCGTCGCGTGCCATCAAAATATCGATCCCAAGCTGATCGAGGTCGGCCGGCATCCGCGTTTGATTTTCGAACTCGATGGACAGACCAAGTCCGAGCCGCGGCATTGGATTGAGACCGCTGAATATAACGGTGCGCGTGCCTGGTTTGTGGGTCAGGCCGTGGCCCTGCGTGAAATGAGCTGGGCCTTGGCGAACAATCATTCAGCTGATGCGGATCTGGTTCGCTGGCGGGCTCTATTATGGGTCATGCAGTGCGCGCAATCAGGCTCGTCCGAGTCGGGCAAGTCCGGTTTTGCAGGGATTTCGTTTGTCCCGAGCCGCGCTAATTTTCAGCATGCGATGGCGGTTAGTGATCAACTGGCGAGCAAGGCTTCATCGGACGGGAATTTTGCCGAAGCCGCGATTTGGTTGAGGAAACTGGCTTCGACCGCAGATGGATTTGCCGATACCTCGGTCGATCGCAGCGAGCAGGCCTATCGTGCGGAGCGTCTGGTTTTGGCTTTGGATCGTTTGCTCGCGGCTGCTCCGGCCGAGGCCAAGTCGGCGGCGAGTTCACCTCAATTGGACGTCTTGTTCAAGGGGGTGCAGTCGATACCGGATTTTGATCCGGCATTATTTAGCCGCGAATTGATTGCATTTTTGAAAACGCTACCATGAGTCACCTTCATCCGCGCATGTTCTGCAAAAGGTTTCTATCCTGCTTTCTCTTGGTGGGTGGATTTGCCGCAAACAGCCTTTTTGCCGAGAGCCTTTCCCAAGCTGAGTTGACTCAGATTTACCACCAGGCTGCGAATCGGGCGCTGGCTTTTCCCGGCAAGACATTTGTCATCGCCGTGGTGGATCGTGACGGGCAGGTGCTGCTCGGTCGCAATGCGAGCGACGGCACCGCGGTCACTTCGGGTGCCGGCTATGCCATCGCGGTTTCCAAGGCAGGAACGGCGGTATTCCTGAGCAGTAACGGACATGCCTTCACCTCGCGCACCGCGGGCTTCATTATTCAGCAAAACTTTCCGCCCTTTGTTAAAAACCGTCCGCCCGGACCGCTGGTTGGCGTCGGGTTTTCGAACCTGGCGTATTCGGATGTGAATTTCTTTTCCGAGCTCAACGGAGATCGTATCCCCGGGACACGGCTCAATGGCTCTCCGGGAGGCGTGCCGATTTATAAAAACGGCATTCTGGTCGCCGGTATTGGTGTGACCGGTGACGGAACCGAGCAGGAAGACGCCTCCATCACCGGATCCGACCTTGATGAAGATATCGCCCTGACCGGTCAGATCGGTTTTGCGCCGTCACCGCTGATCAATGGTTCCCTGGTATTCATCGATGGAATACGCGTGGCCTACATCGAGAGTTACGGAGTGGTTTCGCCCTTGATCAGCACACTGGCGCCGCCCGCGTTGCCCGAACCGCCCGAGCCGGTGGTCTGGCCGCTCGAGGTGTTGGGCGGAGTGTTGGGAGAAGTGCGGGCGGCCTTTATTGATGATCCTCTGCGCACCCATCCCACGGTATCTCGCAGAACCATCGACAACAAACAGCGTCTGACGGAGGCCGAGGTGACACAGATCATCACTGCGGCGGCCGCCCGGTCACAGATCACCCGCGCCGGTATCCGCCTGCCCGCGGGCAAGGCTGCCCAGGTCTTTATCACGGTCGTGAATAATCCGAACATGGCGGGCGAGGCGCCCACGGTGCTGGGAACATTTCGCACTCCCGATGCCACGATTTTCTCGTGGGATGTGGCCGTGCAAAAAGCCCGCACCGCGGTCTTTTTCTCGAATAAAAATCGAGCTTATTCCACCCGCACGGTCGGCTTTATGGCCCAGTCGATGTATCCGCCCGGTATCAACGGCACCAAGCCGGGACCGTTCAACGGTCTGCAGGAGCGTTTCTCCGAGGCACTGCTGAACGGAGGAGCCCCCAATCCCAATCTGCCGAACGGCATCACTATTTTCCCGGGCGGTTTCCCGCTTTATCGCAACGGCGCTTTGATTGGCGCCATCGGCGTTTCCGGTGATGGCATTGATCAGGATGACTTGATCGCCGCCGCCGGCACGGCCGGGTTTCTTCCGAAGAATAAAATCCGGGCGGACCATTTCAAATACCGCAAGGCGCGGTTGCCCTACGCAAAGTTCCCGCGCGATCCCTTTCTTTGAGCGTTCTCTAGGCGGGCCGGCCTCCCTCGGGCCGGTCAGCGCAGGATAGGGTGGTCGGCGAGAGTGAGGAAGGCGCGGATGCGATCCTGTTGCGCGCGATTGACAGAAGTGCCGGCCGGCAGATCGCGAATGGTGCCGATGGCCTCGGTCAGGCGGTAGTCGAGGGTCTGCAAAGTGGGGTCGTTGAGCAGGAAATGCTTTGGCGGGAGACTGGCGCGGATGCGTTCGAGACCCTGCGCGGCTTCCTCCAGCAGCTTGGGGTTGACCTTGTTAAGTTCAAACAGGGCCTGGCGGTCGGAGTGGGTGACCTCGGTGATGCGCGAGAGTTGTTGGAGCACACGACGCGGGGTGGTCACGATCTCGTCGGGCGTAATCTGACGGACCTCGGTTTCGGTGCGGGAGCTCTGGTTGACCGCGGTCACGGGAGGCTGCAGCACGAGACCGTCCCACACGGATGGATACAAGGTGACGATCGAGGCCTGCACGGTGGTTTCGGTGGTGGTGCGAAATGCCACGGGAACCTTAACGGTCACGGGCAAATCGAGCACGCGGCGGATTTCGGAGCCGACCTGGGCCGGGGTGAGGATTTCGGCGAAGAGGCCGAGGTTGACCGGTTGAGCGCTGCGCAGAAACACGGCGCGTTGGCGGGCTGCGTTCAGGGCGGGCTGTTCTGTCTTGAGCCTTTCGAGGTCGAACTTGTCCCAGGTGACGAGGGTGGGTTCGTTCTCGGCGGAAGTAACCACGATGAGGCCATCGGGCCGGGCTTCCCAGATGCCCGCAAATTCAACCACACGGCCGTTGGCGCCGGTGAGATTGACCGAGGCGGTGATGTCGGGAGTCGAAGCCGGTTCGGCTTTGAGTGTGGCCAGGGTGGCGAGCAGGCAAACGGCAAACCGGGCTGACGAACGAGGGGTGGAGCAGGGGCTCATGGTTGGATAAATCAGCTGAAAACCGTGATGGCGTCAAATTGAGCCGGATACCGTTCGGTCGGTTGACCGGATTTTATGTGCAGGTTGCGGTTGCGTGCGGGGGCGGGGATTGGCTGGATGCCCCGAACGTAATGACTCCACGTTGATTTTCCCGTGACCCTTATCGACCGACATATCCTCCGTGAATGGTTTGCCATCCTGGGCCTTGTGCTGGGTGCGACGATCGGGCTGCTGGTGATGAACACCCTGTATACGGACCTGCGCGACCTGTTGGATCTGAATGCCGGAGCCTGGGTGGTTATGGAGTATTTTCTGGCCAAAATTCCCGCGTTTTCGGCCGCGGTGTTCCCCTTGGTGTTGTTGGTTTCGCTGCTCTATTCCTTGGGGCGACTCCACCATAATAACGAGATCACCGCCATGCGGGCGGCAGGCATGGGACTGGGGCGCATCACCCGGAGCATTTGGTGCACGGGGGTGATTTTCTGCGGCTTGGTCTGGTTGCTCAATGCAACGCTGGTGCCTTGGTCGGTGGAAAGAACCCGGCAAATCTGGGAGAATTTACAGTATGAAAAGCAGTCGGCCAACGTGGGCTCGGAACGGGCGGGACTGCGCACCGGGGTGGCCTTTGATAACCGGCGCGACGGGCGCATGTGGTATTTTAACCGCTACAACCAAATTACCGGTGTCGGTCATGGGATCACGATTGTGGAGATGGATCAAAAGTTTCACGAAAGGACCCGTATTCTGGCCCGTGAAGCGCGGCGTGATCCGGTGCTTGGGTTTTGGACCTTTTATGACGGGCGTGAAATCTGGATCGATCCCGATACCGGTGATGTGATGCGGACGACCGCGTTTGTTACCAAAGTAATCAATCACTATCGGGAAGATCCCGCGCTGATGAATGTATTCGACGTGGCGCCGGAGGATCTTTCGGTTTTCGAGCTCTCGCGCATCGTGAAGCACTATCGTGCAGAAGATAACCCGAAGGTGGGTGTTTATGCGATGCGCTACTACAGTGTGATGGCCGAGATGCTGGGGCCGTTGATCATCATCGCGATTGCGGTGCCGTTTGCGGTCAGCGGAGTCCGGGTGAATCCCGCGGTGGGGGTATCCAAATCGATCGGCCTGTTTGTGGTGTATTTTTTGGTGCTGAAGCTGGCCACGGGTTTTGGCGCGCGCGGATTTATCGATCCATTATGGGCTGCGCTGTTGCCCAATATCGTGCTGCTGGCCGTAGGTCTGGGTTATTTTGCCCGGGCGCGTTGACGCTTGGCGACGACCGGTGACTTGGGGGCGGTCCGGGCGGATGGTTCGGGTTGATTGAGGCCCATGGCGCTGAAGTCGTTGTGCACCCCTTCGTAGGCTTTGTCCTGCAGGTAGATTTGCAGGATGCGGGCGTGCTCCATGTCGCTGGTGGGGAAAATGCGCGGAGGTTCACCCGGAAGAAACATTCCGGTGTAGGCGCGGTGGCGATCAACAAGGCGGCGGATGACCAGCATGGCACCCAGCATGCGCGACCGGCCCGGATTCGCCAGACGGGGCGATGGATTTAGCGGGGGCGCGATGTGGATGCGCTCAGCTCCACTGGTAGTTGAAGCTGATGCTGATCCGTTCGTCGTCCACCCGGTTGGTGGCAACCTCATGGCGCAACCAGCTCTCGAAGAGGATCACGTTGCCCGCTTCGGCTAGGTAAGTGATGTGGGTGAGCTGTGGCTCTGGTGTGTTGGCAAGTTTGGGCGGGGCGGCCATGAACTTGCTCAGGCGAGGGTCTTCAAACTTGAGGCCGGGACAGCCCGACGGGGTTTGCACGTAGTAGGTGCCGCTGATGAAAGAGTTGGGGTGCAGGTGCAGTGAATGCGCCGAGGTGGGCGGCATGATGTTGACCCAGCAGTCGCTCATGTGGACTTCGCGACCGCGCAGATCCATCGACAGGTCCTTGGCGTAGGCCTTGACGTGTTTGCTGAGCTTGCGCTCCAGCGCCTCAAAGGTGCTGGAAAAACGATGCAAGGCATTCATCGACGCGTAGCTGGTGTAACCGCCTGGGTAGTTCTTGGACGACCATTTGCGTCCGGCATCGTCGAAGTCGCGAAGTTGGTGGCATTCCTCAACGAGTTCGGCGTTGAAACGGGCGGCACCGGTTTTTTGCAGTGGTGCGTTGTAAATCAGGGTCGGGAACCAGGCGCGAGTAGACATATTGGTTCAATCACGACGCTGTTTTCGATGCCGTCAAACCTGCAATTTCCTTGCGGATTAGGTTTCGACAAACGCGACAAGACTCCTCTTGTATCGGTCTCGTCTCCTTCAATTAAAATCCAGCCTAACATTATGACCACCACTGCCAAACCCGCCGGAGCCGAAAAGAAAATCGCCGCCGGTATCTGCGGAATTCTTCTCGGAGTCTTCGGCGTTCACAAATTCATCCTCGGTTACACCAAAGAGGGTGTGATCACGCTATTGGTCAGCCTGCTGACCTTCGGTATTGGCGCAACGATCATGTATGTCATCGGCCTCATCGAAGGCATCATCTATCTGACCAAGTCGGACGAAGAGTTTGTGGCCACTTATGTGACTTCAAAAAAGGGCTGGTTCTAATCGGAACACGTCATTTTGCATCATTGGCCGCCCTGCAACGGGCGGCCTTTTTGTTTTCAGCCTTGCGCCGTCACGCCTCCGTCCTGCTCATTGACCCTTTGCCATGATTCTTCCCGAGACATTCGACCACATCCAAAACATCAAAAAGCGCGCCGGGCACTTATGGAGGTTTCTTTGACTGCGAACAAAAACTTCGCGAGATAGACGCGCTTGATGCGCAAATGGGTGCACCTGATTTTTGGGACAACAACGAGCGTGCTCAAAAGCACATCGCCAAGGTCAACGTCCTGAAACGTGCCGTGCTCCCCGTGGTGGCCTTCCGCAAAAAGCTGGGAGACCTCGACGCTTTGGTTGAACTCATCGAGCTTGGTGACGAAGCCGAGCAGGAGGAGTTTGGCACCGAGCTCACCACTCAACTCACCGCCATGCGTGACGAGCTCGACGACATCGAGATCGGTTCGTTCCTGACCGGTCGTTTTGATCGCAACAACGCGATCTTCTCCATCCAAGCCGGTGCGGGAGGCACCGAGTCCAACGACTGGGCTGACATCCTTTTCCGCATGTATAGCCGCTGGGCTGAGCGTCGCGGGTTTGCCTGTGAACTGATGGATGTGCAGCCCGGCGACACCGCTGGCATCTCCAAGGCCACCGTGCTCATCAAGGGCGAAAACGCCTACGGCTACTGCAAGGCCGAGCGCGGTGTGCATCGCCTCGTGCGCATCAGTCCCTTCGATTCCAACGCCCGCCGTCACACCTCGTTCTGCGCGGTGGACGTCATCGCCGAGGTTACCAACGAGATCACGCTCGATATCCCCGAGGACGACATCCGCGTGGATGTTTACCGTTCCTCCGGCAAGGGCGGTCAGGGCGTCAATACCACCGACTCGGCCGTTCGCCTGACCCACATTCCGTCCGGTTTGGTGGTCGTTTGCCAAAACGAACGTTCCCAAATCAAGAACAAGGCCACCGCGCTCGGCATCCTCAAGGCCCGCCTTTACGAAAAGAAGCAGGACGAACAGCGTGCCGAGATGGACAAGTTCTACGGTGAAAAAGGCGAGATCGGTTGGGGCGCCCAAATCCGCAGCTACGTCTTGCAGCCTTACCAAATGGTCAAGGATCTGCGCACCGGTGTCTCCACTTCCGATACGCAAGGCGTGCTCGACGGCGACATCGACGCCTTTATCAACGGCTGGCTTCGCGCCGGTTGCCCGCGTCATCGCAGCAAGGACATCCAGATCGACGACGAGTAAAAATCGTCCCCTCGGTTCGCCAAACCCGGTAAACGGACTTCGTCGTCATTCATATAGCCCATGAGTCTCACCCGCGAAGCCCTTAAAGCCTCCTTCGACGCCACGCCCTTGTTTGAGGACAAGACGTGGCGTCTCTCTCCCGAAGCCTGGCCGATCACTCCCGAGGATCGGGTCCAGCTGGAGGCCATCGGTGCCGCCTGCCTTGATTACCACCGCGCTCTGGAGAATCTCTACCTGCGCTCCGTTGCCGATAAAAACCTCCTGCGCAACAAACCCCTGCGCGCGCCGTGGGTGGCCGATTACCTTGATCGCGGCAAACCGCCGCTGCTGATCGCCCACGCCCGCGACAAACGCAACCGCGGCGCCTTTCCGCCGGTTCTGCGTCCCGACTTGCTGCTGACTGATGACGGCTGGGCAATGAGTGAACTCGACTCGGTGCCCGGTGGCATTGGCCTGACCGCCTTCCTGAATCGTCTGTATTCGGAATCCGGCGACATCCTCGGCTCCGGCGACGCCATGATCAAAGCCTTCCATGCCTCGGTGGCTGCGTTGCGCTCCGATATGCGCAACCCGCTCATCGCGCTGGTTGTCAGCGAGGAGGCCGCCACCTATCGCCCTGAAATGCAGTGGCTGGCCGAACAACTCCAGGTGCTCGGCCATCGAGTGTTCTGTCTTGAGCCCGAGGAGATTTTCCCGCTCGGCAGCACCTTGTGTTTTGATGTCGAGGGTAACCCGGAGAAGATCGACATCATCTACCGTTTTTTTGAGCTCTTCGATTTGGATAACCTGCCCATCACCCGCTACCTCTACGAGTCGTGGGAAGCCGGTGAGGTTGTGATCACTCCGCCGCTGCGCCCCTATCAGGAAGAGAAGCTCGGGCTCGCGCTGTTCCATCATCATCTGCTGCAGGATTACTGGAGCGAGACGCTCAACCGTCATTCCTACGCGTTGCTGCAGAAACTGATTCCCGCCTCGTGGATTGTTGACCCCGCGCCGTTGCCAGCTGGCGCCGTTTTGGATGGCCCCAAGGTCGGTGGGCGCGCGCTGACCGACTGGCGTCAGCTCGGAGCGGCTTCGCAAAAAGAACGCGATCTGATCCTCAAAATCTCCGGGTTTCACGAAACCGCTTGGGGCGCCCGCAGTGTTGTGCTTGGCAGTGACTGTTCCCGTGAAGAGTGGCAGACCGGTCTTGACATCGCGGTCGGCGATGCGCCCACCAACCTTCACATCCTGCAAACCTTCCGCAAACCCCGCCGGGCGACTCATCCACTTTACGGATCCGAGGACGGATCACCGGCGGTGCCCACCCAGGGACGCCTGCGCTTGTGTCCCTACTTTTTCGTCAAGGGGGACACAGCCATCCTGTCCGGTGCGCTGGCGACCTTTTGCCCGCCCGACAAAAAGATCATCCACGGCATGCAGGATGCCGCGCTGATCCCATGCCGGCTGGTGTAGTGTGCGCCGTCCCCGGCGCAGACCCTACGATTCGGAATCGGCCGTGGCCGGCCGACGCTACATTTTCAGGCACCTGATTCCACGCCGGATGCTTTGACAGCTACGCGTCACCGGTGCCTAGTGATCGCGACCCTTCGTCGCCCAGCATGATTCTGCCCAAAGCGAACCGCCTTACTCCCGATCAAGTTACCACCATCGACGCGATTGTCGCCGAGTTTGGTTGCCGCCTCCAACCCATTGAAGGGGCGGTGCGCACCATCTACGCCATTGTTGGCGATGAGCGTCATGAGCTGATGATCAACCGCCTCGAGGGACTCGATTTTGTCGACCGGGTTGATCGCATCCAGTCTCCGCACAAACTCATGGATCTGCGTTCCGATCTGGCCACCCACCGCATCACCATTGGCGGAGTCACACTGGGCAGGGAGCTTTTTGTGATCGCGGGTCAGTGCACCATCGACCCCAAGAATCCGTCGCTCTTTATCGAGACTGCCCATGCGGTGAAAGAAGCCGGAGCCAACGCCCTGCGCGGCGGCGTTTGGAAACCCCGCACCAACCCGTATTCCTATCAAGGGGATGACCGGGCACTCGACATTCTCATGGAAGCGCATCGGCAAACCGGGCTGCCGGTCGATGCGGAGGTCATGGACGAGCATCAGCTTGGCCTCGCGATCGAGGCCGGCGTGCATACGCTTCAGGTAGGCGCGCGCAATGCCCTCAACTACTCGCTGCTGCGCTCCATCGGCGCGGCCATCGCCGGTCGCGACAACGCCGTGCTGCTCAAGCGCGGCATGCACCTTGGACCTGTTTCAGAGTTCATCTCCGCGGCCGAATATATCGTCAGCTTCGGCAATCCCAATATCATGCTTTGTCCGCGTGGCACCTCGCCGACTCTGGATGGTTATCGCAACCACCCGGACGAGAGCATCACGCCACTGCTTAAGGAGCGCACCTGGGCTCCCGTGGTGGTTGATCCGTCGCACTCAGTCGGCAAGGCCGTCTATGTGCCCGCCTGCGCGCTTGCCGCCGTGGCCTATGGGGCAGACGGCCTTTGCATCGAGGCCCACGTGCAACCCACGCGCGGCATTGGCGACGACCCCAAACAAGCGCTTACTCCCGAAGTGCTCACTCAAACCATCTCGCGGGCCCGTTCATTGTGGAGTTCGCTACACAATTAACTTTCTTCTCATCGCCATGCTCAGACATTTTTTGGCCCTTCTTTTGACCGCTGCGCCGCTCGCGGCCGCGGTTGGCACGATTGAGCTCAAAAGTGGTGCGCGCCTGCGGGGCGATGTGCTGGCCGACCGGCCCGACCGGGTGGTCATCGATCTTGGGTTTACCGTGTTGTCAGTGCCGCGGGATGAGATTGACCGGGTGATGGCTGCTGATCCCGAGGCGCTCGATTCGACGGGTGAGCTGGTGCCCGACGGCAATGAGATTTTCCGCAACGCGGCCGCGAACCTGCCGTCATTATCGGTCAACGAAAACGTCGCCCGCGTCGGCGGTGCGGTGGTGCTGGTGCGCACGCCCGTGGGCCTTGGCTCGGGATTTTTTATCAACGCGGCGGGCTACGTGGTGACCAATCACCATGTGGTCGCCGGCGAACACACCATCACCATCACCGTGTTTAAACGCACGGATCGCGAGATGGAACGCGTGGATTACAAGAATGTCCGTATCGTCGCGCTTTCCGATAATGACGATCTGGCCTTGCTCAAAATCGAGGATGCCGGCGATGCCGTTTTCCCGACGGTTGCGCTGGGTGATTCCAACGGGCTGCAGGAAGGGCAGGGGGTCTTCGCGATTGGCAGTCCGCTCGGCCTGGATCGCACTGTTTCGCAGGGAATTGTCAGCGCGAAAAATCGTCTGCTCGACGGACTGCTCTACATCCAAACCACCACGCAGATCAATCCGGGCAACTCCGGCGGTCCGCTCTTCGACCTGCGCGGCGAAGTGGTTGGGGTGAACAACATGAAGGCCATGCAGGTGGGCATCGAAGGGTTGAATTTCGCCATTCCCGTGACCGTGCTGAAAAACTTTCTGCGCAACCGGGATGCCTACGCGTTTGATCCGAGAAACCCCAATGCCGGCTTTCGTTATTTGAAGCCGCCCGCTCCGGTCCAGGGCACTCCCTGAGCCCGGTTATCTGCAAACTACACTTTTATTTCCCATGCATCGTTTCCTTGTTCGAATCTCCCTGTTCTTAACCACGGCCATCGTATTGCACGCGGCAGTGCCGTTGACTGATTTGGTGGACGATCAGACCGCGTTTGCGGTTGAGATCACCAATGTCAGTTCACTGAAAACCGACTGGGAAACTTCCTCGATGGGGCGAGCCTGGGCTGATCCCCAGTTTCAACAATTTTTTGCTCCACTGGTGGCCAAGATCGAGGCCGGTGACATGTCGGCCAAGTTTAAGGCCGAGACCGGACGCACTCCCGAGGAGCTGCTGAATCTCGCCACCGGTCAGCTTTTGTTGGTCGTGCCGGCGAGCGTGCTCGAGGAGTTTACTAAGAAGTCCAAACGTGGATACACCGAGTCGTCGACCGCTGCATCCGATAAGACGGGTTCGCAAATCCCGCCGGTTTTGATCGCCGTTGAGGTTGGCAAAAACGCCGGCGAGCTCGACCGTTTCTTGATGGAATCCTTGGAGAAAAACCAAGAGGAGATCCGGCATCAGACTGAGAAGTTTGGCGACGTGGTCGTGCACTCCGTGTCGGAAGTTGACCATGAATCGGATGTGTTCTTTTGGGCGATCAATGACGGCGCCTGGGTGTTGGCCACTCGTAAAGAGGCCTTGCTGGATGCCTTGGATGCGCAGCTCAAAGGCGGACGTGCCGATGCCCTCGGTCGTTCGCCGGCCTATCTGGCTGCCCGTGCGCAGACGCACAACCCCGCGTTTATGGCCTATGTGAATTGGCAGGCGCTTTATCCTGCGCTTGAAAAAGCATTCCCGGCAAAAACTCCCGGAGAACGTTCGCCCAATCCTTTTGAACTGGACCCGGCGACCACCATGCGCGCTCTGGGACTGGAGAGCCTCACCTCGTTGGTGATGGGCAGTAACGTGTCCGCCGACTCCAGCCGGGCTACCTTTGCGATGAACTACCGCGAGCAACGCGGCATCTTTAATCTGCTGACTTATCGCGACGGTCCGGTGGTGCAGCCCGACTGGGTTCCTGCTAATTGGTTCAGCGTCAGCTCGACCAACTTTTCTCCGGCCGAGGGAGTTCGTCAGCTCCTGACTTTGCTTGATGATGTTAACCCGATGATCGCCTCGTTGGCCCAGGGGCAGCTGCGTAATCTGAACCGTCAGTTGGGGATCGATATCGAACGCGATTTGATCGGCAGCATGGGGGAGCAGTTCATTAATGCGCAGGTGCTACCCGAAGGCGCGACCCTTGAAGCGGTGCCGCCTCATGACGAATTGAATCAGTTTTTTGCCATCAACTTGATCAATCCCGACACCTTCCAGCGGGCGTTCGACGCGGTTAAATTAGTCCTTGGTCCCGGCTTCGAAAAATCCATGGCTGAGCGCGATTACCTGGGCCGTAAACTCTATTCTTTTACGCCTCCTCAAAGCGGCCGGCGTGGCTTTACCTACAGTATTTCCGACCGCTGGCTGTTCGTTGGTGTCGGCAGTGCCGCGCCGGTGGAGGCGGCCTTGCAGGCATTAGACTCCCGGACGGCCGGTTTCTTCGCCCGCGATGATGTCCGCGACGCGCTGGTTGATGTGCCCGGGGCTGCGTTCTCTGTTCAGTTTCAAGATACCCGGGTGCTCATCTCGGCCCTCTGTGCGACGCTGATCAAGCTGCAACAGAACAATACCGACACGGCCGAGCGATTGGTTGATCCGGCGGCGCGACCGACCTTCGAGACCATTAGCCGCTACTGGTCGAGCAGCGTTGGTTACGGCATTCGTGACTCGGACGGACTGCGCTTTGAAACCGAGCTGTCCAACCCCTGAACCATCCATTGATTCCAGTTTCTAAGCCCATCCTCATGCGTTCCCTCCTCGCTTTGCTTGTTCTCCTCACCGGCGGTGCTCCCTTGTTTGCGGACATCGTCTTGACGGGACCTGAGGTGGCCAAACTCGACTGGAATACCCGTTGTCTGCAATCGGCCGATATCAATGGCGACGGGCGGCAGGATCTGGTGCTGATCAACAACGACCGGGCGACCATCGAGTTTTTCCTGCAACGCGTGCCCGGTGAAGCCGTGGAGCCCGCGGTGGCCGGTCTGAATCCCTCCCGCTGGGACCCGGTGCTGGCTGACGCCCGTTTTAAGCAAGTCACCCTGACCATTGGCTCAACGCTGTTTGATGTGGTGACCGGTGACTTTGATGCTGATGGACGCGTCGACCTTGCCTACACTGGCGAGCGCGAAAACCTCACGCTCCGCCTCCAGCGCGACGACCATTGGGAAACGCGGGTTCTGTCCATTGCGCCCGCCGCATTAAAATACCCTTCGGGTCTGCGCACCGCCGACATCGACGGCGATGGCCGTGACGACCTCATTTTTCTAGGACAAAAGGAACTCGCGATTCTGGTGCAAAAGAAACTGGGCGAGTTCACCGTGGCCGACCGCCTGACCTTGGCCGACGAGAACCCCTTTGGTTTGGAGCTCGCGGATGTCGATGGCGACGGTCGCACCGATGTGCTCTACCTGACGGGCGCAACAGTGAATCCGTTGCGGGTGCGCCGGCAAAATGCCGATGGCCAGTTTGGCCCCGAGGAGGCTTTTGACCTGAAGGGACCGACCAGTTTGTTGCAGTTGATGACTTACGCAAAAGCCTCGCCGGATAAAGGGGCGGCCTTTGTCACCGTGCTGGGCACCACCGGTCAATTGGAGTTTTCCCACTTCAGCACAACCAGTCCGAAGGATGCCGACCCGTTGCCGACTTTAAATCCGCTGATTTTTTCGCCGCGTTTAAATGCGCGTAACCCGGCTTTCCCGCTTTTTGGTGATTTTGATGGCGACGGGACCGGAGAGTTGGCCCTCGCAGATCCCGATGGTGCCCAGCTCTACGTTTACCGGCGCAATTCGCGCGGCGATTTGACCGTGGCCCAAGCCTGGCCATCGTTGGCTGAAGTCAAATCGGCGGCCACGGTTGCTTGGGGGGCCAAAGGCGCCGACACCGTTGTGTTGGCCAGCGCGAAGGAAGGCGTATTTGCCGAGCTGAGCGGTGACCGTGACGGTCATTTCGGGCCGCCGAAAACCCTGGCGATTCCCGGACGTCCCATCGCGGTGGCCGGCGGCTTTCTTCGCAAGTCCAAGGGCGCAGTCTTGGCGACGGTGGCCGAGCAGGAGAACAAGCGCTTGTTGACGTTTTGGACCAAGGATAAAAAGGGCGTTGAGCAGGGTCAGCAGATTGAACTCACCGGCCTGCGCACCGATCCCAAGGAGCTCCGTTTTCATGATCTCGATCAGGACGGTCGCACGGATCTGATCGTGTTTATCCCACGCGATGGGGTCCGCATCTGGATGCAAACCGAGGAAGGAACCTTTGTTGAGGCGACCAGCCGTCCGGCCTACCGTCCCGGTCTGTTGGCCAAAGTTGATGCCGCCGCGGTTTCTTCGGCCGACGTTGATGGTGACGGTCAGCCGGAGCTGCTGGTGGTCCGTGATAATTTTGCGCGGGCCTTGCGAATGCAGAAAGACGGGGAACTTGAAATCGCGGCCCAGTTCAATGCCGTTGATTCCAGCGCCGAACTCGATGCGGCGTTCGTATTGCCCCAGGTTGGAAAACAACCCGCCCGGGTGATTTTGCGGAACCGTAAGGCCGATGAATTCCAGATTTTTGATCTTTCCAAAGACGGAGTCACCACCTTGGTCGAAACCCGCCACACCGGGCGGATCGAACCCATTGGCAATGCTTTCATCACCGGTGCCGACGGGCGGCCTGAGCTTTTCCTTTTTGCCCGGGATCGTTTTTGGTGGCTGCCGGTGGGGCGGGCCGACTTACGCATCGTCCCCGATTCATCGACCGGCAGTGAACTGCCCAAAGTGCAATACAACTACGTGCTGGGTGATGATCTCGACGGGGACGGCACCACGGATCTGGTGGCGATCGACACGGATGAGAACCTGATCGAGGTGCTGCATCGTGGTGACACCGGAGAGTGGACCGGCGTGCTGCATTTTAAAGTCTTTGAGGTCGATGCCCGTGGAGAGAATCGTCGTGGAGGCCAGCAACAGGAACCGCGTGAGGCCGTTACCGCCGACGTCACAGGCGATGGCCTGCTGGATTTGGTGCTCTTGGTCCACGATCGTATCTTGATCTATCCCCAGGCCACTAGGTCCGTCCATACCCTTAGTTCAACGAAGTAACTTAAGCTTCTACTATGCAGTAGAATCGTGTTTTTTCGTGCAAAGGTCGCAGAGGTAGCATTAGCCTTCGCAAGTAATTTACGTTTCGGTATCCAGCCCCTATCTTGGGTGCGCGGTGCTGGGGTTTTGCTATGAGCACTGACAGTTCATCGATCATGTTGGGGGCCGCACCTTCGGGGGCGGTTGATTCAGCTTCTCAAGCCGTCCAAGGCGGACGCGATTTATTCACCCGTTTGATGGATGATGTGAGACTCGGCGGATTAAAGGAGGCGCTTGCCGGTATCGTCTCACCGGTCTGGCTCGTCGAAGACAGTGGCCAGGTGATCTACTTTAACGGCGGATGTATTGAGGGAGTGTTTCCGGATGAAAAGGCCGGGCAGGTTCTCTGGACGCAATTTCATGAGGAAGGTGCCGACCTGAGTATTGAGGTGGGTTTGCCCGACGCCAGACGTTTGCACCCGGTGGGAGCGATCTTGCACAAGGATCAGTTCCGGACTGAGTCCCAACCTGCCGTGCATCTCATTATGGCCGGAGCACCGGGAGGTGAGATGGATCGCGAGCGTGAGCTCAACCAAGCTCTGCTCGGGCAGATGCTGCATGCCGGACAGCACGGGTCCGATTGTCTGCTCAGTCCGCAGCAAAAGGTCATTTTCAGGCTGTTGAGCCAGAAGCAGAGCTACAAGGAAATCGCCGCTCACTTGGGCGTGGCCCACTCAACCGTGCGCGTGCAAATCGCCGCTTTGCGTAAACTGCTGGGCAGCGAGGTGGTTCCTGTGCTCAGACGGATTCGCGTAAACCTAATTAAACCTGAATAGCATCGCTTGAATTGTGAAAATCTTTTACGTTCCCAGCTTCTTTCCCAGCGTTCCTGCCAATTGATAAATAACATGAAAACTAAACTCGTCACACTAATTGCGCTTGCCGCATCAGTTGTCGTCACCGGGGCCAAGGCCTCCCTGCCTTCTTACGATTATATCAAATCCGGTGCCGTCACCATCGCGCTCACTTCGAGTTATGAAGTCGGCGGCTTTGATGGCGATTATCACAATACAATCACCGACACGGACTCCCTGTATCGGGATCAATATAAGTCGAATGTAGCCAAGGCAAAATATGGTAACGCTGAGTTCATTGCCGATATCATTGACAATGCCAACTATAACTACTTTGAGAACGACTTCCTTCCGAGCTACCTTCAGCCGTTGTTGGAGACCGACGCGTCGGACTGGTCTTTGATCTATGTGGAGAGTGATTACTTCGACTACGAGAACGACTCCGGCTTCTTCCTCGTGAATTCCGATAACGGTGATGTTGTTTACGTCGGTGGTTACTACACCGGCGATTCTTCTCCGCTGAATCTCTACTACGGCACGGGTATTTCCGCTGAGTCAGGCCTCTACACGGAAATTCGTGACGGTGGTGACTTCGTGAGCTCTACAAATAAGTATCGTTTCAAGGCTCAAGAAACCACGTATATCACGTTTACTCCCTATTATAATTATGACTATGGTTATGACGACTATCAGTTTTACACCACCGGCTTGTTGAGCTATAGCAGCAGTGTTACCGAAAGCTATGATGGTGAATCCGTGAGTTATGTTTACAAGCCATCCACCGCCTCGATTAAAAATATTATCGGCGATGATGACGGCGATGATGATGTCATCTTTACCGGTTCGCTTAAGACCGCCGCTCTGCGTGATGTGACTGATGAGGAGCTCGCTTACTCCATCCTCTATGCTTACGATCAGTGGGCGAATTGGTATGACTGATTCAGCGTTGATTGACTGAACTTAATCTCTCCACTGTGCCGGTCTGCGAACTGCAGGCCGGCATTTTTATTTATGAAGAAAATCATTTTGGCGGCAGTGGTTGGGTTGGCTCTGGCTTCGGGTGCTGTTTACTGGGTCTATCGGGCACCAGGGACCGTTTTGACGCCGCGCGATGTGCCCATAATTGTGGCTCAGCCCCTGGCGACTCCATCGGCTTCACCGGGTCCGGGCTTGGCTACTGCCGGTATACCGGAGATAGCACCGATCAAAACACTTACCGAGCTGACCAGTGCGCTTGATGAGATTGATGCATTGGGGAAAGCGAAGACACCTGAATCGCTTAACCGGCTGGTGGCCTATGCCATCCTGCCTAATGAAGATGTCTCTTCACCCGCGCAGGATGCACTCGTTCGCAGAGGGGATGCCTCGGTCAGCCCGTTGTTGCGCGCAGCCACTAAAAAGATGGATGATCACCGACAGGCGGTCGTGCTGCTCGATCTGGCCGACTATCTTGAGTTACCTCCGATGGATCTGAAGGCACTGCGGAAACGGCCGGAAAACCCTAATCGTGTCCGCAAAAATAATTCTCCTGCTGCCGAAGCTCTGGATACTCAGTCGGCAGGGGCGCCTGCTCCTGTAGTCCCGCCTGTGGTCCAGTGATTGGAAGGCAGGGTCATTTCCCCTGCGGTTGGGGCATATTGAACTGGATGCGCCCTCGGTCAGCGCTCTCAGAATCCGGCTCCCTCTTGTTTGGTTCCACGCGATAAACCTAAATAAACCTAAATTCCGTAGTCGTGGTTGTAAATAAGGTGCAAAAACCACCAGTTCTTTCTTCTCCTGATCAACTAACCTAATAATACCAATGAAAAACACTATCGCAGCCGCCCTGACGATCCTTGTCGCGGCAACAGTCTCTCAGGTCAAAGCGGATGAGGGAGGATATCCTACCCTGTCTGGTTCCCTCACCATCGCCCTCACCAAGACCTACGAAGAGGGTGGTTACCCGAGCAATGAAGATACCTATGAAAACGTGCTGACCGATACGGCCACCACCTATCGTTATCAGTATAAGTCTCTCAGCAAGACGGCCAAGATCACCAACACCCAATTCATTCAGGGTTTGATTGACGCTGATTACCTCGACGAAGAAAGCTCTGCGTCCGACTGGTCACTCATTTTGGTTGAGGACGAGTATTTTGGCTATGAATTTAACTCTTATGAGTCGGTCTTTGCGGTCAGCGACGAGTATGGAGTCGTTTACGTTGGTAATGCCGGCAGTGGGGAGTTTTATGGCGATGAGTTTCCGCTCATGGCGTCCCGCAGCGGTGACAGTATCGATGCTGAGTCTTCGGTTTATACTTACTCCTATGTCAGTGATGGAGAGGATCGGGAAAATACCAAGGAAGTCGGCAAAGGCCGCGTTAAGTCCAAGGAGCTGCTGGCGATATTCATCGCCCTCCCTTACACTTATTACGAGGGTGAGGATTCTTACACTGAACTCTCTCCTGCCTTTATGCTGGGTGTAAACAGCTATGGTTTCAGCTTTAGCTACACTGACGACTATGTTAACGATAGCTACCAATCCTCTTACGCACCCACGGCGTCTTCGATCACCGGTTTGGTCGGCACTGACGGCGGCCTCTTCGGCGGCCCTCGGAGGGGTTACAATTCTGCTATCTACACGGGTTCCATCAAAGTCGCGGCCTTGCGCACGGTCACTGATGAAGGCCTGTTGGAGGGTATGTATTTTGCCATCTCTGATGCCTACGGCTACTGGGAGATGTAATTCGTTTCGTTTTTAGGAGATTGGTTAAATTTTAGTCTTTAACTCCTCTCTAGGCCGGCCTGTTTAACGGGTCGGCCTATTTTATTTTTATGAAGCAAGCGATTGGATGGATTCTGGTTTTGGGCGTTCTGGCCGGAGGGGCCGTTTATTGGGTTTTTCATGACCAAGCCCCCATCGCCATGGCAGCGATGCCGACTCCTGCGGCGCTCCCAGTGTCGACGCCTGCGGTCGTCGTAGCCAAGCAGGTGGAGGCACCAGCTTGGCCGGTTATTGCACCTATTAAGACGAAGACGGACCTTTATGCAGCTTTTGACGCCATTGAATTATCGGCCCGTCAAAAAACCCCCGAGTCATTGGCCCTGCTGGTGGCCTATGCCTCTATGCCGAATCCGGATGTTTCCTCACCGGCGCTTGATGCCTTGATTCGGCGTGGAGATGTGGCTGCCGGTCCGATGCTGCGTGCCGCTGCCAAGACGCTGGAGGACCCCCGCGCCGCTGTTGTGCTGCTGGATACGGCCGACTTTATTGAATTACCTCCGGCTGACTTTTCACGAGTAAACAAGCCCAAGGCCCCGTCTCCAGTCAGCCTGCGCCGGCGTCCGCCGCCGCCTGAGTCGGCAACCGAAACACCGGCTGCGGAACCCGCGACATCGCCCGTCGAGTCGACTACTCCGGTCAGCACGACCAACTGATCGCCATCAGATTTAAGGAAGTTGAGTCCCCCGGTCAGCCCAGGACGGAGGTCCGTTCGATATTGGCCAAGGCTTTGCGCACCCGGAAAACCAGCTCGGTCGGGTTAAAGGGTTTCGTCACGTAGTCGATGGCGCCAAGCTCCCAGCCGAGTTCCAAGGCATCTTTGGAGACGCATCCACTGATGATCACGACGGGGACTTGCAGTCGGGCTTCGCGCAGTAGCTCAAAAAAACTATACCCGTTCACATCGGGCAGCATGAGATCCAAGAGGATCAGATCGATGGCGTTGGTTTGCAGCAGCTCCAGGGCTTCCGCGGCGGTTTCCGCCCCGAGGCACTGGTAGCCTGCGGGAGCCAAGGAACGATACAGCATTTCCCGCATGGGGGCTTCATCGTCGATGATCAAAAGACGTGGAGAGATCACGATTGTAAGGGGTAGTGTAGACTGCGAGGTTGGCAATCACGGGGTAAGCAGAACCTGCATTTAAACGCCGGGTTGGGCAAGCTTGCAATCGGTGGTCGGGTGACGGTGTAAATGGTTTGAATGCCCGCGAGGTGCTGGATTACGTTTAGGCTCTTTCGCTGATCGTGCCAAGGGTTGATCCACCTAACCGGACCTGCACGATCCAAACGAGTTCCCTTCTGCCTGATGTCTATATCTATTTCGTCATCCCGTGTCGCAGACCGGATTGTCTTGGTCTCGGGAGACACATCGGTGACCGATCTTGTGACCGGAGCGCTTTCGGCCGGAAATTCGGGCGCACAACTGGAGCGTTTGACCACCGTCGTGGAGTTGACCAAGGCTCTGGGCGCGGGGCTTGATCTGGTGTTGTTTGACGCGAATTGCCCGAGTTGCGGACTGCCGGAGGTTTTGGCGTTGCTGAAGACGGCGCGTGGCGAGGTTCCGTTGATTTTGATTTCTACCCAGGAGAGGGCGGAGGACGCGGTGGAGGCAATCAGGCAGGGGGCGGAAAACTTTGTTTTCAAAGACCGTATCGCCAGATTGGAACCAGCAATCTGGCAAGCCAGACACAATCGGGAGCAACGCCGTCAACATGGACTGACCACCCAGTCGCTCCAATCCAGTGAACGTCTTTTACGCATGACGGGGCGAATTGCCCGGGTCGGAGGCTGGAGCTATGACGTGGAAAAGGATGAGTTGGAATGGACCGAGGAGACCCGGCGTATCCACGAGGTGGCGCCGGACTATGTGCCGAAGGTCGACACGGCTATTGAATTTTATGCACCAAAGGCCCGCGGGCAAATTCGACAGGCCGTGGAACGGGCCATGACTGAGGGCACGTCGTGGGATTTGGAGCTGCCCTTGATGACCGCCACTGGACGCGACATATGGGTGCGTGCCAAGGGTGAGGTGGTGAGTAAACACGGTTGTGTGACGCATCTGGTGGGGGCATTTCAGGAGATTACCGATCGTAAATCGGTTGAGGAAAAAATGGTCCAGCAGGCTGCGCTGCTCGATATGGCTCCGGATGCGATTGTTTTGCGTGATTTGAATCATCGCATTCTTTTTTGGAGCAAGGGCGCCGAACTGATCTACGGATGGACCGCTGGCGAGGCACAGGGGCGGGATTTTCGTGACATCGCCGGTCTGGAAAAACCCCGACTTGATGAGATAGAAAAGGCCGTGCGAGCCAATGACACCTGGCAGGGGGAGTTGCGGCGCGAAATCGAGGGAGGTGACTTTCTGATGCTCGATTGTCACTGGACCTTCTTAAAAGACCCCGAAGGTTGGCCGGCCTCGATTCTAAGTATTGATACCGATGTGACCGACCGGAAAAAACTGGAGACCCAGTTTCTGCGAGCCCAGCGAATGGAGAGTATAGGGACATTGGCCGGAGGGATCGCCCATGATCTGAACAACATTCTCTCGCCCATATTGATGGCCGGTGATTTACTCCGCCAGCACGTGCAGTCGGAGACCGGATTGCGTCTGCTGGATAATCTGGGGAATAGCGCCCGGCGTGGAGCGGATCTGGTCAAACAGGTGCTGTCGTTTGCCCGCGGAGTAGAAGGAGCCCGAGTCTCGGTTCAAGTCCGCCATATTGTTCGCGAAATTGAGGATATCGTTACGAATACGTTCCCCAAAAATATCACCGTTGAGACTGATATTCCCCATGGTCTGCCATTGATCATCGGCGACCCGACGCAGATCAACCAAGTCTTGGTAAACCTTTCAGTGAATGCTCGTGATGCCATGCCTGACGGCGGGCGTCTAAGTATTTCAGCCAGTCAAGTGGAGCTCGACTCCCAGTATGTTGCCATGAATCACGGCACGGCTCCCGGACGATACGTGATGATTTCCATTTCGGATCAAGGGGTCGGTATGGCCGGTCAGGTGTTGGAACATATTTTCGAGCCCTTTTTTACCACTAAAGAAACCGGTAAAGGGACCGGACTGGGACTTTCGACGGTGCAGGCGATCATGCGAAGCCATGGCGGTTTCGTGAATGTCTATAGCGAGCCGCGCAAGGGCACGGTATTCAAAATTTATTTCCCGGTTTCAACCGAGCTTGTGGTGGATGGGCTGGATCGGGAGCCGGCCATCGAAATACCGCGGGGGCGGGGTGAATTGGTTTTGCTGGTTGATGATGAGGTTTCGATTCTCAGCGTCACCCGTCAGACCCTGCAAAGTTTTGGTTACAAGGTGGTGGTTGCCGAGGATGGGGCCGCGGCGATCGGTATTTACGCACAACAGGCCGCTAAAATTGATTTGGTCCTGACTGATATGATGATGCCGATCATGGATGGGCCGACCTTGATTGGTGCGTTGAGGCGAATTAATCCCATGGTGAAAGTCATCGCTTCCAGTGGCTTGGCCTCGGCCGGCGGGGCCAATAAGGCTGCCAATGTGAAGGTTTCGCATTTCCTGCCAAAACCCTACAGTGCGACCACCATGTTGCGCATGGTGCGACAAGCGATTGATGGCTGAATGGTCTCCAGTCGGCTTATTTTAGGCAGGGTAGGTTCATTCGAGGGGAGTGCATCTGGGGGACTTTTACGATGGAGGCAGGGGGATTTTAAAACGAAAATTGTGGGTTGGCCTGCATGTAAAATAATTCTAAAAACGATCATGATGTCGGTTGTAATAACCCTATACTATCATGAAGAAATCAGATCGTTTAAAATCGACTGCCCCGAGAGTGAAAGTCGCCCCCGGTTCTCGTTTATTCGCCGTTATTGCCCAAGATCAGGGCCGGGTCGCACAGGTGGTGGCCTCTTTTGCCGAAGTGGGCGATATCGTGGAGATAGAGTGGTTTCCCAGTCCCGAGGCCTGGTTTTCTCAAGAGTCGCACCAGAATTTCGATGCGGTTATTTTTTACGCTCAGGGCGTAGACCCGCTGGCGGAAAACGAGGAGGCGCAATTGCGTGCGAGTGTGGGTGACACCGCGTTTTTTCGGGTCGCTGCGTGAAGGGTGCGCGGACGGTCAACGGATCAGAGCAGCACCAGCTCGTTCCGGTGCACGACCTCAAGGCGTTTGCGCGCGGGGAAAAGTGGCCGCAGCTCGTCGCTGGATTTACCAATGATGGCCGGGATTTCGGTGTTGGCAAAGGAGGTGATCCCGCGCGCCAGCAGCCGGCCGTCCGGCCCGTTGATATCAACCACGTCGCCGGCCACAAATGTGCCTGTTGACCCTGTCAAACCGATCGCGAGCAGACTACGGCCTTGTTCCAGTAGCACGGGCACTGCGCAGGCGTTGATACTCAGACTGCCACGCGGACGCTGGAAGTAGGCGATCCAGCGCTTTTTGGACTCAAGCGGCAGTCCGTTGGGCACAAAAAATGTGCCGGGCCCACGTCCGGCGAGCAACCGGGAGACAATGTCGGGTTCGGCTCCGCTGGCGATGAATACCCCGCATCCGGCACGGGCGGCGAGTTTGGCTGCGCTGATCTTAGAAATCATGCCTCCGGTGGCGGTGATGTCAGTCGTGCCACCGGCCATGGCTTCGATGGCCGGGGTGATTTTTTCGACCACGGGCAGGATTTCTCCACTGCCGGCCATGTCGATCAAACCCGGCGCGGTGGAGAGGATGGCCAGATACTGCGCATCGAGCAGACTGGCAACCATGGCGGAGAGGGTATCGTTGTCGCCAAACTTGATTTCAGCCGCGCTGACCGTGTCATTTTCATTGATGACCGGGATGGTGCCGTAGGCGATCAACTCCTCCAGGCAGGCCTTTACGCCGAGGTAACGCTGGCGGCTGCGCAGATCCTCATGGGTGAGCAGCACCTGCGCTACGGTCAGGTCGTGCGAGGCAAAACCCTCCTGCCAGGTTTGCATGAGCAGGGATTGCCCGACCGCGGCGCAGGCTTGTTTTTTGCTCAGATCGGTCGGTTTGCGCGTCAGACCGAGACGGCCCATGCCAAGGCCCACCGCCCCGGAGGAAACGATGATGACCTCCAGTCCCTGCCCGCGCAGGCAGGCGATGTCGGCGGCCAGGGCATGAATACGATCCGTATTCAGTTGCCCGATACCAGATGTGAGCACACCGGTGCCAAGTTTGACGACAATGCGCTTGGCTTCGGCACGGACGGGGGAGGCGGGCATGGAGTGGGGGCGGACGCGACCCGGTCAGTTGACTGTGAGCAGATCCTTTTCCTTGGCGGCAAGGTGCTGGTTGATTTCCTCGATGGATTTGTCGGTGAGGGTCTGGATTTCCTTTTCAGCGCGCTTGGCTTCGTCTTCGGGAAATTTGCCCTTCTTGATGGATTCGAGAGAGTCACGTCGAATGTTGCGGACCTGGACGCGACCTTCTTCGGCGAGCCGGTTCGCGACCTTGACAAATTCCTGACGACGTTCGCGGCTCATTTCGGCCAGAGGAATGCGCACGAGGTTGCCGTCGACATTGGGATTAAAACCCAAGTTGGACATCTGGATGCCCTTGGCGATGGCCTGCACGACGCTCTTGTCCCAGGGTTGAATGACAATCATGCGCGGATCCGGAGTCATGATGGCGGCGCAATCCTTGATGCGCTGCATGGAGCCGTAGGCTTCAATCATAATACCTTCGACCATGGAAGGGGTGGCTTTGCCGGTGTGGATGTTGCTGAATTCGTGGAGGGTATGCTCCACGGATTTCTGCATGCGCGTGACGGTGTTGGCTATAATTGTGGCTGACATGAAAATGAAATGAAGGGTTGCGAGTCGGGGCGGTGTTTAGCTGTGCACGAGCGTGCCGATGGTTTCGCCAAGCACGGCTTTCATGATGGCGTGCGGATCATTAAGATCGAACACGAGGATTGGCACGTTGTTGTCGAGACAGAGTGAGAACGCGGTCGAGTCCATGACGTTGAGCCGGTTTTTGAGGGCGTCGATAAACGTGAGGGTCTCGTATTTGACCGCGTCGGCGTGTTTTTTCGGATCCTTGTTGTAGATGCCGTCGACCTTGGTCGCCTTCATGATGACTTGGGCGCCGATTTCAGAGGCGCGCAGTGCCGCGGTGGTGTCGGTCGAGAAGTAGGGATTGCCGGTGCCTGCGGCGAAAATGACCACGCGGCCTTTTTCGAGGTGGCGGATGGCGCGGCGCAAAATAAACGGTTCGGCCACCTGATTCATGGGGATGGCGGATTGAACGCGGGTATTGACCCCCATTTTTTCCAGACCGTCCATGAGGGCGAGGGCGTTGATGACCGTGGCGAGCATGCCCATGTAATCGCCGGTGGTGCGATCTACTCCACGGGCTTCGCCTTGCAGGCCGCGGAAAATATTCCCGCCGCCAATGACGAGACAGATCTCGACCCCCATATCGTGGATCTCCTTAACCTGCGAGCATATGCGTTTCAGCACGCCTGCGTCGATAGGTTCGGAAGATTTGCCGCGGAGAACTTCTCCGCTGAGTTTAAGAACGATTCGCTTGTATTTGACCGCTGATGGTTCGGCCGGGCTGGTTTCCATGAGCGGTGAGACAAGAAGATGGGCCGGGGGTGGTCAATGCCGGGTTGCGACTGTTTGGGCTTGTTGCCACTCCCATTGTTTTTGCAGACCCGCTTCCAGGTGGATTGAGGGGGTATAGTTTAGCTCCTCGCGGGCCCGGGCGAGGTCTGCCCAAGTGCGGTCAACATCGCCCTCCTGGGGCGGGAGTCTTTTGATGTTGGCGGTGCGGTTGACCGTTTTCTCGATGGCCGTCACCAGGTCGCTTAAGGAAACGGGCTGATCTCCTCCCAAGTTATAAACCCGGAAACCGGGTTGCAGGCGGTCCAGGGCTGCAAGGATGCCGCTCACAATATCGTCGACGTAGGTGTAGTCGCGACTGCTTGAGCCGTCGCCGTAAAGTTCAATGGGACTCCCGGTGGCGACACGATCCAAGAATTTGGCGATGGCCAGATCGGGTCGTTGTCGCGGGCCGTAAACGGTGAAAAACCGCAAGGCGGCAACCGCCAGTCCGTCGCGGGTCGCGTGCATGCGGGCGAGGGTTTCTGTCGCCTGTTTTGTCAGTGCGTAAGGGGAGATAATCGAATCGAGACGGTCATCTTCAGCGAACGGAATCTTGGTATTGTTGCCGTATACAGAGCTGGAGGATGCCAGGACTATTTTTTGAACTTTGTGGGCTACGGCTGCCTCCAGAATATGGAGTGTGCCGGTAATATTGGTATCGATGTAGAGTTGCGGGTCTTGAATCGAAGGGCGCACTCCGGCTCTGGCCGCGAGGTGGATGATGGCATCGGGTTGAAAGCTGGCGATGGTGCCGAAGACCGCATCCCGGTTGCGCAAATCAACTTCGAAAATCTTGGCGCCGGTGGTGACGGCCTGACGCCGTTTTAGATCCGGGGAATAAAAGTCGTTAAAATCGTCCAGTAGGGCGGTGCGATCTCCTCTGGCGGCAAGGGCGTCCAGCGTATGGGAACCGATGAAACCGGCCCCGCCGGTGACGAGAATATTCATTTCAGATGAAGGGTTGGGAATGAGGTGGGTTCTGCTGCGCGTTTTTCCCGGGACGGGCCCGGAGTTGGTGGCAACGGGTAGGGGGCTCGCAAGGTTTTCTTTATTGAACTGGGTTGACGGTCGGGGAGAAGCCTATCTGGCCAATTCCCTACAATTGGTTTTACATTTTGCAGACGATTTTCTTAGTCGGCCTAAACAATGATCGAACCAGCACCTTCAGACTCTGTTTCGGCTGCACCGGCAGGTTACGTGCCCAAGCCCTTTTCATCCGAGGATGAAGTTGCGTTGAGGGATAGCTTGCGGCGTTGTTCCGAAGGCACCGTGGAGGCGGCAATCACATTCCGTAAGACCGGTGCATTAGAGCAACTTCCGGTGATTATCATCGGTTTGGTGGAGCGCTTCTTGGATCCGGAGCTTCGGCCTCGTCTGGCCTCCAATAATGATGATCTGCGGATGATCGACGACCTCGGCATTGATTCGTTGACCATGATGGAGATCGTGATGCTGGTGGAAGAAACCGTCGGGATGTCCATCAGTAACGACGAGTTGCGTAATCTTCGCACGCTTGGGGACATCAAAATCTTTATTGATTGCAAGGCACGGGGCGTGCCGCCGCCTGCACCGGCTGAATATTTTGGGATCGAGAGCATCCTGCAACGCATGCCGATCCAGCCGCCGTTCCTTTTCCTTAATGAGGCCGAGGTTTCCGAGACGGGGGCGGTGGGAAAATATAAAATCACCGGCGAAGAGTTCTTCCTGAAGGGACATTTTAAGGACAATCCGGTCATGCCTGCGTCCATCATGTTGGAAGCGTTGGGGCAGTTGGGGGTCTTTTTTCTACTCACCGGTATGGCGGCTCCCGAAGGCCAGTGCGTCGGCAGCAATACGATTTTTTTCACATCATCGGACGGCGTGCGCTGTCATCGTGTGTGTAAGCCTGGCGATGTGCTCACCCTTACGGTCAAGCCGAAGCGGGTTAAGCTGCCTCTGGCGGTCTTTGAAGGCTCCATTCGGGTAGGCTCTGAAAAGGCGGTGGTTGCCGAGGAGTTCACTCTCACTTTTGGTTTTGTCGACGAGGCATCTGTATCGGTTTCTGATGCTGATTCACCTGCGGAAGTCTGATTGACGGACCAGTCGGGGGAGGGCTTCCGGTATCGCCCCATTTTTGCCTTTAACAGATGGGCTCCTTGCTGAACGCTCCGCCTCTGCAATTTGCAAGCATGTCACGCGTTTACATTACCGGAATCGGATTTATCACTAGCATCGGCAACGATGCTTCCACAGTTGAAGCCAGTCTCAGGGACTTGCGTCACGGTATGGTGCGTTATGCCCCGTTTGATCGCGAAAATTGTCCGGTCAAAATCGCGGCGCCGGTGCGCGATTTTAACACGGACTCGGTTGACTCCGAAGACTGGGTCATCCCCGCCCCCTATCGAATCCGACGTGAGATGCTGCGCAGTCTGAGCCCCAATGCTCTCTATGCGGCTTGTGCGTTTCAACAGGCGATTGAGGATGCCGGACTGTCCGAGGCGGATATTTCCAATGATGAAACCGGTCTCTACGCCGCGTCTGCCGGTTCTCCCCGGATGCTCGGATACAACCTGAATAAAATGAATCAGGCGGGCGTCATGCGTTGCCCTCCGCTGGGAGTCGTTGCGAGCATTTCGGGAACGGTTCAATTTAATCTGGTTGCGCATCACAAGATCAAGGGAGCCTCGACCGGGTTTTCCTCCGCCTGTGCCTCGTCAACCCACGCTCTGGGTTTTGCCTACGACGAAATCACCTTGGGACGTCAGCAACGGATGTTTGTGGTCGGCGCGGAAGACGGCAACAGCGAGACGATCCTGCCTTTTGCCAGTATGCGGGCCTTGACGCAAAATAATGACCCCGACACGGCGTCACGTCCCTTTGATGTTAAACACGACGGCTTTGTCGGCACTGGTGGTGGTGCGGTTCTCGTGCTGGAAAGTGAAGCCGAAGTGCAACGGCGGGGAGTTACTCCCTATGCCGAGGTCCTGGGTTGGGGGCAGGCATCGGATGGTCACAATGTCGCCATTTCCCATCCCCAAGGCACCGGGTTGGCCAATGCCATGCGTCGTGCTTTACGCGCCGCGGGAGTGACTCCGGCGGACCTCTCCTATGTCAACGCCCACGCGACCTCCACGCCGATTGGTGACGCCTCCGAGTGTCACGCGCTGCGTGCCGTGTTGGGCGAACATGCCGGACGTATTCCGGTCAGCAGCACCAAGGCGCTCACTGGTCACGGACTCTCGTTGGCGGGTGCGATGGAAACCGCGTTTTGTTCCCTCGCCATGCGTCGTGGTTTCACCCCTGGGTCAGCCCATATCAGCCAGCTGGATCCCGCCTGCGCGGGTTTGAATATTATCAGAAAATCGCTGCCGGTGGCTCCGGACATTATCTTGAACAACAGCAGCGGTTTTGGCGGAGCCAATGTGTGCGTTGTGCTCAAGCGCGTGGCCTGACCTTGTTTCCGATCTGACACCATGGCCATGTCACTGCTTGCCGAACGCGTGCCTACGGCCTTTGTCACCGGGGCCAGCAACGGCCTTGGTCTGGAGTTCGCTAAAATGTTGCTCGCCGAGGGAGTGCGAGTCTGGGGAACCGCCCGTAGTGTTGATCGGTTGGACGCACTTTCGTCTCAGCCTGGTTTTGTGCCGGTGGCGCTGGATTTGCATAATGCGACGGCTGCCGAGGCGGCCTACCGTCAGGCTTCCGCCGAAGCAGGCGGGTTTCATCTGGTGATCAATAATGCCGGCTACGGAATTTTTGCGGATGCCTTGGCCACCGAGCCGGAAGTCTGGGACGGGCAAATCGACGCGATGTTGAAAACCACCCTGCGCATCGGCCGGCTGGCGCTTTTGGAAATGCGCCCGCGTGGCCGGGGTTATTTGATCAATATCAGCTCGCTCGCGGTTGAGTTTCCGCTGCCGTTTATGAGCGGCTACAACGTCGTTAAAGCCGGACTTTCCGCGTGGAGCGAGAGTCTTGCAGTCGAACTCTCCGGTAGCGGGGTGTGCATTGTTGATTTTCGACCCGGTGACTATCGGACCGATTTCAACCGCGTGGCCACCCGTGGTGTGGGAGCCGATTCCCCCCGCGCGGAACGGGCTTGGACGATTCTTGGCAAAAACCTCGACGTCGCGCCGCTGCCTGCACGTGCCGCCGCCGACCTGCGTCGGGCCATCCTCAGTCGTCGCATCGGCATTGTGCGCAGCGGTGCATTTTTCCAAGCAAGAATGGCACCATTCTTGGTGCGGTTTGGCACCTGGTCGATCCGGCACTCGATCATGAAGCGTTACTTCGGCCTCTGAGCACCATGAGCTCCGAACGCCCGGTCATTGTCTACCTGTTCACCACGTTTCCCAAAAATACGGAAACTTTCATCCAGCGCGAGGTCGCCGGTTTGCTCGCCCGCGGACTCGATCTGCGCCTTTACTCCCTGCACGGAGGCGGTCCCGATTTTAACGGCGTGCCGGTGACCACCTTTCCCAAGTGGAAACTGCTCAGCCTGCTCTGGCACATTCCGCTGACCGTGCTGCATCGCCCAGGTGTATTCGGTCAGTTGTTACGCGGGGTGTTTACCCGCCGGCCGCCGTGCTGGCTGAACTTTTGGGAGAACATGCTGGGTGCCGGCTTCGCCGCCATTCACGCCGGTCATTTTAGACAGCTGCGTCCCGCTCGTATCCACGCGGTCTGGGCCACCGGTCCGGCCACGGCCGCCTGGTTGCTCTGGAGGCTCGACGGACATCCCTACAGCGCCGCGGCGCATGCGTATGATATCTACCGCCACGGAGGCGACTGGTGGTTGATGGAGAAGCTCGCCGCCGCGCGATTTGTCCACACCTCCACCGCCATGGCCGGCGACACACTGAGGGAACGCGGGCTGGCGAAAGATAAGATCAACGTCATCCATCGCGGACTGGTTGAATTTCCGGTGCTCAAACCTCTACGGCTGCCGCGTGATCCATTGCGCTTGTTGTGTGTCGCCCGTCTGGTCCCTAAAAAGGGCTTCGACCATCAACTGCTGGTGTATGCCGCGCTTTGCTCCGCCGGCATTCGGTTTGAAGCTCGCATCGCGGGCGAGGGACCGCTGCGCACCGAGATTGAACGCAAATTGGAAGCGATGGGACTGGTTCACTGCGTCAAGATTTTGGGACATCGTCCACAGTCGGAAGTCGCCGAATTGCGGACTTGGGCGGACGTGCTGCTGCACACCGGGGTGGTCGCCGCCGATGGTGATCGGGATGGTCTGCCCAATGTCATTCCTGAAGCGATGGCGGCCGGGGTTCTCGTGGTCACCTCTCCGGAGGCCGCCACGACCGAGGCGGTGACCGATCAGGTTTCCGGCCGGGTTATTCCAGTCGCGGACACCACGGGCTGGGTGGACGCGTTGGTTGAGCTACGCGATGATGATAACGCCGCGGAAAACTATCGGATCGCGGCCAGAGCTTGGGTTGAGCAAAATTTTGATGCTCACCGAAACGCCGCGCGACTGGCAGCTTTGCATCTGTCCTGACAGGTCTTGGCGATTTAATTTCCTTTAAGCTGAATGCGGGAACCGTCGTGAAGCGGAGCTGCGCTGGCGATAATCACCGCATCTCCGGGCTTGAGACCGGCGAGCACTTGAACTTCTCCGTGGAAGATGGACCCGGTCTGGATCGCCACCCGTTCGGCATGTTTACCGTTAACCAAAAACACTGTGCCGTCCGCGTTGAGCGCCGCAGCCGGTATGAGCAGCGAATCGGGAACTTGTCGCCTGAGTATTTGAGCGTTCCCGACCAGTCCGGGCAAGAGACGCTCGGGCGGCAATTCGAGTGCGATGACCAGACGGAAGTCTCCACCGACAGTCTCGGAAAAACGGGGCGCTTGCATGACGCGGGCAACCAGACTCTCGCCGCCGGTTCCCGGCAGATGCACCTCTGCTTCCATGCCAACACCGATATCAACATAGTTCTCCGGATTTACCCGGCCGATGAGCTCGGCCTTGCCGTTCCACAAGCGGGCCAGTGGTGCATACGCCTCCACCAATTCGCCGGGATGTGCATTGATGGCGGTGATGATGCCATCCATGGTGGCGGTCACTTCCACGGGTTGCCCGGGGCTGTTTAGCGGAGTGATCTCAAAAAGCACATCGCCTGTTTTAACCGCCTGGCCAAGCTTGACCGGCCCCTTGGTAATTTGTCCGGCGACCTGACTGCTTACTTTGATTTCCAGTGCCGGCTCGATCGTCACGGTGGCCGGGACCGCATCTACCGCCATGCCGGATTTCACCGCCACGAAATCAACGTCGATACGAGAATGATCCCAGGCATACCAAGCTAGGACCAAGGCGACGGGGATGGAGCAATACATCAAAACACGGGCAAACATACCCAACGGTTAATCCCGCTTCCCTGATCCTCGCAAGCTGCAACCGGAATGGTTGGACACCTGCGTCCGTGCTCCTTGCCATGTTCAACCTCCCGCCGCCCATGCCATCGTCCCGCGAACTGCCCATCTACGAACTCGAGTCTGATCTGCTCGCCGCCCTCCGCGTCGAGGGTCGAGTCGTTGTGCAGGCCCCCACCGGCTCGGGAAAGTCCACTCAGATCCCGCAGATGCTGCACAAACACGGTCTGCTCGATACCGGCGAGGTCGTCGTGCTGCAACCCCGCCGCCTCGCCGCCCGCATGCTGGCCCGCCGCGTCGCCGAAGAAATGGGCACCGCGCTCGGTGAAACCGTCGGCTACCAGATCCGGCTTGAGTCACGCGTCTCGGAAAAAACCAAAATCCGTTTTGTTACCGAAGGCATTCTGCTGCGTCAGATGTCTTTCGATACCACCCTGGAGGGAATCAACGCGCTCGTTTTCGACGAATTTCACGAACGGCACCTCTACGGTGATATCTCGTTAGCCCGCGCTCTGCAGATCCAAAAGACCACCCGGCCCGACCTGCTCATTATTGTCATGTCGGCGACGCTCGACGCCGCCGGTCTCTCAGATTACCTCGCGCCATCCGTGCTGCTCACGTCGCAGGGCCGCAGTTTTCCGGTCGATATCCGTTACCTGCCCAAGCGTGTCGATTTTGAGCAGGAACCGGTCTGGGACGTCGTGGCCCGTGCCTGCCGCGACCTTGAAGCCGGCACTGCCGGCGACTTTCTCGTTTTCCTGCCCGGCGCTTACGAAATCAACCGCACGGTGCAAACCCTTGGTGCGGTCATGCGGGGTTTTGATATTCTGCCTCTTCATGGAGAACTGCCGCCGGAGCAACAGGATCGTGCGGTCAGCCGTGGAGACCGTCGCAAAATTATCGTGTCCACCAACGTCGCCGAGACCTCGCTCACCATTGACGGTGTAACGGTGGTCATCGATGCCGGCCTTGCCCGTCAGGCCCGCTTTGATCCGCATCGGGGCATCAACACGCTTCTCATCGAGAAAATATCCCGGGCATCCGCCGACCAACGCGCCGGTCGCGCCGGTCGCACTGCCCCGGGTGTCTGCCTGCGCCTCTGGACCGAACGGGAGCACGAGCAGCGCGCCGCCCAGGAGATCCCCGAGGTCCGTCGTCTGGATCTCTCGGAAGTCGTGTTGACGCTGAAGGCCAGTGGCATCGACGACATCACCGGCTTCCCCTGGCTTGAAAAACCCGACGCGGTCGCGCTCGCCCGCGCCGAGACTCTGCTGGCCGACCTTGGAGCGCTGACTGGCAAACGCCGTCTCATCACGGATACCGGTCGTCGCATGTTGCGTTTCCCGCTGCACCCTCGCTACGCCCGTATGCTTATAGAAGCCGATTCCCGCGGTTGCGTGCGTGCGGTTGCGCTCATGGCCGCGCTCACCCAAGGGCGTTCATTTCTGCTGCGAGGGCAGGGGAGTGAAGCTCGCGACGATCAACTCGGCGACGATAATACTAGTGACTTCTTCCGTCTCATGGCCGCCTGGCGTTACGCCGAAGAGAGCCGCTACGATCTTGATGCCTGCCGCCGGCTCGGCATTCACGCGCAAGGTGCGCGTGCGGTCGGACCGCTGTTTAAGCAGTTTCTTGAAATCGCCCGTCGCGAAGGCCTCGATACCACCGACCATGCACTCGACGAAATCGCAGTGCGCAAGTGTGTGCTCGCCGGCTTTTCAGACCAACTCGCCCGTCGTTTGGATCGCGGGACCTTGCGCTGTGATCTGGTGCACGGACGCCGCGGCACCTTGGCCCGGGAAAGTGTCATCCATGACGCCGAGCTGTTTGTGGCCGCCGAGGTCAGTGAAATCCAGGGACGCGCCGGATCGGTCGACACGCTGCTGACCCAATGCACCGCCATCGAGGAATCGTGGCTGGCGGAGCTCTTTCCCAACGATTACCGCGATGAAACCGGCGTCGTCTACGAGCCCACGATCCGCCGTGTGCAGGCCCGTCGCGAACGCCGTTTCCGCGATCTCGTCCTCGCCACCAAGCCCACCGCCGAGGAACCGCCGGCCGGTGCCGCCGCCGCGTTGCTTGCGCAGGAAGTGCTCGAGGGGAATATCCAGCTCGGAGAGTGGAATGAAAACGTGGACCAGTGGATCGTTCGCGTAAATCGACTCGCCGAATGGTTCCCTGAACTGGAGGTGACTCCGATCACCGATGAAGACCGCGCGACCCTGATCGAACAAATCTGTTACGGTAGTCTTGGCGCCAAGGAACTACGCGACAAACCAGTGATGCCTGCCTTGCGTGAATGGCTGCGTCCCGAGCAGCTGGCCGTGCTCGACGACTACCTGCCCGAGCGGCTGGTTATGGCCAACGGTCGCAAGGCCCGCATCCGCTACGCTCCTGAAGGCCCGCCGGTATTAAGCGCACGGATACAGGAGCTCTATGGTATTGATTCCACGTTCAGTCTCGGGCATGGCCGCGTGGCGGTGAAGTTCGAGATTCTTGCACCGAACCAGCGTCCAATCCAGATTACCGATGACCTTGGCCGATTCTGGACCGAGATGTATCCCAAGGTAAAAAGCGAGCTATCCCGCCGTTATCCGCGTCATGAATGGCGATGAAATTCCGCCTGTCCAGGCAAGGCCTGATTGTAGACAAACTCTCGATGTCTTGGGCTAGGAGGGGCGGAAGCATCCAGATTTCCGAACAAATCTGATGAGCAAATTCGTATATGGCAGAGTAGGCTGGGTGAGTTTGGATACCACTTATGTCTAGTTTATCCCGCTAAACGGATGGTGCCTTTTTTGCGCTTAGAGTCGCCGTTCAGTGTTTACCCTATTCAGTTTGGGGGCACTTATTTAGGCCTTTTAAGGCTATTTAGGCCAGTTTGTGGCGAAAAGTCATATGACCTTAATGTTTGGCACCGCATTAATTTACGACATTACCAATGGATAATTGTAAAAATAATGCTAAATTTATTGAGTTTTAACAAGAATTTACAAGTATGTGTTAATGAACTTCCGCAACCCCAAGGCATATACGCTCATGGAAATCATGGTCGTTGTTGTGATCATTGGGCTGTTGGCCTCGATCGCGTTACCTGCCTTCAAGCGGATTTTGCTCAAGACGCACGCTACCACCGTGGTGAATAATATGCGTCAGTTCAGCAGCAGTTTTGAGCAGTATAGCATGGAACACGGTTATTGGCCGGCCGATGCCGATGAAAATGAAATGCCCGTCGGTATGGAGACCGAAATCAAGGCGCAAATATGGCACCAGGGTGTCCCTGGCGGCCATCTCTATGAGTGGGATTTTGATCAGCTTAATATTATCGCCGCTATTTCGATTCGTCCGAAAGATGGAAACAACTCGGACCCGATTTTTCAGGCCATTGATGAGATGCTTGATGACGGTGACATTGAAACCGGCAATTTCGTGCTGAACGGGGATCGCTACATGCTCATCCTTGAAAGGTGAGTGCACTCTGGCAGCCACAAGCTGCGGTGGCTTGTCACGGTTTTTTGAATACTGGGTGTGGTGTCTGGTAACGGGCGTTGCCGTTATGCTGCACCGATGATTTCTACCAGACCCGCCCGGCCCGTTGTGATTCCAGCAGAGCCTCGGCCTTGTCTTCGATGGCTGAAAAGAAGTCCAAACCGGTTCGAATCTCGATCGTGTCGATTGTTGTCAGGTAATGGGCCAGTTCCCCGGAGGCATCCTGTGGAAAAATAAACGCCATGGAGCGCAGCCGTCCGTCGCTTTCGTCGAGCAGGATCATGTAGCAAGCGTCGGGCACGGCAGGTCCTCCGCGTCCAAGTGTAACCGGTGGCTGCTGGTTAAACACGGGACCTGCCACAACCCAGATTTCCCCAAAGCGAGCCGGATAGCTGGTGGCGATGCGCATTTCCAGCTGTTTCCAAAGCCCCGCGTTGAGGCTGTGTTTTTGCGGGATGATATTGCTCAGTAAAAACGTTTCGAGCTGTGCGGGTTGGCCGTATCGTGAGGCGATCGCATAGTTTGGCGCGAGGTGTCCGCGATCATAACCGGTGCCGGTATAGGCATTGCTACTGACGCGACTAACGGTGCGCCGGTCGATTTCAAAAGACTCGGGCCGTTCTCCCGTCGAGGGGAGGGGGGTGATGTCTGCGCAGCGGTATGCAGCCCAGAGGGGCCCTGGCAATCGATCATCGTAACCTATGAGGTAGCCCCGATTCGCCAGTAGTCGTAATCCGCTGGACTGACCATTTGCACCGATCGTCGCAGGCAGTCCGCCGTAGGTGTTCGTGTTGTCGCCGGGAGGGGGTGGGACTTTGACGAAGTCGGGACTGTAGTAGAGCTGATAAATGTCCCATGCGATATCGAGTGGATCTATGTTTTTATCTCGTTCGATGGAATTGCGCAGGAGGCGATTCACTTCTTCGCGACGTGCTGAAGGTTGAAAAGCATACCACCCAACCAAAGCGGTGAGAGCGATCAGGCTTATCCATCGATAATGCTTTCCGCTTTTCTTGCGGACTTTGATTGAGGGGGAGCGTGCATTACGTCGGCTGGCCATATTGGGTCCAAACTCATGGTTGTGATCCGAGGCGGCAAGTATCCGTTGAGGCCATAATTATGGCCCATTTCCATGTGTTGCAAAATGCGACGGCCGGCGGGCGATGGAAGTATTCGTGTGTCGCTCGATGCTACAGCGCCTGTTTTTTAAATTACTTAAGTATATGGTTAATAAGTATTAAGTATTATTTAATGGGTGGCATGGGTGAGGCTTTAAGGGCGAGAGCATATTCATGTAAGTGCGGTTAAACGCCTTTCAGGAATGAGCTCAAATAAACAACCAAACAAACAACCAAGCACATGAAATCACGTCTCACGCTCGCCACCGGTCTTTGCGCCGTTCTGGCTACTTCGGCTCAAGCCGAACTCAAGGTTAACGATTACGTCTCCATCGAGGGTTTTGTTGCCGCCACTGGTGCGGTCACTGATCCTGATGCGGGAGCTTCCACGACCTCCCTGTTCGATTCCGGTAACACAACTCTGGATGCCGCTTTCTTTGGCTTCATGGGCACCTACGGAGACTTCTCCGGCAAGGCCAGCCTCATGTATGCTCCTGCTGGTGGCGGCGCTGACAACACCGAGATCCTGGATCTCTATATTTCCTACACTGCCGGTCCGCTGACCGTCACGGGTGGTAAGTTCCTCAGCTACCTCGGTTATGAGTCTTACTTCGCACCTTACATGAGCCAGCTGACCTACGGCTTTGCCTCCGGTATCCCCGGCTTCCACAGCGGCGTGAAGGCTGATTTTGCCGTATCTGACACCCTCACCCTGAGCGCCTCGGTCACCGATTCGCTGTTCCCTGGTGCAGGTGCCACCATCGCTGACGAAGGCGACAGCGATTGGAGCGACGGTCTCGGCTACGAGTTTGTCGCCACCTTCACTGGTGTCGAAAATCTCACCGTTTTTGTTGCTCTGGCTATCGATGACGACGACACCGCGGTTGGCACCTATGGTGTCGATGTGTGGGCCTCTTATGCTGTCAGCGACGAGCTCACGGTTGCCGGTGAAATCTCCTACTTCGAGGATGCTTCCACCAGCTACATTCTCTTCGGCAAGTATGACTTCACCGAGAAGTTTTACACGGTCGCCCGCTGGAGCGGTCAGGTCAGTGATGCCACCGACGAGTATGCCACCTACCTGACTCTGTCTCCTGGTTATGTCATCAGCGACAACTTCACCGTTCGCGCTGAGGTTTCCTACCTCGATCAGCCCAAGACCTTGTTCTACGGCATTCAGGGTCTCTTCACGTTCTGATAATTATCTGAACTTTGTTTGACTTGAACCCGCCGCCCGTGGCGGCGGCGGGTTCCTTTTTATCGCCCATCTCTCACTCACTTTCCCACCATGATTAAATCCATCACTCGCACCCTCGGTATCGGCGCTCTCGCGCTCGGCACCATGACCGGCGCTCTCCACGCCGAAGACACCGTCAAAGTTGGCGTTCTCCACTCCCTTTCCGGCACCATGGCCATCAGCGAAACCTCGCTGCGTGACATCCTGCTTTTCACTTTTGACGAGATTAACGCCGCCGGCGGCGTCTTGGGCAAAAAGATCGAGCCCGTCGTGGTTGACGGTGCTTCCAACTGGCCCCTTTTCGCCGAGAAGGCCAAGCAGCTCCTCGAGCAGGACAAGGTCGCAGTGACTTTCGGCTGCTGGACCTCTGTTTCCCGCAAGTCGGTTCTTCCGGTTTATGAGAAGAACAACGGTCTGCTTTTCTACCCGGTGCAATACGAGGGTGAAGAAGAATCCCAGAACGTCTTCTACACCGCCGAGGCCGTCAACCAGCAGGCCACTCCGGCCATCGATTACCTTCTCGAGCAGGGCTACAAGAAGTTCTACCTGATTGGCACCGACTATGTCTACCCGCAGACCACCAACCTTGTCCTCCTCGAGTATTTGCTCAGCAAGGGCATTCCCCTCGAGAACATTGGCGGTGGCTATCGTAAGGACGACGCCGGCAAGATCATTTCCGCCGGTAAATACACTCCCTTCGGTCACACCGACTACCAGCAGATCGTTTCTGAAATCAAGCAATTCTCCGCCGGCGGTGGCGCCGCGGTTGTCAGCACCCTCAACGGCGACACCAATGTTCCTTTCTTCAAGGAATACGCCGCTTCCGGTCTGAGCGCTGAAATCTGCCCGGTCGTTTCCTTCTCAATCTCCGAGGATGAATTCCGCGGTCTGCCCGCCGACCAGCTCGTCGGTCAGCTCGGTTGCTGGACCTACTTCGAGTCCATCAAGTCCCCCGCCAACAAGGAATTCATCAAGAACTTCAAGGCTTGGCTCAAGAAGAGCGACGTCCCCGGTATCGTTAAAGACGGCCGCGTGACCTGCTCTCCCATGGTCCTCAGCTACGACGGTGTCTACCTTTGGAAGGCAGCTGTTGAGAAGGCCGGTTCCTTTGATGTCGACGCCGTGCGCGCCGCCCTCAAATCCGGCATCTCCTTCGATGGCCCCGGCGGCACCGTCACCACCCAGAAGAACATGCATTTGACCAAGAACGTCTTCATCGGCGAAACCAAGGCCAACGGTCAATTCAAGATCCTCAAGGAGTTCAAGGACATCTACGGCGAACCCTGGCTCAAAGGAAAGTTCTAATAACGCTTACGGAACCTCTCTAGGAGTCCGTTTCAGAAAGTAGATAGTTTGTGGTTATCGAGGGGCGGGTCATTCACGCGGCCCGCTCCTCTTTTTTTTGGCCTAACCTTTGCTAATCCCTGTTCCTGTGAAGTTCTCTCTCGCGCTCATACTATTTTTTACCGCCTTCGGCCTGGTTCGTGCCGAGTCCACGCCTCGCGAAGTCATCGCCAAGGCTGCCGCGACTGAAGACGCCGCCGAGCGCCTGGCGCTGATCAAAACTTTACTCGGTCGTGGTGACGCCGATTTGCCGGTCCTGATGGACGCCTGGCGCCGCGACCAAATCGTGCTCTTTAAAGACGCCGACGAGAAAACCATTCCGGTCACTCTGACGGGAGAAGCTGACGAGAACGATGCCCGTGCGGCCTTGCGGGTTGATAACAGCAAACCGTTGGTAGATGCCGAGGGTAAACCCGTTCTGGTCGTGCTCGACGATTGGTCTACCGCCCCACACGACGGCCTTTTGCGACGTGGCATGAAGGCGGTGGGGGATCTTATTGATGTGGCCTCCCCGGATCTGGCCACACGTATCCAGGCTATAAATACCGTTGGTTTCTCTCAGGATCCCGAGAAATTGCCCGCCTTGTTGGCCCGCGCAGAGGTCGAGACGGAGTCCAAGGCTAAGACCGCCCTGCGTGAGGGCATCGCCCTGATGCGGCTCAAGTCCGAGGACCGGTCCGAACAATTGGCCGCGCTCGCCGACCTGCGCGAACTTCATACGCTCTCCAGCGCGGACTTTCTGCGTAACGCCAAGCGTGAAGCCGAGGCAATCAAGGACAAGGAGGTCGCCGCCGCCGCCGCCAAGGCCATCTACGAGGTGGACTCGCACCGGACCGCCGTGAATTTTTTCGGCACTATTTTCCGCGGTATTTCACTGGGTAGCATTCTGCTGGTGGTGGCCCTCGGATTGGCGATCACCTTTGGTCTGATGGGCGTTATCAACATGGCCCACGGCGAGATGATCGCGGTTGGTGCCTACGCGACCTATATCGTGCAAAATATCTTTGCCTCAGGCATGGCAATTTCTCCCTTCGGATTTTCGATCAAGATTCCCGGGATGGAAACAACCGGGTGGCTTCGCGAATCCTACTTCCTGTTTGCCCTGCCGATCAGCTTCCTCGCCGCCGCCGCCATGGGAATTGTGCTCGAACGTGGAATTGTGCGTTTCCTCTATCGCCGCCCGCTGGAGAGCCTGCTGGCAACCTGGGGCGTGTCGCTGGTTCTACAGCAACTTTTCCGTCTGATTTTCGGCGCCAACAACGTTCAGGTTGGCAGTCCTTCCTACCTGAGCGGCAACTGGACAATCAACGACATCATTTTCGGTTGGAACCGCGTCTTCGTCATCGGCTTTGCCGGCCTGATCGTGCTCGGCACCTGGCTGGTGCTCACCCGCACTCCACTCGGACTGCTCATGCGTGCCGTCATGCAAAACCGCCAGATGGCCGCCTGCATGGGTGTCCGCACCCAGCGGGTAAACATGATGACCTTCGCCTTCGGGTCAGGCCTGGCCGGCCTCGCCGGAGCATTCCTCAGCCAGATCGGCAATGTCGGTCCCTCGCTTGGGCAGAACTACATCGTCGATTGCTTCATGACCGTGGTGGTTGGTGGTGTCGGCAACATCGCAGGCACTGTCTTTAGTGCGCTCGGCATCGGTCTGGCCGACCAGTCTATCCAGCAAATCCTGCGCAATCCCGTCATCGGCAAGATCCTCGTTTTGGTCGCGATCATCCTCTTTCTGCAATGGCGCCCCGCCGGTTTGTTCAGCACCCGCAGCCGCAGCCTCGATTAATCATTTTTCAGCATGTCCGATAATCTTTTCACCGGTCCTAGAAAACTCGACGGCATCGACTTTCGCTCACCCCACACCATTGGGTTTATCGTAGTCGCAGTTTTTATGATTCTGATTTTCCCTGCGCTTAACGCCACGGGGATCGTCGATAATTTCACCATCAATCTTTGGGGCAAATACCTGTGCTACGCACTGCTCGCCCTCGCGGTCGACTTGCTTTGGGGGCGCACCGGTCTGCTCAGCCTCGGACAGGCACTTTTCTTCACGCTCGGTGGTTATATGATGGGCATGTATCTCATGCGGATGATCGGGACTTTGGGCCAATATCACCAGCCGATCCCCGACTTTCTGGTCTTCCTTGGTTGGTCCAGGTTGCCTTCGTTTTGGGAGCCGTTTGACAGCTTTCCGTTTACCCTGGCGATGATCTTGCTCCTACCCGGCCTGTTGGCGCTGGTGTTTGGCTTCCTCGCTTTCCGCTCACGAATCAAAGGAGTCTATTTCTCGATCCTGACCCAAGCGCTGACCTACGGCGCTTCACTACTCTTTTTCCGCAACGAGCTGCTTTTGGGCGGAAATAATGGGTTCACGGACTTTAAGTTTGTGCTCGGTCATGACCTGCGGGAGGCGGATACCATGCGCGCCCTGTTCATCGTCACTGCGCTCGTCCTGGCCGGTGTTTACCTGCTGTTCGGCTGGCTGCAAAAAACCAAATTTGGCCTCGTGCAACAGGCCATTCGCGACGGTGAGAATCGTGCGCTCTTCAGCGGTTTTGCCACCGCCCACTACAAGCTGTTCATTTTTGTGCTCAGCTCGTTGGTCGCCGCGATTGGCGGAGCCCTCTATGTGCCGCAAGTCGGCATCATCAATCCCAGCGAGATGACCACTGAGAAATCTTTGGAAGCGGTCGTCTGGGTCGCGGTGGGCGGACGCGGCACTTTGCTGGGGCCGATCCTCGGAGCCATTGCCGTCAACGCGCTTAAAAGTTGGGCCACCCGTGCGGTTCCCGATATGTGGCTCATCATGATGGGGGGGCTGTTTATCCTCGTGGTGCTCTTCCTTCCCGGCGGCATCGTCAGCATCCCCGGCAAAATCCGCGACGGTGTCGCCATCTTCCGTCGTCCCAAGGTCAACCCCGTAACCGCCGCCTGATCTCCGCCATGAGCCATCCCATTCTCACCGTCGAGGGCGTCAACAAGACCTATGATGGATTTAAGGCCATCACCGACCTCAACTTCTATCTTTTTGAAGGCGAACTTCGCACCGTCATCGGGCCCAACGGCGCCGGTAAGTCGACCTTCTTTGACTTGATCTCAGGTCGTGCAAAACCCGACATCGGTAAACTCGAATACGGTCAGAACACCGATCTCACCAAGCTCAACGAATATCAGATCAACCGCCTCGGCATCGGTCGTAAATTCCAGACGCCGAGCGTCTATTCCGAGCATACGGTTTATAACAACTTGGTTCTATCGCTGAACCGTCCGCGCGGGGTCTTTGCCTCGCTGTTTCAAAAGCTCGATTCCTACCATCGCGACAAGCTCGATGAATTTCTTAAGCTCATTCGCCTGGACGGTAAGCGCGACTGGAAGGCGGGCCTGCTCGCCCATGGTGAAAAGCAGTGGCTCGAGATAGGTATGCTGCTTGCCCAGGAACCCCGCCTGCTGCTGGTCGATGAACCCGCCGCCGGTATGACCGACGAGGAAACCCATCGCACCGGAGAACTCCTGCTCAGCCTTGCCGGTAAACACAGCCTCATCGTTATTGAGCATGATATGACCTTCGTGAAGCAGATCGCCCAAAATGGCACTGTGACCGTGCTCCATCAGGGCAGCGTGCTCTGCGACGGTAAATTCGACGACATCCAGGCCAATCCCAAGGTCCGTGAAGTCTACCTCGGCCGCGGCAAAGCCTGAACCAATCACCTTTGATGTCCGAAATCCTTCTATCAGTCTCCTCCGTTGAAGCCGATATTGCCGGCTCGCGAATTCTGCGTGGTGTTAACTTTGAAGTTCGCAGCGGCGAACTGGTCGCACTCATGGGGCGCAACGGCGTCGGTAAAACCACCACGTTGCGCACCATCACCGGTGTGCTCCCGATCAAGGCCGGCGCGATCACGCTCGACGGCAAGCGGATCGACCGAATGCCCTCCGAGGCCCGCGCCAAGGCCGGTATCGCCTATGTGCCGCAGGGCCGTGATATTTTCCCTCTGCTTACCGTCTCAGAGAACCTCGAGGTCGCTCTCGTCGTGCATGGACGCAAAGGCCAGGATGCCAAGGACGCACTCGAGCGTGTCTACACCCTGTTCCCCGTGCTCAAGGAAATGCTCGCTCGTAAAGGTGGCGTGCTTTCCGGTGGTCAACAACAGCAACTCGCCATCGCCCGCGCTTTGCTGACCAAACCCAAGCTGCTCATCCTCGACGAGCCGACCGAAGGCATTCAGCCGTCGATCATCGATCTTATCGGTGACACGCTCAAAAAGCTAAAGAACGACGGTGAACTTTCCATTCTGCTGGTTGAGCAATACGTCGACTTTTGCCGCGAGATCTCCGATCGCTTCTACGCAATGGATCGTGGTGTCGTCACCATCTCCGGACCGATTACCGATCTGACCGACGAGGTTGTTAAAAAACATCTTCAGGTTTAATCAGTCGGTCGAAGTCACCTGTAGTTCCCATCATTTACCTGCTATTATTCCGCAATGCATCTCACCCCACGTGAACGCGAAAAACTCATGGTGGTTACCGCCGCCGATCTGGCCCGCCGCCGGCAGGGCAGGGGGCTGAAGCTCAACTATCCCGAAGCCATCGCCATCATCACCTATGAGATCATGGAAGGCGCGCGCGATGGTCGCACCGTTGCAGAGTTGATGAGCTTTGGCACGACCATCCTTAAAGTCGACGACGTCATGGAAGGCGTTGGCGACATGATTCACGACGTGCAGGTCGAGGCCACTTTCCCGGACGGCACCAAGCTCGTCACCGTCCACAACCCCATTCGCTGAGTATTATTCTTCCGCCATGATTCCCGGAGAAATCATCCCGGCCGCCGACCCCGACAACCTCGGTCTGCCCGCCAATCTGGACTTGGATACCCTCACGCTGGATATCGCTAATACCGGTGACCGTCCGATCCAAGTCGGGTCACATTTTCACTTCTACGAAGCCAACTCCGCGCTGACCTTTGATCGGGAGGCCGCCCGCGGTTTCCGACTCAACATCCCTGCCGGCACCGCCGTCCGTTTTGAGGCCGGCGATACCAAGCAAGTGGAACTCGTCGCGCTCACCGGGCTGCGCGAGGTCTACGGCTTTAACGCCAAAATCAACGGCAAGCTCTGAACCCATGCCTTTAAAACTTTCACGTCGCCAATACGCCGAAATGTTCGGTCCCACCGTGGGGGATCGGGTTCGTCTCGCCGATACCGAGCTCTTTGTCCAGGTTGAGCGCGACCTCATCGCGGAAGGCGGCGGCTACGGTAACGAGATCAAGTTCGGCGGTGGCAAAGTGCTCCGCGACGGCATGGGGCAGTCCTCGACCGCCACGGATGCCGAATCGCTCGACCTCGTCATCACCAACGCTCTCATCCTCGACCCTGTCCTAGGTGTCATCAAAGCGGACATCGGCATCAAGCACGGCCTCATTGTCGGCATCGGCCACGCCGGTAATCCGGGTATCCAACGTGGTATCGGTTCGGTTTATCCCGATCCCAAGACCGGCCAGCGCAACCCGATGATCGTCGGCGCCTGCACCGAGGCGCTCGCCGGCGAAGGCTGCATCATCACCGCCGGAGGCATCGATTCGCACATCCACTTTATCTGTCCGCAGCAGATCGACGAAGCCATCAGCTCGGGCATTACCACCATGCTCGGCGGCGGCACCGGCCCCGCCCACGGCACGCTCGCGACCACCTGCACTCCCGGTGCTTGGAACCTTCACCGCATGCTCGAGGCCGCCGAGGCTTACCCCATGAACATGGGATTTCTGGGCAAGGGCAACTGTGGCACTGCCGAGCCGCTTCGCGATCAAGTGCGCGCCGGCGCCATCGGTCTCAAACTTCACGAGGACTGGGGAACCACACCCGCCGCCATCGACACCTGTCTCGGCGTGGCCGAGGAGTTCGACGTCCAGGTCGCCATTCACACCGACACGCTCAATGAGGCCGGTTTCGTCGAGGACACCCTAGCCGCCTTTAAGGGCCGTGCAATCCACACCTACCACTCCGAAGGTGCCGGCGGCGGTCACGCCCCCGACATCATCAAGGTCTGTGGTGAGAACAACGTCCTGCCGTCCTCCACCAATCCCACGCGTCCTTACACCGTGAATACGATCGATGAGCATCTTGATATGCTCATGGTTTGTCATCACCTCGACTCCAAGATCCCCGAGGACGTTGCCTTCGCCGAGTCCCGTATCCGGCCCGAGACCATTGCCGCCGAAGACCGTCTCCACGACCTTGGAGCCATCTCCATGATGTCGTCCGACTCGCAGGCCATGGGACGCATAGGCGAGGTCATTTGTCGCACTTGGCAGACCGCGCACAAAATGAAGGTGCAGTTCGGTAAACTCTCAGGACCTTCCCATCCCGACGCTGACAACTTCCGCGTTCTTCGTTATCTGGCCAAATACACGATCAATCCGGCGATCACCCACGGCATGGGCCACATCATCGGCTCCATCGGCATCGGTAAACTTGCCGACTTGGTCGTTTTTAAACCCGCACTGTTTGGCGTTAAGCCCGAAATGATTCTCAAGGGCGGCTTCATCGCCTGGGCCAACATGGGCGATCCGAACGCGTCCATTCCCACGCCCCAGCCGATGTTCTACCGCCCCATGTGGGGCGCAGCCGGCAAAGCTCTTGGGCCGACCAACATCACCTTTGTCTCCGAGGCCTCGATCAGCGAAGGCCGCTTGGCCGACCTGGGCCTTAAGCGTCGTCTTGAACCCGTCACCAGCTGCCGCTCCGTGCGCAAGACCGACATGGTGCTCAACGATGCTCTACCCAAGATCGAGGTCGACCCCGAAACCTACATGGTAAAAGCCGACGGCGAGCACCTCACCTGCGAACCCGCCAAGGTCCTGCCTCTGGCTCAGCGCTATTTCCTGTTTTAAACGGGTAAGCGGTCGGTGAGAGGAACGGATGGCACCGCTCCTGCTGAATGAAATTCATACAATGATACTCGTTCATGCCCCAGTTGATACCCCCGACTCCGCTTTGCCGGTCGTTTCATTGCAGATTGAGCGGCGTAAGCTGGCCAAACGGATTTGGCGTGGAACGGCTGCGGATGGCACCGAGTTTGGATTTCAACTGGAGCGACCACTACGTCATGGCGCGGTTTTTTATCAGACCGGGCACGCTCGTTATGTGATCGAACAGCCGCCTGAGCCGGTATTGACCGTGTCCCTGGATGAGCTGCCGGCCTGCGCCGCTGCCGCCATCGGCTGGGCGGTGGGCAACCTCCACCTTGAGTGCAGCACCGAACCCGGCCGCCTGCTCACCGTCGACGAGCCAGCGGCGCGTCAGCTCTTCGAACGTATTCAAATTACCTATACTGCAGCTGAGGCGGTTTTTCGCGCCGGTCGTTTCTCACGCGGTGCCGCCGCACCGCAACCCGCCCATGAACTCGGCCCCAGCCATCAGCACTGAGCGGGTGGAACGCGTTGTCCCCAACGCCTTCGTTCGACGTGGCATAACCCCGACCAAGCGTCTTGAGAACAAGCCGCTCCACCTTGCTTGCCAGCGATGACAACTTCCACCTTCACCGACGCCGCCTGGCTCTGCGGACTCTTGCAGGCGGGTGACTCCTACTACCCGACGGGGGCCTACGCGCACTCCTTCGGCTTGGAGGGACTCGTGCAACTCGGTGTGGTCAAGGACGCCGATACGCTGCGCACTTTTGCGAGGTCCTCGGTGTTGCCCGCATTGCGTCAACTGGAGCTGCCGCTGGCTGCGCATGCTTGGCGGGCACTTGATCCCCACGGACCGGATTGGGATCGGGTGAGCGAACTCTGCACACTTACCCACGTGCTCAAATCCGCCCGCGAGCCGCGTCTCGCTGCGGAGAATATCGGCCGTCAACGCGCCGAACTCGTCAACAAGCTCCAGGTCCACCCGCTGTCCGCCGAATACCTGGAGCGCTCCGCCGTTGCTGCATGGCCGCACTCAACCGCGGTATCGGCCGCGCTTGAAGGTCGTATTCACGGAGCACCGCTGGTCGCCGTGCTGACCGGTCTCACCTATGCGAGCCTTTCCGGGCATATCGCCGCCGCGATGAAGCTCATTCGTTTCGGTCAAAACGCGGCCCAATCGCTGCTCACCGAATTGCTGGCCGAGGCACCCGCCGTCATCGCGCATGCCGCCGAAGTTCCGCTCGAAGAAATCGGTTGGTTCAACCCCTGGCTCGATGTCGCCTGTGCCCGACACGAAACCTCTGACTTCCGATTGTTCATCTCCTGACTTTGAAACCCATGACACGTCCTCCCCGTATTGGTATTGGTGGCCCCGTTGGTTCGGGCAAAACCATGCTCTGCCTTAAACTCTGCCAAAAGCTTCGTGAACGCTACTCGATGGCCGTCGTTACCAACGACATCTATTGCTCCGAGGACGCCGAGTTCCTCACCAAGCAAAGTGCACTCTCGCCTGAGCGGATCGTTGGCGTCGAGACCGGGGGCTGTCCGCACACCGCCATCCGCGACGATACCACGATGAACGAGCAGGCCTGCAACGGCCTTGAGCAATCCGTGCCCGGCCTCCAACTCATCCTGGTGGAAAGTGGTGGCGACAACCTGACCGCCACCTTTTCGCCCGAGCTCGTCGACGCCTTTATCTACGTCATCGACGTGGCCGAGGGTGACAAAATTCCCCGCAAGGGCGGCCCGGCCATTCGTCACAGCGATTTGCTAATCATCAACAAAATCGACCTCGCTCCCATGGTCGGCGCCGACCTCGACATGATGGCCCGCGATTGCAGCGCCCAACGTGGCAACCGTGCCTTTCTTTTTTGCGACCTCAAGCGTGAGCACAACCTCGACTCTGTCATTCAGTGGATTGAGCACGAGGTGCTCTTTGCGACCAAGCCCGCCGGTTGATGATCTCCGCCCCCGCCACGTTTCATGGTCAACTTGCACTCGGCGCCACCCGTCGCCCAGACGGGCGCACCGTGCTTTCGGAACAGGCCTTTCGCGCGCCGTTTCATCTAGGCAAACCCTACTGGGATACCGATACCAACACGCTGCTCGTGCAGGTGGTGAATCCGACCGCCGGCATTCTTTCCGGAGACCAATTGTCATCCAACGTGCGCGTCGACGACGGTGCGGCCGTGCTGCTGACCACGCCGAGCGCCAGCCGGGTGTTCTGCATGCGGGAGGGCAGGGCGGTCGCCAGGCAGAAGTTTTCCGTGGGCAGTGGCGGCTGGTTGGAGGTGTTGCCCGAGCCGCTCGTGCCGCATCGCGGAAGTGTCTTTCATCAGACCACCGTGCTGGATGTCGCCCCGGGCGGAGCGGCGTTGTATGCCGATCTGCTTTATCCCGGTCGCGTCGCCCATGGCGACGCTTGGGAGTGGAAACGACTTCTTCTGCAACTGGAGGTCCGTGTCGGCGGCGCGCTCATCCTGCGCGAACGTTTTGACCAGACCTCGACCGACTTGCTCACGCTATCGCGACTGGCCGGCTTTGGTGAGTCGGTGATGTTCGGCAACGCCGTGTTCATCCCGGCCGCTCCCGATACCGGCGAAGGCTGGCGGGTCAAACTGCACGCTCTGCAGGCTGACGGCGTTTGGATCGGAGCCAGTCAACTCCACACCGGCGCCGGCTGGAGCATCAAGTTCATCGCTCCGGATGGCATTCGTCTGCGCAGGACTCTGGCGGGGATCCGGTCGGTGCTCGCGACCGTCGCACCGCACCTCAAATGCGACGCTCGAAAGCTCTGACGGAGGGTAGGCATTTTGTCCCACCCTCCTTCCGGAACCTCTTCAGGCTGCCAGCAAGATGGCGCCGATCGTCGCGATAAGCATGCCGGCGGTTTCAACCATCCAGTTGTTGTTCCGCTGGGCGACCAGTTGGCCGATGCCCAAGCCTGCGAGATGGAGCAGCGCAGTGGCGGCTACAAAACCCAGACCATAGGTGAGTGCGTTGGAAGTGGCGGCCAGTCCGGCGCCGTGGGCAAATCCGTGGAAGGTGGCAAAAAGTGCGGTGAGCCCGACGCCGGCCATCAGCGGCAGACGTTTGGACAGGGTGATCATCAGACCAAAAACAAGCAGGGAGGCTGCGATCATTTGTTCAGTGCCACCCGGGGCGATACCGCGCATGCCCAAGGTCGCGGCGAGGGTCATCACTCCAACAAAAGTCGCCGGCAGGGCCCAGCGAGCACGACCGCCGATCTGGAATGCCCACACGCCCACAGCCACCATGGCCAGCAAGTGGTCAAGACCGCCGAGCGGATGCGCAAAACCTCCGGAGAAGTCCCATTCAAATCCGTGGCCACCATCATGTCCGGGGTGGGCTTGCAGCGAAACGGCACTCAAAACAAGGCCGGAGAACAGGGCGGAAACGCGGACGAGGGTGGAGTTGAAAAGCTTGGTCATGACTGGGTTTTTAACCTGCAAGTTGTGTGCCACGGCGTCAGGCAAAATTTAGCTCATTTCTCTACAAATAATCCCCCTCCGCGGCAACGTTCCTGCTTAGCCATGATAGTCTATTCGTGTTAAGAAACTAAAACTTATTCACACGATTGAATCAACCCACCCAGATTTTTTCGACCGTGTTCACCAAAGTCCTCATCGCCAACCGCGGGGCAATCGCCTGTCGCGTCATCCGCACGCTCAAAAAAATGGGCGTCAGCTCGGTGGCCGTCTACTCCGAGGCCGACGCACACTCGCTTCATGTCGCCCAGGCCGATGAAGCCGTGTGCATCGGGGCTGCGCCCGCAACTGAGAGCTACCTAAATTTTGACAAGATCCTCGGCGCCGCTAAAGCCACCGGGGCTGAAGCGATCCACCCCGGTTACGGTTTCCTTTCAGAGAACGCCGAGTTTGCCGAGGCCTGTGCATTCGCCGGTATTGTATTCATCGGCCCGACTCCGCAGCAAATGCGCGACTTTGGTCTTAAGCACACCGCCCGCGCCCTTGCGCAGCTCAACGGTGTGCCGATGTTGCCCGGTTCGGAGCTGCTTTCCGACCTCTCCATCGCCAAGTCTGAGGCCAACCGCATCGGCTACCCCGTCATGCTCAAGAGCACCGCCGGCGGCGGCGGCATTGGTATGCGGGTTTGCGCCGACGAAGCCGGCCTCATCGATGCCTTTGAGTCAGTCAAACGCATGGCGGTGTCCGCCTTTAAGCAGAGCGGTGTGTTCCTCGAAAAATACGTTTCCACCGCGCGTCACATCGAGGTGCAGATCTTCGGCGACGGCAAAGGTCACGTGGTCGCCCTCGGCGAGCGCGACTGTTCTGCTCAGCGTCGTAATCAGAAGGTTGTCGAAGAAACTCCCGCGCCCGGACTCACGGCAGAACTCCGTGCCGAGCTCCTCGCTACGGCCACGCGGCTCGCTTCGGCGGTCGGTTACCAGTCGGCCGGCACGGTCGAATACGTCTTTGATGTCGCTTCGCTCAGTTTTTATTTTCTGGAGGTCAACACGCGCCTGCAGGTCGAGCACGGCGTCACCGAAGAGGTTACCGGTGTCGACCTCGTCGCGTGGATGGTCCAGGCCGCCGCCGGCGAACTCGACCTCACTGACTATGTTCGTAATACGAACATTGGGGGTTGTTCCATTCAGGTCCGCCTTTACGCCGAAGATCCCCATAAAAACTTTCAGCCTTCCAGCGGCGTGCTTACCGCCGCCGAGTTTCCGTCCGGAGCTCGCGTTGAAACCTGGGTCGAGCGTGGCAGTGACATCCCGTCGTTTTACGATCCGATGATCGCCAAGATCATTGTCACCGCCGCCGACCGTCCCTCAGCCCTCGCCAAACTCGCAGTTGCCCTCGCCGAGACCAAGGTAGCTGGCATCGAGTGCAACTTGGACTACCTCCGGCAGATCACTGCCAGTGCCGAGTTCGCGGCCGGTGATGTGCACACGCAGTGGCTGGCCACTTTCCCTTACAAACCTGCCACCATCGACGTTATCGAGCCCGGCACTCAGACGAGTGTGCAGGACTATCCCGGTCGTGTCGGTTACTGGTCGATCGGTGTGCCGCCTTCCGGCCCGATGGATGACTATGCCTTCCGTTTGGCCAATCGCCTCGTTGGCAATCCCGATGACGCCGCGGGTCTCGAAATCACCCTCGCTGGGCCGACGCTGCGCTTCAACCTCGACACCACTGTCGCTCTCTGTGGCGCCGCCTTTGAGTCCGATCTTGATGGTAACCCATTCCCGCTCTGGACCGCAGTCCACGTGCGTGCCGGATCGACGTTGCGCATCCGCACGATCAACGGGGCGGGATGCCGGGCCAGTCTCGCCGTGCGCGGCGGGTTTGATGTGCCCGCTTACCTCGGTAGCAAGTCCACCTTTGCCCTCGGCAAATTCGGTGGCCACGCCGGACGTGTGCTTCGTCACGGTGACGTGTTGCCGGTCGGCCGCGTTGACGAACCTTTTGCACCTGTGCTCGTCGCACCGGCGTCGTTGGTTACCGAATACGGCGCGCATTGGGAAATATCCGTGCTCTATGGCCCGCACGCCGCGCCCGACTTTTTTACCGAGGAGTTTATCGACACCTTTTTCGCGACCGACTGGAAGGTGCACTACAACTCCAATCGCCTTGGTATCCGTTTGATCGGCCCAAAGCCCAGCTTTGCTCGCCCCGACGGCGGCGAGGCCGGCCTGCACCCGTCGAACATCCACGACACCGAATACGCCATCGGCACCATCAACTTCACAGGCGACATGCCGGTTATCCTCGCCAAGGACGGCCCGTCGCTTGGCGGCTTTGTTTGTCCGGCGACGATCATCCAGTCCGACCTGTGGAAGGTCGGTCAACTTTGCCCGGGGGATACCATCCGCTTTGTGCGCACCACCTTTGCCGAGGCCCTCCTCGCGGAAAAACGTGTCGATGCGGCTATAGCTGAATTGGGCGAGATGGAAAGTGGCATAGGTATTCCTGCCTGTGCGGTTGAGGGCCAAACACAGGCAGGAATGCCTGTGCCACTTTCCGCGATCCTTCGCACGCTGCCCGCCAGCGATACCTGTCCGGGCGTCGTTTACCGGCAGGCCGGCGACAAATATATCCTGATCGAATACGGCCCGCTGATTCTCGACCTCGAGTTTCGTTTCCGCGTCCACGCGTTGATGGAGTGGTGCAAGGCTCACTCCATCCCCGGTGTCATCGAGCTCTCGCCGGGCGTGCGTTCGCTTCAGGTCAACTTCGACAGCCGCAAAATCGCGTTGGATACACTCCTCGATACGCTTGTGAAAGCGGAGTCCGAGCTGCCGCCCGTGGCTGACATGGAGGTGCCCACGCGAGTTGTGCGTATGCCGTTGGCTTTTGACGCAGACACCACCCGCGCCGCCATTGCCAAGTATCAACAATCCGTGCGGGCCAACGCACCGTGGCTGCCCAGCAACATCGAGTTCATGCGTCGCATGAACGGACTCGATTCGATCGACGTCGTTCGCGATACCATCTTCAACGCCAGCTATCTCGTGCTTGGTCTTGGCGACGTTTATCTCGGCGCGCCCTGTGCGGTGCCGGTCGATCCGCGTCACCGCATGCAGACCACCAAATACAACCCCGCCCGCACCTGGACCGCCGAGGGCGAGGTTGGCATCGGCGGTGTCTACATGTGCGTTTACGGCATGGAGAGCCCCGGTGGTTACCAGCTGGTCGGTCGCACCGTGCCCGTCTGGAACACCTACAAGCGCACCAAGGAATTTCAGCCCGACCAGCCGTGGCTTCTGCGCTTCTTTGACCAAGTCCGTTTTTACCCGATGATGGAAAAGGACCTTAACGAGTTCCGTGTGGCCTTCCATCGCGGGCAGGTCTCGCTCGATATCACCAAGGAGCCGTTTAGCGTTAAAAACTACCGCGAGTTCCTCGCTCGCGAGTCGGTTGACATCTCTGCTTTCAAGGCCGTCCAACAAGCCGCCTTCGACGAAGAACGCGAACGCTGGGCGCGCGACGGTTCGGCGGAGATCCCGCCGCCTCCCGAGTCGCCCGCCGGGCAAGACGAGAGCGAAGTCATTGTTCCTGAAGGAGGGATGCTGGTTGCCTCGTCCATTTCGGGCAACGTCTGGGCGGTGCCGGTCAAGGTCGGTGATGTCGTCGAGGCGGGTCAAAAGATTGCCATCATCGAAGCCATGAAAATGGAGGTTCCCGTCGAGGCTCCCGTCGCCGGAGTCGTCGAGCGTATTGTCGCACCGCCTGGTAAACTTGTGTCTTCCGGCCAGCCCCTTATCGTGCTTGCGCCGGTTTCCGCCGCCGCTGTTCCTGACCAACCTCAATCCGAACGTGTTGGGGACAACCCGTTCCACCTAGCCTCAACGATGCCCCTTCGCAGTCTCGATCTTCACTCACTTCAGGCGTCTTTCTCGGCCGGGCTGACTCCCGAGGCGTTGGTGGATGATATTCACGAACGTATTGCCGCGCGTGGTGACGATCATGTTTGGATTCACCTTTCACCGGTTTCCGAGGCTCGCGCCGCCGCCGCCGCCCAGCGCGCACGACTTGAGGCCGGCGATAAGCTCCCGCTCTACGGCGTGCCCTTTGCAGTGAAGGACAACATCGACGTCGCCGGCATGCCCACCACGGCCGCTTGTCGCGAGTTTGCCTACACGCCGGATAAAAGCGCCACCGTGGTCGCCGCGTTGCTTGAGGCCGGAGCCGTCTGTATCGGCAAGACCAACCTGGACCAATTCGCTACCGGCCTCGTCGGCACGCGCTCGCCTTACGGCGCGCCGTCCTGCGTGTTTAATGCCGACTACATCTCCGGTGGCTCCAGTTCGGGCTCGGCGGTTTCGGTCGCAGCGGGGTTGGTTAGTTTCTCGTTGGGCACGGACACCGCCGGCTCGGGACGCGTGCCGGCCGGATTTAACAATCTCGTTGGCTGGAAACCCACCAAGGGCCTGCTCAGCACCACCGGGCTGGTTCCCGCCTGCCGCTCGCTCGACTGCATCAGTGTTTTTGCGCTCACCTGCGCCGACGCGCAGATCATCGGTGGCATTGTCTCGAAGTTCGACCCGACCGACGCCTACAGCCGCCGCGCGCCGGAGAACACCGGGGATTTTTCCCCTGGCTTCCGTTTTGGTGTGCCGCCCTCCGATCAACTTGAGTTTTTTGGCGACACCGCCGCGGCTGCGCTCTTTGAGAAATCCGCCGCGCGGCTGACCGCACTTGGTGGAGTGCGGGTTGAAATCGACTTTGCTCCCTTCAAGGAAACCGCCGAATTACTCTACTCCGGCCCGTGGGTTGCCGAACGTCTTTCGGCGGTGCAGGAGTTCCGCGAAAAATGTCCGGATGCTCTCTATCCGACCACCGAGAAGATCATCGCCGGTGGTGCCAACTACGATGCCGTGATGACCTTCCGCAGCCTCTACCGTTTGGAGGAATTACGCCGCGTGGCCGAGACCGAGTGGACCAAGATGGACGTCCTCCTGTTGCCCACCAGCGGCACCATCTACTCTCACGCCCAGCTCGAAGAGGAACCGGTGCAATACAACACGAACCTCGGTTACTACACCAACTTCGTAAACCTCCTGGACCTGTCGGGTCTCGCGCTGCCCGCCGGATTCCGCGCCAACGGACTGCCCTTTGGGGTGACCTTGCTCGCGCCCGCCTTTCGCGACTCGGCACTCTGGGTTCTCGGCGGCCATTACCACTCCACGCTCGGCGGTAAACTTGGCGGCACTGATATGTCCTTGGATGACCTGCCCGAACCAACACCTACGCCGGTCAAAACCGTGCAACTCGCAGTGGTCGGCGCGCACTTGAGTGGAATGCCGCTCAATCACCAACTCACCAGTCGCGGTGCCACGCTGGTTAAAAAAACCCGCACCGCCGGCAACTACCGCTTCTATGCCTTGCCCGGCACCACGCCGCCCAAGCCCGGCCTGGTGCTGGATCCCGAGGCCAGAGGGGAGGGTATCGAAGTCGAAGTCTGGAGTCTCAGCGAGGCAGCCTTTGGACAGTTTACCGCCGAGGTCCCGCAACCGCTGGCCATCGGCACGCTGGTGCTGAAGGACGGGTCAAAGCTGAAGGGCTTCGTCTGCGAACCCGCGGCGATTTTTGAAGCCACCGAAATCACCCAGTTCGGTGGCTGGCGCGCCTACCTCGCGAGTCTGAAAGCATAGGGACTGCGCTCGTGCGTCCCCCCTACTTACTGGTGCCCGGGCGGCCAGGCCATCAGTTGGCTGAGGTAGTCCGTGAGTTCCGCACCATTGATCTCGCCCTGTTTTTTGGACGGATGGTAGTGCGTGCCGAAACCGTTCGGCCCTTGGGCTGACATCTGAAAGACGGAAACCTTGTCGCCGGAGTTTTCGGCTACACGATCGAGCAACGCGCGGATTTCCGGCTTGGTGGTCATGGGACCCAGCAGCAGAACGATCCGGGCGTTTGTATACTGTTTCTGGATACGCTGCACGAAGCCAAGGTAGTTGCTCTCGAACATGGCGCGGTCAGGGCCGTCGCCGCTAAAATCGTTTGTCCCGAGGTTGATGCAGACAACGTCGGGGGTGAACCGGGCGAAGTCCCACTTGGATGTCGCGCCCCTTAAAAGCGTCTGGTCGTAGATGGCGGGCATGTTGTCCGTGCTTCCTGTTGCGGGGCCGTCGTAGTTACGCAGCATGCCGATGCCGGAGCGGGCAACGATCAGGTAGTCGGCCCCGAGCGCCTTGATTGCGTGGGCGGCGTAGGTGTCTGAGAAGTTTTCGGTTTCGGGGACAAATTTACCTTTCGGGCCATCCGCCTCTATCCCGTAGCCGCAGGTGATCGAGTCGCCGACAAACTCGATACGACGGCTTTCGGGTTTTGGCCACGGCAGGCTCTTGCCGTCGTCGGGCAGGACAAAATTCTTAAAGCTGACGTTGCCGATATTGCCCTCGGTGGCCTTGACGACCTCAACCGTGTGCAGGCCCTTACCGAGGTCGTTGGCGAGCTCGTAGTAACCTCCCTCGCCGTCGATGAGCAGTTTGTTGGTGCGTTCCCCATCGATGTAGATGTTAACCCAGTTGTTCTTGTGCAGCCCGTCCATGTGCATGCCGATGGAGTCGCCTTCAAACGCCATGCGCACGCGTGCGCCCGAGTAGCCGAAAACGACAGCCTTGGGCTGCGTGTCATCGATCCGACCGCTGTAGTGGATTTCCGGAGAGTTGGCGGTGACCAGACCGGCCCACACGGACGAGACCGTGCAGAGCAATAAAAGGGGGAGTAGACGACGGATTTTGACCAAGGGGGTGGACATGACCGCCCATCTTGTGAGTGGCCCGATCTGCTGTCGATACTGTCCGTTTGATACCAACAGCCCGAGGTAATCGGACTTTAGGAACCGAATTTTAACCACAGATTTCACAGATAAATACCGGATAAAAACACCTGGCGCCTCGACTCTGCTGACTTACATCCGGTTCGTATCTGTGAAATCTGTGGTTAAAGTCTGAATGTTTAGGGCTGTCGGTATGATGGGGGCGCGACTGGTGCTCCACGGTAGCCAATAAAAAACCCGCCGGACAACGAAGTCGGGCGGGTTTTGAGAAACGCTTTTATCCGTAGGCTTAGCCGCCGAGCGGGATGTTGTGCTCGGTGTCGGCATCGTAATCGACGCCGGGGAGACCAAAGCCGAACAGCTTGAGAAACTCGGTGCGGTAACCTTCAATGTCGGTCAGCTCGCCGAGGGTCTCGGTGGTGACCTGCGGCCAGATTTCCTTAACGGCGGCCTGCACGTCGTCGGCCATTTCCCAGTCGTCGATGCGCACGCGGCGGGCGTCGTCGAAATCAAGGCCGGTGCCGCCGAACATCTGGGTGCGGAAGAGGCGGTCGATCTGCTCGATGCAACCTTCGTGGCTGCCCTTGGCCTTCATGATCTTGTAGAGGATCGAGATGTAGAGGGGCACGACCGGGATGGCGGAGGAGGCTTGGGTGACCAGTGCCTTGTTGACCGAAATGAAGGCGCGACCGTAACCGTGGGCCTTGAGCTGGGCGTCGATCTTTTTGGCGGCGCGCTCAAGATCGTTTTTGGCGAGTCCGATGGTGCCGTTCTTGTAGATGGGCCAAGTGACCTCGGGGCCGATGTAGGAGTAGGCGACGGAGGTGGCGCCGGGAGCGAGGCAACCGGCGGCCTCAAGGGCGTCGATCCACATTTCCCAGTCTTCACCGCCCATGACGGCGCGGGTGTCGTCGATCTCGGCCTCGTTGGCCGGCTCGATGGTGATGTCGCTGACCACACCCTTGTCGGTGTCGACGGTCTTGTTGGTGTAGGACTGGCCGACGGGTTTGAGCGTGGACTTGTGGGTCACGCCGGTCGTCGGGTGCGTGCGGCGGGGGGAGGCGAGGGAGTAAACAATCAGGTCAACCTGACCGAGGTCGGCTTTGACCGCGGCGATGACTTCGGTCTTCAGCTGTTCGGAAAAGGCGTCGCCATTAAAATTGCGAGCATAGAGACCGGCGGACTTGGCGGCTTTGGTAAAGGCGGCGGTATTATACCAACCGGCTGTGCCGAGCTTGTCGTCGTCGGCGGGACGCTCAAAGAAGACGCCAATGGTGGCGGCCTCGGAGCCGAAGGCGGCGGAAATACGGGAGGCGAGGCCGTAACCGGTGGAAGAACCGATCACGAGGACCTTCTTGGGTCCCTTGGCGAGGGGACCATTGTTCTTCACGTAGTCGATCTGCTCCTGCACATGGGCGGCGCAGCCGACGGGGTGGGAAGTGATACAGACGAATCCACGAACTTTGGGTTTAATGACCATTTGAAGAGGTTTGCTGCCAGTGTTGCCGTGACAAGCCGCAAAATAGGGCTGTCGAAGGCCGGCGGGGGTTAACGTTTTACGAAACGAAGCAGGAAAAGCAGGGTGAGCGCACCGACGAGGGCGGCGACGAGTTGTCCGAGCAGGTTGACCGTGGTGAATCCAAGCACGCGAAAAAGCGCCCCGCCGAGCAGGGCGCCGAGCACACCGACGATGAGATTACCGGCGATGCCAAAGCCTTTGCCCTTGGTCATGACGCCGCTGAGCCAACCGGCGATGAGGCCGACGAGAAGGAGTGTGAGCAGGGATTCCAGATTCATGTGCGGAGGAGCACATCGAGTTTCTGCCACAGGGCCACCGGAATTTGTTCGGCGCGGGCTCCGGCTCCCAGACCGGCGGCGGTGAGGTCGGCGATCCAAGTTTCGCCATGGTCGCCTAGCATGCTGCGCAGGAGTGAACCGACTTGCTTACGACGTTGTTGAAAACAGGCGCGAACCGCGGCCTTGGCGGCTTCGCAAAAAACGTAGGGCTCGGGCTTGCGCACGAGATTCAGCAGGTAGGACTCAACATCCGGACGGGGATGGAAACAGGCGCCGGAGACCTTGTGGCCGGGGGCGAGATCGTAGGCGGATTGCAGGAAGATTGAAATGGCTCCGAATTGTTTGGTGCCGGGTTTGGCGCCGTAGCGAGAGGCGGCTTCGAGTTGCAGCATGAGCACCAGTCGCGAGGGCAGGGGACCTTCGAGAATGGCGTCCATCCACGGCGTGGAGATCGCGTAGGGCAGGTTGGCCACGATCTTGTAGTCGACGCCATCGTCGGGCAAAGCGGCACGGGGCGACTCGACCGCGTCGCCTTCGAGCAAGTGGAGTTTGTCGGGATACTGCGGCAGCAATTCGGCTTGTAGAAAGGCGTTCAGGGAGGCGTCGCGCTCCACGGTCCAGACATCTGCACCGGCCTCTAGCAATGCCGAGGTGAGGGTGCCCAGTCCGGGCCCAACCTCGACCACGCGGTCGCCTGGTCGCACGTCCGCCAGCTCGAGCGACTTGCGCACGATATTACCGTCGACCAGAAAGTTTTGCCCGAGGAAGCGTTTGGGTTGATGGCCGAGTCGGGCGAGCAGATCGCGGGTGGCGGAAGGGGAGAGTGGCATGCAGGCGGTGAGCTCAACGGCCCTCCCCACCGACGTCAACCGGCCCGCGAAACGAAAATACCCGCAGGCATTGACCTTGGGGCCTTCAAATACAGGGTTGATCCCCTATGCCGGATACAACTTCCAACCTCCAAGCATTCATCGATTCCTCCGTGATCTGGTTTCAGAACAGCGGCCGGGAATTTGTAGTTAATCTGCTCCTCGCTCTGGTCATTTTCTTTGTCGGAAAATGGCTGGCCAAGAAGCTCAGCACCCTGCTGCTGAATACCTTGGATAAGGCCAAGATCGACCACACCCTGGGCCGTTTCATTTCACGTATCGCGAACGTGTTGATGCTGATCGTGGTGATCATGGCGGCTTTGGACAAACTCGGGGTCAAAACGACTTCGCTGGTAGCCATCGTCGGTGCGGCCGGTCTGGCCGTCGGTCTGGCCATGCAGGGTTCGCTGTCCAACTTTGCTTCGGGTGTGATGATCATCATCTTTCGGCCGTTCAAGGTCGGTAACTTCATCGAAGCCGGCGGCACCAAGGGTATTGTCGAGGAGATCAGTATTTTCCACACGTTGCTCCGCACACCTGACAATCTTTCGGTGGTGGTGCCCAACTCACAGGTCAATGGTGGCGTGATCACCAATTACTCCGCCAAGGACACCCGTCGCGTGGATATCACTTTTGGGGTGAGCTATAGCGATGACCTTAAGGTCGCCAAGGAGACCATTTGGAAAGTTCTTAAATCCGACGCGCGCATCCTTAAGGAACCGGCACCCATCGTCGGCGTTATGAATCTCGGCGAGAGCAGCGTGGACATCGTTTGCTGGGCTTGGGTGAAGTCCCCTGATTTCCTGCAGACCAAGTTCTTCCTGAACGAAACCATCAAAACCGAGCTCGAAGCCGCCGGTTGCAGCATCCCGTTCCCGCAACGCGACGTGCATCTGTTTACCGCGGAGAAACAACCCGCCGCCTGAGGCGGTTGAAGTCAGTTTCCGAAAAAGGGCGGACCGTTTGGTCCGCCCTTTTTTGTGCGACTTGTGCGACGTGGGGAGAAGGTTTTTTGGGGGGGCGTCGCTCGGGGTGGGCAGGAGTGCCCACCCTCCTTTTTAGCCGACGCGGTCGAAAGGCACTGCAGGCGAGGCGATGCCGCCGCAGTAGATGCAGCGGTTTTGAGTGCGGCTGACCACCCGTCCGCATTTGGGACAGTTGAGCGGCGGGGTATTCACCTTGTAGCGTCCGTCGAGCCGGCCGTCCTTGAGGTCGGTCAGGTTAATCCAGTCGTTGAGTTCCTCATCGCTGTAGCCGTGACGATCCTTGAGCAAATCCCAGAGTGCGTGGGTGATCAGGGAGAGGCGCTCCAGCTTGAACTCGATCTCCGTAAGGCGGGAGTTATCAACACTGCCTCCTCCTCCCACGACCGGAGCAGGCGTGGACTGCGGCAGGGATCTGGTCATGTCGTCAGCCACGTAATCTGCGAGGCCGTTGGCCAGCCGGTAGAATTTCGAAAAGGAGTCGAGTGAGGACATGGTTAACGGAAGCTGGTTATCAGAGCGGTGGTATCGGGCGCCCGCATGAGGGCTTCGCCACAAAGAATGGCGTGGGCGCCGCAGGCCTTGGCGCGGGCGGCATCGGCGGCGTTGTGGATGCCGCTCTCGCTGATGGCGGTGATGTGGCGGGGAAACTGCGGGATGAGCCGCTCGCTCAGGCCGATATCGGTGGTGAAGACCGAGAGGTCGCGGTTGTTGACGCCGATGATGGTGGCATCGTGGGCGAGGGCGCGCTCGAGTTCGCTTTCATTGTGGATCTCGAACAACGCGTCGAGGCCGGCGGCCTTGGCCGACTCGTGCAGCAGGCCGATGTCATCGTCATCGAGCGCGCGGACGATGATCAGGATGGCGCTGGCGCCGGATTGGCGAGCTTCCAGCACTTGAATGGGGTGAACCATGAAGTCCTTGCGGATGCAGGGGCGAACCGGGGCGTTGGCTTTAAAATGGGCGGTGACCTCTTCCAGATCGGCGAGCGTGCCGCCAAAGTATTTTTGGTCGGTGAGCACGGAGAGCGCGTCGGCGCCGGCGGCCTGGTAGCGCTTGGCCTGTTCGAGTGCCGAGATGCCGGCCTTGATGTCGCCGGCGGAGGGCGAGCGGCGTTTAATTTCAGAGATAACCGCCAGCGTGCAATCCGGCCGACGCAGCGCCCGGGCAAAAGACGGGGCGGGGGGAGCATCGCGGACATGGCCTCATGACTCTTCGGCGGATATCATGCTCTAGCGTGTTTTGCGCTGG
>JBBKWO010000049.1:0-47219 GCA_037969015.1 Opitutaceae bacterium
GCATGGCAACGGCACCGCAACCAGCGCGGCGCCCCCATCAACTGGCGCTTCACTACCGAAGATGCCCGCATCAAACTCATCCATCTTTATCCGAAACTTTAGCTGTTACTGGATACTAGCCGTCCACACCATCAGTCTGCGGCGCGTCGCCGCTCGTCGGCCCTGCATGCTTTGGCAGTCAACGCTTCAATACCGATATGCACCATCCAGACTAATTCAGAAGTGGTGGTTATTAGATTAAGCAGGCGGGGTTAACTTCAACGTTGCCCGTCCCTTGGCACTTTCCAAGCTCAGCCGGCAACATGCCTGCGATCAAGGAAGTCTGGTCCTCAAAACTCGGTGTCATCCTCGCCGTCGCCGGCAGTGCCGTCGGCCTCGGTAATTTCCTCCGCTTTCCCGGCCTCGCCGCCCAATACGGCGGCGGTGCCTTCATGATCGCCTACTTCGTTTCACTGCTGATCATCGGCATCCCCATCTGCTGGGTCGAGTGGACCCTCGGCCGTCAGGGCGGACGCAACGGTTACCACTCCTCACCGGGCATCTTCCACAGCCTGATGAAAAACCGTTGGAGCAAATACCTCGGCATCATCGGCTTCATCGTGCCGGTGATGATCTACATGTATTACGTCTACATCGAGGCGTGGTGCCTCGGTTACGCCGCCAACGCCCTCGCCGGCAACCTCGGCCCTGGCGTCGATTTCGGCCAATTCTTCGCCACCTTCACCGGTGCCGGCGGCGATGGCCTCGCCATCAAGTTCGGCCTGCATGACGTCGGCATCTTTGTGCTCATCGTCTACGTGCTGAACTTCTTCTTCATCTACCGCGGCATCACCAAGGGCATCGAACTGGTCTGCAAAATCGCCATGCCTGCGCTCATCGGCATGGCCCTGATCATCCTGCTGCGTGTGCTCACACTCGGCACCCCCGACGTCAGCAAACCCGAGCAAAACATCGCCAACGGCCTCGGCTTCATGTGGAACCCCGCCAAGCCCGTCGTCGAACGTTTGGTCGACGACGAATGGACCGTCGTGGAAACCATTGCCTCCCCCAATCTCGTGCCCGCCTACGAGGCCCGCCTGGCCACCGATGGCAGCGAACGTATCATCGAAAACTCCGCCCTCGCCAACCTCGCCAATCCGCTGCTCTGGCTCGCCGCCGCCGGCCAGATCTTCTTTTCACTCTCGGTCGGCTTCGGCGTCATCATCACTTACGCCAGCTACATGAAGCGCAACGACGACGTGGTGCTCTCCGGACTCACCGCGACTTCCGCCAATGAATTCTGCGAAGTCGCTCTCGGCGGCCTCATCACCGTGCCCGCCGCCTTTGTCTTCCTCGGCGCCGCCGGCGTCATCGGCCAGGGCACTTTTGGTCTCGGCTTCAACGTGCTGCCCGAGGTCTTTGCCCTCATGCCCGCCGGACGCCTCTTTGCCTCGGTGTTCTTCATCCTGCTTTTCCTCGCAGCCGTCACCAGCTCGCTCTCCATGCTGCAACCCGGCATCGCCTTCCTCGAAGAAGGTCTGGCCATCGGTCGCAAAGCCTCGGTCGCCATCCTCGGTGTCATCACCGGCATCGGCACCCTGTTTATTTGGAACTATTCGGCGGATTTAAAGGCGCTCGACACGATCGATTTCTGGATCGGCACGGTCATGCTGTTTATTCAGGCCACCATTCTGGTGATCCTTTTCGCCTGGGGCATCGGCATGAAAAAAGGTTGGTCGCTGCTCCACGAAGGCTCGGAAATCAAAGCACCCGGCATTTACCGCTTTGTGCTAAAATTCATCACCCCGACCTTCCTGCTGACCATCTTCACGCTCTTTATCCTGCAAAACGTCATCGGCTGGAACTTCAGTTTCTCCGCACCACTGTTCCAACCCACCGGCTACGTGACCGACCTGATCGGCGAGAAAGCCAACCCGGTCGCCCAGCGCTCGATGCTCTTCATCGGAGGCATGATTCTCCTCACCGTCGGTTTCACCGCCATCGCCGGCCGCACATGGGCCAAGCGCGACAAGACCTCCGCATAACCCTCTAACCCACGTAATACCATGACACCCGGTGGATGGATCAACCTGCTGCTCTCCGTGGGCTTTGTGACCACGCTCTTCATTTTCTGCATGTGGCGCGTCATGCGCGGCTCCAAGTCCGACGCCGACCACCTCGCCCACGTCGAACCCCACGACCCCGATCAGCCGTAAATGTAGCCACGGCCGTCCCCGGCCGTGTTCGAAGTAGGGTGGCCAACCTCCCCGTTTGTAGTGCGGTCGCGAGCCCGGCGCAGCCGGGATTAGACCGTTCCTCCGCCGCGCCACCGCTGAAACGCCTTGGGCTTCGCCCCTGCTGCGTCACTACAAACCGACCAAACTCTGCCCATCCGAGCTTCCTTCCCCTCCGCCTGCCCCGCTAAGCCCCCCGCTACAACCTAAACGTGCCGCTTGATTTTTGCCGCCTAGTCCCAAAACTAGGCGGTTCTTCATTTTTACACCTAAACCCTAACTCAAACCTCCACACACCATGTCCACCTCCACACCGCAAAAGTTCGAGTTCCAGGCCGAGATCAAGCAGCTCCTCGATATCGTCATCCACTCGCTCTACACCGAGAAGGAAATCTTCGTCCGCGAGCTCGTCTCCAACGGCTCCGACGCCCTCGAAAAATTCCGCCACCTTCAGCTCACCGAGAAAGACATCCAGGACGCCGACAAGGAACTTGAGATCACCCTCACCACCGACGAGGAAGCCAAGACCCTCACCATCGCCGACGCCGGCATCGGCATGACCCGCGCCGAGCTCGTCGAGAACCTCGGCACCATCGCCCACTCCGGCTCCAAGGCCTTCCTCAAGGCCCTCAGCGAAGGCGGCCAGAAAAACACCAACCTCATCGGCCAGTTCGGCGTCGGCTTCTACTCCGCGTTCATGGTCGCCAAGTCCGTCAAAGTCTACGCCCGCTCCTGGAAGACCGACGAACCCGGCCACGTCTGGTCCAGCGACGGCTCCGGCTCCTACGAAATCGAAGAAGCCGCCGACCTCACCCGCGGCTGCAAGATCGTCATCGAACTCAAAGACGACTGCGGCGACTACGCCACCGAGTCCCGCATCAAGGAAATCCTCGAACGCTACAGCGCTTTCGTCTCCTTCCCCATCAAGCTCAACGGCACCCACATCAACACCGTCACCGCGCTCTGGCTCCGTTCCAAGAACGAGATCACCGACGAGGAATACACCGAGTTCTACAAATTCCAGGCCCACGCCTACGACGAGCCCCGCTTCCGTCTGCACTTCTCGGCCGACGCCCCCCTACAGATCAACGCCCTGCTCTTCACTCCCAAGGACAACTCCGAAAAGTTCGGCATGGCCCGCCTTGAGGCCTCCGTCTCGCTCTACTGCCGCAAAGTCCTCATCGACGCCGCTCCCAAGCAACTCCTCCCCGAGTGGCTGCGCTTCATGAAGGGTGTGGTCGACTCCGAAGACCTCCCGCTCAACATCTCCCGCGAGACCATGCAGGACAAAGCCCTGCTCGACAAACTCGGCAAGGTCATCACCAAGCGCTACCTCAAGTCCCTCGAAGACGAAGCCAAGAACCGCGCCGACGGCTACGACCAGTTCTTCGCCGAGTTTGGTATCTTCCTCAAGGAAGGCGCCGCCCTCGACTACACCCACAAGGAGCAGATCGTGAAGCTCCTCCGCTACGAGTCCTCGATGACCGACAAGGGCAAGACCACCTCGCTCACCGACTACGTCTCCCGCATGGGCTCCGAGCAGAAGGAAATCTATTACCTGCTCGGCACCTCCCGCGAAGCCCTCGAAAACGGCCCCTACCTCGAAGGCTTCAAGAGCCGCGGCCTGGAAGTCATTTACTGCTACGAGCCCGTTGACGAATACGTCATGAACAACGTGCGCGAATTCGACGGCAAGAAGCTCATCGCCGCCGACCACGGCGACGTGAAGCTGCCCGACGCCCCCAAGCCCGAAGGCGGTCTCTCCGACGACGAAATCAAGACCCTCGGCGAATGGCTCAAGGAAACCCTCGGCGACCGCGTCACCGAAGTGAAGGCATCCGACCGCCTGACTGACTCCCCCGCCCTCGCCGTCAACGCCGACAAGTTCATGACCCCGCAGATGCGCCGCATGATGAAGGCCATGAAGAAAGACGAGCCCGAGGCCCCGGTTAAGGTCAGCCTCGAGATCAACCCCCGCCACCTGGTCATCCAGCGCCTGGCGAGTGCCCGCACCGAGTCGCCCGAAAAGGCCAAGATGGTGGCCGAGCAGATCCTTGATAATGCCCTCATCTCCGCCGGCCTGCTCGAGGACGCCTCCAGCATGGTCAAACGCCTCTACAAGCTCCTAGAGCAAGTCTGAGGAAAGTAGGGTGAGCATCCTGCTCACTCCGAGCGACGTCATCGACCCAACACTCAGAGTTTTAACGCAGAGACGCGAAGGCGCAAAGATCGCAAAGAAAGTCAGATCCCTCAGGTGGAGCGGGTTGTCCCCAACACGCTTGGTTTGAAGTGCCCCCACGCACAACGAACGCGTTGAGGACAACACGTTCCACCAGTTAAAACCCTCCGTCCCCTGCCCGCCTCAGCGCCTCCGCATTAAAACTTAACCGACGCCTCCCCATTTTTCCCATTTACAACGCCGACCGGACATTTACGTTCCGCACTTCTCTGACGAAGCCCGGATGGCGGAATTGGCAGACGCGCTAGACTCAAAATCTTGTTACCTCACGGTAGTGTGGGTTCGACCCCCACTCTGGGCACCAGAGAAATCAGAGGGAGAAACTTAAAAAACTCCCAACCGTTGCCACATACGACTGGCAACGGTTGACAAAACGGAGGGCTCCATGAGCACGCGAGCCCCCGGACAGTTCAAAATCACGCCGGTGACGGTGACGACTGACGGCTACGAGTATCCGACGTTCCGCGTCTCCGGCTGGCTCAACGGCCAACGCATCCGCAAGAATTTCAAATCCCGAGCCGAGGCTCAGGGCGAAAAACAACGGCTTGAAGTAGCTGCCGCCAACGCAGAGGGCGACATTCAGGCCGTAAACACCCGCCTGACGTCTTCGCAGGTAGCCCAAGCAGAAAGCGCCTTCGCTCGCTTAGGTGACCACTCCATGCCGCTGGCGGTTGAATGGTTTTTGGCGAACTACCGGCCCCCAACGTTGGAAAAGACGCTGGAAACCGCCGTGGTCGATTTCCTTGCAGCACGGGAAACCGAGGTCAGCGCCCCCGTATATGCCGATTACCGGAAGCTACTGCGCGCCCTTTTAAAGGCCTTCCCGCTCCGGGACTGCCACACCCTCAGCACTGGAGATTTGGAAGCGTTCCTGCCCCTTCGAGGCCCTGCAAAGAAAACTTGGAACAACGGTCGGACCTACCTGCATTCCTTTTTTGAGTTCTGCCGAGACGACCGCCGCCGCTGGGTGACCACCAATCCGGCCAAGGCTCTAAAGCAACACAGCATCCCCCGAGGCATTCCTCACACGGAGTCCGCCGCCGTTTTGGCGGAAATGTTCTCCTTCCTCGAACAGTATTCAGGCCCGGCCCGTTGCAAATATGCCCCCGGCTATCTGGTCCCATACTTCGCACTTGCGACCTTCGCCGGCCTCCGGCCGTCCGCACGGGACGGAGAACTTTTCAAAATCGCCTCACTGAAGGATAAAAGCCGAATTATTGATTTGGGCCTTGGCGTGATCCGAATCACCCCGGAAATCGCGAAAACCTCCGACCTGCGACAGGTGACCATTCAGCCGAACCTTGCCGCATGGCTCGCACGGTATCCCTTGGACAAGTTCCCGCTCATGGTCCCCAGCATGGCCGAACACATCGCCCCCGTGCGTCAGCGGTTCAAATTAGTGAACGACGGACTCCGACACACGTTCGTTTCTGCCCATGTCGCCAAGTTCAAAAGCATCGGCGGCACGGCATTGGAGGCCGGCAACTCCGAGCGAATCATTCGGAAGCACTACCTCAACAGCATGACGGAAGCCGAGGCCGGGGCGTTCTGGGGCATCGTGCCTAAAGCCTAACCCGGTCTGGCCGGCGGAACAACGGACATCTCGACGACGAGACGATGGCGGTCTCATCGAAAAGACCGGGCGCGTCACGATTGGCCCACACCTTGCGGAAGGTGTGGGGAGCCGACCGGAGTTGACACGGCCCCGCTGGAGATGAACCAAAACTCCAGTATCCCGAATCCTGAGCGACTCGTTGACGGCCCCGGTCTGCTCGTTGCCTTATTTGAACCAGACTCGCGGCCCAGCCTCCGCTGGCTAGAGCGCGAAGTAGAAAAAAAGAATATCCCGGTCTACCGACTCGGCCGTTTAGTCCGCTTCGATCCCTCGCTTGTCCGCCAAGCATTGGAACGGAATTTCCTCGTGAAGGCCCGGACCGTCAGTGCTGGAGGTGCTAAATGAACCGCCCCTTAGTGACCGCAAAGAAGGTCAGCCGGTCCGGTCGCGTTAAGCATACACGACTGCGGAGCCAGCCGCCCCGTATACACCTCGACCGGGAAACACTCCACCGACTCCGCCGGGGCTTCATTAGTTTGAAGGACATCGGAGCCACTTATGATTCGATCAACTGGGAGGGGATCGAATGAGCACGCCCGACCGACTTCGCTTAGCGAAGAGCATAGTCGACGTGTCCCGACCTTGGGGAGCGCACCCCATAGGGCACATCATAGATTCAGTTCTTAAAGCCCGATATTTGCCAGCGCTTAACCGTTCCTCGCGTCGTCCGTGGGGCAGAATCATAGACGTGCAAACAGGCCAACACCGGACCGCCCTCCCCGGTGAAATCGGGGAAATGGTCCGCCGCCTCTCAGGAGGCAGGGAACAGGACCGGCAAATTCTCTGGAACGCCGTTCAGCGCACCCAGTGGGCGGAGGTGAAAAAGTGAACCCCGCCACACAGCAAACGCGGTCAGAGCTCCGTGAAAAAATCGAAGCCACCGTCGCTCACATTCTATCCCGTGCGGGAGAACTGACGGCCGAAGCAGTCGCCGCCGAAGTTCACGCCGATGCCGAGGAATTAGCCGTCCGTGGTTTCGAGATGGGACTATGCGCCGCCCTTGGCCCTGCCATGGGTGCGCACGTTCTAGCCGACCTCACCGGGCACGCTGACACCTCCGACGCCCGCACCGCCGCCGGCATGGGACTAACCCGCGCCGCCGTATCCAAAACCCTTATACGGGTCCGCCGAAACCTTGGCCTGCCTCCCCGCGTGCCAAAAAATGCCCGCCCCCACCTTCAAACTGCTTCCGCACATGAATAACGCCCCCTCCTCTCCCCTCTCTTTTTATGCGGAGGCTGTGGCGACTCACGGCACGCAAACCACGCTTGCCGACGTTCTGAACGGCATCCGTTCCGGTGCATGGGCGCAGCCTGTCGCCGCCGTCCGGGCCGCCTATGCGACTGGAGGAAAAGACGCGGCTCGCCCTCTTAAAAAGCTCCTGCCCGGAGTGACTTTTTCTGGTTCATTCACGCGCCGCCGTGCCTCTGGCCTCGCCAACGGTTCAGGCCTGCTCTGCGCCGACCTTGACGGCCTTGGCGAACGTCTCCCGGAGGTAAGAGCTGCGCTTGTCGCCGACGCTCGCACGGTTGCCGTGTTTGTTTCTCCAAGCGGTGACGGCTTGAAGGTGGTCCTACGCTGCGACCCGGCCCGCCCTCACCTACAATCGTTCCATGCTGCCCGAATTCACGTTCAGGCGCTCACCGGTGAAGCCATAGACGAGGCGTGCAAAGACGTTTCCCGGCTCTGTTTCGTCTCTCACGACCCTGACGCCCTCATTGCTTCCGACTTCGCCGCCGTGGTGACACTGGACTACCCTTTGGAGGTGTTCAGCGCTCCAACGGCTGACGGCATCGGCAATGCTGAGGGTTTTGAAGACGAGGAGCAAAACTGGTCCCCTGCCGACGTTGCCGAACTCCTGCGCAGTCTTCCCCCTCGCCCCGCTTACGACCGTTGGCTGCGCACCGCGTCGGCAGTTTGGAGCGTCTTAGACGACGCTACCGGGCGCGAAGTGCTCGCCGCATGGAGTCCCGAGGAAGTCCCCGGAGAATACGCAGAGAAACACGCGCATCGTCTGGCAGAGGTCGGCATCGGCTCTCTGATCTATCTTGCCCGTGAAAGCGGCTGGAAACCGTCGCTCGCATTCCGTGCAACACTTCCCGACGTGGTGAGTGCCGAGGCCGGCGCTTCACCGATATGTTTCGACGGCTCCTCTTACTGGAGACTGGAGCGAGATGGCCGGTTCGGGCGTCTTGGACGCGAAGACGTCAAACTGCATCTAAAAATGCAGGGCCTCAGCGCACGCATTGCCAAAGGCGCGACTTCTGAAGTGTCGCAAGTAGACGCGGCCATTCACGAAATCCAGCGAGGCAACCGCGTAACCTATGCGGCCCCGTTCTGCGGACGGTCCGCCGGATTGTATCAGGAAAACGGGAACGCCGTCCTTGCGACTGACTCCCCGCACATCATCGCACCAGCTCCGGGTGATCCGGAAACCCTGGAGAGCTTTTTCCGGAACCTGTTTGGCGAAGGGATAGACCCTCATGCGGAGACGCAATTCGCCGTTTTCGTCGGTTGGTTGCAGAGGTGGCGACGCGCCTTGGCGAAACCCGGACAACACTTGCCCGGTCAAGCCTTGTTCCTGATCGGTCCGGCTGGATGCGGTAAGAGCTTTGCCCAAACCCTGCTCACGGAATTGAGCGCAGGCCGGAGCGCCGACCCTTCGCTCTGGATGTTCGGGCGGAGCGACTTTAACGGGGAGTTATGGGGAGCGGAACACCTCGCTATGTCCGACGCCAACGTCGAGGACTCCTACGCGGCCCGCCGGATACTCCGGGACAGCGTGAAGCGAATCGTCGCCAACCCGGACCAGCTCTGCCACCACAAGAATCGCGGTGCCCTCACCCTGCGCCCAATTTGGCGCCTGACGGTGAGCGCCAACCCTGACGCCGACTCCTCTACAATTATTCCGCCTCTCGACGAATCGACAGGCGACAAGGTGGTGTATTTGAAATGCTACCTACCGGCGCAGCCCTTCCCCACGGAGTCGGAAGAGGGTTCACGGGCCTTTCTCGACTCACTCCGTGCCGCCATGCCTGCCTTTTTGGATGCGGTGGAGGGCTACGTGATTCCCGAACACCTGCGAGGCGGTCGGTTTGGTGTGAGAGAGTGGCACCACCCGGAAATCAAAGAGGCATTGGTCGGAGTGCATCCCGACGCAGACGCCGCCGGCATGATAGACGACTGGCTTCACGGTTGTCTGGAGATGGAAATGACCGGCACAGCCTCAAACATATACAAATGGATCGAGACCACCAACCACGGGAGCGTGGCATGGGTGCGTGCTTGCCGCTCTGCGGTCGCGTTCGGGCAACTGCTGGGACGCTTAGCGAAGCTCCCAGTCTGGCGTGATCGCATCAGCAAGGCTCCCGGACACGCTGGGACGTTGGTTTGGACGCTCCGAAAGGCCCCGGAAAGTGGTGGGGTTGGCTAAATCAACCCCACCAATCAACCCCACCCAACCCCACCAACGCCCCCGTCAGGCGCGACCAGAAAACAACGAACGGGAGCAAAAGACCCAAACCAACCCCACCAACACCACCAAACGCGCCTCCGCATGGTGGGGTTGTGGGGTTGCCGATTTGGTAAAAATCAACCCAACCCCACCAACCCCTTCAGAGGTAAAACCGGCCTTTGGTGGGGTTGTGGGGTTGGTTTCTACTTTAATTAACAGAGCAAACAAAAACACAGACAGAGACCCCGACTGGTCATTCCAGCCACAAACATGAAAACCAACCCAACCAACACCACCCAGCGGTTAACCCGCCCTCCTGCTGCCCTGCTACTGATTCAGAGGTAGTGCCATACACCGGATGACTTGCTCCGCGTCCGCGGCTAGTGCAGCCTCAAGTTTCGGACTCGACTACGAAAAATAATGCAAAACCCAGAAATTATCACGGTGTTGTCCGCATTGATCGCCGGAGCCGTCTCGCTCATAGCGATTACTCTAAGCAAAGAGCAAAAGGTATCCGAATTCAGACAGGTTTGGATTGATGGGCTTCGCAGTGAATTGGCTACTTTTCTGTCCTCGTCACGTGCGTTTGCTCGAATGTTGGAAGCCGAACACAGCAAAACCCCGAGAGAAATTCCTTTCAGCCAAGAGAAGAAAAGTGAGCTAAGATTGGCCACCGTCGAATCCGTCTATCGGATTAAATTGCGGCTGAATCCGAATGAGAAAGCACATACAGAATTAATTCGTTTACTGGAAGTGGTGGTTTCCAAACAAAACGGGGCGGTATCGGCAAAAAACGAGAATCTTTCGGACGTGCTAACAGCTGTAGATGCATTATCTGACCAAGCGGGGACTGTCCTGAAAGGGGAATGGAAACGCGTAAAGAAAGGAGAGCTACCGTTCAGGGTCATCCGGATTATCTCAGTTGCTATCGTCCTGGGAGCAGTAGCCTTTTTCGGTATACTCGCATGGTATGGTGAATAGAGAGAATGAGTTGAGCCTACTCACCTGAAACACCGAAAAAATTAAAATGACCGAAACCGTAGATATACTTCAAAGCGTCAGCATCATTCTCGCCTGCATATCGATCATCCTCGGTATCGATGCGTGGAGGCGTGAATTCATCGGTAAACGTAAAATCGAATTGGCTGAGGATGTTTTGACGCGATTTTATGAAGCTAATGATGCGATTGCTAGAATTAGGAGCCCACTGAGTTTTGCTAACGAAGGATCTGCTAGAGCCAGAACCCCTAACGAAAGCGAAGAGGAATCAAACCTTTTGGACCGGGCTTCCGTCGTTTTTGTGAGATATGAAAAAGAACAGGAATTATTTAATCGCATTCATGTATTACGCTACAATGTCATGGCCAGACTCGGACTCGATTCGGCCAAACCATTTAATGACCTTCACGGTGTAGTGAAGGATATCTTTAGGGCTGCCAAAATGCTCGGGGGCCATTACTGGCCGCGACAAGGCAGGGTCAGTATGACGGAGAAACAATTCCAAAAGCACCTTGCCGACATGGAAAAACATGAGACTGTTTTCTGGGCTGGTTACGATGAAAACGATCCCATCCAAAAAAGGATGGATGCAGTAATATCGTCGATTGAACTGGTTTGCCGCCCCGTATTAGAAGAGAAATCTGTTGGATTTATCCTTACTGAACCGTTCGCTCGATTCTTTAAGAGGAAGAAAAAGCAAAGACCGGCGTAATAGCTTATACTGCACATCAGTGAACGCCCCTCCCGCAGATTCGACCCCGGCCATGGAGTAAGGAATCTCTTAATCAGAGCCCCTCCCATGCATGTTCCCCACCCCACCTTGTCTCTGTGACAACTTTTCAAAAGGGGTTCTCAATACCTACAACTGCTAAATCTCCGCCCCCGAACTCTCGCCTGAGGGAGGGTTCCATGAGCCTAAAATAAGAACGTCCCATTGTGGGTTAATAATGCCTACATCAGTAGAAACCGCGTCCACTGCTTCGATTGTGAATCGTCTAAAATCTGCCGCTATTTTCGCCGTAGCTACCCCGTGTTCCAATTGACGCTGCTTGTGGTGCCAGAACGCCAAAACTTTTTCCTGAAGAGCCAAGCTTATCAAAGTCAGGTCGCGTGCTGCTCGCTTTTGCCCGCTATGCATTAACGCGCGGGCAATGTCCTGGAAGAAGAATTGGAACACCTGCTGCGCCGTTGTCTCATCCTCTGCCAGAGCGACGCGCTCCATTCTATCGGGGATCGAATCAATTCTTTGACTGGCTCGAACCTTATCCTGCTGGAACGAGAGAATGCGACCGACAAGGAACCCTGCATAAATGCCCGTCCCAAAACTTATGATGACGGGCACGACGAGTGTATTAACGACCCATAGGAGACTCATGGTCGGCAAATTAAGCGATTAGCTAAGCGTAAGCACAAGAGGACAGTTGACGTTTGCCCGGTGGGTATCGTGTCCACCTTCCAACATTTCGGCGCAACGCTCTCACTTCAGGACGTAGGCTCACTAGCCACTGACCGCTACGGCCTCTCCACTGCAAACGCTCAGTGGTGGTATTTCGGAGAGTCTCCCGAAAGTCAGGTCAGCATCTTTAGCGCACACCCGCGTTGGTCCTTCCTCAACATGGACCGCCGCACGATCAAACACGCGGGGGCTCACTGGCTCATCGAAGGCAGCTATTTCGGAGTAGATGGGACTCCTAGCCCGCTCTACGAAATGGACGTAAGCGCAGGACAAGACCCCATTGAAACCCACAAGGATTTCGCCGACTTCGCAGGCACGCCAACCGCTCCGCTTCACGGTGCGCAGTTTGACGACGACGGTCTATTCATCGGCTTCAAACCGACCGATGACGAAGACAGCGCCGACTGGGTCGGCGTCCGCGATTACCTCACCCCCGGTGCTATCTGGAGAAAGTCCTACGTCACCAAGGCCAAGCCCGGAACCACTGAGTTCAACCTCATCGGTCGGCTAGACTTCCCGGAGGGCTCAGCCCCCACGCCAAGCGGACGCAACTGGCTTTATACAGGCCTCTCGTGGGAACAGAAAGGCCTCACCTACTCCGTCCGCAAAGAGTGGAAGCTCTCCGGTCGCAACGGCTGGAACAGCACCATCTACGCATGAGCAACCTTACACAGGCACTATGCGCCATGGGGAACAATCTCCGTCCCGGTCAACCCGTTCGCGAGGCGCTCACGTCCCAGCGCATTAACGGAATTCAGGACGTGCTCCGCGCTCTTTGCCGAGGCGATAACGTAGTAGCAGGACCGGGAGTAAGGAAAACCAACGTCGGCACCGCAACCATCCTTACCGCAACACCACGAGGTGACTCGACGGCTTCACACCCTTACCGGGTGAGCAACGCAAGCGCAGGCGGGGCGGTCGCCATCTCCGTCCGTCTGGGTCTGCTTAACTCCATAGTCCCCACACTTGGCGGTGGTGACACCATCGACGCGAGTCCTGCGCCAACGCTTGGCGTCGGCAGTGACTACGACGGGTGGCTGATTCTCGCGACTGACACCAACGCCGACGGAATAGCGACCGCTGCCGACCTTTTCCTTGCGGAGGAAATCCCCGAGAACACCAGCGCACGGGGACACCTTCCCATTGCCCGAGTCCAAACTGTGGCCGGTGCTTTGGTAAACCTCGCAGCCAATCAGCTTGTTTTCCAGACCTTGCGGCATCGCATGTGCGGAGCTGCGCAGCACGATTTCTGGGGAGTCTAACCGGCTAATTCAGGGCAGAGTTGACGTTCCCAGTGGGGTATGAATCCCACCGCTTACGACTGCGAAGAATCCCGCCAACTTGCCAAGCTCCGTCTTGCTGCTGACCGCGTTAAAGCCGACGCCGAACGCTGGCCCGCCAACCTCACCACCGCCCGCGAAGCCCAGCAGGCCGCAAGCGTTCGTTTCCTTTCCTCGCTCAATAGCGCCGACGCCAAGACCCTTGCCGAGGCAGAGGCCCGCGTCCGTGAACTTTCAGTGGTTTGTGGCACGCTGGAACGTGCAGGCGGTTCTGACGTGCTCCGCCGCAAAGCCCTCGACACTACCGAGGCCTATCAACTCTTTGCCGGTGGTCTTGCCCGTCGAATTCAAGACCTCGACGGACTCAAAGCCGAGGCCCTGAAGGTATTGGCCCAGCGCCGTTCCGACGCCACCGCCGCCGGTGCCATTCACCCAATGCTTGCCGAGGCCGCACCCGGCGTGGTGAGCGCCCGCGTTGTTTTGGAGAGGCTGGGAGGCGACGCCCAAACTTCCCTCGTGGCGATGAACTACGCCAAGGCGAACGGCATCAATCACCAGCCCCGCACCTTTGAGGATTTGCTCTCCGTTCTCACGTCCGCTCTCCCCGCGTCCGCCTAAACTTTTTCAAAATGCCTCTACGCTCTCTCACTCTCCGCCAACTCCGTCAGCTCAACCGCAAGTTGACTCCCGTCAATTTGGAGGCCCAGCCGATGCGAGACCCCGAAACGGGAACTTACTCCGCCCGAGGAATCGTAAGCCCTAAAAAACTGCGCAAAGCATGGGGCGACGTAGAGCCGGACTCCTATCCCGAGCGCACCCTTTTCAAGCGCAGCCTACTTGCAGCCCTGCGCAACCGCTAACCATGAAAGCCCGCCCTCTCACCGTTCGCTCCGCTGGCCTCAGTAATGAGTCTGTGGATACCATTAACGCCGTCATTCGTGGCGTGTCAGTCATCACCTCCGGATTGATTGCGAAGGGTCACGCCCTCACCGTCGACTCCACCACCCTAAGCCAAATGCACGCCTGTGCCGTTTCGCGTGGGCAAGTGCCGGTGAAGGTTGACCACCAAAGCGGAGCCTCTGCCGTTTGCGGCTATCTCGACAATTTTCGCATTCAAGGCCTGAAGCTCAAAGCCGACTGGCACCTACTCAAAAGCCACCAGCAGACCGCGCAAATTCTGGAGATTGCCCAACGCATGCCGGCCGGCGTCGGGCTCTCTGCCTCCTTCACGTCTCCCGCCAATGCGGAAGCCGGGAAAGCCCGGTGCGGGGAACTGCTCTCCGTTGACTTCGTTTCCCTCCCTGCGGCTAACCCCGACGGGCTTTTCGACGCTCGCCATGGTCGCAGGATTGAGTTCCGCAAAGGGGACAAGCTTCGCGTCGTCGGTGCCGGTGCCGCTGGTGCAGGCGTCGGAGCGGTCGGCGGTCTCGCCCTACTCCGTGCCGTCAGCACGCGCAAACTTCGCCCCGGTGAGAATGCAGAGGGGCGACTTGTCTCCCGGTCCTGGGACGGTCCGATTCCCGGCGCTCAACACGTCGGCGTGGGTTTGGCTGGTGGCAAGGTTGCTCACACAGTCCGCCCCAGCGGTGAAAGCCCCCTCCGTGGTCGGTTCACCGTCAAGCGTGAAGCACTCGACACCTTCGCAGGCGGACAATCTTTGCGCGTGTCTCGCGACAGTCTCACCACTGCCGAACGCGCCGCCGCTGGCAAACGCGCATCCCGTGCCGTTGGCAATTCCGGGGACTACAACTGCGCAACCGGCAACTGCGAGCACACCGCACGTTCAATCTCCGGACGCTCCCGCACCTCACCACAAACGCGTGCCGCCGTCATCGGTGCCGCCGTCGGAGCCGCTGGGATTGGCACCGCTGCCGCCTATCGCCTGCGCAAATCCTCTCACCTCTTTTCCGCCTCCCCCGCTTTCCGTAAAGCCACCGCCGCCGGTCTCTCCTTCGCCGCCAAACTCAAATCTGTTTCCCTATGAACCCGAACTCCAAAAACAACGCCGACACTGTCGCCGAACAACTTCACGACCTCCTCGAAAGACACTCGCCACCGGCTAAAACCGGAGGTCGCAGTGAGTCCCATTCCCCCGCTTCGCTGGTCAAGCGGCTTGGCGTGCCTGACACCGAACACGTGCAAGCCTTGATTGAGTCAGGCGACCTCGTTTCAGAGGGTCCGGTAAACCGAAACGATCCTGACGGACTGCAACGCTACGGCTGCGAAATGCTAGACGGTATCCGCCGCGCAATGTTGGCCGTCTTAGTCGAGAACGTCATTGAGGAAAGCGACGGAGACCCTGACACCGTGCTTGCCGCCGTTCAGCATGCGCTGAGCACTTACAAGAAATCCCTTTCCGAGGGCGGAGCCTCTACAACCCAGTTTTCCTTTACCGGATATGAAGAGCCCGAGCGTCCGGGCCTGCTCCGCCGTGCAGCTGGGGCCGCCGCCGTAGCTGGAGCCGCTTACGGAGGTGCCTCCTACCTTCGCGGCCGGAGCGCAGGAGTGAAGGGATTACTCCCCGCTCTGAAAGCCGGGAGCTCTGCAAATATCGCGAACGCGAGCCGTGCAGGCGAACGGCTCCGCTCATTGATCCTCTCCCGCATGAAAGCCCGAACCGTTGCGCCGACCGCCTTTGCTGCGACTGCCGCCCTCCGACGTTTTGGAGTGGAGTTCCAGAGAGGCGCACAGCGCTAAGACTGGAGAGCATTTTTTCTATTTAGTCACCGGGGCAGTGCCGCCCAATGCCATGGCCCGAAAGGGATTTCACGGTCTATGGATTTGGCGCATCGCTCCGGTGACTTTTTGCGTGCACCGCCCAGATGCATTCGACCCTAGAAAATAATTTTCCGGCCTGATTCAGACAAGACGTTAGCCTTTCAACACTTGAGGTGTAACAAACATTAACAAACTACTAGTAAGCAAGTTGTGATTGAATCTAGAGGTAGTTGTTAGCACTTGTCCTGACATGGCAGCGCTAATTCGACACCTCAGCCGAAAGGAAGCACAGACACGTCTCGCAGTGCCCGGTGCAGGCCCCAACCAACCACCTCGCAAACGCCGTCCGCATACCGAAACCGCCCGCCTCCGTATATCGGCCCGCGCCATTACCTCGCACCTCTCCGCCCGTGAATTCCAAGGTCGCACTTACTCCGCTCCGGTGGACTGGGTGAACGCCGTCCAATGGTTCATTAAGCGGATAACGTCCGACCTTTGCACAGAACCCACTGCGCAACTTTTCGATGCGGCTCGCACCGCGATTTCGCACTGGGTGAGCTCCGGACCTATCCGGGCGGACGGCTCACCTCGCTTTACGAATTGGAGAGCGGCAAGGAGAGCGCTGTATTACCGTTGCCGAGTGGTTACCCCATTCCGACCTCACGGCCAAACCCTCACCGTATTTCGTCCGCCGGCTTCGCTATGGAAAGCCGTCACGAACGCCTGCCGTGCCAAACTAACCTCCGCCCCGTGCGGACCCATTGCCTCGACCGCCGCCAAGGCCTCACCGCCCACGCCGGACCTCGCACAAATCACCGCAAAGGCCTTTGCCGTCATAGTTGCGGAGCGTTACGCGATGCTCACGGCCAACTGGAGCAAGGACCGCCAACCCCTTGTTTCAGCAATCGAGACGGCGGTTCACGCCTGGGTGAAGGTGCGAGCCCTTCGCCTCCGGTCTACTCACCTCTGGCAGGCCCTCCGCGCCCGTCAGGAGCGAGCGGAGGCGTCAGGGCTATACGCTTACACCCTTTGGCCTCAATCGCTCACCAATGCGGCCCGCCGTGCCTGCGAGCTCCACACCTTCGCCGTCCGTCAATCTCTCCACGTTCACAACGTCCAACACGTCACCGCATGAATTCCCCTGACCTACTCGACAGCAAAACGATAATGAAGCGCTACGGATATAAAAACCGCGCTTCGTTCTGGGACTTCGTCCGGAGGCAGGGAGTGCCTCACATCCAGCTAAACGCCCGCGTGATTCGCTTTGATCCTGTCGCACTGGCCCGCTGGGAAGCAAAGCGGACCGTCGGAGGTAGCTGGTGAACCTTACAATTTCGGGAGCTTAAACGCACCCGCTACACCTCCGGACTAACCACCCGGCAGTTGAACGCTACTCCCGGCACTGCGGCTCATCGCAGGTTAAGGCCCTAATGAAATCACAACAAATTAAGTTTAATACATATAACAAATAACTATTTATCAGTGATTTAAGATTTTTCACTTTATTTTGAATTGAATTAACATCTAGGCGGATGCTAGAATTTATTTTCATTGTGCCATAACACTGAGACATATTGACACCCAGAATGTCTCATAGTCTGTGACTTTTGCACGGATATGCGACACTAAGTCCTCGCGAAAAGAAGGCATTTAAAGCGAATAAATTGCTATGTCGCTTACAGTAAAGCATTAGGAAAAGCATAAACGCAACGAGCATAAGTCTTGCTAGATTACTGCGTGTGCAAGCCTCGGCATGCCGAACTTAACACAAACCAACGGGGAAATCAAACGACCACCCCTTTTTAACAAAAAACTGACCGGATCGGAGAACAATAAAATATGACTACAATTAAGGTATCTACAAACGTTTTGGCCGCGTTCATCGCGACCAAAAGCCCCGCAAAAAAGCGAAGTATCGTGCGGGCAGTTAAAGAAAAAAAGGGAGGGCCCAGCCACTACGGTAGCTTCAACAAAGCCGCCAGAAACTACCTGCTTAATAAAGGAACGAGCCGGGCTGAAATTGACGCGGTTATTGCCTCACTGATAGCGGAGGCAGCGCTACCTAGGGATCGGCAGAGGTCTAAAGAGTGGTTTCAGACCCGTGCTACTTTAACGGCGGAGGCCTTCAAGGCACTGGAAACTGGAATCCACCTGCTGGATTACGGAACCCTGAACTTCGTGTTACTGCCGAAAGGAATGAAAACACGCATCCAGTTCGGAGATGTCGCAATTAACATTCGTCCAGATCTACTCATCGAAGGTAACCGGAACGGTGTTCCTATTGAAGGAGCATTTCGGTTCTACGTGGCGAAAACTGCTGAATACCAGCTGAGCAAACGAGCTGCCGAATTGGTCTCCGCGATGGAATACGAACTATTAATCACGAACTGGAAAGGTAAACGAACTCCTGACCCCTCGCTGTGTTACGTGCTGGAATGCTTTCAGCAGAGGCTTACACCCGCCCCAGCAGACGTTCAGGCAACTCGTGCATCGATTGAGAGAGGCTGCCGAGAGTTCAGTCAAATATGGCACGAACTCGACTCGCACCAAGCCGCTTAAGAATTAAAAAGAAAAAACGAAAGCGCCCGTCACCGGTTAAAGCCGAGGCGGGCGTTTTCGTGTTCACAACAAAGCACGTAGCCGGCACCGCTCACTAAGCCATCACGCTGCCCGTCCGTAGTGCCTGAACAGGTCGCGAGTGTTGAGGTGCGCAGGCAGCTCAATCACCCAAATAATATGCCAGTGATGCTCCCAGCGCCAAACGCGAGGCATCGGGTAAGAGCGACCGTGTTCGTCATAGTCGAGGGGCACGTCCCCGTTGTGAATTTCCCGGACCACCTCGACCAGGTTTTCGAGCTGAGGGTGGATCATCGCAATGCGCGACATGCGGGGGCCTGGGGCTAGGTCTCTCATTTCAGAGGCGAACGCATCGCGCAGCTCGTGCAACAGCCGCTCCCACTGAGGGGTGCCGAGTGCAGGGAGCACGTCGGGGAGGCGGTGAATGCGAATTGCCATACAGCCCAATCCTAGCCGTGTTTCCTCATCCGCAAGGGGGCGTTTTGTCACCATTTGCAATGTGCTTTTGGCCGGTGATTTGAGCGTGAAAATCGGCATATTAGCAATGCGAACGGCGCGTCCATAGCTCTGGGCGCACCGCAACCGAGCTTGACGAGAAAACACCAAATAAACGCAGACCGTGAAGACACACGAGGTCACTCAGAAGGGGTAAATACGTAGCTCCCTAACCTGCCGCTATTCTCTTTCGCCACTGAGACCGCAAAGTCTGAAAGTGCGCGCAGAACTCGGCTCCTTTGCAGAGCAATTAACTGCCGAGCCTGACCGATTCGCTCCAGCGGTAGTGTCGTATGATTCGTGCTCACACCAAAGTCCCTTGCCCTTAATTCTAGCTCAACTTCACCGGGTCGCAGCTCATAGCGTTTTTCTCTGTATTCTTGTTCCCCGTAATTTAAGTCAAAATGCGCCGCCAGTTTGTGCCGGCATAAAGCAATATCGGCATGAAACGCGGTAAAATGGTCGGGAGCGTCAGTGTCTGCAAAATCTGTGAAGCCGGAAGCTAGAGGTCCTAAGCCAGTCGCTGAGGTGAACGGCCTCATATAGCTCACGGCCAAGCCAGCGACAAGGGCATGGTAAAGGAGGCTCCCCGCTTGAACGTGTGTCGTGAGAATATGCTCGGCTGCCGCATCTGCCTCTTGAAAAGCTTGGTCAGCATGAGCTAAGCGTATGAAAAATTTAGGCCGGTCTTTCATCGAAGTGGTTTAGCCGGCTAGCGTCGAACACACCACCAACAAAACGCACAGGCCAAGGGTGCCGCTGCGGTCCAGTGCAAGCCGTGAAGGGAGTGAGCAACTATGCAGACTGTCCCGGCGGCAAGGAGAGTGATAATTGGGTTAGGTTTGGAGTTGGTGGCTTTCATTATATTTTGGATTGTGCGACAAACACCGTCCGCAAGCTCTTTCACCTGCCCGACATTTGTAAGGCCCTGATATAGCCGTTTACTCGCCTCCGCGTCTAAACGGGCTGGCGCAGCTGGCCGAGGATGCTGGCGTTTTTTCGCTTTTTTTGTCTTCATGGGCTGGATTGTGGTTGAGATGATCCAAGCTGAGGCGGTTGCATTTGCCGCTTAGTATGGAAATTACTGGCCTCGTGACTAAGGGCGGTGGGGGGCGCTGGGGAGTGTGGGGATAAAATCGGGTGTCCTAAATTTTGGCGGAGTCGGAAACGTTCGCTGAAACAGAGTCTACGCACTCGGTGGGTGAATTTTAATGCGCGCCTAAAAATGTGCAGAAAAGGCAACCGCGACCGACTCGCTAGAGCTCGTTTCGGTGTTCGCCGGCAAACACCGAGCTTTGAATTTGGGTTAGACATACCTCAAATCTGAGGGCCTTCCGCCTTCTCTGCTATCGGTTGTCAGGGTTGCATTTCATGCCCACACTTTGAGCGAATCCGGCACAGATAGTCTAAGACGGTTGGCGCGTCTGGACGCGGTGGCGGTCAATCGGTTGTTTAAGGCCTTACCGTTGCCACACCGTTGCCAAATAACCTTGCTGAATGGCATTTCCTGTCACTTCCTGACACTTGAACATGAAAAACTCAAAGGCGCGTAAAACGCCTCTGATTCAAGGACTAGAGGGGGAAACCTCACAAAATCCTGTCTTTGGTGATTCCCTGCGGTGTGGGTTCGACCCCCACTCTGGGCACCAGAGAAAAAACCGCCGAAACCGGCGGTTTTTTTGTGGGCGGATTTTTGAACCACGAAGCTCACGAAGTAAGATAACAAGAGGTTGCGCAGCCTCTAACCGCACCTCACAAGTCTTTCTCAAATGGCCCGTTCCAGCTCCTCAGCCCACAAGGGCTCCAACCCCATCTTCCCCCCGCAACTAAATTCGCCTCAGCATATGAACAAAAAATATCTAAGCGAAAGAAACATCAGCACCAAGTTCAACAAGCCCAAGCTCTTTGCAGCGAAAAGGAATCTCGACACAACGATTCGAGGAAAAGTCATCCGAACTGAAGTCGTATCGATGCGGTCGGGGGATTTATACTCATGTCGCGAAGAAGCGCATGAACCACTGAATAAGACGCGATGATCTACACGCTCACTATCAAAGTCTAAAGACTGATTCCTCCTAGAAACTCATGTCGAACATTTCCTCCATAATCAAAAACGTCCGCAACATTATGCGCCAAGACCGTGGTGTCTCAGGCGACGCCCAGCGACTGGAGCAGCTCGGCTGGCTTCTCTTTCTTAAGATCCTAGACGAAAAAGACCGAGAGCTCGAAGTCATACGCAACCGTTACAAGTCTATCATTCCCAAAAAATTTCAGTGGCGGAACTGGGCTGCAGATCCTGAAGGGGTCACCGGCGACGATTTGATACTATTCATTGATCATCCCAGTGACGGACTCTTCGCCAAGCTCAAGACCCTACAATCACCTAAAGCAAAGCAACGGGCCGCCCTCGTTAGGGAAGTCTTCAATGGTTCCAACAACTACATGAAATCTGGGTTTGAGCTACGCAAGGTCATCAACCAACTCAACGGTTTCGATTTCAACAATAGCGACGACCGCCACGTCTTCGGGACCGTCTATGAGTCTATCCTCGTCGAATTACGCGACGCAGGGAACAAAGGCGAATACTATACGCCCCGCGCTATCACTCAGCTCATGACGCAAATGACCGAGCCTCGGCTCGGTGAAAAAATCCTCGACCCAGCAGCCGGCACGGGCGGCTTCCTGAGTGCCGCCATTGACTTCATCCGCGAAAACGAAGTCCAAACCGTCAAAGAAGAGAACATTCTACAAAAATCCATCACCGGATGGGAGCTGAAGCCCGTATCCTACGTTCTTGGCCTCACCAATCTCATCCTGCATGGTCTCGACGTGCCAGACTGGCATTACCTCGATAGCCTCAAGACCAAATACAGCGCCATCGGCCCCCGCCAGCAGGTAGACTGCATCCTAGCGAATCCACCCTTTGGCGCCAGCATCGCCGACGGCGTCGAGACGAACTTCCCACCTTCCTTCCGCTGCCGTGAATCCGCAGATCTCTTTGTAATTCTCATAATTCAACTACTTAAGCCTGGTGGCCGCGGCGCTATCATCCTGCCGGACGGTTGCATCACCGGCGACGGCTACAAAGAACGCATCCGTGCAAAACTCCTTTCAGACTGTAACCTCCACACAATCATCCGCCTCCCGCAGTCCACCTTCTTCCCCACTACCGTTTCCACAAACCTGCTCTTTTTCCAAAAAGGCACGCCGACAAAGGAACTCTGGTTTTACGAGCACCGACTACCCGAAGGTCAAAAGAGCTACTCCAAAACCAAAGCCATTCAATTCGATGAATTCGTCCCTCTGGTCGAGTGGTGGCACAAGCGCGAAGAAAACGAAGTTGCTTGGAAAGTGAAGGTCGAGGACTTGAAAAAGGGCTTCGATCTGGATGTGAAAAATCCATACCGCAAAGATCAGGGAGCAGAGTTGTCAGTCACCGAGTGTCTCATCAAATTCCGCAAATCGATGGACCGCATCCAAAAGGCACTTGTAGCTGTGGAAAAGGAATATGTTTCCTAATATGAAGCGCATTGGCGACATTCTCACACGGCACAAGACTCGCGTCTCAGTCGAAGACAACGTGATCTATAAGCAGGTCACAATTCGGACTAAACATAAAGGAGTCGTGCTACGTGGCACTCAAAGTGGCGCGTCTATAGGCACGAAACAACAATGGCGAGTCTCTGCGGGGCAATTCATTCTCAGCCGAATCGACGCTCGTAATGGGGCTTTCGGCATCATTCCGGAAGAACTCGAAGGTGCAATTGTCACTAACGACTTCCTTTCCTTCGACATCAACGAAAACGAAGTCGAACGAGAGTTCTTTAACGTATTCCTTCAATCCCCTATATTCCTAAGTGCTTGCATTAAAGCGAGCCGAGGGAACACCAATCGCAAGCGGGTAGATGAAGAATTTTTCTTAAACTTCGAGGTGAACCTCCCTCCATTGGCGGAACAACACAAACTCATCAAGCGAATCAACAAAGGACGTCTAGCGGTAGGTATCGCTCAGAAGGAAATCACCCACCAGCTATCCGTCCTCAACAAACTCAAGCAAGCCATCCTGCAGGAGGCCATAGAGGGAAAGCTGACGAACGAATGGCGAGCCTCTCATCTGGACTTGGAGCCTGCCAGCCATCTCCTTCAACGTATTAAAATCGAAAAAGCACGGCTTGTAGCCACAAAAAAACTCCGCAAAGAGAAGGCGTTGCCCAGAATCACTCTCGGCGAAATTCCATTCGAGATTCCAAAGGGCTGGGAGTGGTGTCGCTTGGGTAAGTTAATTGACAAAACAGAGTCGGGTTGGAGCCCCTCATGCCTCAAGCATCCCGCAGCTAATAACCGATGGGGCGTCCTGAAAACAACTGCGGTTCAAATCGGTCAATACACTGCGGACGAAAACAAGGAGCTTCCAGGTTCACTTTCACCACGACCTGAACACGAAGTGTTAGTAGGTGACATATTGATGACTCGAGCCGGACCAGCGAACCGCGTTGGAATATGCGCATTGGTCCGCGAAACCCGTCCACGTTTGATGATCTCCGATAAAATCGTCCGTTTTCGTCCACTGGTGATAAGCGGTGCCTATCTCGAACTCTTCGCCAATACGCCACTATTTCAGAAGCTTATTGAAGCAAACAAGCAGGGCATGGCGCAGAGTCAGGTTAACATTTCGCAGGAGAACTTAAAAACGACGCTCATTCCCCTACCTCCCCACGCCGAGCAAATCGAAATCGTTGAGCGGGTGGAGGCGCTGTTGTCGACCTACCGGGCGCTTCAATCAGAAATCGAGCACTCCCGAACCCATGCCGAAAACCTCTTTCAAGCCGTCCTAAATCAAGCGTTTGGCACAGCGTCAATTAATCCGCCCCCCCAATTTAAGGGTGCGGAAACGCGGCCACCTTTCAATTCTCCTAGAAAACCAGCACGGACACAAACCGCCCCAATGAATCCTATACATTGTTCACTGAAGTCCTTTATCTTACGCAGCTTCAAAATGTCTTCAGGGTATCGCAGTCTGCGTAATCCGCACTGCAACTTCCATGAAAACATTGAAATCCCTAAAGAAGCCGCGCCTATATGCTTGGTTGGCCTAAATGGGTCAGGGAAATCAAATTTAATCGAAGCAATAGCCGATGTCTTTTGTTTTCTTGAGCTAATTAATTTGCCTTGGGAAAACATAATATCCCCCTCTAGTAAATATCGTAAGAACAATCATGAGTTCGAGCTTTTATATACAATCACGGACGCAGACGGAACTCGTCAAATTTTTGTGCAAAAAAAGAAAAAAATAGGCGCTGATTTTTATGAGGTCGCCGAAAATGGAAGCAAAATTCAGATCAAAGATAGAAACGAACGCCTAAGGGCGTTACCCCGTCGAATCGTCGGCTATTCTTCTGGGCTAAACGAGACCGTCAGCCATACATTCCTTCGCACCCGCACTTTATATTCGCAGGAAGTCAGGGACGCAGCACCTGCTAACAACGCTGAAAGCCGAGAAGTATTCGACACTAGAACGCTATACATGGATTACGAAAACAATGCAGGCATTCTTTTATGCAACTACATCTTCCGGGATCCAACAGACTTGGAGTTCATCAAGCGATTTACCCGTGTAGCAGGAGTTTCGTCGTTTGAGCTACGCTTTAATAGAAAGATCGCCGGAAAACCGGGAACGAGTAGCATAGCCCGGATTACCGACGAATTGGCATCTTTCGTAGAGAAGTTTTCCCGTTGCGCAGGCCAAAAATACAAAAAAGAGCAGCTAGAGTATCAGTTTAGCTATAAACTCGATAAAAAGACCAAGAAACTTTTCGTTAAAGAGTTTAAAACTGCCGAAAATTTATTTTTGGCAATGTATAAATGGTCCCTACTTAACGCTCTGGTGCTGAGTGATGACGAGCGTAAAGCCTTCCTCAAAGATGACATCACAAAGGGCACCTTAGAAAGGCCTCCGGTGGTTCCACCCAAGAGGCGGATCTTCGATGTCGCTGACATGAAGGTGAGATTATCAAAACCGAATATCATCATCGACTATTCGGGCTTAAGCGACGGAGAGCATCAGTTTGTTCAAGTCTTCGGCACGGTGCTCCTTTTCAATGAGCCAGGCACCTTATTCCTGTTCGACGAACCCGAAAGTCACTTCAACCCGCAATGGCGCACACAGTTCAATTCAATCCTAAATAGCACGCCCAATGCCGCAACTCATGAATATGTTATTTCTACTCACTCTCCATACATTGTATCCGGATCGCGCGCCGAGAACGTCTATAAATTCGAACGCACCGGCGCTACGGTCACATTTAAACCAGTCGATTTCGAAACCTATGGAGCATCATTTGATCAACTGCTCAATAAACTATTTTCAATAAAGTCACTTATTGATAATGGGGCTAGGGAAGAACTCGAAAGCATACTCAAGTCCCAAGACCTTAATAAAATGGAAGCAGCCGTCGGGGACTTTGCCGAATCAGATGAAAAACGACGACTGTATGAGTCAATTCTCAGGGCAAGGGAAAAGGCCTAATTATGTTCTTCAGCTTAATAGAAAAAACCGATCATCCTTGCTGTAAAATGCAGGAATTAGTCGAATCTTTTTTCAGCAATTCTGTAGATGATTTTAAATTTTCGAATAACCTATTCCCATCTTGGATTCATGGAAATCTCGCAGATAAGGGGTCCATAAAAAGACATACATTATCTTTTCTTTTCAAGAACGTCCACGATCAACTCCATGCCACAGGTGTTAAAAGAGAGCGAAGGGCCTCTGTATACAAAGCCGCCTCGTTAATGAACCAGATTAAAGAACTGTGCGAAGGCAAGAACCAGGACCATGCTAACGCGATTGATTGGAAAACACCCCTAGGCCTTGCTATCATCAATTTAACGAATGGGCTTTATGATAAACTTGATTTGCAGGTTTTTGCCGCTGGAGATCACGAAATTCGTCCTACCCAATCCTTTTACAGTTCATTTATTGGTTTAAACAAATACATATGCCCATTTTGCGGCATTAATCGTTATAAAAACAGACTAGGGAAACGAAGAGAGGATTTCGACCATTATCTATGTAAGTCGCTATATCCACTATCGGCCGCAAATTTAAAAAATCTCATTCCATGCTGTGGCACTTGCAATCAAGACTACAAGAAGAAGAAGGATATATTGAAATATGGCCTCGCTTTTTATCCCTATGGCACAGTCCCGGAGCTAAAAGTAGAGGTAAATTGTCTAAGATACCCTTCGACTATGGAAACGCTCGACCGCGGTGAGTGGGAGGTGACTATTCACCTCGTTGAGAATAACCCAAATTCCACCCAGAAAATGCATACTTGGGACCGTGTATATTCAGTGAAAGAACGCTTAAGTCAGGAGGTTGCCGAATTTCATAAAACATGGATGAAACCAATTACTAATGTAGAGGGTGACGAATATGCGCTCATTGAGGCAGAGAGAGTGCGTGCAACTAATTCCGTGTTAGAGCGAATGGAACCGAGTCAAATCATCAAAGAGGCCTTCTTAAGTTTTATGAAAGAAAGGGCTAACCAATCGTTTGTTAAAAGCTTCTTCATGAACCCCTCAAAAATAGCCACTAGTAGTCAATTTCCAGTAAATTAACAGTTGTGCAAACCGTCCGACCAACGGCCGTCCGATCAACGGGGTCAGCCCGTTACGCGCCCGACCAACGGGGTCCGCCCGACCAACGGGGTCAGGCCGTTACATGCTACTTCTCGCTCCGAAAACGCTCAGGCATCCAATCTACAACTGCCGAGCTGCTACAGGGGAGCTGGAAGCTCCCGCTACTATGCAAACCAGAGTGAGTCTTCGCTCATCCCCAAGCCTGCCGAGTCATCACGACCGATCAATGGGGTCGGGCCGTTACATGCTACTTTTTGCTCTGACCTCCTCGCAGGCATCCAATTCTACAACTGCTGAGCTGCGGCAAGGGAGCTGGAAGCTCCCTCTACTTTGGCGGCAAGAGACAGCCGTGGGGTCAGGCCGATAATTGATTATTTTATCCATGCATTGCTTTGGTAATCATTAATCGGCCTAACCCTTTTGGTTCGCCCCCCCGGTTTAGGAACGGGTGTGGGGTGGGTGGCACGCCAAGGATCAAGGTAGGATCGAAGCTCGAGCCATTGCTCAGTGTTAACGACGAAATACTGGCGTTCGCCGCCACGCCTCGGCTCAGCCCGCCCGGGTGCGGTGCAGAGTCGGGTCGGCGGCCGCGGCCATGACCGCGACGTCGAGGGGCTGTTGCAGAAAGTCCGCCACGGCGCGGGCAGTCTCATCGGGACGGTGCACGGCGTCTTCGAACGACACCGGCAACAGTTCCCACTTGGGCCGTTTCACGAGCAGCTGGTTTACGCGGGCCAGCAGGTCGGCAAAGCCACGGGCCAGCGCAGCGTCCCCACCCGCCGGCGGCTTCTTGCCGTCGCGCGCGAGCAGCGCATGCTGCGAGGCGATTAACTCCCCGGGCGGACGTTGCATGAAAACGATTTTGACGGGCAGGTCTTCCGGCACGCAGTGCAGCAGCGGAGCCACGATCTTGACCGCCTGCCCCCGGGCTTCGGTCAACCAGACGCGGTCTTTATTGAAGGGCAGTTTTTTAACGCGTTCGTCCTCAAGGTAGCCACGCGGGTTGGATTCGTCGGCAGTGCGTTGAGCATCGCTCACCACCGGCACTCCAGCGGCCGAGAGCATCTGCATCATCAGCGATGTGCCGGAGCGCGGGAGTCCCGAGACAACGACCAGCGGCGCACCGTCGGCCGGCGTCAGTCGGCCCGTGAGGTTGTTCACCAGCGGGAACGCGGGTAGAGGCGCAGTGGAGGACTCTGCCGGGTTGCTCACGGCGGCTTTGGAGGCGGCGATACGCTGGCGGGCGATCTCGATTTGCGCGCGGTGGTAGGCGGCGCGGGCCGCGCCTTTAGGGCGGCGGTCATGGATATTGGCCATGGCTTCGTGCGCGTTGATCTGCCACGGGTTAAGGGCCAGAGCGGTGCGCAGGCTCTTGGCAGCCAAGCCGGGTTTGCTGAGCGCGAGCATGGCGATGCCATGAAGCGCGTGGGCGTAGGGTTGGGAAAAACCGAGATCGAGCGCCGACTTGGCATGTGCGACGGCCTCGAAGGGACGGGATGTGCGCAGGGCGACCCGGGCGAGTCCGACGTAGGCCTGGGGATTGTCGGGCTGATGCTGGAGGACCAGTCGGTAGGCGGCCTCGGCTGCCTTGAGATCGCCGAGTTTGATATGAATATCACCGATTTTGTTGTGCAGGCTGGGTTGTTGGGCGGATTGCACGTCGGCGATACGCTGAAGCACGGCCAGAGCCTCGGGCAGGCGGTCTTCAAGCACCAACAGGGAGCCTTCCAGAAACGCCAGGGCACGCAGGTCGGTGCTGGCCCGGCCGGCGAGTTGGCGGAGGGTCTGTTGCTCGTTTAGTGAAACCTCGGGCGGGGTATAAATCTCGCCGCGGGATTCGGCTTCGGCCCGGGCGGTCTTTTCGGCGGCTTCGCGTTCGGAGTTTTTCTCGGCAAGGATCGCGCGGGCTTTTTCAGCGGAGGCTTTTTTGCGGACGAGCAACAGGTCGTAGGTGGCGCGGGCCAAAACAGGCTCTTCGAGCGCGAGATAGGCAAAGAGGAGCTTGGTGCCGAAGCGGCTTTCGTCGGGCCAGCTTTCCCAAAGCTCACTGTAGAGCCGCGCCGCCTCGGCGTGCTGGCCGCCGTCGACGTGGGCTTGCGCGAGGTTGTAGCGGAGCTCGCGGGTGGTCTCGGCGACTGCCTTGGCCCGATCGGGATTGGGCTCGTCGATGTAGCCAAGTTCAACCAGCTGACGGAGGGATTGCTGGGCATCGGCGGCATCAAGCCCCGTGCCGGCTGGATGCTCGCCGGTGGCACCGGGAATGTCTTCCCAACTGTCGATCAGGTGGACGGTCTGCGGCGAGCGGAAGCAGTTGACCAGCACCTGTCCGTCCATGTCACGCGCGACCGGCAGGCCGGCGAGGTGAAGCAAAGTCGGCGTAATGTCGAGGAGGCTGGCGCCGTGGATCCGCTCGCCGGCGCGCACATCGGGAGCCCGCAGGCAAAAAATGCCAAAGGGACTGTGCTCGGCGGCGGGGCCGGCGGGCTCGTTGGGCAAGGACTTGATACGCAGGTGACCGGACTCGAACCCGTGATCCGACATCAGGAGCACGGTGGTATCTTCACCGGCAATACGCAGGAGCACATCCAGCATCATGTCGTGGAACCGGTAGGCGCTCTCGATGACGTCTTTGTAGAGCTCAAAATCCTTTTCCTCCACCCAGGGTAAACGCGGCGGGTGGTAACGCATGAACCCGTGGCCGAAGTGGTCGATGCCATCGTAGTAAACCGCGGCAAAGTCCCAAGGCTCCAGCTGCAGGGCGGCGGTGGCGGCGGCGTGCACACTGGAGGTCTCCGCGAGAGTCTTGGCGCAGATGGTCAGCAAGTTGTCATTGGTCGAGTCGATCTCGGCGGCGCGGGGAATGAAGGGCAGCAGGTCCTCGTTTTCCAACTCGGCGGGGTGGATGCGCAGGTCGGCAAGATTCTCGGCCAGACGAGGCGGGTGCACGGTGCCGGGGCGAAGCGGCCAGGGTTTGTCGAGATCGGCGACGGCGGTCTGGAAATGATTGGAGACCATCACCCCGTTGATCGGCTCGGCGGGATGCGAGGGCCACCAACCGATGACATTGCTGCGCAGGTCGTTTTGATTAAAAATATTCCAGACCGCCTTGGCCGTGCGGGAAAGATTGCTGATCGGGCGAACTCCACCGGTGGACGGACACGGTTCGGAAAACCCATGGATACCGTGTTTCCACGCGCGTTTACCCGTGGCGATGCTGGTCCAAAGCATGGGCGAAAGCACGGGGCGCAGGGTGGCGAGCTTGCCCCAGGCGCTTTGGTCCATGAGTCGCTTGAGCGTAGGCATCTTGCCCGCTTCGACCAGTGGCAGAGCCACATTCCAATCGGCAGAATCCCAGCCGATAAGGAGAATTTTACGACGTGAGGCTGGAGTAGATTCGGGCATAATAAGGAAAGGCCAACCCAACCTCGGATTTCAAAGCAGAGAATTAAGCTGAGAGGCAGGCAGTGAAACAAAACGCCTCGCTTCCGAAGCCGGAAGCGAGGCGAGGCGATAGAGAGAATGCGACAGGAACCGCTCAGGCCGCGACGGCGCGAGCACGGCGACGGCGGCGCAGACCGGCGGCACCCAAGGCCAGCGCACCCAGACCCACCGCAAAGTTGGCGGGCTCGGGGATCGCGCCCGTAGCACCGGTCAGGATCGACGCACCGGTGTCATCATAGGCCCACTCAGTGATCGTGATCGTGCCCCAGTTGCCTTCCTGGGTAAAGGTGACATTAGCCCAGCCGTAGAGCTCTGTGCCCTCAGGGTTGAATTTGAAGCCGATGTAAGTGGCGACTACAGAGCTAATATTAGACACAGAAAACAATCCTCCGCCGTAGAATACGGAGTCTACGCTACTACTAAAATTATCCGCCGATCCAATCGGCTGATTCGACGCAAGACCTGGAATGAGATTGAAGCCGTTCGTAACAACACCGAATCCGGCGGCACTACCGACGGTAATATTTTTAATATAGATAGAACCACCATTGACAGTATTGTTTAAGTTAGCCTCTACCGCACCAAGGCCATCGATATTCCAAGCGACATTGCCCGGGGTGCTGCTATCCGATGTGATCGTAGTGGTGAAATACTGAATCGCGGCCTGCGCACCGGTCGCACTAGCCATTGCCGCCAAGGATGAAGCGCGAACCAAAGTCTTAGCGAGTGAGGAACGTGTAGAGGGAGTCGTGAGATTTTTCATATGGCTAAGTTTGGAGAACTTTGTGTTCCAAACATGGAAAGGGAGGCAGTCCGTTGTCTAGTTCAACGCTTAACTCATAAGTTATGCGCACCAAAAGTAACGATTACTCAGAAGGTTATGCAGAAGAGGGTTATGCAGAAGGGGTCAGCAACGATCTTTCATGCCAGCTTAAATTGAGGGTTTTTGATCAGGTGATTCAGTAGTGCTACCAGCTTCCGCATTACGGCAGTCAGAGCCAGTTTCTTGGGCTTACCAGCGGCGACCAGCCGTTGATAAAACTCCCGTAGTATGGGGTTGAAGCGAGCCGCCACGACGGCGGCCATATAGAGCACGCGGCGCACGGCCAGTCGGCCGATCAACGGGGTCGGACCGTTACATGTTACTTTTTGCGCTGACCTCCTCGCAGGTATCCAATCTACAACTGCTGAGCTGCGGCAAGGAAGCTGGAAGCTCCCTCTACTTTGGAAACCAGAGTGAGTCGTCGCCTCAGCCCAAAGCCTGCGCTACTGATTCCGCACGGCGAAGGCGTGACAAGCGGGCGAAACTGCCCTCCCCTATTTCACTTTCCCCATGAAGATTCTCGGCATCGATATCGGCGGCTGGCGGTCGGCCCCTTCCATTCCCGAGGAGGTGTCTGCCTGTGTGTTGCACGCAGACAGGCGGGCAACTATTCGGCGGTATCGAATAGTTCAATTTACGACCCAGAGGAAGATGAGCCCATGAGCAAAGATCCCGATAATCCAACACCAGGCAGTCGCCCCAAAAAGAAAGCCGAAGTCTCTCTGGTTCGCTCGTCGGCGGCGGAATACCTGACCTTTGTGGCAGCCAGCGGCCAGGGCGGCGTCGAAGCCGTTTACGCGGATGAAAATGTCTGGATCACCCAGAAAATGATGGGGCTGCTTTACGGCGTGGAGACCCACACGGTAAACTACCACCTTAAAAAAATATTCACGGACAACGAGTTGCAGGAAAATTCAGTTATTCGAAATTTTCGAATAACTGCCGCCGACGGCAAAACCTACAATACTAGACACTACAACCTCTCCGCCATCATCGCGGTTGGCTACAAAGTGAACTCCGAGCGCGCCGTGCAGTTCCGCAAGTGGGCCACGACCATCATCGAGTCCTTCACCATCAAGGGCTTTGCGATGGATGACGAGCGCCTGAAAAATGACGGCTCCGTCCTCGGTAAGAAATACTTCGAAGAACAGCTCCAACGCATCCGCGAAATCCGCCTGAGCGAGCGCAAGTTCTACCAGAAGATCACCGACATCTACGCCACCTCCCTCGATTACGATGTCACCGCCGCCGCGACCAAACGATTTTTTGCCACCGTGCAGAACAAGCTCCATTGGGCCATCCATGGACAGACGGCCGCCGAGGTCATCATAACCCGCGCCGATGCCAACAAAGACCGTATGGGCCTCACCACCTGGAAGGATGCACCGAAGGGAAAAATCCAGAAGTTCGATGTGAGCGTGGCAAAAAACTACCTTACCGAAAACGAAATGGCCCAACTGCAACGCCTCGTCTCCGCCTACCTCGATGTGGCCGAGGACATGGCGCTGCGACAGATTCCCATGACCATGCAGGACTGGGAAACCCGCCTCAACCGCTTCATCGCCGCAACCGACCGGGAAATCCTGCAAGATGCCGGCAAGGTCACTGCCGAGATCGCCCAAGCGCACGCTGAAAGTGAGTTTGAAAAATACCGCATCGTGCAGGACCGACTGTTCGAGTCGGACTTCGACCAGATGCTGAAAGATCTGCCACCCGAGAGCGAGAAACCATAAGCAAGTTGCCCGCACTCGAACGCGCGGCCGACTGTGCTGCGTAGTGCAGGCATCCTGCCTGCATTTCTCATCGGTCGGCAGGCACCCAGCCTGCGCTACTCGATTTACTCTACCGAAATTCTCTGCCCGCAAACTCTGTCGGGCGCGCTTTTTCAATTACTTACACTCCACACGAGGATTTTCCACTTAACAGCCGATAACTCCATTTGAGAGTCGCGCCGATTGGATGCAGAGCCATTCTGGTCAGCCAATCTACTACTCCTAGATGTCGCCCCTGCGTTCTCGATCCGTTTTGCTGACCAGTTTTGCCGTGCTATTGTGGCTTTTGCTTGTTGGTGCCGGCGTCTGGCTGTTTGACCGCGAAAGTTTCACCCCGAGCCTTTCTGGATCACCCGCCGGACAATGGCCGGAAGACTCCCGGATTTCGAAGGCAACGTTGCCCGCCGACCACACGCTGGTTCTCGCCTTGCACCCCGAGTGCCCTTGTTCACGCGCCACGGTTGACGAGCTCGGCGGTATCCTCGCCACGACCGACAAACACTTGCAGGCGCGGGTGTTGATGGTGCAATACTCCAATATCCCCGAGCGCGCTGAGGACAGCCCGTTGTGGAAACAAGCGGCCGCCCTGCCCGGTGTGATTTTGGTCGTCGATATCGATGGCGCGGAGGCACGTCGTTTCTCGGCCAAGACTTCCGGCGAGACCCGACTCTACGACACACAAGGTCGTCTCATCTTTCACGGAGGCATCACGGCCTCACGCGGACACGCCGGACCCAATCCCGGCCGAAGTGCCGTGTGCGATTTGGTGTTAGGCCCCCGCGAGAAATCCACCCCCGAATCAACGCCGGTATTTGGCTGCGCATTATGAGTGAAGTCTCGCCAATATTCCCTTCAGCCAACGAAGCGTCGACCAGTCTGCGTTCGCGGTCCGACGCGCTTTTGCGGGAGCACCAAGACCTCATCTCGACAAGGACCAGCCGCACCTTTGCCCTGCTCTTGTTTCTACAATGGGTGGCCGGCATCGCCATCGCCCTCTGGCTCTCCCCTCGCACTTGGATTGGCTCGGTTAGCGCTACCCACATCCATGTCTGGGCGGCCGTGGTGCTCGGTGGCTTGATCATGCTGCCACCTGCGTTGCTCGGTTGGTTCAGCCCGGGGCGCACGCTCACCCGCCATGCCATCGCCGTGGGTCAGATGCTCGCCTCTGCGCTGCTTATTCATCTCACCGGAGGGCGCATCGAGACTCATTTCCACATTTTCGGATCGCTGGCTTTTCTGGTTTTTTATCGTGACTGGCGCGTGCTGATTACCGCCTCGGTGGTGGTGGTGCTCGATCACTTCCTGCGCGGGGTGTGGTGGCCACAATCTGTTTTTGGCACCATCGCCGTCTCTCCGTGGCGCTGGGTAGAACATGCGGGCTGGGTCGTCTTCGAGGACATTTTCCTCATCTACGCGTGCTTCCAAAGCCAGCGGGAGATGCGCGAAATCGCCGAGCGCCGCGCAGAGCTGGAGGCGACCAACTATCGCATAGAGGAACTCGTTCAGCGGCGCACCGAGCAGCTAAACCACGCCAACCGCGATCTACGCGCCCAGATCGATCGCCGGGAACAGGTCGAACAGGATTTGCTCGCATCCAAGGAGGAGGCCGAGGCCGCCAGCCACGCCAAGAGCGCCTTCCTCGCCAATATGAGCCATGAAATCCGCACGCCGATGAATGGCGTCATGGGCATGAGCAGTCTGTTGCTGGACACCGACCTCAGCTCCACCCAACGCGGCTTCGTCGAGACCATCCACTCCAGCAGCGACTCTCTGCTTGCCATCATCAACGACATTCTCGACTTCTCCAAAATCGAGTCCGGCCACATGGAGTTCGAGGAGCATCCGTTCGAGATCCGCGAATGTGTCGAGGATGCCCTGGAGCTGTTCAGCCAGAAGTGCGCTGAGAAAAACCTCGATCTGGCCTACCTCGCCGACGACATCCCGGCATGGATTGCCGCCGACGTCACCCGCGTCCGTCAGATCCTCATCAACCTGATCGGCAACGCGGTGAAGTTCACCGAAAAGGGCGAGATCTTTGTCAATGTCACCAGCCGTCGTTGCCCGGCTCCACTTGACCGCATCGATGCGACCGAGGGCGATTGGTATGAGCTGAGTTTCAGTGTTCGCGACAGCGGTATGGGCATCCCCGCCGAGCGCATGAACCGGCTTTTCCGTCACTTTAGCCAAGTGGATGCGTCCACCACCCGGCGCTTTGGCGGCACCGGTCTCGGTCTGGCGATCTGCCAGCGACTCACCGAACTGATGGGCGGTCGTATTTCCGTGCAAAGCGAGTCAGGGGTCGGCTCCACCTTCCAGTTCACCGTGTTCGCCCGCGAAACCGAGCCATCGGAAAAAGCTCCCCCGCCATCTCCTTCCGCGTTGGCCGGACGCACGCTCCTCATCGTGGATGACAGCGAGGTCAATCGTCGCATCCTGCGCATTCAGGCCGAGCGCTGGAAAATGATCCCGCACGAGACCGCCTCGGGCCACGCCGCGCTCGACTGGCTGCGCAAGCATCGCGCCGACGTTGCCGCTCTCGACATGCACATGCCGGAAATGGACGGCCTCGAGCTCTCCAGCCACATCCGCGAACTGCCCGATTGTGCCGACCTACCGCTCGTCCTGTTCAGCTCCGCCGCATCCCTGCGCGACCGCTCCGATCCGCTGTGGAAAAACTTCGCCTCGTGTTTCACCAAGCCGATCAAGAAGGCCCATCTCCAGACCGCGCTCGTGCAGGCCATTGATCGCGCGCACGCCTCCAACTCCGCCGTTGCCACGCCTGTGCACATCCGCGAGCGCTTGGCTGATCGCTTTCCACTGCGGATCCTCCTGGTGGAGGACAATGTGGTGAACCAGCAGGTTGCCTCCCACTTCCTAAAACAGATGGGCTACAGACACGACCTAGCCGCCAATGGTATCGAAGCACTTGAAGCCTTTGAGCGTCAGTCCTACGACGTCGTGCTGATGGACATGCAAATGCCCGAGATGGATGGCATCGCTGCCACCATCGAGCTCCGCCGTCGCCTCCCCGAGCAACGCACTCCGCAGATCATCGCGCTCACCGCCAACGCTCTTGATGAGGATCGGGATAGATGCCTCGCCGCCGGCATGAACGACTATCTGAGCAAACCGCTCCGGCCCGAGCTGGTGGAAGAAAAAATCCGCCTTGCCGCCGAACGTCTGCGCGACGGCTGACACCCGCAGTCTTTGCATAGTCAGGCGTTCTTCCGCCCAAGATAAAAGTGAGAGAACGTTCCGTCCCTGAAATGGTCCGGTTCGATGTGGATTCACAAGGATCACCACCACGCGTTATCCACTCCGAGCCCGGCGGCATGCAAATCAACTAATGCTCACCAATGGAGGATGACCGAAGCGCTCGATTACAGCACTCCGGTCAAACTCGCCGAGTAACTCAATCACCCATGCGCCCGGTAACAGGCAGGATAGCTGCGAGACTGAATTTGCCACGGCGAAGGCGTGACAAGCGGACGAAACTCCCCTCCCCTGTTTCACTTTTACCATGAAGATTCTCGGCATCGATATCGGCGGCTCTGCACTCAAGGGCGCTCCTGTGGACACCAAGACCGGCGAGCTACTCGACGAGCGGCATCGCATCTCGACCCCGGAGGCACTTAGCCCCGCCGACATGGGCAAGGCCATCGCCGAGCTGGCCGCGCACTTCGATTGGAAAGGTCCCATCGGGGTTGGCTTCCCCGGCGTCGTGCAGGGGTCGTTTATCCGCACCTGCGCCAACCTTCACCCGGACTTTGTCGATCTCGACGCAGTCGAGGTTTTTGAGGCCGCCACGGGCTCCGAAGTGAGTCTGGTCAATGACGCCGACGCAGCCGGTCTGGCCGAGGCCGCCTTTGGCGCGGGTCGCGACGTCAAGGGTGCGGTCGTGATGCTGACCTTTGGCACCGGCGTGGGCTCGGCGCTGTTTATCGACGGTCTGCTGTATCCGAATTCCGAATTCGGTCACCTGAAGCGCAACGGCGAATCTTGGGAGAAGTTTGTCTCCGGCTCGGCCAAGGAACGGCTGAAACTCGACTATCCGGAATGGGCTGCGTTGGTCAGCGAGTATTTGCAGCAATTGGAATCATTGCTCTGGCCGGAGCTGATCATCGCCGGCGGTGGCATCAGCGCCGACCACGACAAGTGGTTTCAGCATTTGAAGATCCGTTCCAAAATCGTGCCGGCAGAGTTTTTCAACGAAGCCGGCATTGTCGGCGCAGCCTTGCACGCAGCCCGGGCACTTTGAGCGCGGCGGTAGCTGACGCCGCAGTTTAAATTCAGTCTCTGTTTCGGAAATGAATCACGGTGTTGAGTTGTAGGCAGCCTGCTTGCGCTACACTCAAACCACACGGGCGGGGACGCCCGTGGCTACAACTCCGAATGTAGCCGCCCTCGTCCCTGAGGGCGCGTTGGATACCAACCAACGGGAACCGTTCCTCGCGCCTGCAAGCAGGCGGCCTACACGGACCATGCCGGTGCAGGCCAGCGGACCTGCGCTACACTCAAACCACACGGGCGAGGACGCCCGTGGCTACAACTCTGAATGTAGCCGCCCTCGTCCCTGAGGGCGCGTTGGATACCAACCAACGGGAACGTTCCTCGCGCCTGCAAGCAAGCAGCCTACCGTCAGGCACATCGGTTTATTCTGAAGCCAAACCTTCAACTTAAACTGCCAACTTAATCGCGCTTCTTAAGCGGCAGCACGGAAAGCACCGTCTCCACCAGAAAGGCTTCGGTGAAGGGTTTTTGAATGATGGCCTGCACACCCAGTTCGGCGATGACCGGCAAATCCACTTTGTCGGTGGTCGCGGTCAGCATGATGACGGGGATGTTTTTTAGCTCGTCCTTCGACTTGAGCATGATGAGCAGCTCAACCCCGTCCATGATCGGCATGACCACATCGATCAGCATCAGGTCGGGCATGGCGCGCTCCATCGCAAAGACGCCGTTATAGCCGTTGTTCGACTCATTGACCTGACAGTCGTAGCCGGCGAGGAATTTCTTCACCAGCAACCGCACCGTTTTGGAATCGTCCAGGACAAGAATGGTGGGGCGCATGGGTGGTGAAATAGGAGCAGACAAAGGGAACGTGTGAGTGGAACGATTTAAATAAACTGGTGCTGGCTGAAGCAGGTGGAACGGGTTGTCCTCAACCCGTTCGAGTCTGGCCGCCTTGATGCGCAACGAGCGCATTGGGGTCAATGCGCTCCACCTTCGGATGAGTGGGATTTCTGGTGATTAAACGTCTCTCGGCACGGGCGGGGACGCCCGTGGCTACATTGAGAGTTTTACCAGACGAGCATGCCGCCCGCGAAGGTGAGTCCTGCGCCGACCGAGCAGAAGATGATCTTGTCGCCGGCCTTAAAGATGCCTTCCTCGGCCGCCCAACCGAGCGCCATGGAAACGGACGCGCCGGAGGTGTTGCCGTATTTGGCGATGGTGACGACAAACTTTTCGAAGGGAATGCCAACGCGTTTGCCGACGGCCTTGAGGATGCGTTCGTTGGCTTGGTGCGGCACGATCCAGGCGATGTCGTCCGGAGTGCAGCCGTGGCGCTGCATGGCGTTTTCAATCTCGTTGGCGAACGCGATAACCGCGCTCTTGAAGACGGCGCCGCCGTCCATCTGCAGATAGAAGTCCTTGAGGTCGCTGCCGTCCGCACAAGGCACGAGGCGGGTGGCCCCGCCGCCGGGACGCTGGATGGCCTCGAACACGTTGGCATCGCCGGAGAGGGCCATGCGGTGCAGGCGGTGTCCGCCGGAGGCGTCGGTCAGGATGGCCGCGCCGGCGCCGTCGCCAAAGAGGAAGGCCGTCTCGTGGTCGTTGGGATTGGTGATGCGCGAAAGGAGCTCGGCGGTGACGACAATGAGTTTCTTGGCGGTGCCGCCGCGGATGAAGGTGCGGCCGACCTCAAGCGCGTAGAGCCAACCGGAGCAGGCGGCGTTGAGGTCGAAGGCGAGTGCCTTGGGGCAACCGAGCAACTTGGCCAACGCGCTGGCCATGGAGGGCACGGGTTGGTCGGGAATGATGGTCGCGAGAATGATGCCGTCGATCTCGGCGGCGGTGATGCCGGCCTGCTTGAGCGCGTGGTTGACGGCGGTGGCGGCGAGGCTGGTGGCGGATTCGCCGGGATCGGCGTAGCGGCGTTCTTTAATGCCGGTGAGTTTGACCATCTCGGCCTCAGTGCGACCGGGGAAGGACTTCAAAATCTCGCTGGTCGGACGGATGTTTTTCGGCACGGCGTAGCCAATACCGGCGATGCAAACGGTCTGGTCGGACGTGGTGGCCGGAGCCGTGTCAGCAGGTTTGGCGTTTGGCGTTTGAGATTTGGGATTTTCCGCCAGAAACCCGGTGATGTCGTCGCCGGAGACGCGTCCGCCGGGACCAGTGGCGGGCACGCCGGAAAGGGTGGCGGGATCAAAGCCAGCGTCGCGGGCGATCTTGACCGCACGCGGAGTCCACTGCGGACCGGCGGAAGCGGCCGGAGGCTGCACGGCGGGGAGCGGAGCGGCCTTCGGGGCCGGAGTCGCCGGCGGCGGCACTGCCGGGCTGGCTTTTATAATTTGCGTTTTAGGATTTAGAATTTCGGTCGTCGCGCCAGCGGCGACGGCGAGGTGCTTGAGCGAGATGTCAGCCGTCTCGATCCGCATGAACGGGGTCCCGGAGGTGACGATGTCACCGGCGCGGCAAAATACTTTTTGCACAATGCCGTCGCAGGGGGCCTCCCATTCGAAGACGGACTTGTCGCTTTCGAGTTCGGCGGCCTTGACTCCTTTGGAAAGGGTGGAGCCCGACTGCACGAGAATGTCGATCACCGTGAGTTCGCTGACGGTGGCACCCATGGAGGGCATGGGGACGTCGATGAGAAAGGTTTCCATCAGGGTTTGGTATTGGACGAGGGCGGAAAACGAGGTTGGAGCGAGACGGCGGGTCGGGTCAATGGCGGTCATCCCGTGGCGGGAAGTGAATTAGACCGGTTTTTGAGGGCCAACAGGGGGATTGCTGGGGAAATCGCAAGCCGCGGAGGAAGATTAACCGCGGGCGAGATTCCAGAAGGAGAGGCACTTGGCTAACAAGGCTTCGAGTTGGTCGAGTGGGACCATGTTGGGGCCGTCGGAGAGGGCGTTGTCGGGGTCCGGGTGGGTTTCGAGGAAGAGGCCGTTGGCTCCGGCTGCCAGCGCGGCGAAGGCAAGGGTCGGCACGAACTCGCGTTGACCGCCGCTCTTGCCGCCGGCGGCGCCGGGCAGCTGCACACTGTGGGTGGCGTCGAGAATGGTGGGGTAGCCGTTTTGCGCCATGATCGGGAAGCTGCGCATGTCGACGACGAGGTTGTTGTAACCGAAGGTGGCGCCGCGTTCGCACTGCCAGATCTCGGTGGCGTTGCCGGCCTTCAGTTTGCCGACGACGTGAACCATGTCGTTGGGCGAAAGGAACTGGCCTTTCTTGACGTTGACGACCTTACCGGTGGCGGCGGCGGCGAGCAGCAGATCGGTCTGACGGCAAAGGTAGGCGGGGATTTGCAGGACGTCACAAACCTCGGCGACGGGCCGGCACTGGGAAGCGTCGTGAATGTCGGTGACGCAGGGCAGACCGTAGTCGGCCTTGACCATGGCGTGCAGGGCGAGGCCTTCCTCCATGCCGGTGCCGCGACCACCGCTGATGGAAGTGCGGTTGGCTTTGTCGAAGGAGCCCTTGAAGACGATATTCAGCTCGGGGTAGTGCTCGCGAAGAACGAGGAGTTTCTCGGCGACGGTGCGCACGACTTTCTCGTTTTCGAGCGAACAGGGACCGGCGAGGACGAGGAGTTTTTTAGGATCGTAAAGGGGCATGGTCAGACGGGATCGGAGGGAATGAGTTACACAGAGAGCACAGAGGAGGCACAGAGATCACTGAGTAGGAAAGATTGAACTCCTTATCCTCTGTGGCTCCTCAGTGTTCTCGGTGTAACCCTCTGGAAGGTTACTTCTTCTTGGCGGTCTTGGCCTTGGCCTTCGGTTTTGGTTTCGGTTTCGCCTTAGCCTTCGGCTTGGCGGCGACGGGCTTTCCCTTGGCAGCGGCTTTTTTAAGTTTCAGTGCGGCGCCGATGAAGGCGGCGAACAGCGGGTGGGCCTTGTTGGGCTTGGACTGGAACTCCGGGTGGAACTGAACGGCGACGAACCAGGGGTGGTCTTTGATTTCGACGATCTCGACGAGATTACGGCGGGGGTTGATGCCGCTGATGATCATGCCGGAGCGTTGGAGCTGACCGACGTAGGCGTTGTTGACCTCGAAACGGTGACGGTGGCGTTCGCGGATGCTTTCGGCCCCGTAGGCTTTCCGGGCGTGGGTGCCGGGGGTGAGCGCGCACTCGTAGCTGCCGAGGCGCATGGTGGCGCCCTTGTCGATGACGGTCTTCTGCTCCTCCATCATGTTGATGACGGGGTTGTCGGTGGTCGGGTCGAACTCGGTGGAGTTGGCGGACTTCAGCTTCAGGACGTTGCGGCAGTATTCGATGACCGCAATCTGCAGGCCGAGACAGAGGCCGTAGTAGGGAATCTTGTTTTCGCGGGCGTATTTGGCTGCGGCGATTTTACCCTCGGTGCCGCGGTCGCCGAAGCCACCGGGAACGAGAATGCCGTTGAGTCCCTTGAGAATGGTGAGGCCGTTTTTCTTTTCGAGGTCCTCTGCGTCGATGCGCACGATGTTGACCTTACAGTTGTTGGCGATGCCGGCGTGGGTGACGGACTCGTAAACGGATTTGTAGGCGTCCTGCAGCTCGATGTATTTGCCGACGACGCCAATGGTGACTTCGTGCGCGGGGTTGTAGATGCGACGGACAATTTCGTTCCAGATGTTTTTCTCGGGCGCGGGCTGCTTGAGGCCAAAGAGGTCAACCACCAGGTCGTCCATGTGTTCTTTTTGCAGGGCGAGCGGGAGTTCGTAAATGGAGGCGACGTCGCTGCACTGAATGACGGCCTTCACCGGCACGTTACAGAACATGGAAATCTTGTCGCGCAGGCTGTTGTCGAGGTCGTGGTCGCAACGGCAGACGAGGATGTGCGGCTGGATACCGATCTCGCGGAGCTTGGCCACGGATTGCTGGGTGGGCTTGGTCTTGAGTTCACCGGCGGCCTGCAGGAAGGGCACCAGCGTGACGTGGATAAAAATGCAATCGCGTTGGCCAACTTCGAGGGCGAACTGACGCATGGCTTCCAGAAACGGCAGCCCCTCGATGTCACCGGTGGTGCCGCCGATCTCGGTGATGAGCACGTCGACGTCTTTGCCACCTTGATAAATGCGCTCCTTGATCTCGTTGGTCACGTGCGGGATCACCTGCACGGTTTTGCCGAGATAAACACCGCGACGCTCTTTTTGGATGACGCTCTCGTAAACCTGGCCGGAGCTGAGCGAGTTGAGACGGGAGAGTTTGCCGCTGGTGAAACGCTCGTAGTGACCCAGATCCAGGTCGGTCTCGGCGCCGTCTTCAAGGACGTAAACCTCGCCGTGCTGGAAGGGGCTCATGGTGCCCGGATCGACGTTGAGGTAAGGGTCGAATTTTTGGATTCGGACCGTCAGCCCGCGCAATTCCAGCAACGCACCCAGCGCCGCCGCAGTCAGGCCTTTACCCAGCGAGGAAACCACCCCGCCCGTCACGAAAATGTATTTCATCGAACAGGCATAGCGGGTGCCCCGAAACCCTGACAAGTAAAAGCTCCACTCAACTCTGCTCCAGGCCTCTTAAGTGAATAACCACACCAAGACACCGCCCATCATCACGAAAAAAACCAAACCGAGGCACATATGCAGCGCCCATTGCAACGGTCTTGCAATCAGCGCCAGCAACGCCGCAAGAACCACGCCCGCACAAATCGCCACCAACCACCACGGGTAGGCCTTCAGCGATTCAAATGACAACAACTCCCAACGCATGCGTTACACCACTCAAGCACCCCCTCGCCCACCGCCAAGCGCAAACGCCCTATCCGCCCTTTGCGGTTGCCCCGTCTGTTCCGGCTTTTAGCGTCGACCCTTTATGCATTCCAAACCCCAAGTCCTGTGCTGGCTGACCTGTGATGGCATTCACATCGATCCGGCCACCGGCAAACACACCATACTCGGGGCTTTCTCCAACATCCGCGTCCGTCAATTTCCGATCACGCATCCGTTCATGATCTGGTTTCTCACCCTCAGCGACGTGCCCACCGGCAAACACAAGGTGCGCATCTCCATGGGGCTCGATGCAACCCACCCCGAGCCGCTGATCGAACGCGATTTTGAATCTCAGGGTCCGCTGCAACGTATCAACCTGATCAACGAAATTAAAAACCTCACGTTCCCCAAACCCGGTGACTACAGCCTGCTGATCGAGGTCGACGAAGAACTACTGCTGGCCACCAGTATCAACGTCACCAACTGATCCGCGCCCTCGCCTCGCGTTTCCAACCACTCTTTTTCCCGTCCTCCCCCTTCAACTCTTTTAATGACCATCGCTACCTCCGCCTCCTCCGTCTCCGCCCGTAAATTCGACCTCATCGGGGTCGGCTCACCCATCATGGACTTGCTCGCGCAAGTGCCCGAAGACTTCCTCGCCACCATCTCCGGTGAAAAGGGCGGCATGGTTCTGGTCGAGCCCGCCGATATCGAAGCCATCGTTTCCCGCCTGCCCGACGCTCCCGCCACCGTCGCCGGCGGCTCGGCCGGCAACACCGCCGTCAGCTCCTCGCGACTCGGCCTGTCGGTTACCTTCCTCGGCAAACTGGGTAACGACAACACCGCCACCGCCTACCGCCAGAGCTTTGTCGACGCCGGCGCCGACACCTCACGCTTTAAACCCTCCGCACTGCCCAACGCCCGCTGCGTTTCCCTCGTCACCCCCGACAGCCAACGCACCCTGCGCACCTGCCTCGCCGCCGCCATGACCCTCTCGCCCGACGAGATCTCGGTCGCGGATTTCGCCGGCTGTCGCCACGCCCACATCGAGGGTTACCTGCTCTTTAATCCCGCTCTGGCCGACGCCGTTGTCTCCGCCGCCCGCACCGCCGGTTGCACCATCAGCATCGACATCGCCTCCTTCGAAGTCGTCAACGCCGCCCGCGCCTGGATCAACGCCCAGCTCGCCCAGGGCATCGACGTTGTCTTCGCCAACGAGGACGAAATCCGCGCCCTTCAACCCGAACTCGGCGACGACTACGCCGCCCACGCCCGCGCCCTCGCCGCCCACGGTGGCATCGCCTGCGTGAAGATGGGCAAGGACGGCGCCTACATCGCCCGCGGCACGGAGCTTCACCAAATCGCCCCCGTCCCCGCCCCCTCCGTGATCGACACCACCGGAGCCGGCGACGCCTGGGCCGCCGGTTTCCTTGGCGGTCACCTCCGCGGCTACTCGCTGCCCGCCTCCGGTGCGCTCGGCTCCCTGCTCGGTTCCGACTGCGTGCGCCACCTCGGCCCCGCTATCCCCGCCGAACGCTGGGATGCCATCCACGCCGAAGCCACCCGTCTGGCTTCAGCGTAAGCCCCGCCGCTTGCGAATTTTACCGCGACCCGCTTACTCAGCACGAAAGCAACCGCCATGTTCACCGATCTCGCCCAACAAGTGACCGCCATCGCGCAGCAAGCCCGCGCGGCCTCGCTCGTGCTCGCCACCGCGACCACCGAACAGAAGAACGCCGCCCTGCTTTCGCTGGCCGACATCCTTGAGTCTGCGACCGACGAACTGCTGACCGCCAACCAGATCGACCTCAACCACGCCGCCGAAAACGGGCTCACCGGCGCCCAGATCGAACGCCTCACGCTCAATCCCGCCAAGCTCGCCCACCTCGCCGAATCCGTGCGTCAGGTTGCTGGTTTGCCCGACCCCGTCGGCGCCGAACTCGAAGCGTGGACGCGCCCCGACGGCCTGCACATCCGCAAGGTCCGCGTGCCCATCGGCGTCATCGGCATCATCTACGAAGCCCGGCCCAACGTCACTATCGACTGCGCCATCCTTTGCCTCAAATCCGGCAACGCCAGCATCCTGCGCGGCGGTAAAGAGATCTTCCATACAAACACCGCCTTTGCCGTGCTCATTGCCCGCGCGCTTGAGTCCGCCGGCCTGCCCGCCCACGCCGTGCAACTCATCCCCACCACGGACCGCACTGCGCTGACCACCCTGCTCAAGCTCGACACGCTGATCCACTGCATCATCCCCCGCGGCGGCGAGAGCCTCATCCGCTACGTCGCGGAGAACAGCACCATCCCTGTCATCAAACACTACACCGGCGTGTGTTTTGTCTACCTCGACAAATCCGCCGATGCCACCATCGCCGAGAACGTCGTCGTCAACGCCAAGACCCAGCGGCCCGGCGTGTGCAACGCCGCCGAGCAACTCCTCGTGCACGCCGACGTCGCCGAACAACTTCTGCCCAAAGTCGCCGCTGCACTCATCGCCAAGGGCGTGCAACTGCGCACCGACGCCGCGTCCGCCGCCATCCTGGCGCGCGCCGATCTCGGACATCAGGCCGCCGCGCCTGCCGATTACACGGCCGAGTTTCTCGACCTCATCATGGCCGTGCGCGTGGTCGATTCGTTGGAGACCGCCATCGCCACCATCAACCGCGACGGCTCCGGCCACAGCGACGCCATCATCACCACCGACGAAAAGGCTGCGAAAACCTTCCTTGCCGGCGTGGATAGCGCGACTGTTTACCACAACGCCAGCACGCGTTTCACCGATGGTTTCGAGTTTGGTTTTGGCGCCGAAATCGGCATCAGCACCGACCGCCTGCACGCCCGCGGCCCCATGGGCCTGCCCGAGCTCTGCACCTACAAATACCTGCTCACCGGCAACGGCCAGGTGCGCGGGTAAAGTAAAAGAACGTAAGCACATCATGAGTTTCCCCAAACTCCCCCGATGGGCCCTGGTTCTGATCGGACTCACAGCTGCCATCATCCTTCTGTTTGCCAGCAGCTGCGTATACCTCTCCCTTGACGAGCCCCCGCAGGACGCCAGCGACTTACTACTCACTTATAGGAACATTCCTGAATCGGAAAACGCCTACGCGCTACTCGTCACACTCGGTCAAAAGGTTCCCGATCCATTCGCTGAGTTAGACGACCAGAGTGAAGAACGGCTCGAATCCATTCAACGTGGCGAAGTTTGGGACTCCGAACTCGTCAACCGACTTCTTCAAGATACCAAACACCTTTGGCAGGACCTAGACAACGCGCTCTCCGCGCCCTATTCGCAGGCACGTCAGCTGCATTCCTACGCAGACGTCATACCTGAAGTCGGCCAGTTTCGCAGACTGACTCAACTCGCCCGGATCCGGGCCATACAACTCGCCCACGAAGGTGCCCCCATGGAAGGCATCGCCCTGTTGGAGACCCTTGTCCATCTTGGCCACACCCTGCAAAACAGTCAGGGAGTAATCATCACATGGCTGACCGGCTCCGCCATCAAATCCGATGCCATGAAGAGCCTGGTATTGATAGCGAAGGATTTCACGCCTTCCAACTCCTCGCTCACGAACACCATCAGCACCTTGGAATCCCAATCCACTTCGGCCAGTTCGCTGAATGATAGTTTCAAAACCGAATACCACGTATTGGCCAAGACGGTGATCGAACTTAAAAAAGGTCGGGCAGATGAAATCGGCTACATTCTTGAGGTTAAAGATACTCGTTTCATTCAAGCAATAGCCCGTCTGCCCATGGCTCTCAAAGTCAACAAAACGCTACGGATCTATGCCGAACATTTGCGCCAGGTGAATGACCTAACGGACACTGATCACCAAACTGTGGAGCAAGCCGAAGTTTCAAAAGAGTTTTGGAAATACACCAAGAGTTTTCCCAATCCGGATAACTGCATGGGGCGTATACTACTGGCCATCATCACCCCCACCTACGAAGGCGTCATTGGTGCTCGGTTTCGGGAAGAATCGCGCATCTCCGCCACCCGGGCTTTCCTCGCCCTACGAGCGTATCAGCAAGACCATGACGGCGAACTTCCCCCGACCCTGAATGTGCTCGTGCCCGACTACCTGTCCTCCGTGCCACTCGATTACTACGACCGCGAACCAATCCGGTATTCGCCCGAATTTCGCGCCATTTGGTCCCTCGGCCAAAAAGGCGACTACACCGTGACCTCACTCGATCAAGAACCGGAGAAGAGCGAACTTCATCTGCGTATTCCTTGAGCCCCAGGCCCAAGGGTAACACGGGCGCAACCGACACGCTCAATCGCATCACCCTGCCGCTTTTTGGCCAAGACCGCTCCACGGTCGCCATGGAGTGGCTGCGCGAAAACGAACGCATCGCCGCCTTGAACGATCTGGATCGGCAAATCGAGCTGACCGCACTGGCCGATCCTCAGGCTGCGGACGAGCTCGCGGAGCTGCGTTATACCAACGTCCCTTAATATTTAGACTGACTCAAAGGTGGGGACGGACCGCTGGGCCGTCCGGCTCGACGACAGCAAACGGTGGTCAATTGTCGCACGCGGCGGGCCCAGCGGTCCCGCCCCACCCAAAG
>JBBKWO010000050.1:0-18608 GCA_037969015.1 Opitutaceae bacterium
GGCTCACACGTTGTTAAGCGGCGTGGTTCATGTATGCGATTGGGGAGGAACGGGTTATGATGTTTTTAAATCATCTAGTGCCCGGTGTTCTTGCGCGGGTTGATCGGCGCCGGCGCGCACGTGCGTTAATATTTAAATAAAAAGGTTTTATAACATGAATGATGCGACCCTGATTACTACTTATCTATTAACCGCATCATTGGCAGGGTTGGCCGGAGCGGCCGTCATGTCGCTGGTCATGCGTCTGATTGCCCGGGCGGGTGAAGGCGGCGACATGGTCGAGGCCTTGGGGAGTTTGCTCACGGGTTCGCTGGCGAACGCGCGCATGGTGGGCCGGTTGTTGCATGTCATCTCGGCGTTGGGCTTTGGATTGCTCTACACGGTTCTGATCATCGCGTTGGGACTGTCCGGTTGGCCGCAGGCTTTGTTTGCCGGACTAGGGTTTGGTGCGTTTCACGGAATCGTGGTGAGCCTGGCCTTGGTCTGGGTGGTGGCGGACAACCATCCGGTGGAGCAATACCGCAAGGCGAGCCCCACCGTGTTTGTCGCGCATTTTGCCGGGCACCTGGCCTATGGTTCCGTGGTGGGTTTGGTCGTGGCACTTGCTCCGCTTTAAGCGGAATCGTCCCGGACCGAATCACCAATTCACTTCGTGCATTTCGCCGACATTGAGCGGGCGCCAGGCGGCTCCGAAGGTGCGGAGTGCGGTGCGCAGGGTGGACAGTTTTTCATCGCTGAGAGCCGGCGTTGAAAGGTTTGCTCCGGCGCAGGAAGCGGCGAGTTTCTGGCGAAAGATTTCGGGAGATGATGCGCCGCCCCATTGTTCGGATTGCAGCAGGTCGGCGAGCGTTTGACTCTGGCGGGCCTGAAGGGTGGTGTCGTCGGGTTCACCTTGCTTGGCTACGCTACCGAACCAGCCGATGGTCCAGCCGAGAGTGGACTCGATCACGTAACGGGTCGCCAGGAGGGGCAGCACGCCGGCCCGGGGCAGGGGGCTCTCCCAGCTTTTCCCGGAGGGCAGCACACAAGTCAGGTGGTCGGCGTGGGCGGCGTGTGGGTTTTTTAGAAAGCGAACAATCATGAGGTTTCCATTGGCTCGCCCCATCGGGCGTAAAAGGCAACCCCTCACCTGCGCGGCGGTGGCTCGTGAGTGTGGTCTAATTTATTGATATGAGTGGTTGGCGTTATGGCATATTGGTGGCAAATCGGTCCCTGCGACAGCGGTTACTTATCCCTTGGTCGGGTGGGTTGGTCTGCCGCCGATGCTGGTCCAGTGCATGAAATTTATCTCTACAGTTACAATGGCGCTGGGCGGGTTGCTCCTGTTGGCGGTGCCTCTCCGTTCAGCCACGGAGTATGTGGAAGGCGAGGTGATCGTGACCTTTCGCTCCGGTGCGACCAAGGAGTCCGCGAAAGGCCTGCTCAAAAAGAAGTCCATGGCGTTTTCCGAGCGTTTTGAACGTCTTTCGGAAAAAAGAAACCGGCAGACCGGACTGGTTCGCGACAAGACGAAGACCACGCGCGATCTCATCGCCGCGTTGAAAAATGATCCGAATATCGAGTCGGTGGAGCCGAACTACCTGCGCTGGTTTAACGCGACTCCCAATGACACTGCGTTTGCCCAGCTGTGGGCGTTGCAAAACACCGGGCAGAGTATCACGGGATCGTCGGGCACGCCAAAAACGGGAACAGTCTCGGCCGACATCAGTTTTTTGGCGGCTCGTGATCTGGCGAGGTCGCCGCAGGGCGATATCGTAGTGGGTGTCCTGGATACGGGTATCGACTATGTGCACCCCGATTTGGCGGCCAATATCTGGACCAATGTAAACGAGATACCGTTCAATGGCATCGATGATGACGCCAATGGTTATACCGACGATTATCACGGTTACGATTTTGCGAATGCAGACCCCGACGCATCGGATGATGGGACTTATGGCGATCATGGCACCCATGTGGCCGGCACGATCGGCGCGGTGGGGAATAATCAAATTGGGATCATCGGTGTAAATGACCGGGTCCGTCTCTTGCCTTTGAAGGTGTCGGCCAATGGGGTGACGATTTCCAGCGCCGCGGTGATCGCCGCCCTGGACTATGTGACCGCGCTAAAGCAGGCCGGGGTAAACATTGTTGCTCTCAACGCCTCCTTCGGTGGAGGCGGTTCGAGTTCCGCCGAAATCGCCGCCATTCAGGCGGCGGGTGATCAGGGCATCATCTTTTGCGCGGCGGCCGGGAACGACAGCAGCAACAACAACACGAGCAGCGAATACCCTGCGAGCTACCGCCTTGCCAACATGATCGTGGTGGCGGCCACGGACCAGAACGATGTGCTCTCCAGCTTTTCGAATTATGGTTCGACGACGGTGGATATCGCGGCCCCCGGTTCGAATATCTACTCGACCAAGCCATCCACGGTTTCCGTCACTGCCGGTGGCGTTTCCTACAGCTCCGACGCCTTTTTTTATGCGGTCCCTACCACCGGGGTTTCCGGCACGATTGTAGATTGCGGCACGGGAAATACCGCCGGGGAATTTCCGCCCGGAGTTAGCGGCAATATCGCGCTCATCCAGCGAGGTGATGAGAGCTTCGCCACCAAGCTGGGCAATGCCATGGCCGCCGGAGCCATCGGGGCGATCATCTATAACAATGTTACCGGCAGTATTACGGGGACGCTTTCAACCTATGCCAACTGGATACCGGTCAGAGCCATCTCGATGGATGCCGGAGCGCTCATCAAGGCCGCGCTGCCCTTGTCCGGTGCGATCATCGTCACCGGCCAATACCAGTATCTCAACGGCACCTCGATGGCGACGCCGCATGTCACCGGTGCGGTGGCTTTTGCCGCCATGAACTTTCCCGGCGACACGCTTGCCCAGCGCAAGGCGCGGGTGTTGGCGGCGGTTGATGTTAAGTCCGGTCTTCAGGGCAAGGTCATCACAGGGGGGCGCCTCAACCTCGCCCGTATCGTCGATGCCAATTCCGACAGTTTGGCGGATTGGCAGCCGGTCATCACCACGACCTCCCTGGCGCTGGCGATCAACGGCGAGTCCTATGTGGACGATCTAGCCGCGACCAATGGTTCGACCCCGTATGCCTGGAGCGTTGCGGCCGGGACGTTGCCGTCGGGGATCACCCTTGGCGGCGATGGGGTCTTCGCCGGTATCGGCACGGTCAACGGCAGCTACGTCTTTACCGCCAGAGTCACCGACGACTACGGGGCAACATCCACCAAGAGCCTCACCCTTGAAGTCGCCGACAGCGGTCCGCTCGATCATTTCGCGTGGGATTATCTGCCGGCTTCCGTATACTCGGACACACCGTTTGCGGTCCGCATCAGTGCGCGTGATGCTGAAGACCGTCTGGTCACTTCGGCTGGCGATTCCGTCATGCTTTCCGCCGCCGAACCCGTCACCGAGACCGCGCTTTCGCTTTCACCGTCAAGCGCGTCATTAACCGCCGGTGAGTTTCTGGGTTACCTCACAGTCACCACTGCCAGCTCCGATGCGATCCTGACGGTCACAGGTAGCGTGGGTGCGGTCGCGGGCCACAGTATCACCATCCAAAGCAAAACCAGCAGCGCCGCCGATGGTGTTCCCGATACTTGGAAGGACACCTTCGGTCTGAACACGGCCGTCGATGCCGCCACGGTCGACAGTGATGGCGATGGCTTGACCGATCTGCAGGAATACCATGCGGGCACGAATCCCCTTTCCTCGACATCCACCCTGACGATTGAGTCCGCCAGCATCGACGCGGAGAACAACTTCAACCTGAGTTTCCCCGCCGTGGAGGGTAAACTCTACCGCATCAGCACCAGCACGGACCTGAATACCTGGACTCCGTTGATTCCCTACATCCTACCGGACAGCTCGGGTCAGCAGTCGGTGCACATCGAATTAGGCGAAGACCCCAAGGTGTTTTTTCGGGTGGAAATCGCCGAGTAAGTTTGCGACTTCCGCGAGCCCGGGTTCTTAACTCGGGCATCATGTCCGTATTACGATCATTATCCTTCGCTGCGTATTTTGGCACTATGGTGTGCAGTGTTTTATCCGGCCAAGACCGTTCCGGGGCGGCGCTTGTGCTGCCGCTTTGGTCGGGCGAGGCCCCTGGTGCATTGGGAGTTGAGGACAAGGATGTTCCCACGATCACCTATTACCCCGCTGCGCCGGAGTTGGCCTCGGGGGCGGCGATGGTGATATTTCCCGGTGGCGGTTATCGTTTTTTGACCAGTCATGAAGGCGCTGATTTTGCCGAATGGCTGGCGGAGCAGGGCGTGGCGTCGTTTGTGGTGAAATACCGGTTGGGCTCCGCGGGTTACCGTCATCCGGCGATGCTCAACGACGCGGCGCGGGCGGTGCGTTTGGTCCGCGCCAACGCGGAGCAGTGGCAGGTTGATCCGGCGCGTGTCGGCGTGATGGGGGCCAGTGCCGGCGGTCATCTGGCGGCGACTATCCTGACTCACTTTGATGCGGGACAACCTGATGCCGTCGATCCGGTGGAGCGGCAAAGTTCACGACCCGATCTGGGCGTGTTGTGTTATCCGGTGATCACGATGGGCGAGTATACCCATAAGGGGTCGCGTAATAATCTGCTGGGTTTAGAGCCCTCTCCTGAATTGATCGAAAAGCTATCCTGCGTGAAACAGGTGACGGATCAGACCCCGCCATGCTTTATCTGGCATGCATGGGACGACCCCGGTGTGAAGATGGAGAACTCGATGCTCTTTGCCACGGCTCTGCGCGAGCACGGTGTGCCGTTTGAACTGCACATTTTCGAAAAAGGCGGCCACGGCATGGGCCTGGGCAGTCGCGAGCCGGAAGGTCGCCCGCACAGCTGGGCCCGAGACCTGGTCCATTGGCTGCGCGAACAAAACTTTATCGGCGTGCCGACGGTCGCGGCGGAATAAACCGCCTCAGACGAAGGCGCCTTGCTTGCGCAGAGTTTCGCGCAGCTCGGCGACATTGATGTCGCGGGTGGATGCGAGGCCTTGCTTCACGCACATCGCCGCGGCGGTGCCGGCGCCCTGGCCGATGGCCATCACCTGCGGGGTGATGCGGATCGCGGCGTGAGCCTCGTGCGAGCTGTCGATGCAGCGCGAGGCGATGAGCACGTTGTCCAAGCCTCGCGGAGTGATGCTGCGGAAGGGCACTTCATACCATTTACCTTCAGGCGGGTAGATACGCTCGGTGCCTTCGCCGGTGGGGCTGTGGATGTCGATGAACCAATCGCCGCGCGCGATGCAGTCGTCGAAGGGCGTCACCTTGATAATGTCGTCGCTGGTCACGCTGTAGTCGCAGCAGATGCGGCGCGTCTCGCGCACGCCGATGTGCGGCGCGGTTTCGGAGACGATAGCGTTCTGAAAACCATCCACGTATTTGCGCATGAACGCGGCGACCTCGGCGACTTGGCGGCGGCCTTCGATCATGGCCTCACTGACGTCGCGGACCTTGGTGCCGTCTTTGCCGACGATGCGGGTGGTGTTGAAATTGTATTCGCCGGGATTGGGGTTGGGGCTGAAGAGCACATCCTCGCGGGGAATGGTGACCTCGCCGGCGGCCTTGGCGGCACTCCAGAGTTTAGCGAGACCCCAGTCGTCCTTGCGGAAGGCCTGCGCCTTTTCGGTGTCCACGCCGGTCATCTTGAAAATCATGGTCATGGGCTGCACGCCGCCGTCGAGATCGCGGCCCTGCATGAACGGCACGCCGGCTCGCACGCAGACGTCACCGTCACCGGAAGCGTCGATGATCTGCTTGGCGCGGATGACGGCGCGGCCTTCCTTGGACTCGACGATGACGCCGGTGATCCGGTTGCCTTCGCGGATGACGTTGGAGAGGGAGGTGAAGAAGTAGGTGGTGATTCCGGCGTCTACAACGAGTCGGTCGAGAGCGACTTTGATACCCTCGCTATCGTAGCTGCCACCGCTGCTGTCTTTATCTCCACATGGCTTCCAAGCTCCGGTCTTGGACAATTCTTCGATGACCTCGAGGAAAATACCCCGCACATAGGGGAAGGCCATGATGGCGCTGAGGATGCCGGCGGTCCAGGTGCCGCCAAAACTGCCGAAGCGTTCGACGAGAATGGTGCGGGCACCGGTGCGGGCTGCGGCGATGGCAGCGCCTAGGCCTCCGGGGCCGGCTCCGATGACGAGCACATCGGCTTCATCAATCACGGGGAGTTCGCGGGCAGGCTCAAGATAGGTGGATGGGGTCATGTTGAGGAGATAGACTGGTGGAACGATCCGGCCGGGCCAAGGGAAGGGGGTTGCCATGGTTGCACATTAGATTGACGATTTTAAACATGAGTGAGGCGGAAAATTTTCAGGAAGCGAGGTTGACGGTGGAGGATTGGACCACGTTGCAGGCGCGTTTGGTGTGGGCTTACGAGGGCCCGGTGTTGCCGACGAATCGGCGGGCGCAGACGCGCGGCCGGTATTTGTCGGCGTGGTGGTTGCGGCGCGGCCAGGTGACGCTGCGTCGTGGTCGCGAGTCGTGGCACGCGAGCGCGGGACAGTGGTTGTTTACCGGACCGGAGCAGATGCGGCAGGAGTTTTCTGACGACGCGGAGATCCTGTCGGTAAACTTTCGGCTGGAGTGGCCTTCCGGGGATGCGTTGGTGCGTGCGCCCTTGGTGGTGGGCGCGGTCGGATGTCCGGAGTTGGGCAAGGCGTCGGCGGCCCTGGTGCGTTTTGTCCGTCGGCAGTTTCCCGGAGTGGAGGTTGATCTGTGGCGGATGGAGGTGGGGATGGAGGGCTACTTTGGTTTGCAGCAGTTATTTTCGCGCTGGGTGCGGGCCTACCTGCAGGCGGTGATGGCGGCCGGGGTGATGCCCGAGCGCATGACGGGAATGGACCCGAGGGTGATGGCGGCGTTGCGCGAGCTGGACCGCTGGCCGTGGGAACGGGTGTTTCGTGAGAAGGAGTTGGGGGCGCTGGTGGGGCTGAGCGCAGGTCACTTGGACCGGTTGTTTGTGCAGGGCTGCGGGGTGACGCCGCGGGCGTATCTGCAGAAACGGAGGATGGAGTCGGCGCGGGCGGCTTTAACGGACGTCAACATGCCGGTTAAGCAGGTGGCCTATGCGCTCGGGTTTGGGTCGGCGGCGCACTTTTGCCGCTGGTTTAAGCAGGCGACAGGAATGACACCTGGGCAATCACGGCGTTGACGTTATAAGGCAAAACGGGCGATGCTGGTAGGCTATGAAAGTGGTCCAATGTTGGGATGACGGCGTGAATGATGACATCCGTGTCATTGAAATTCTCCGGAAGCACGGGGCGAAGGCTTCGTTCAACCTGAACCCGGCCTTGCACAAGGAAACGCGGCATGGCTGGTTTAACGAAAAGTTAAACAAGCAGGTGGATCGGTTGGCTCGCAGCGAACTGAGCTCCGTTTATCAGGGGTTCACGATTGCGAATCATTCGATGACGCATCCGTGGCCGACGCGTATCCCGCTGGAGCAGTGGCGCAGTGAGGTGTTCGACGCGCGCAAGATTTTGCAGGACTGGTTTCAGCAGCCGGTCCTTGGTTTTGTTTATCCGTTTGGCGACTACGATGACGCCACGGCGGACGTGGTGCGCGAGGCGGGGCACGTCTATGCACGCACGACGAAGAACCTGACGCCGTGTTTCCCGCAGGCCGATCCGATGAAGTTTGGCGCGGACCGGCATTTCCACGCTGAGGATTTTTGGGAGCGTTACGCGCAGGCCAAGGCGTCGGGTTGTGGCGTATTCTATTTTTGGGGACACAGCTACGAGATCTGCACCGAGGAGCAGTGGTCGGCCTTCGATGCCAAGATCGCCCGCATCACCGCCGACCCGGATGCCGAGTGGGCAGAGCTGCCGGAGCTGTTTGTCTGACCCGAGCGATCTTAGCGTAGTGAGGAGGGGGGCGTGCCGTGCAGGTGTTTGAACCACTGGCTGAAATGCGACCCGTGGCGAAAGCCGAGGTCGGCAGAGATTTCCTTGAGACTGACTCCGGGGGTGGTCAGCAGGCGGCGGGCTGCTTCGAGTTTACGTTGCTCGAAGTAGCGGCGCGGCGTCATACCGGAGGCGCGTTTGAAGAGCGCGTTGAACTGCGAACGGCCAAGCGGGGAGGTCTTGATGAGGGAGGTTTCGGAGAACTTTCGGCTAAGGGGCATGCGGTCGAGCTCAGTCCAGATTTGCAGGAGCCGATTGTCGTCTACGTCGAGACGTCGGGGGAAAACACCGTGCGTGGCCTGGGTTTCCAAGTAGGCGGAAATCCAGCGAGGGAGGTGGTTTTGCACTTCCAGATAGAGCGGCAGCGTGCAGGGCTCGTCGGAAAGGAATGCTGAGGCCGTTGGGAAGTGGCGATGGACCAGTCGCACGAGCGGTAGCGCTCGGTGTTCGAGGGCGGGGTGATCGGCTGCGGAAAAGACGCACGTGCTTTTTTGCTGAATCACGGGTTCTCCGCCCGGCCAAGACAGGTGGACATGTAAGGAGAGGATCTCGGCATCAGGGCTGAACACTTGGTGGCGAGTCGGGATCGCGACAAAGATCCATTGGCCCGGACTCGCGGTGACGGAGCGTCCGGCCGCAGTCACGGTGACCTGGCCTTTGCGCACGAGCCAGCAGGAGATGTCGGGTTGCTGGAAGGTTCCGCGGTGGCCCCTTGCCGGCACCGGTCCGTCATAGGCCCAGACGAGGGAATACCGCAGGGCGGACCAATCACGGAAGCTCAGCCGGCGCGTCAACGGTGTTTCGGTAAACTGGGCGGAGGTCGGCATCGGCTATTTTCATAATAAATTTTATAAATATAGAAAGCGCGGTATGTTGTTTTTGGGCGTTCATGTCCGGATATTTGGAGGCGTTTTCCCGTAACCTTTTCGAATAATGTTATTATCCAAATATGATGTGGTGGTAGTCGGAGGCGGTCCTGCCGGTGTGGTCGCGGCGGTGCAAGCGGCGCGGGCCGGCGCCCGCGCGCTTCTCGTTGAAAAAAGCGGCATGCTGGGCGGCACGACGACGTTGGCGGGAGTCAATTTCCCTGGGTTGTTTCATGCGTGGGGGCGTCAGGTGATAGCGGGCATCGGCTGGGAGTGGGTCACGACTTCGGTGCGTGAGGCGGGTGACGTGTTGCCGGATTTCGACCGATGGCGCGAGGGGCGGCATTGGCGCATGCAGGTGTGGGTGAACATCCCGGTGCATGCGGCAGTGGCCGATCAATTGGTGGTCGAGGCGGGGGCGGACGTGCGGTTTCATACTCTGGTCGGCCGTGTGGTCGAAGCGGGTGATGGTTGGACGGTCACATTGTGCGGCAAAGAGGGATTATGTGAGGTGCAGGCAGGCGTGTTGGTGGACTGCACTGGCGACGCCAATCTGGTGGCGTTGGCGGGGCTGCCGCTACATCGCAACACGGGTCTGCAACCGGGCACGTTGGTGATGCGTGCTGTCGGTTATGACGTTGTCGAGCTGGACCTCGATGGGCTGGAGCAGGCTTTTGTCGAGGAGGTTGCGACGGGACGTATGCAGCGGTCGGACTTTCAGGCGGCTACGCGTCCGGTGTCGGGCTTTTTACATAACCGGGGCGCCAACTCGATGCATGTTCCTCGGATTGACGGCTCAACCAGCGAGGGACGGACCCACGCGGAGTTGGAGGCGCGCGCGGCGTTGTTGCGCGTCGTGAGGTTTTTCCGGGGGCACCCGGGTTTGGGAAATTTCCGTATCGAGTGGTGCGCGCCTGAGTGTGGTATTCGGGAAACGGTGACGATTGAGGGTGAGACGCGGATCATGCACGCGGACTACATCGCGGGCCGTGTGTGGCGCGATTCGCTGTGTTATAGTTTTTATCCGATTGATGTGCACTCGGCGGACGGCAAGGGGGGCATCGATACGCGTTCTCTGCGGGAAGGGGTTTTCCCAACGATCCCGCTGGGCGCGCAGCTGCCGGCGGGCAGTCGCCGGTTGATCGTGGCCGGACGTTGTGCGAGCGGTGACCAAGAGGCTAATTCGGCTTTCCGTGTGCAGGCCTCGGCGATGGCGATGGGGCAAGTGGCGGGAGCGGTTGCTGCGTTGGCGGCGTGCACGGGACGGGAGTTGCGCGAGGTTCCGTTGGCGGAGGCACGGGAACTGTTGCTGCGGCACGGGGCGATCGTGCCCGACGCGCCGGGCTCGGATGAAACGCCGACGGGGATGTGGAGTGCGGCACCGGGCGGGTTGTTGTGCGATCTGCTGGCGCATCCGGGAAACACGGTGCTACGCACGCTGCGGCCGACGTTTGGCTGGATGGTTAACGGGGGACGTCCGGGCCGAGCCCAGACGGCCTGGCAGATTCGGGTGGGGCGCGCGCCGGGGCGGTTATCCGTGGAGGGAACACTGTGGGACAGCGGGCGCATGGATTCTGCGCAATCGTTGAACATCGTCTATGCGGGCGCGCCGTTGCGGGAGAATGAACGCTACTGGTGGATGGTTCGCACGTGGGTGGACGGGACGAATGAGCCGGGGCCTTGGGCAACGCCGCAGTGTTTTATTCCCGGATCACCGGTGGTTGACGGGCCAAAGGAAGAGGTGGGCGAAGTGAGTGCGTATTCGCTCGCGACAATCCAGGTGCAGCCGACGAGCTTTTCGTTGATCGCGGCGGGGCGCTGGGCGGTGGATTTTGGCCGTCAGGCGTTTGGCTGGGTGGAGCTGGATATCACGTGTCGCGAGAGCGATGACGAGATGCTGGTGCGGTTGGGTGAAGCGTGGAAGGACGGCGCACTGGATCGCTCGCCGCCGGGGTCGGTGCGTTATGTCGAGTCGAAGTTGTCGTTGCGGCAGGGCCGGCATCGTTACCGCGTTCCGCTGACGCCGTGCGAGCGGAATACCTGTCCGCGAGCGATTCTTCTACCGAAGGAAGCGGGAGTGGTTATGCCTCTTCGGTATGCGGAGGTGGAGTCGGGTGGCACTGCGGAATTACACGGAGGATCACTGATGCGGCTGGAGTATCCGTTTGATGGTGACGCGGCCTCGTTCTCGTCTTCCGACCAGAGAATGGATGATGTCTGGGAGTTGTGTCGTTACACGATCCGGGCGACGACGTTCGCTGGATTTTATGTCGATGGTGACCGGGAGCGCATCCCCTACGAGGCGGACGCCTACATCAATCAATTGAGCCATTATGCGGCGGATAGGGAGTTCTCGATGGCGCGTCGCACGCATGAGTATTTGTTACGTTATCCGACTTGGCCTACGGAGTGGAAACAGCATTCCGTCCTGATGGCATGGGCCGACTACGAGACGACGGGTGATGACCGATCGCTGCGGCGTCATTACGAGACATTGCGCGATGATAAACTGCTTCTGCGTTATGCGCGCGAAGACGGTCTGTTGGCGACGGGGCGGTTGCGCGATGTGGACCCGACGCGGAATGACGTGGGGGACCTCGTTGACTGGCCGGTGATCGAGCGAGACGGTTTTGATTTCCGGGATGTGAACACGGTGGTGAACGCGTTTCACTATCGCACGCTGGTGCTGATGGAGCGCATCGCCCGGGCAATCGGCCGGACCGTAGATGCCGATAGGTTCGCATTCGAAGCGGTGCGCGTGCACCGGTCATTTAATAACGTATTTTGTGATGCGGAGCTCGGCGTCTATCGAGATGGCGAGGGCAGTGAACACGTATCGCAGCATGGTAACCTGTTCCCCTTGGCGTTTGGCCTGGTTCCGGAGGAATACAGTGCGTCGGTGGTTGGTTATGTGAAGTCGCGTGGCATGGCGTGCTCGGTGTATCCGGCGCAGTATTTGTTGGAGGGGTTATTTGAGGCAGGAGAGGCGGAGCATGCCATCGCACTGATGACCGGAGGCGGGTTGCGCAGCTGGCGAAACATGCTCGACCATGGAGCGACGCTGACCTGGGAGGCGTGGGACCAGAGCCTCAAACCGAACCAAGACTGGAATCATGCGTGGGCTACCGCACCGCTGAATATCGTGGCCCGTTATGTCTTGGGCGTGCGTCCGCTGGAGCCAGGATATGGGCGGGTGTTGATTGACCCGCAACTGGGTGGGTTGGCATGGGTCGAAGGTGTGGTGCCGACGATCCGGGGGCCTATCCATGTGCGGGCCGAGCGAGACGATAGCGGGCGGCTGTCCGTGGATGTCAGCGCGCCCGCCAATGTAGAAGTGCGGTTTGCGTAAGGCCGTGCTCGTCGGTCGTCAGTAGCTGTCGACGAGGGAGCGATGCGTGAGGGCATCGGCGAGCGCGGTCTTGGTCGTGGGCTGGGCGAGGGTCACGAGCACGGTTTTGGTTGTGTTGGGATAGAGATCAAAACCGTTGTCCGTGGCGGTGAAAAACGCGTCGCTGAGCTCGAAGGTGAAGGCGTGCTGGAAAACTGGAGACGTGAAGCTGAGCTCGGCCTCGGTGGGCGAGAGTAGTTTGATGGCGGTCTTGGTGTTTTTGGCCTTCGGTAGATCGAGGAAACGCGGCGGGGCGAGGAAGACGGTTTGTTCGCTGAGGATCTCGGCGCCGGTGTCGATCGCGATGTGCAGGTAGATGTGGTCGCGGCCGTGGGTGGCCATGAGCTTGGCGAGGTTGAGCGTTTTTTGTTTAACGCTCTGGCCGTAGCGCAGGGTGATGGACTTCTGGCCGGTGAGCAGGACTCGTCCGTCGAGGTGGTAGAGTTTCCAATCGAGGAAACCGCGGACTGGCGTGGGATCGTCGTGCACGGTGTAGAGATGGATATCGTCCACGGTGGTGGCGCGGTAGTTGCCGACGGTCACGCCTTCGTCGCCGGGCACGTGGGCGGTGACGAGGGTGGGGGCGTTGAAGCGGCGGGCGGCGTAGTGCAGCGCTTTGAGGCGACCGGTGTATTCGATCGAGGACCATGAGGCGACCGGCCAGCAGTCGTTGAGTTGCCAGTAGATGGCGCCCATGCAGCGGGGCGTGAGGCGGCGGTAGTGCTCGATGCCGACTTGCATGCAGTAGGCTTGGTTGAGCTGGGAGAGGTAAATGAGGTCGTCTTGGGATTTCGGGAAACGATAGCGGCGCGAAACGTAGTCGAGGATGACCTGATTGCCGCCGCGGTTCTTTTGGTGGTTCTCCATGACGGCGTCGAAGACGTTGGCGTCGGCGGGGGCGAAGGTCGCGTTGGTCTGAGGCGAGGAGTAGCTCTGCATACCGAACTCGGAGCAGAAACGGAACGACCACTTTTCGTAGTCTTTGACTGGTTTGCGCGAGTGCCAGACGTCCCAGAAGTGGGTGTCGCCGCACTTTTCGCCGTGCTCGTGTCCATTGATGAAATCGCCGCGCCATTCGGAGCTGGGCCAGTAGGCGGTGGCGCCGTCGTGTGCCGTGACGGCGGCGGGCAGGAGCTCGTGGAAGAGGGCGAGATAACCGGCTTTGAGGGCGGGGTCAGACTGGAGCGCAGCGAGGTTGAGCTGAACCAGCTCGTTATTACCGCACCAGAGTGCGAGGCAGGCGCGGTGGTGGAGGCGGGCGACCTGTTGCGCGGCCTCGGTGCGCACGCTGGCGAGGAAGGCGTCGTCGGCGGGGTAGAGGTTGCAGGCGAACATGAAGTCCTGCCAAACGAGCAGGCCGAGTTCGTCGCAGAGATCGTAGAAGTCTTCGCTTTCGTAGATACCTCCTCCCCAGACGCGCATGCAGTTTATGTTGGCGTGCACGGCGGCGTTGAGGTCGCGGGCATAGGCGGCGCGGTCGAGTCGGGTGACAAAGCTGTCGGCAGGGATCCAGTTGGCGCCCTTGATGAAGACGGGGCGACCGTTGACGATGAACTGGAAGGATTCGCCCCATTGGTCGGGTTGGCGGTCGAGGACAATGGTGCGCAGGCCGATGCGTTTGGTGACGGTGTCGAGGTCGCGGCCGGCGGCGTCGCGAGCGGTGACCGTGAGTTCGTAGAGCGGTTGTTCGCCTTGGCCGGCGGGCCACCAGTGCAGGGGATTCGGAACCTCGAAGGTGAGGTCGTCGGACTCGACTGCGGTTTGGCCGTCGATCGCCAAAGTAACCCAATAGGTTACTTTGGTGTCGGGCTTGGCGAGCTCGGGGGTGAGCGTCAGGGAGACGGCGTTGCCGGAATCGGTGTGGGTTTGAGTGATGTGAACGTGCGCGAGGCGGTTGGCTCCGTGTGCTTCGATGCGGAGGTTGCGCCAGATGCCGGCGGTGACGAAGCGAGGTCCCCAGTCCCAGCCGAATTGGCATTGTTCTTTGCGGATGCGCACGCAGCTGCCGCCTTTGGCGTCGTTGAAATTGTTGGGCGGTGTGAAGTCGGTGTGGGTTTTGTTGACGTAGTCCATCGCGCTGCGGAAGCGGATGACGAGTTCGTTGCGTCCGGTTTTGAGGTGCGGTTTCACGGACCAACGTTGAGCGACAAACATGTTGTCGGTGGTCGCGATTTTTTTGCCGTTGAGCGTGACGGTGGCGACGGTGTCGAGTCCGTCTGCGCAGAGTTCGACGGTGTTTTTGCGCAGCAACGCGGCGGTGACGTTGAAGCTGGTGCGGTATTCCCAGTCGCGTTCTTCGATCCATTGCAGGTCGAGTTCGTTGGTGCCGTAGAACGGATCCGGGATCTGGCCGGCGGCGATGAGGTCGGTGTGGACGCAGCCGGGGACGGCGGCGGGGAGCCAGGTCTTGGCCTTGCTGGAGGTGTCACGGAAGGTCCAGCGGGCGGAGGACAGATTGAGCAAATGCATAGGGGGGGAGCGCCAGAATAGCAGAAACGTGGGTTTTGGTGTTTGTTGAAAACGATAAATAAGATCACGTTTTCGCCAGATGTCTCAGAGTGAGCAATCCGGCCCGTGGCGCGTGCAGATCGTGATCGACTCCGACCTGGAGTATTTTCGCGAAGTGTTGTTGGGCGTGAGGCATTATGGTTTTGAAACGGGGCGGTTGGAGTTTGTGGACCGCTGGTTGCCGCATGAGCTGCCTCATCTGGCGCGCTTGATTAAGCGGGATCGCGTGCGGGGGATTGTGGCGGCGCTACACACGGTAAAAGAGGAGGCGCTGTTTGTCGGAGCGGGTGTGCCGGTTGTGAATATTTCCAATTCGCTGCGGGTGCCGCAGTTGCCGGTGGTCACGCAGGACGATGTGTCGGTGGGGCGTTTGGCGGCGGAGCATTTGGCCAAGTGCGGGTGTCGTGGTTTTGGTTTTTGGGGGCAGGCCAAGGCGAGTTATTCGGATGAGCGTTGGGAGGGGTTTCGCCGGGGCCTGGGTAGCGGTTCGCTGGTGTCGCGCGAGCAAGCGAGGGGCGGGGAATCGCCGGCGCGGATGTTTGCACGCATGAGGCGGTGGCTTGAGGGAATTGAGCGTCCGGCGGGGGTTTTCGCGGTATTGGATAGTTACGCGTTGATGTTGCTACGGGCGGCTCGCGAAGCGGGTCTTAAGGTGCCGGAGGACGTGGCGGTTCTGGGCGCGGGCAATGATGATTTTCAGGTCGAGTTTGAGCGGGTGCCCTTATCCAGCATCCGGCTTCCGTCGCGGCGAATCGGATACGAGGCGGGAAACGTGTTGAGCCGGATGATGGCATCTGGCGTGACGATAATGGAGTCGGTGCGATTGCCCGTGGGGGAGATCGCCCTGCGCAAGTCGACCGATGTGCAGTTTATCGATGATGAGCTGGTGGCGAGGGCGGTGCGGATGATTCATGATCATCCGGCGGCGCGGGTCGCGGAGGTGGTCAGGGATTCGGGGGTGGCGCGCAGTGGCTTGCAGCTACGGTTTCACCGGGCGTTGGGGCGGGGCGTGTTGGCCGAAATTCAGCGAGTGCGGCTGGAGCGAGTGAAGACCCTGTTGATGACCACCGAGTTGAAGCTGGCGGTGGTGGCGGAGCAGGCGGGGTTTGCCAGTGTGCAGCGTTTGAGTGCGTGTTTCCGGGCCGAGTTTGGGGTTTCGCCGGGCGGTTGGCGGCGTGCGGTCAAGGGGCCAGCAGCAGCCGGCGGACGCCCTCGATCGGGGCCTCGGTGATGGGGCGCAGGTCGACGCTGGCCCGGTTTTGCAGCACGGCGAGGGCGCTCGGATGGGTTAGGATGGGGCCGCTGATACCGGCGGCGAGGGTGTCGCGGTGCCAGCCGGGGAAGCATTTGGTGAGCACGGTTTCCGCGATTTGTAGTAAGTCACTGCACGATTCAGTCACGATGCGGTGAGCCTCGGGGTCGCCTTCACTGGCGAGGCGGAGCACTTGGGGCGCGAGGTTTGCGATGGTGCGATTTGGCTCAGGGTTTTGGTAGAGAAAGCGAGTGATGGCAGGGGCGTCGGTGAGCTGGGTGTGATCGCGGACGAGCGTCGTCAGGCGGGTGGGCAGGGACCAGCCTTGGAGTTCAAGCAGGGCGCGGGCGATGGTGCGCCGGCCGAGGTCGTAACCGCTGCCGGGGTCGCCAAAGCGCCAGCCGGTGCCGCCGGCAAAGTGGCGGGCGCCGTCGGGGGTGCGTGCGGCTACGAATGATCCCGTGCCGCCGTGCAGGACCAGGCCGGGTTTGCCTTGCGTGGCGAGCTCGAGGACGGGCACCGAGTCGTCGAGTGTTTCGACCATGCCGAGTCCGCCGAGTCCGGCGGCGACTTCGCGCCAGAAGGCCGGGGCGCCGGCCATGCAAAGCAGTGTGCGGGTGATCGGTGCGGGCGGGTGTCCGGGTTGAAGTTGGCCGAGCAGGCTGTTGATGCCTTGGTTGAGCAACTGGCGGGCTTGGTCGGGACCGGCGACGTTGGGGTTGCAGCCTGGAGCGATGTGTCGTGCGAGCACACTGCCGTCGGGATGGAGCAGGATGAGTTCGGTCTTGGTGCCGCCGCCGTCGATGCCGATTTTCATGGGGGAGATCAGAGTTTTAACGCTCTGCGCAGTCTGGCAATGATTTCAGTTGGAGCGGCGCTGATATCGACACGGATTGCATGGGCCGGCAGCTCAAGGCTGGCGAGTTGGCTGTTCAACAGCGCCGGTGGCATAAAGTGGTCGACGCGGCCGGCCAGTCGGCTGGCGATCAACTGCGGGTCGCCATGGAGTAACACGAACTGCACGGCCGGGGAAACCGCCAGACGGGCACGGTAGGTTTCTTTGAGCGCCGAACACGCCAGCACCACCGGTTGATGTTCGTCGATGTGCTTGCCGAGCAGTTGACTCAACGTATCGAGCCACGGGCTGCGGTCGGTGTCGTCGAGGGGTTGGCCGGCGCTCATTTTGGCGCGGTTGGCCGGCGGATGATAATCGTCGGCATCGGCAAAGGCCCAGCCGAGTTCGTCCGCGAGGAGGCGGCCGATGGTGGATTTGCCGCTGCCGCTGACGCCCATGATGACGAGCGCTTGGGGTATGGGGTCGGAGGAGGGCACGCTTACCGAAAGTCGACGGGGTCGCGTCCTTCGTCGTAGTCGAGGTAGTCGAACATGGTGAGGATGGGTTTGTTCTGAAAGCCGGACTCCTCGATGCGTTGTCGCACGCGGGCGGCGGTTTCGTCGCGCCAGCCACGCTTCGTCATGAAGGCGTTCCAGACCAGGCAGTCCTCGTCAGTGCGGGGGTTTCCGTTGGCCTCGGCCCAGGCGAGCACGGCCTCATCGCTGTCGCCGGCGAGCACCCGGGCGGTTAAGTCGGCGTGACGGACGCCGAGAAAGGTGCAGCAGCGACCGTCGAACATACTCGGATTGGCGTCGCCGAGGTTCTCGGCGTAGTCGGGGGGGAGTTTGCCCGCGGCGTGCAGGCGGATCTTATCGATCATGCGGCCGAAATAGACGATGCGGCCGAGTTTGAGGTAGGGGGAGCGCAGACCGGGGACGTTGGGCATGATTCGTTTAGTCAAATCTCCACGAGGGGACCGCGCCAAGCCTCAACGTCGCCAATACAACCAAGTGCAAACCGACGCCGCGCCGATCGTCGGGTAAATCACCCAGCCGGGGTGAATCGGCACCTTGTAGGTCTGGATCAACCACCAGACGACCACACATTTGATCGCGATCAGCACCCAACCGATGCTCAAAACCCACTCGGAACGGCGGCTACGCGGTTCTTTAGGGTGATTTTGGCGCACTTCCTCCACAAAAGCATGCTCGGACGAGGTGTCATCCGGCTTCCCGCCGAGGAGTTGGTGCAGATTCGTAAACATGCCGACAGCATACGCTAATCCGTTGAAAAAGATAGCTCCGGTCTCGTTCGCCTGCCGTAGGGATTTTCATCGGACTTCTTGAGCCACGGAACCCACTATCCCGATTTACCTTGCGTTCCCACTTGGACCTGTTGGCCTACCGAGTCTCGTTAGAGACAACGTAAGTATGACAGGAACTGGTGAGTCGTCAGTGAGCGAAGAGTTCAAGTGATGATATCGAAACCCGATGGTCGGGAACGGACTGGCAGAGCAACGGCAGATCTACGAATATATCACATGAGCAACTCCAAACTATACGTCGGCAACATGTCCTTTAAAACCTCCGAAGACGAGCTCCGCTCCGCTTTCGGCCAGTTCGGTGATGTCACCGATGTTTACGTCGCCATGGACAAGATGACCGGTCGCCCCCGTGGCTTCGCGTTCGTCACCATGGGCACTCCTGAGCAAGCCAAAGAGGCTGCTGACAAACTGAACGGCGCCGATCTCGGTGGCCGCGCCCTGACCGTTAACGAAGCCCGTCCGAAGGAAGAAGGCGCTGGCCGTTCCTTTGGTGGTGGCGGCGGCGGCGGCGGTGGTCGTGGCGGCG
>JBBKWO010000051.1:0-37524 GCA_037969015.1 Opitutaceae bacterium
CACCCCCGCCAGCACCATCAGCTTGAGTTGATTATCCACCTCCCCGTCCGGCAGGTAGCTCAACTTAGCCCCAAAAACATCCTCGGTCTTCAATGCGGCAACCCCGGTTATCTCGGCAAATCGGACGTTAATCCGTTGTGGTTCCGCCTCCCCTAACGCCGCCGACACCGCAAACAGCAGAACAGCCAAGAGCACACGCAGCCTGACAGGGGTAATCATCCCGCGAGTAATCCTAGGATTACCGAAAAACACAATCCCGCGCCACCGCCTCTCCTGCCCTCGAACCCCACCCGCGCCCGCCCTTGCCAAACACTTGGGCAATTGCTTCGCTACGCGGCTTCACAGTTTCCCATGAACGACGCCGACGATGATATTCTAGCCTCTCTCCACGCCACACCCGGCGAGGTCGGCATCATCGAGCCCCGCGACTGGGTCACGACCGAGCCGTTCACCTTCACCAACGGCCAGACCATCGGTGGCTTCACCATTCGCTACGAGACCTACGGCCGGCCCAACGCCGCCAAGGACAACGCCATCCTCGTCTGCCACGCCCTCTCCGGGGACCACCACTGCGCCGGCATCCACTCGCTCAACGACCGTAAACCCGGCTGGTGGAACAATCTCATCGGCCCCGGCAAGGCACTCGATACCAACAAATACTTTGTCCTCAGCGCCAACGTCATCGGCGGCTGTCAGGGCTCCAGCGGTCCGTCCTCCTTCAACCCCGCCACCGGCCGCACCTTCGGTATCACCTTCCCGCCCGTCACCATCCGCGACATGGTCCGCGCGCAGAAGATCTGGCTCGATGGCCTCGGCATTCCCTCGCTCTACGCCGTCATCGGCGGGTCCATGGGCGGCATGCAGGCGCTCCAGTGGGCCATCGAATTCCCCGGTTACGCCCAACGCATCATCGCCATGGCGACCACCGCACGCGAAAGCGCCCAGGCCATCGCCTTCAACGAGGTCGGCCGCCAAGCCATCATGCAGGATCCCGAGTGGCATCACGGCGAATACGCCACCGGCGCCGGCCCGCGCGTCGGCTTGGCCATCGCGCGCATGATGGCCCACATCACCTACCTGTCCGACGCCTCCATGGATCGTAAATTTGGACGCCGCCAAGTCGCCGACCGGCCCTCGAGCGCGTCCACGCCTAACGTCGCCGGGAACGGCACGACCATGCCAAGCGGCGCCACCTTCGACGTGCAGTTCGAGGTCGAGAGCTACCTGCGTTATCAAGGCAAGAGCTTCATTAACCGCTTCGACGCCAACTCCTACCTTTACATCACCCGCGCCATCGACCAGTTCGACCTCGCTTCAACCCACGGCTCGCTGGAAGACGCATTCGCCGACGTCGAGTCGGATACCCTCGTAGTCGGTTTCACCAGTGACTGGCTCTTCCCCGTCGACCAAAACCGAAGCATCGTCGAGGCCCTGCTGCGCGCCGGTAAAGCTGCATCCTACGCCGAGCTCGCCACCGACCTCGGCCACGATTCCTTCCTGCTCGAATCGCCTCAACTCTACGACCTCGTTCGCGGTTTCCTAGGCCGTCCCGCGGTTCGCACCACCAAGCCATGAGCCGCCCAGCCTCCAAACGAACCGTGGACCTGCAGATCCTCACCGACTGGGTCGAGCCCGGCTCACGTGTGCTCGATCTGGGCTGCGGCCGCGGCGTGCTGCTCGAAAGTCTCGTCCAGTCGAAAAACATCTACGCCGTCGGCGTGGATCTCGACTTCGACAAAATATCCGCCTGCGTGCGTCGTGGTCTCAACGCCTACCAAGGCGATATGCTTCGCTTCATGGCCGGGTTCCCCGACCACCACTTTGATCGCGTCATCCTATCGCGCACCTTGGAAGAGGTCGGCCACCCCGCCGACGTCATTGCCGAGGCACTACGCGTGGCCAGAAGTGTGACCGTCGGATTCGTGAATCACGGCTACTGGCGCAACCGCTTCGATGCAGTCCTGCTTGGTCGCAAACCCCGCAACGCCGTCTACACCACCGAGTGGTTCGAAAGCCGTCCCGGCAATCCGGTAACTATCGCCGACTTCGAACACTTCTGCGCGACCAAGGACATCCGCATCACCCGGCGCGCCCACCTGCGCGGGGACTGGAAGAGCGACTGCTCGCTGTTGCCCAATCTGCTCGCCGGCTACGCGCTCTACGACCTCACCCGCTGATCAGGCGGCACGAGTGCGCCGAGAACCCGGCGCCAAAAGAGACCAGCCACCAGTCCGCGCCCGGCGCCGGACAATCCGACTGCAACGCGTCCTCCAGCGCGAATAGCACCGACGGACTACTCATGTTGCCATAATTGGCCAGCACCCGGCGACTCGCATCAAGCTTGTGGCCCGGCAACGCCGCCTCGATCGCGTCCAACACATCGCGCCCACCCGGATGCGCGATGATCCTCGCCGGAACACCACACTCCACTGGCTCGGCCGCCAGTAAACTCGCCACCGCTCCGGCCGCCAAGCCCGGGACCGCCGGTGAAAGCAGATTGCGCAACCGGCCGTCGCGCTGCTCAAAACGGATCATGTCGCGCTCCGCCGGAAAATGACGCGTATTAAAACCCTCGATACGCAATGCCCGCCCCTCTGCCGGCGGCGTGCTGCGCCAGATCGTCGCCGCCGCACCATCTGAAAACAGGCATGCGCTGACCAGCACCCCCGGATCGTCATCCAGAAAAAACGCCGCCGAACAAATCTCCACCGCCACGCACGCCACCGTCGCGCCGGGATTCGCCGCCAACACACCCTGAGCGGAACGCAGCGTCGGGATCGCCGCCCCGCAACCCAGCCCGACCAAGTCCTGCAGATAAGCGTCCGTCCGTAGTCCGAGTTGCTCCGAAACATAACTGGTCACTCCGGGGCACAGATAACCCGAGCAGGTGCAGATCAACAACGCATCGAGTTGATCGGCGCGCAACCCCGCCTGCGCCAAAGCCGCCGTGAGCGCACGCCCCGCGAGCAACGGCGCTTCACGACGAAAAATCTCGTTCAACTCGTCAGCCCCCGCGCCCAAAATACTCTCCACCGGCTGCGTCGCGAAGTGCCGTGTATTGATGCCGCTGTCGCCCCGCAGCACCGCCTGCAACGTCAACCGCGACCGTCGGTTGAGCCCCAGACGAGGAGCGGCCGCGCTCAACAGATCAAAACAGTCCGACTGTGAATAAGCGTGCGGCGGAACGGCGGTGGCCAAGGCGTGAAGATACATGCGTGTTTTATAAGAGAATCAGTGAGTGAGGCGGTAAAGTGTGCCCACCGGCAAAAGCCCGGCCCGACCGAACCAGTCCAGCGCCCGTTGCCCGGCGGAGTGCGTCAACACCGGGTGCAGCCAACGCGCGGCCCGCCGACGAAATGAAAAACGTGCCCGCGAATCCGCGCGCACCCGCGTCAGCGCCGATGCCCAATCCCCGCGTCCGTTCGCCCAGTCGATCAATGGGTCCAACGCGACCTCCGCCGACGCCAGCGCCAGAGCCATGCCATGTCCGGTGAACGGCGGCATCAACGCATCCGCGTCGCCCACCACCAGCCGCGCTTCGTCGCGCCGTCCGCGACGCCCGTAGTTCAAGCCCGCCACCGCGCAGGCCGACTCCGGATCCGGATCGGACGCCTCCAAACGCTCGGCCAAATCTCCCAAACCACCGGCTCGCAAATAATGAAACAACATCCGCTCGCGTTCGCCCGCCAGACCGGACCGTCGGCGGAACAACCCCGCCACGTTAACTCGACCGCCTTCGATTGCGCACAGCCCGACATAGTCGCCGTCGCCCAGATGCATCTCCAGCGGACGGTCCAGCACCAGACCACGCACATGAATCTTCAGTCCAATCCACGGCGAGCCGGTATCCGCCCGCCGTCCCGAGGCAAAAACCCGCCCCGTCGGTGCCTCATCAATCGCCAGCCGCGAACCAGTGCGCACCTCGCCGCCTGCCGCCATCACCGCCTCAGCCAAGCGCCGATCCAACACGTGTCGACTCAACGCCACCGCCGGCGTATCCAAAACCTGCTGACGGATCAACCGCCCGCCCCGAAACCACGCGGCCTCGCGGTGCTCCAGCGCATCGGCTAGCAACGGATCAAGCCCCAGCCGCGCCCTCGTGCTCTCCGCCAGCCCGGTCATGAATTCGCCGCAGACCCGATGCCGTGGATAAGCCCCGGCCTCGTGCACCACCACCGGCACGCCGGCGCGACGCAAGCCCAGCCCGAGCGCCAAGCCCGCCAATCCGCCGCCCACGATCTCCACGGTGCGCGTTGTCATGGTCGTCGCACGGCGATCAGCCGGATCGCGCCCAGCGCGGTGGTTTCCTCACGACAGTCCCAGTCGGACGCGAGCCCGAGCAGGCGCGGCAATTCCCCCGGCGCAAAACCCGCCTCGATGCTCACCCGTCCATCATGCCGCGTGACATGATTGGCCCCGCCTAACGGCGCAGCCACCGCCCAGAGCGCCAGAAAACGCCGAGCCCGGCGCGGCTCACTGAACAACAGCACGCGCGCATGGCGGTTAAAAATCGTCCCGAGTGCGCGCAGAGCCGCATCGTCGAAATGGTGCAGGATCAGGTTCCCCAAGATCACTGGATAATCCGCCCAATTGGCGAAGTTCAACAGATCACCACAATGCCACATCCGGTCCGGCGGCCAATCTGTCGGCGCGGACTGCAGATCAAGTCCGGCCGTGCCAAGGCGCCGGGCTAGCGTGCCGTCACCCGCACCCAGCTCGATCGCCGCTTCACCGGCAAGCTTCACTGTCGGCACGGCTTTCGCAAACCACGCGGCATTGCCCATCACCCAGTTAACCCGCAACAGATCGCGACGACTACGCAGCGCGGCGGGATCCGCGGCGGGAAGGGAGTCCAGTAGTTCTGGACTGAGTCGACGCGTCATACCTCCAACACAGTTCAATGCTCCCACGAGTCAAACGGCGCGCATCAGTGTATTGAAGTTGTATGGATTGCCTTGGGCCCATCCCAGGCTCGCAGTCCGAGGGTGCGCGCGTCGCATCCCCATGAACCACCCCAACATCCTCGTTTTTTTCACCGACCAGCAACGCTTCGATACCCTCGGCCTCAACGGCGGCCCCGCCGGACTCACGCCGCACTTCGACCGACTCGCGCGCCAAGGCACCTTTTTTCGCCACGGCGTCACCCCGCAACCCGTCTGCGGTCCGGCGCGCAGCTGCCTGCAAACCGGTCAATACGCCACCACCACCGGCGTCATGCGCAACGGTCGAGGCCTCAAGCCCGAGTCGCCCAAGCTCGCCGAGCTCCTCGCCGCCGCCGGCTACCGCACCAGCTACATGGGCAAGTGGCATCTCTCCCCCGTCGGCCGCACCTCCGTCAACGCCGAGTATCGCGCCGGTTACCAAGACTGGCTCGCCGCCAACGCCGTCGAAACCACCAGCGGCCCTTACTCCGCCGTGCTCTGGAACGAGGCCAACCAACCCGTAACCCTCCCTGGTTACCGCGTCGACGGCCAGACCGACGCCATGATCCGCTACCTGCACGAACGCGCCGCCGAGCCCGCCGACACGCGTAAACCGTTCCTGCTTTTCCACTCTTTCCTGGAGCCGCACCATCAGAACACCGACGACTCCTACCCCGCCCCGCACGGCTACGAATCGTTATGGCGCAACGCTCCGCTGCCGCCCGATTTGCAGGCACTCGGCGGCAGCTCCCCCCAGCACTGGGGCGGCTACCTCGGCATGATCAAACGCCTCGACGAAGCCCTCGGCCGCACCATGGACGCCCTCGAATCCACCGGCCTCGCCGACAACACCGTGGTCGTCTTCATCAGTGACCACGGCTGCCACTTCAAAACCCGCAACGACGAATACAAACGCACTTCGCACGAAGCCTCCGTGCGCGTGCCCTTCGCCATCTGGGGCCCCGGCTGGAACGGCGGCGGCGAACGCACCGAGGCCGCCAGCCTCGTCGACCTCATGCCCACTTTGCTTGAGACCGCCGGCGTGCCCATGCCCGCAAGCGTGCAGGGTCGTTCGCTCCTGCCGCTCACCCGTGGCGAAACCACCGGCTGGCCCGAGGACACATTGATCCAAGTCGGCGACTTCAACGTGCCGCCCGGACGCGCCCTGCGCACCAACCGTTGGAAATACGCCGTCACCGGCGACGCCTCCTTGGTCGGCCAAGGTAGCGCCGATGTCTACCATGAGAGTCACCTCTACGATCTGCAGACCGATCCCTACGAGCTGACCAACCTCGTGGACCGCGCGAGTCACACCGGCATCCGCGAATCCTTCCGTGCCCGTTTACTGGAGCGCATGGGCGCCATCGGCGAGCCGTCCGTGGAGATTCTACCTGCCTCCAAGATTACCCCCGCCGGACAACGCACCGTCGACTATCCGGATAACCGCAAGGCCACCGGCGGTTAAGTCGCCTTCAACTCCAACACCCGAAAGCAAGTCTTCAAGCGGCCTCACCTCAGCTCTGCCGGGCGATCAGCCACGCCGTGTAGGCAACATAGATTGCGAGCAGAAACACGCCTTCTCCCCGGGTAATGCGTCCGCCTGTTTTCACCAAAGGGAGCAACGCGACCGCCGTCGCCAGCATCACCACGAGATCAACCCATTCAAGACCGGGCACCTCGACTGGCGACAACACTGCGGCAATGCCTAGAATGCCTAGCACGTTAAAGATATTGGACCCCACCACATTGCCGATGGCCACATCGCTCTCGCGCCGCGCCGCCGCCACCAGCGACGTGGCCAGCTCCGGCATACTGGTGCCGACCGCTACGATCGTCAGTCCGATCACCACCGGACTCAGCCCCCACGCCTCGGCCAGGGACACCGCGCCACCCACAAAAAAGTGCGACCCGATCATCAGCGCAACCAAACCGCCGATAACCAACCCCAGACTGATGGTCAGCTTGGCCGGCAACGGACCGAGTTCATTGGCAAATCCGCGCGCCGCCTCCTCCGCCTCGCGGGCGGCAGTCTCGGCACGGGCCTGACGCACGGTCAGCACCGTATAAACCACACAGCCAGCCAGCAACACCGCGCCTTCCCAGCGCACTAACCGTCCATCGAGCAACATGAGCACGGCCACCAAGGAAACTCCGATCATGATCGGCACTTCGCGCCGGATGATCTGCGCCGAGGCCGTCAGGGGCGTAATGCAGGCCGCCAGCCCGAGGATCAGTGCGATGTTGCAGATGTTGGAACCGATCACATTGCCCACCGAAATGGCACCGTTGCCGGCCAGCGAAGCCTGCACGCTGACCACCATTTCCGGACTGCTGGTGCCATAGGCAATCACCGTGAGACCGATGACCAGCGGCGTCAGACCCAGCCGCAAGGCCAGCGCCGCGCCGCCCTTCACGAGGAATTGCGCGCCATAATACAACACCACCAACCCGACCAACAGCGATAGCCATGGATTCATGATCCAACAGCCATCCGCACCGCCCGAACCCTTGTCAACGCGCGCGCAGACCGTTGGAAACGAGGCTCAGGTTTGTAAGCTGCACCCGAGCCCGGGTGAAGCCCGCCGACACTCACACCAACACCACAAGCTCTCCGGCGGCATTGGTCTTTACCTCGTAAACCGACACACGACTGCGTGCATCGTAGAGACCCTTACCCGTCACGATATCGAACTCCCAACCGTGCCACGGACAACGCAGCACCCGTCCCTCCAAACCCGGGGTAAACTCGCCCGCCGGTCCCGGACGATGCGTCGCATGCACGGTTCCTTTGCACAACTCCGCCCCCTGATGCGGACAATAGTTGCGGATCGCGTGAAAGCCTTCCGCCAAATGGAAAACCCCGATCGACAGCCGGTCGATCTGCACGATCTTGCGACCGCCAACCGGAATCTCATCGGCACGCCCCACCACGACTTCGCGCGTGCGAACCGGCTTGGCGAGACTCTCCGGGTTGTCCGCAATATCGAAGGCACGCTCGAGCGCCTTCCGGTCACAGCCCGTCGAGCACTTGTCCGCACCGCTCACGACTGCACCTCCGCGGCAGTCTCCACGCGAGCCGGCAAACCGTAGAGCTCGGCGGCGTTGTCGTAGAGGATGCGGTTTTTAAGCGACTGCGGCAGGATCGACGGGAATGCCCGCGTCGGCGTGTCGAAGTCCCAATGCGGGAAATCCGTGGAAAAGCACAACGTGCGCTCGGCCTGGATCATCTCGTAGGACGCCAGCAGATGGCGCGGGTCGGCCGGTTCCTCGATCGGCTGGGTCGTCAAACGGCAGTGACGCAACACGTATTCCGACGGCGCCTCCTTCAACCAAGGCACGGTGCTGCGCAGCGCTTTGAAATTTTTGTCCATGCGCCAGAGCAACGGCGCCAGCCAACTCACCCCGCCCTCGACCATCATGACATGCAGCTCGGGAAACTTCTCAAAGGTGCCCTCCGCCACCAGACTGCCGACGTGGGCCTGATAGGTAATCGGCAACGAATTGTGCCACTCAAAATAGGAGGCAGGCCGGCCGACTGGCGTGCTTGAGCGCAACGAGCCTTCCATTCCGGGATGAACAGTGAAGGCCAGCCCCATCTCGCAGCAGGCCTCATAAATCGGATCGTAAGCACGATGCCCAAACAGGTGCACCGACTCACCACAGGTGAGCACCTGCACCATCTGCGGGTGTCCGCCGATGCGGCGAATCTCTGCGGCCGCCGCCTTTGGATCAGCCATGTTGATACACACGGAACCCAGGAAGCGCGGGTCAGCCGCCAGGTAGTTGGCGACCTGCCAGTCATTGGCCGCCTGCGCCAGCGCGTTGGCCACGTCGATCGCGTGGGTCAGGCTGACCGAATAGCCGGGCTGCGGCTGGAGCACTCCGTAGCTGATGCCCAACGGATCGAGGTGCAGGCGCACAACGTCGGCCGGGGTCGAGGCCTGCAAGTCACGGCGATCAACGCCAAAGGGATTGGCATAACCGTGACCCGGCGCGCTGCCCTGATTCTGCGCAACCGCCTGCCGCACGCGGGTCGGTAGAAACGGAGCCATGGGCAGCTCGGCATTGGCGTAAACGTGGATGTCGCAATCGATGATCATGGTAGGATTTGGGTTAACATTAAATTCAGTGGACATGGCCGGCTCAGACCTCGGCCAGTCGGGTTTCCAGCTGTTCGGCGGCGCTTAGCACCAGCTCGATAAAGTGCGCCTCGCCCTTGCGCACGACCGACGATGGATCGATTGCAATGCCGATGCCACCAAGCAACTCGCCGGTGGCCGCCCGGATCGGAGCGGCAAAGGAATGCACGGGGCCGTTTTCCCCGCGGTTGACTGAGTAGCCCCGCCGGCGGATTTCAACGAGTTCCTCATCGAGCGCATGACGGCTGGTGATGGTCGCGGCGGTGAGGCGGATCAGCTCGTCGTCCTGATACGCCAGCCGGTTGAGCGCGAGGAACAGTTTGCCAAAGGCCGAAGCGTGGCGGCTCAAGCGTTCGCCGAGCCCCAGCGCATGGACCGACGGCTGGCCGCGATAAAGATCACTCATGATGATCAACGGCTCCCCCCGGTGCACGACCGCCAAATAGGCTCCGCCGCGAGTTATCTCAGAAAGCGTTCGCAACACCGGTCCACCCTGCACGCGCAAAGGCATGCTCTCGGCAAAAGGACCGGCCAGAGCGAGCAGACGATAGTCTGACCGATACTCATGCGTATCCGGCGACTGGGTGACGTAGCCCGCGTCCAACAACGTGCGCAGCAGCCGGTGAGCATGGCTCTTGGGTAGGCCGAGCTCGGCCGCGAGCGCGGACACCGAACACACACCTGTTCCCGAGGCCAGCCGCTCCAACACGCGCAGCCCGTTGACGAGCGTGTGATTGGGGACGACGGGTTTACTCATGACCCAGAGGCGAGCAGAAGCTGGTCCGCACTTCAAAACTGTTCCAATATGCAGAACTGGGAACCACCACGCGTAGCTCACAAATACCGACGCATAATGCCCTGCCGGGCTCCGCGTGTCGGCTGGTCCAATGCCTCTCACCAAGAAAAGCCACCCGGAAAGAGTTGGCGTGAGCACAATACGTGATTATAGTGGCTAAACTTTCATATCGGAAAGCAGTAACTGAGCCTTCGTCCGAGGGCGAAAGTCCGCGTCACGAACAACCACCGCGCACGTGCAAATATGACATTCATCCAAGCATTTCATCCATTCAAACTATTGAGGCTTTAAACTATGATGTAAGGCCCTCCCTCCCCCATTACAAAAAATTGATCGGATTAAAATCCGGTTTTACCCCGCCGCACTTCTAAAGCCTAGCTCCACGTCCCTTCACCATGAACTCTACCCCGCCTTCCTTTAGTTCGAAGCCAAGACGCGACGCCTTTACCCTGATCGAACTGTTAAGCGTCATCACAATCATCGGAATACTTATCGGGATTCTAATCCCTGTAATTGGATCCGTCCGCCGCAATGCAAATGACATGAAGGGCTTAAGCAATCTAAGGCAAATCGGGGTAATGACAGATCTGTTCTGCATGGACAATTCGAACCGGCTCCCTCCGGCGGCCGTCAATGAAGCCTCCTTCGTGAGCATACTCTCTCCTTATTTCACTGGGAAAACAGGAAACACCTCCGCATCAGTGTCGACTGCCGAGCGATCCGAAGTTTTCCAAGATCCGAGTGCGAGCATTCAGGCAGGAACCTGTCATTTCGGAGCAAACCCTAACTTCATGGGAGACCTTCAAGACTGGAACGACAAAGCCAATGCACCTAAAGTCGGAGATCTTGAAAAACTAGTGAGTCGGCTGGCCATCCGACGGCCCGCGGAACAAATACTCATGGCGGATGCGACCCAAATGTCGAACGGGGAAACACACCCTACGTTGCATGCGGTCAGCGGCATCTGGTATCCGTATACAGGTGGAGCCTCCGAACCCGTCCCACGCGGAAGAGACAAAGACGGCTCAGGAGGCAGTTTACGATGGCGAGCTGACGGCGGAAATGGAGTCAAATGCCTCTTCATCGATGGCCACGTTAGCATCATGAAAGAAGGACAGCTCCTCAAAAAGAATTTCCAAGGACTTAACTAAGATCAGGACACGCTTTATTATAAAAACAGGTGCCATCACTATACCCCTCCAAAAAAATCATATGAATAAAAAATACCTCTCACTCTCACTGGCAGCGATACTATCAACAGTAACCCATGCGCAACTAGTTATAGAAACCTTTGATGGCCCCGGATCTCCCAATCAAGTTAAACTCAACGGGAGCACTGCTGAGACTTTTGCTGCCGGGATTATCACCGCTGGCGGCTCGGCGACGTGGAGCGCACCGGATTCAGCAACGACGTCGTATACGACATCAGGTGCTGTTAATTCCACAAGCATGAGTAACTCAAGTGCCTACCTAAACCTCGGCACCTATATTAACGGCACTAGGGGAACCGACGCAGGGAAATTCGTATTCAGCGTCACATTAAATGGCCGTCCGCTTACAGCATCTTGGCTCGGCATTGCCATTTTCGGTAGTGCTGCCGTAACAAACGCGAACTTTACTGCTAACGACTCCACCGCTGCGATGATCTATCGTTCGACTGGGGACATCGATCCTTTTGCCAATGGAACCGCCAACCAACCAACAGAAGATGGAGCCTTCTTCACTGGCTCGCAGACGCTCACCATGAGCTTGGATTTGACGACAGCCGGTGGTTACAATGGAACCAACAATTTCGGCACGATTGCCTTCGCGGTAGGGACCACCAGCCTAGGCAGCGTTACCTACACGACTCTTGCTGATGCCGACTTCCAATACATCGGATTGACTCAAGCTGCTGCAACAGGTGGAGATGGATATTATTCCAATTTAACACTGACCCAAATTCCCGAGCCTGAATCCTTTGCATTGCTTGCAGGCGCGTTCGCACTGACAGGCGTGATGATTCGTCGCCGGCGCGCTTAGTCGATCACTTGTTCCAACTCGGATACTATTCAACCGCTCGGTTTTCACCGAGCGGTTTTTTTGTTTTTTTGATCGGCTCAGGTTCACCATATTGAGTCAGGCAAACAACGAGACCGTCCCCGAACACTACTTGAGTGTAAGCGTCCGGGCGAGTCCACCATGACGAGTAGATAAAGAGGCGGACGGGAAAGACTCTACATGGCCATTAATTCCGTCGTGATCGTCTTCATCACTACACCTTACCGACTTTGCCTTCATCTAGCTACGTGGCACCCGGCCGGACGCTTACTCAAAGAACTGCCTAAGCTGCGAAACAGTGACATGGCTTGATGCACTGGAGAAAGCTTTCGTCACCATACATGGAGAGGGAAGACCGTTCCCGGCTCACTTGCCTCGGTTGCTTCTGAAGCTGCTGGACGAATTTATTGATATCCAGTTATCTGCCCCCCCCCTGGCCTCGCCCAGCTGGCCTGTCGGACCGCAAGACCCTCGCCATCAGCGTGCTCCTCATTCCCAATTTTACGAGACGCGTATATCGCTGATCGGTCTGTAAGGTTTCCACACGGATTCCATGTTCGTGTAGCGGCTGCCGTCCATATTCCCGGCGGTTTCAACTTAGGAAACGAAGACTCGTTTCCATTTCAGGGGGCGCCTTACCCCTTGCGGAAATCCGCAAGGTTTGGACGCGTGTAACTCACGCCGCTTTTACCCGGACCGGCCAGTCAACCGGCACCCATGCCGGCGCGACTTCCCAAAATCGGGACAAAACATGCACCAGTCCGCGGGGTGCATTTCCGACCAGGCAAAAAGCCCTGCGCCACCACTCGCTGCGCTCGCTCGTCGTCGCAGGGCTTTGCGAGGCGGGGACAGGACGGCACACGAACGGAGACGCGGGCGCGCTCGTCACTGCGCTGCGCGAACCGCCTCCGACGACAATCGCTCCGGCTGACGGCTCCGCTTCGCTCCTCGCGTCCCGCGACTCCGTTCGGGCCAACAAAGCAGTTGGCGGACGAGGCCACAAAAATGCGGACAACTCCGGAAACATCCATCGGTGGCGAGCCAAAAGACGCTTCACATAAAACAGAAACTATAGTTGCCTTTAATCAAACATTTCTCGATAAACATCACCTATGATTTCTGTTTTGGGAGAAAAAGAGGCGATGACCAAGCTCGGCGCACGCCTGCGCGCCGAACGCTTGCGCCGCAATCTCTCCCAAGAGCACATCGCCTCGATTGTCGGCGTGGCGATCCCGACTTATCGGAAGATCGAAGCCGGCAACGGCACCATAGAATTCCGGCACGTCGCCCGCGCTCTTGGCGTGCTCGGCTACGCCGACGCCCTCGGTGAACTCATCCCGGAGTCCCAGCCAGAAATGCGCTTGGACGACTTGCTGGCACCACAACGCAAACACGCGTCTCGCACGCGAAAGCAGTGATGGAAAAGCGCCTCCAGATTCATTGGTGGGACGGCTCGCTGGTCGGCCACCTCGTTCACCGCGGCACGATCTACTTCGTCTATGACGAAACGTGGATCAAACGTGGCCACAACCTTTCGCCCCTGTCGTTGCCCTTCACGGCCATCGCCTTCAACGGCAGCAAGGGCATCGACGGCTTGCCCGGCCTGATTGCCGACTGCCTGCCGGATTCCTGGGGACGCAAAGTGGCTCGAAAAGAGTTCGCAAAAAACAAATGGGGCGAACCCTCAACCATGTCGCTGCTCGCATGGCGAGGAACCCGCGGCCTCGGTGCCCTGCGGTTTCTGCCGCCACTGGACGGCCAAGAGGATCGTCCCAGTGCACTCCAGGCCATCAGTGCGGCGGCCCTCGCCCGGGGCGCCTCCGAGATCGAGCGCGGGGAACCGACCGAAGTCCTGAGCCAGCTGGCGCAAGGCGGCACCGCCGGAGGAGCTTTCCCCAAGGCAATGGTGCTCGCCTACGCCGACGGCACCCTGCGAGTAGGCCAGCCCGACGGCACCGGCCAACCCAGCCTGTTGAAGCTCGATCTTTCGGCGCTTGGCGACAGCGCCCCCTGCGAACACGCCTATGCCCTCATGGCCCGTGCCGCCGGTATTCGTGCGGTGGAGACGCGCCTCATTGATGAAGGCCCGGCCGCCAATCGTCGACATCTCCTGGTCAAGCGCTTCGATCTGCCCGATCCCGAGCAACCCGAGCGTCGCCTCCACTTCCATTCGGCCAGCGGGCTGTTGCACAAAGGAGCCGGCGACCTCGATTACCGGGATCTGTTTCGCACGGCGATACGCCTCGGTCTGCCGCCCGAAGAGCTGCGCGAACTCGCCCGCCGCATGGTGTTCAACGTGCTTTCCGCCAATCACGACGACCACGGCAAAAACCATGCCTTCCTCTACGACGAAGCAACGCGCGCCTGGTCGCTCACCCCGGCCTACGATCTCACCTTCACGATGGGCGGCCTTGAGCGCGGCGTGCTCGTCAGCGGCGAGGTCTGGCCCTCACGCGCCACGATGCAGGCCCTCTGCATCGACGCCGGCGTGAGTAAGGGAGACTTCGAAACACTCCTCGAGGGAGTCGGCACCACGGTGAGCCAATGGTCTGATTTCGCCAGCCAGGCAGATGTGCCGAAGGCTAAAACGCAGGAAGTTCATGAGCGCCTGAGGCACATCCGAGACCGAGTTGACTGACGCAGAGGCAGGGGAGTTCACGCGTGCATCAGACCTGCTTGTCCGAAGCGTTGAAGTTCGCTCAATAGGTGCTGCACACCTCGGGAGTCCCGGCGGGGATTTGGCGGGAGTGGCACCAGTTCAAGCGCCCTCCTCCCCCTAACGGACGGCCTACACTTCAACTCCCAGGCCCACCCAACGAGCCTGCGCGGCCCTTCGCAGCTCCGAAAACGAACACACCAGAATCCCGCTTTCTGCGACAAACTCAATAGAGCCCATGCCCCTCAGTCGCCCGCTTTCCGCAAAAAATCCAAAAACGCCCTATACCCATCAAATGGATAGGATCGGAAGGGTTTTCAAAATAGAAACAACCAAGCCTGCTTAATAACGCCCCACTCCCAAAAACAGGAGAAAGGCCGCCAGATGACGGGGAGAGACTTGCGACCAAGCCCTCCTCTGAAAATCACTTACTGGAACGAACAATTTCATAAACCATGGCAGGAGCACGATTTTTCGAAATAGTCTGAGCGGTAAAAACAATGTTCTTATCAGCGTCTAACGTAAAAGAGACTTCTGCAATGCGCGCCCCATCAAGCGCAACCGCATAGACCTTAACCGACTCGGCAGTATTCGGCACGATGATCTCAGCGGAACCACGACGAATCACCCTTTGAGCCGATCCCGCATCCAGCAAAGTGAACATACTTGGCTCTGCAAATGTTAGCCCCTCACACAACACGTTAGTAATGTGAAACACCAACAAATGCTCCGACGTCTCAAGAGACTTGCCATCCAGTGAACCTAAAAAAACCGTCGCAGGGCCACCGGTTACATTCCGAACAAAGCTTTCATCCAACGATGCGGTAGTGAATACCACCGACTTACTCTTAGGCGTCTCAATTAAAAAATTACCGTCACTTTTAAGCAGCACTTCCGTGCCTGATTGTGAGACTTCATAGGAACCCTGACGACGCTGCTCAGCAAATTCTTGATTTAATGCCTTACTGTCCGCATCGGCATCATAGCGTGATGAAACACGCTTAGTCAGGCCCAGGTAGGAATAATCATCCGCCAAAATCGGAGGCGTTTTCCCGAGAACGGACACATCCACATCACCCCTTTTATAAACTGAATCTTCGGCAGTTTCAGCAGGTGCAACTCCACCCCGAGCGGCATAAGCCAACTCTTTATTTACGACAAATACCGCCTCGTTTTCAAACATGGGCACCTCCTTACGGAACCAGAGCATACCGATGATATATTCTGTCAAAATCCCGATTGGATCCTGATTGATATCAAAACCCATTGCCGGTTCATTCGCCACGACATACTTGCGACCGTGCGCCCAAGCAAAGCGAAAGAGCCCATCGAATCCCTGCAACCCGGCATAGGCTCCCATGATCGGCCCACCCTCACCACGATATTGATTGGGATAAGTGTAGTTAAACTCTGTGATCATGAAGGGTTTGTCCTCAATACGAGAAAGGAACATCCAACGCGGCATTACCGCCATGTTCGCCGTCGCATTACGCTGACCGATACTATAGGGAAAGTTCCACGGTCCGTTCGGGAAACTTGGATGGTCTAGATATCCGTGATTATCCACATAATCATACTGTGCACGAATCGGCGTCTGCGCGTAATGGGTTTTCCAATTGTTCCCCGTGAGCATTGCCTTCGCGCCCAACTCCTCCCTCAGGAAGCGCATCATCTCAGCATCCGAGGCCATTTGCTTCATTGCCAGGTATTCATTGAATGCAGTATTCGATTCAACCTCCCCATTGGTGGGACGTGGATTGCTCTGCAGCCAAACTTTAAAATCAGCGAAATAAAGGTCGCGCACCTTTGCATTAGAATTAATAAACGCCCAAATCGTATCCTCGTTTACAGGGCAAATCGAGAACAAGGCAGGATCCTCAGCCCAAGTCATGCCCGTGTATGGATTCACATGCGTCAATAGATCACGTGCAAAACGCTTCCATTCGTTCATGGCGCTCTCGGAGATAGGAACCAATGCCTTAAACACAGATACATTGTTACCATTGATCGCACTCATTTCCTCATTGCGAACCGTGCGTATGGTAAACAGATCAATCGAAATGTAGAGCCCCTGCTCCTTCATCGCGTGAAACATGTAATCGAGACGATCAAATTTATCTTCGATGATTCCATACCGACTAGGCGCCCAACCACCCGTGAGCTCATTGTCGTAGTGATGAAAACGGACTGCATTGTAGCCCATCTGACGAAAGCGCAAAGCCAACGCATCCGCCTCCTCCTTAGGTAAGAAATTTGCGGAAAAGTTCAGGTTTGCGCCAAAAAATCGAACGTCCTGATCCGGCTTATTCGCAAAAGCAAAATGACCGTCCGATGTCGCGATGACTGGACCAAACTGCCCCGCTGGCGTGGCATTCCATTGAGAGAAGTCCAATACACTGCCAGACTGGACCGTCAGCGGCGTATCCAGCAACGCCCAGTCTTTACCCTGCTTGATTACAAACTTTTCGATACGAGGAAGCGGCACGTAAACATTGCTCAACGTTGCAGCGACCACCATCCAAGCGGGACGACCTACAGATTTGAAACCCACCTTGGAAATAGCTTTCTCTTCTAACTTAAATCGCGACACATACAGACCAAAATTGAATTCATCAGTCCCGGCCCGCCAAGCGATTGCAGCATTATCGACACTAAACGGATTGCGCCAGTTATTCACATCACGCCCCGCCTTCACCTTAATGACCTGCTCAGCACCATCTTGATACGTCACGACGAGCTCCCCCACCTCTTCACGCGAAGAAGTCGAGGCATGCAATAGATACAGGTAGCGCATAGCCGCCGCATCCGCCACCCCAACCGCCTGGTCTGAAATCTCCGACGTCTGCTCATCATTGGCCAGAACCAGCACCGCCTTGTCGCCTCTAAGAACCTTAAATGGCACATCGCCGGCAATTTCCGGTTTTTCAACAAACGTCGCTAAATCCTGCCTCGGCCCAAGATTAAGCCAGCCCATACCGTCGCCCGTTTTAGCATCTACAAAACTACGATTAGCAACGGACGCCAGCGGCAGTTTATAAAACTGATTCGGCTCTAAGCTAATATGAGCCTCAAACGAACTACGACGAATATTCCCCTTACTTGGACTGTAGCCCAAACGCACAAAGAACTTCGAATCATTGTATTTACGGGCATCCAGCACCGATACGGTGAACTCCCCCGTAAAGACCAACTGCCCATCCTTAGTCGGCACCACCAAGCGCCGAACGCGATATGTCCCTAAATCCGACTCCCCAGAAAATTCTAATGGAAGCAACACTGGCTTGCCATCAACGATAATAGATTGACCACCAAATCCCTTTACCGGAAGTCCACCAGATAAAGCCAACACATTAGTGAACGTTCCCTCAGGACTAGTGACCTGACTGACCATTTTATACCCGTCGGCCGTCTTCGTATAATCTATATTGAGATTAAATAAAAACGCATCGCCTGACCCCTTAAGCACACCCTCAAAGTGCCCATCAGTTGCCTTTTCGACGGTAACGTTACGCTGCGAACTAGTCCGCCACTTAGCGTCCAAGTGCAAAGTTTTCCATTGAACGCCGCCAACTGACAATGCGCCATCTGGCGAAATCGTCAGTTGGCTCTGCGCGGAGGCAATCTGCATCATCATGAAACTGATAAGCAAAAGTAGGGGTTTTTTCATAAAAAAAGACACAGAAAGCACACACCGCACGAATCGTGCAGGGTTATATACATCGAAAAAGTTGCTTAATCAAGGGCCACGCTGGCCTCAAACTTACTGCTACGAATCTCGCCCTTACTCGGGTTATACATTAAGCGAACGAAAAACTTCGTATCATTATACTTACGAGCATCGACGATCAACACATCGAATCCGCCCTTAAATACAAGATTCCCCTCACTCGTCGGGACTGAAACCGAATACGCATACTTAATCACAACAGTATCCTTGGATTTTTCCGAGAATCCCGAAGGCAATACTATCGGTTTTCCATCGAGCAAAATCGTCTCTCCTGCAAAATCTTGGGTGCTCAAGGTGCCCTGATAAGCAAGGGTATTGCACTTCACGCCAGCAGAATTCGCAGCCTCACTAGTGATCTGATAGGCCGATCCTTGTCGCTCATAATTAATACCAAAATCGAACAGAAATTCGCCTGAAGAGCGCTTAAATTTCCCTTGATAGCTTCCATTCACAGACGACTCGACCGAGAAGTTTTTATCCTGAGTTAAAGGACTCCACTTCTGGTCCATAAATAGAGTCTGCCACGTCGTATTTCCGGCAGTAAGCACTCCTTTTGACGAGATTTGCATCCCTTGCTGAGCGGAAGCGAAATGAGCCACCACCAAGGAAGCCAAGAGCAATAAACATTTTTTCATAATATTAATTTTTAGGTTAAAAATCAGCACCCAAGCGCCTCACGATAAATAGACACTGGATTAAGCATAAAATAGCAAATTAGTTATACATATCATCCTCTTCCGGCCCAAAATCCTTACGTAAAAAATCGCCGTATAGGGGGTGACGACACACTTACACTATATTCCAAAAATCGATGAATCTGAATGGACAAAGTGATCAAACACATGTCATATTTGCACCCGTATGGAGCCAATCGACCAATGGGACATCCAGAAGGGTGTCTTTCGTAATAACGTATCCAACCAACCCATCGATCAGAGCGTAAGCTGTGGCTTCATAAGCAAATGCGGCTACACCAAAGACGTCGTTGAAGAAAAATACAACCGCCTGGCCATGGTTTATGTGCTGCGCGGCCGGGGTCGCTACTCTGACAGCCACAACATAAACCACGTGCTTCAAGCTGGTGACGTTTTCTTTCGTTTTCCAGACCGCCTGCACTCCTCCTCCATCGATCCCGACAGCCAATGGCTAGAGTGCTTTGTCTCAGTCCGTTCAGAGTGGTATCACCTGCTGAAATCAATCGGGCTCACCCCCTCCGATAAGATCTGTTTTCACCTGGGCGAACGAGCGGAACTACCACAGCTAGTTTTCCGCTTCATGCAGCAATTAGAAGAGTCGGACACCCCCTTGATTAACAGTAATGTTGAATTCGAAATTTTCTCCTTGATCCGACATATTTTAACGGAAGAGATCTTCCTCCCGATCAACCAATCCCCACACCGCGATCAACTCGAAATCGCTAGATCCCTCATTCGTCAACACGTGACCGCACCGGACAAGCTAGAAGTCATCTTAAAAGACATCGGCATCAGCTACCCACGATTACGTAACCTCTTCAGTCAAACCTACGGAATCAGTCTCGGCAACTATCGGATACAGGTTCGAATCGAACAGGCCTGTGCACTTCTCGAAACTTCCTCAAAAAGCATTCAAGAAATTGCTAATCTACTCGGATATGCCGATGCCTTTACGTTCTCGAAACAATTTAAACAACGCATCGGCGTCGCTCCCAAACTTTTTCGCAGACGTAAAGGCGCATCGACTTAATACTACCACCACACACTCAGGACGCGCTTCGCCCTGGCCGCGGCTTACCCCGATAAGCTATTGAGCGTGTATTAGATACCCCATTCAACCCGCGCGAGAGAACGCCTGCCTCTCCTCTTTGCAGTATACCCAACCACTTCACCCAAAACTATTACTCCAAGCGCCTCCGCTATATAATCAGAACCTGCAACATCTGTCATATTTAACAAACCCATTATTGCATCACAGCCATCCCACGCCCACCGCAGGGCTATGGTCACACCATAAACAGAAGTAACCATGGATGCAGTTAAACTGCCTCCAAAAATAAGAACCGCCCGGGAACCGAAGTCCCCGGGCGGCGTTGTTTACTGTTTTGCTTTCTCTATCAAGCCGCGGCAGGAAACCCGTAGGCTCCACGACGCGACTGGTTCGACGGCACCCACCGGCCTAGCGCTTGGGTAAGTCGCGCGGCCTGTGCAGCCGTCGCGGTCTCGCCCCTGAACGGAGTCGACACCGACCGGAGTCCGTTCGCCCGGCCATAAGCCGTGCGACCTTCACCCCGAACCGGCACCGTGTTCCACCCGGAGGCGTTGGTGCTTTCGTATGTGTTCATGGTCAGATGGAGGCGTCGGACATAATCGCCCAAAACCTCCATTCCGGCCACAAACGCGCAAAGAACAGACGTCAGAGAAGGGACCGATGCGGATTTTACAATTCCCAATTGTAAAAACGGCCTCGGTTTTTTGTTACGTTTTGGTGACTCCCATCCTTGCGGCCCCACCCCGTAGCTCTCCAAGCTGACCCCTTCCCCAGCTCTCATGATCGGCACCATCTTCTCCATTCTCGGCAGCCTCGGTATGTTCCTTTTCGGCATGAAAATCATGTCGGAGGCCCTGCAAAAACTCTCAGGCGACCGCCTCCGCGGCATGATGCGCACCATGACGCGCAACCGCTTCGCCGGCCTGGCGACCGGCACCGCCGTCACCACGCTGGTCCAATCTTCGTCGGCCTCGACCGTCATGATAGTCAGTTTCGTCAACGCCGGACTGCTCACGCTCACCGAGTCGATCGGCATGATCATGGGCGCCAACCTTGGCACCACCACGACGTTCTGGATCATCTCTTTCCTCGGTTTTAAGTTCAGCGTCTCCTCGCTCGCCCTGCCGATCATGGGTGTGGCCCTTCCACTGCTCTTCGCCCGTAAGTCCCAGATCAAGGACACCGGCGAGTTCCTGATCGGCTTTGGCCTGTTGTTCCTCGGCCTCGCCTTCCTCAAGGACTCCGTGCCCGACATCAAGGGCAACCCCGAGGTGCTTCAGTTTATCACCAGCTACACCGGACACGGGATCTGGTCGGTTTTGTTCTTCTGCTTTTTCGGCGTCATCCTGACCACCATCGTGCAATCCTCCTCGGTGGCCGGCGCGATCACCATCACCATGGCGGCCAAGGGCTGGATCGACTACCCAACCGCCTGCGCAATCATCCTCGGCGAAAACATCGGCACCACCATCACCGCCAATCTCGCCGCGCTCACCGCCAACACCACGGCCAAGCGCGCCGCCTTCGCCCACTTCATTTTCAACATCATCGGCGTTATCTGGGCGGTCGCCCTGTTTGGCTGGTTCACCGGTTTCATCGACTACCTCGTTCCATCGAACTCCGCCGACCCGGCGCATATCCCGATGCACATGGCGGCCTTCCACTCCATGTTCAACGTGCTCAACGCCGCCCTCCTGATCGGCTTTGTCCCGCAGCTGGCCAAGCTGGTCGAGCGCATCATCAAGGAAAAGGTCACCCGCACCAAAGACCACCTCAACTACGAGGCCGGCTTCATCCCCCGCACCGGCGAGCTCAACCTCGCCGAGGCCGAGCGCGACGTCGAACGCATGGGCGAGATCACCCGCGAACTGCTCACCGGCTTCACCAATCTCTTTGAAACCGCCCCTCCCGATCCCGAAGCCCGCGTCAAGGAGCTCAAGGCACTCGAAGAGGAGAGCGACCGCCGCGCCCTCGCCACGACCCAGTATCTGCTGCAATGCGCCTCCGGCCGCGTCAGCGACCAGACCATGGATCGCGTCACCGGCATGCTCCGCGTGGTCGCCGAGCTCGAAGACATCTGTGACTGCGGCTACCGCCTGGTGGCTCTGGCCGCCCGTAAACATCGCAAACAACGCGAACTGTCCGACGACGCCCTCAATCAAGTCCGGCACTTCTCCAGCCTTGTGCTGCAATTCATGGATTTCTACTCGCAGCGCCTCAGCACCGGAGTAGCCACGTCAGACATGGAGACCGCCTACCAGCTGGAGAATCAAATCGACTCCTTCCGCAAGAGCCTGCGCAAGGAATCCATGCAACGCATGCGCGTCAGCGGCGACTCCATCAAAGCCGAGATGCTCTACATCGACATCCTCAACAACATGGAGTCGATCGGGAACCACTCGCTCAACGTCCTCCAGGCCCTCCGCCACCGCGAGTAAGCTGCGCCGGATTTTTTAATCGCGGAAACGCGGAAGAGCAGAAACGCGGAAATTCTCTGAATAGAGATTTCTCGTTCCGACTTCCAAATTTCCGTTCTTCCGCGTTTCCGCGATTAATCTCCGACCAAATCACTCCCGCCAGAGCTGAAGCGTGCGCAGGTAGTTGCCGCGCTCATACGCCTCGGGATCGGGACAACGCGCCATGCAGAGCGCGCCCTTCATCTCGGCGATGGAGCTATACTCATGCTCCACCATCCAGGCGGAAATATCCGTCAACCAGTCGCCCAGCCGTTGCGGTCCGCGACGCAATAATGCGGAGACGGACTGCACCGCGTCGGCACCGGCCAAAATCAATTTCACCGCATCGGCCGGCGCATGCACGCCGCCACCGGCAGCGATGCTGAGGTTCACCTGATCACGCAGCAGGCCGACCCAACGCAGGCGTAAACGCAGATCCTCGGGCGTGGACAATTCCAACTTCGGACGGACCTCCAACAGATCGACATCAATCTCCGGTTGAAACAGGCGGTTGAACAATACGACACCTTCGGCACCGGCCTCTTCCAGCCGACGCACCAGGTGGCCGACCGACGAGTGATACGGCGACAGCTTGACTGCGATCGGGATAGTCACCCGCTCACGAACCGCCCGCACGACTCCAAGCAGCCGCTCTTCCAGCGCCTCGCCGGATTCCGTGGTATCGGTCGCCAGAAAATAGGTGTTCAACTCCAACGCGTCGGCACCGGCCTTTTCAATCAGCTCGGCATGGCCGACCCAGTTACCCACCCGCGTGCCGTTGAGCGACGCAATGACCGGAACCGCGCACACTTCCTTCAACTTGGCTACCCGGGCCAGATACTCATCCGGCCCGAGTGCGAATCCTTCCACGCGCGGGAAAAACGACTCGGCCTCGGCAAAGCTATTTTCCCAACGCTCGGCGTGTCGCCCCCAAGCCAAACCGTCCTGCTCGATTTGCTCGGCAAAGAGCGAATGCATGACGACCGCGGCAGCGCCGGCGTCCTCCAGGCGTTTCACGTTGTCGAGATTGTCGCACAACGGCGACGCACCCGGCATCAGCGGATTTTTCAGGGACAGACCAAGATATTTGGTGCGAAGATCGAGAGACATGAACAGGGGATGGGTTAAGTGTTGGCGGAGGTGTCTGCTTCAGCAGTCGCTTCAGAAACAACCTCGGGCGCGGGTGGTTGACCGGCTTCGGCCAGGGTTTCGTATCCGGCGCGTTTGGTGCCGATCGCGGCCTGAGCTCGCAGAGCCAACTCCTCGGCGCGGGCCGGCTGGAGTTTGCGCAGCACTTGGTAGCGCAGCTCGTTGGCGGTGTAGTTTTTCAACGGCACCTTGGCGGAGGGAGAATCCAGCGTGGTGATGGCTTCGCCCCGCTCGGCGCGGCACGGATTGTGACGGAAGAGCTGCCAGTGGCCGCTATCGACCGCCAGTTTCTGCTGCGTTAGACCGCCCGCCATGCGAATGCCGTGGGCGATACAGTGCGAGTAGGCGATGATGATCGCCGGACCGGGATGCGCCTCGGCCTCCAGAAATGCCTGAACGGTCTGCGAGTCCTTGGCGCCCATGGCGACACGGGCGACGTAAACGTGTCCGTATTGCGCGGCGATCATGGCGAGGTCCTTTTTGTCGGAACCCTTGCCGCCGGCGGCGAATTTGGCGACCGCACCCATCGGGGTGGACTTTGAATTTTGTCCGCCGGTATTGGAGTAGACCTCCGTATCAAGGACAAGGATACGAACCTTCTTATCCGTGGACAAGACGTGGTCGAGGCCTCCGAAGTCGATGTCATAAGCCCAGCCGTCGCCACCGACGATCCAGACGGATTTTTCAATGAGGTTGTCGGCGAGTCCGGCGAGGCGCACGGCCTCGGGACGTTCGCCGAGAGCGGCCAGAGCCGGCCGCAGACGTTGCACCGCTGCGCGACGTTCGGCGCGATCAGCATCCGTGCCGGCTTCGGAAGCGGTGAGACGTCCGACGATGTCTGTAGGCAGGTCGGCGGCGAGTCCGGCGAGCAGATTTTTCGCCTGCGCGGAAAGCTGGTCGAGACCGCCACGGAGACCGAGGCCATATTCGGCGTTGTCCTCAAAGAGCGAGTTGCTCCAAGCCGGACCGCGTCCGTCCTTGCCCGTGGTATAAGGCGTGGTGGGCAGGTTGCCGCCGTAGATCGAGGAGCAGCCGGTGGCATTGGCCATCACGAGATGGTCGCCAAAGAGCTGGGTGAGCAGCTTGATGTAGGGCGTCTCGCCGCAACCGGCGCAGGCGCCGGAGAACTCGAACTTGGGAGCGCGGTATTGCGACCCCTTGACCGTATCCTGGAGAAGGACGGCGGGCGGCGCGGGCAGGTTTTGGAAGAAGTCCCAGCGGTTCTGGTCCTCCGTGTAGTCCTTGGGCGCGGGCACCATCATGAGCGCCTTGCGCTTGAGATCGGTCTTGTCGCGGGCCGGGCAGACTTCGTGACAGAGCGAGCAGCCGGTGCAGTCGGCGGCGGAGACCTGCAGGGTGTAGTTGTAGTCCTTGAGCTCGGCGCTGCGGAGTTTGGTGCTGAGGAAACCCTCGGGGGCGTCGGCAAAGGCATCGGTCGGGCAGGCGTTGGTGCGGATGACGGCGTGCGGGCAGACGAGCACGCACTTGTTACACTGGATACAGAGCGAGGCGTCCCAAACCGGGACCATCTCGGCGAGGCGACGTTTTTCAAACTTGGTGGTGCCAACCGGCCAGGTGCCGTCCGGAACAAAGGCGCTGACCGGGAGCAGATCGCCCTCGCCGGCCATCATGCGGGCCGTGACGCGTTGGACAAAATCGGGGGCGGTGGGCGGCACGATGGGCGGACGTCCGAGGGAGTCGTTGGCGACCGCGGCGGGTATGACCACGCGATGAAGTGCGGCGAGCGAACCGTCGACGGCACCGTAGTTCTTGGCGACCACGGCTTCGCCTTTGCGACCGTAGGTTTTGAGAATGGCTTTCTTGATGTAGTCGATGGCCTCGTCGCGCGGCAGCACTTTGGAGAGCGCAAAGAACGCGGTCTGCATGACGGTATTGATCTGGCCGGGCATGCCGGCGGCGCGGGCGACCTTGGAGGCGTCGAGCGCGTAGACCTCGAGCTTGAGATCAATGATGCGCTGCTGCATCTCGCGGGGGAGACGATCCCACACGGCATCGGGTTCACCGTAGGCGTTGAGCAAGAGCGTGGCACCGGGACGGGCGACGGTGAGGATGTCGATCGATTCAACAAAGGGAAGATGGTGGCAGGCCACGAAGTCCGCGCCGCTGATCAGGTAAGGCGCGCGGATGGCCTTGGGTCCAAAACGCAGATGCGAGACGGTCATCGCACCAGACTTTTTGGAGTCGTAGACGAAGTAACCCTGGGCGCTCAAGTTAGTGTATTCACCGATGATCTTGATCGAGTTTTTATTGGCACCGACCGTGCCGTCGGAACCGAGACCATAGAATACGGCCTGACGCACAGTGTCGTCCTCAAGGATGTAGGTCGGATCGAAGGGCAGTGAAAGACGGGTGACGTCGTCGTTGATACCAACGGTGAAACGGCGGCGGGCGTCCGGCAGGACCAGTTCGTCATAGACGCTCTTGGCCATGGCGGGCGTGAATTCCTTGGAACCGAGTCCGTAGCGGCCGCCGATGACTTTGATATTGGAACGGTCGGATTCGGCGATGGCGGCAATGACGTCAAGGAAGAGAGGTTCGCCGAGGGCACCGGGTTCCTTGGTGCGGTCGAGCACGGCGATACGCTTCACACTGGCCGGCAGCGCGGCGATGAAAGCAGCGGCGATAAAGGGACGGTAAAGGCGGACGGTGACCACGCCGGTTTTGCGACCAGCGGCGTTGAGCGCGATGACGGTTTCGGCGAGAGTCTCGGAAGCCGACCCCATGACCACGGTCACATCGGTGGCATCCTCGGCGCCTTCGTAGTCGAAGGGCTTATACACGCGTCCGGTGCGCTCCGCGAGAGTGGCAAAGGCGGTCATCACATGGTCAACGACCGCGTCGTGGAACGGGTTGGCGGCTTCGCGGGCCTGGAAAAATACATCGGGGTTTTGCGCGGTGCCGCGCAGCTCCGGACGGTCCGGTGTGAGTCCGCGAGATCGCGCGGAGGCCATCATGTCGTCGTCGACCATGGACAGCAGGTCCGCGTCGGAGAGCATGGCGATCTTCTGAATCTCGTGCGACGTGCGGAAGCCGTCGAAGAAATGGATAAATGGCACACGCGAGGTGAGCGTCGCGGTATGGGCCACCGCGGCAAAGTCATGAGCCTCCTGCACCGAGCGGCTGCAGAGCATGGCCGCGCCGGTCTGGCGGCAGGCCATCACGTCACCGTGATCGCCAAAGATCGAAAGCGCGTGGGTCGCCAGCGAACGGGCGGTCACGTGCAGGACAAACGGATGCAGTTCGCCGACGATCTTGTAGATGTTGGGGATCATCAACAGCAGGCCCTGCGAGGCGGTGAAGGAGCACGCGCGGGAGCCGGCCTGAAGCGCACCGTGGAGGGCACCGGCGGCGCCGCCCTCGGATTGCATTTCCACGACCTCGGGGACGTGACCCCAGAGATTCTTGCGGCCGCGGACCGACCACTCGTCGACGGACTCACCCATGGCGGTCGAGGGAGTAATCGGATAAATAGCGAAAAACTCGCTAAAACAATAGGCCACATGGGCGACAGCCTCATTGGCGTCGAGCGTGACTAGTTCGGAAGAAAGAGGCTTGATCACCCCTGCAGCATACTCCTAACGCGAGAAAGCAGCGTCGCAGGGGTTGCCGGAGCCTGCGCATTTTTTGCACCGTCGGCAAAAGCGACGCAGGTTACCATTTGCCAGTCCCGATAACACCCGACAGCCTGAGTCCGTAATCACCATGAAGACGCTCCCCATCCTCGCGGTCCTCTCCGGCCTTTTGTTTGTCACCGGTTGTTCCTCTCCTGCCGTCACCCAGACTGAGTCTGAGCCGGTCGAAACATCGCCCGTGGTGGCGGCCCCGGTCATTTCTTCACTCAACGGCACCTCCTGGGCGTTGGTTCGCCTGCAGGGCGAGGCGCTGGTTTTGCCGCCCAATGGCCGCCGGCCTTTTCTTTCCTTTGGCCCGGACGGTCGCCTCAATGGTTACTCAGGCGTCAATCGCCTCGGTGGCAACCCGCAGATCAAGGGCAACTCCATCATCTTCGGCGCAGTCTCCTCGACCCGTATGGCCGGCCCTTCTGCGGCCATGGCAACGGAAAGCCGGCTCTTTGAATGTTTCCGCCTCACCAAGACCTGGCGCATAAACGGAGAAAAAATGGAACTGCTCGACGGTGAAAGCGTGCTGGCGATTTTTAATCCCATCGCGCTCGACGAGGTCGAGTAATTCACCGTCAGGTCAAATTCCCCCGAGGGAAGAGCTCTGCCGCCGCGTAACACTCGGCGCATGAACATTAAAATCCTCTCCACCGTCCTGTTGCTAGCCTCGCCTTTCGTGGCTTTTGCCGAAAAAGCCGCCCCGGCCACCCCCGCTCCCGAAAAGCCCGCCATGTGCCCGGTCTCCGGCGAAGAGCTCGGCGAAATGGGAAAGCCCTACGAATACACCTACAAGGTCGAGGGTAAGCCCGATCAGAAAGTCCTCCTCTGCTGCAAGCACTGCGTCGCCAAGTTCGAGAAGGACCCCGCCAAATACCTCAAGGCCGCCCCCGCCACTCCGGAAGCACCCGCCAAGACCAAAGAGCACATGGGAATGGAACACGCGCACTAAGCCGTCTCCTCCCTCCGCCGGGCACTAGGCCCGGCGTCATTGTTTCCCTCAAGGCCATCCTATAATGCGTCCACTTCCTCTCGTCCTCGTCACCGCCGCCCTCGCAGCCACCGCCGGCTGGTTTGTCGCCCGCAACCTGCCCGCGCCCGACCATGCCTCCGCCGCTTCCGCGACCGGAGAACGTAAAATCAAGTTCTACCAGTCGCCGATGCACCCGTGGATTACCTCGGACAAACCCGGTAAATGCACCATCTGCGGCATGACCCTGGCCCCGGTCTATGAGGGCGACTCAGGCTTCGGTTCCGGTGGCGATCTCGTCACCCTGCCTTCCGCCACCGCCACCGTGATTGGCGTCGAGACCAGCGAGGCGGTTATGGCCCCCATCACGCGCAGCCTCCGCGTAACCGGCATCCTCGACGACGACGAAACCCGACACCGCATCCTGTCCGCGCGGACACCCGGCCGCATCGAGAAACTCCACGTCGACCAAGTCGGCGCCACTGTCAAAGCCGGCCAGCCACTCGCGACGCTCTACTCGCCCGACGTCTACGCCGCGCAACGCATCTACATCGAACGCTACGTCGCCGGACCCGACGCCGTCACCAAATCCGAACTCTCCGCCGCCTTGGAACGCCTGCTCGAGCTCGGTCTCGTCGAGGAAGACGTCCGCCGCATCGAAAAGACCCGCCAACCCGAGTCCACCGTCGAGATCCGCGCGCCCTTCGACGGCGTGGTTATTTCCCGCTCCGCCTACACCGGTGCCTACGTCAAGGATACCGACGCCCTCTTCGAGATCGGCGACTTCTCTCACCTCTGGTTCATCTTCGACGCCTACGAGCCCGACCTCGCCGTGCTAAATGTTGGTCAATCCGTCACGGTCTCCGTGTCCTCCCTGCCTGGTGAAACCTTCACCGCGCCCATCGCTTTCATTGATCCTAATCTCGACCCGATGACCCGCACCGCCCGCGTGCGCGTCGTCATCGACAACCCCAAAGGCAAACTCCTCCACCGCCAGACCGCCACCGGATCGATTGCGATCAAAACCGCCGACACGCTGCAAATCCCCCGGTCCGCGCTCGTGCTCACTCGCGACCAACCGCTCGTCTATGTCGACAAATCCGGCAACGCCTACGAACCCCGCCCCGTCAAAGCCGGACGCGTCGGCGACACCACCGTCGAAATCCTCTCCGGCCTGAAACCCGGTGAACGCGTCGTTACCCAAGGCGCCCTGCTCATCGACGCCCAATCCCAAATCTCCGGCCACTCAACACCCTCCGCCACCCCGGAAGAAAGTAACCATAATGGTTACTTTGCCCATAAATCCGCTGATAATAAGGGAGTTAGCGAAATCAAAAATGCGCTAATTTTAGCCGCCGCCAACGCCGCCGCCGCACTCGCGGCCGACGACCTTGCAGCCTACGTCAAGCTTCTCCCCGAGCTCACCGCCGAAGGACAACCCGAGACCCTAGCCCTTTTCGCGACCAAGCTCGTCGCTGCGCCCGACCTCGCCGCCGCCCGCGCCGCCTTCGAACCGTGGTCCACCGCACTCGCCGACCTCGTGCTCGCCCGACCCGCCGCCGAGCGCGGTGTATCCATTTTCCAATGCCCCATGTCTCCCGTGCTCGGCAAAGGCCGCTGGGTCTCACGCACCGCCGAATTGAAGAACCCGTTCTTCGGCTCCGAGATGCTTGAGTGCGGAGAGGAGCTGAAATGATCGCCCTCCCCACTACCGGTGGAACGCGCTGTCCCCAACGCGTTCGTTACGCCCACGTCCTACCTTCACCGCTCCCTTCGAGCAAAACGTCACGCGCCTCGCGTCACCCATGATCGCCCGCATCATCCACTGGTCGCTGCACAACCGCTTCCTCGTCACGGCCGCGTTCATCGCGATGTGCGCCTGGGGCGTGGTCGCGTTGCGCACCGTGCCAATCGACGCCATTCCCGATCTCTCGGAAAATCAGGTCATCGTCTACACCGACTGGTCCGGCCGCTCGCCGCAGGAGGTCGAGGACCAGGTCACCTACCCGCTCACCACCTCGCTCCAGGGTCTCGCCGGCGTGAAAACCGTGCGCGCGACGTCCATGTTCGGGTTCTCGTTTGTCACCGTCATCTTCCACGACGACGTCGACAACTACTTTGCCCGCACCCGCGTGCTCGAGCGGCTCAACTCCCTCGGCGACCTCCTGCCCGCCAACGTCACCCCGCAGCTCGGCCCCGACGCCACCGGCCTCGGCTGGGTCTACCAATACTACCTCGACGACGCCTCCGGCACGCATGACCTCGGTTCACTGCGCAACGTCCAGGACACCTACCTGCGCTATCAACTCGCCTCCGTCCCCGGCGTGTCCGAGATCGCCTCGGTCGGCGGTTTTGTCCGCCAATACCAGATCGAGGTCTCCTCGCTTAAACTCCACCAATACGACGTCACCCTCGCCGAAGTCATGGGCGCCGTCGCCGCCTCCAACCGCAACGTCGGCGGTAAAACCCTCGAAGAACACGGCGCCGAATACGTCGTGCGCGGCATCGGTCTGGTCGAGTCTGAAGCCGACCTCGAAAACATTGTCCTCAAACCCCGTGCCGGCACACCGCTCTACCTACGCGACGTGGCCCAGGTCCAGATCGGCGGCGACTTCCGCCGCGGCGCGCTCGACGTCAACGGCCGAGAAGTCGTCGGCGGCATTGTTGTCATGCGCTACGGCGAAAACGCGTATCAAGTCATCCAAGACGTGAAGGCCAAACTAGCCGACCTCGCCGCCGGCCTGCCCAAAGGCGTCACCGTAAAATCCTTCTACGACCGCAGCAGCCTGATCGAGCGTGCCATCAACACCCTCAAGCACGCCCTCACCGAAGAGATCATCCTGGTGACGCTCGCGCACATCCTGTTCCTCTTCCACTTCCGCTCGATCCTCATCGTCACGCTACCGTTGCCCGCGTCGATTCTGGTTTCGTTCATTCTCATGAAGCAGTTCGGCATCCCGTCGAACATCATGTCGCTCACCGGCATCGCCATCTCCATCGGCGTGCTGGTCGATGCCGGCATTGTCATGACGGAAAACGTCATCCGACACTGCGAACGCGCCGAGGAACACCTGAAACGCCGACTCACTCCGCCCGAGGTTTTCCAGGAAACCCTCACCGCCGCCCAACAAGTCGGCCGCCCGATGGTGTTCTCGATGTTCATCATCATCCTCGCGTTTGTCCCGGTGTTCATGCTCGGCGGCCAGGAAGGAAAGCTCTTCCACCCGCTCGCCTACACCAAGTCTTTCGCCCTGCTCGGCGCGGTCATCCTCGCCATCACCGCAGTGCCCGTCTTCTGCACCTGGCTGATCCGCGGCCCGTTTAAACCCGAGAGTAAAAACCGCCTCATGCAGGTCCTGCTCTGGATCTACGAACCGGTGCTCGACTGGGCTCTGCGCTGCCGCAAGACCGTGCTCACCCTCGCCGTCGCGCTGCTCACCACCGCCTGCGTGATCGCCTTTGGTTTGCCCACCTCGCTCAGTCGCCACCTGCCGGAAAGTATTCAAAAACACACGACGGGCTTCGGCTCCGAGTTCATGCCGACGCTCGACGAAGGCTCGCTGCTCTTCATGCCCGTGCTCCTGCCCTCGACCTCGCTCACCGAGGTCAAACGCATCATGGCGTGGCAGGACAAGGTCATCAGCGCCTACCCCGAGGTCGCCTCCAGCGCCGGTAAGCTCGGTCGCTCCGAGACCGCCACCGACCCCGCCCCGGTCGAGATGATCGAGACCACCATTATGCTCAAGCCGCCCTCCGAGTGGCGTCCCGGCGTGACCAAGGACCAGATCATCGCCGACCTCTCCGAACGCCTCACGCAGGTCCCCGGCTACGTGCCCGGCTTCCTCCAACCAATTGAGAACCGCATTCTCATGACCAGCACCGGCATTCGTGCACAGGTCGGCGTAAAGATCTTCGGCGACGACCTCGACGCTCTCCAAAAAAAGGCCTTCGAGGTCGAAAAAATCATTGCCGGCATCCCCGGTGCCGTCGGCGTAGCGCCCTCCCGCGTGCAGGCCAAACCTTACCTTGAGATCATCCCTGATCGCGCCGCCCTCGGCCGCTACGGACTGCGCATGGACGACGTGCTGCGCTACGTCGAGACCGGCATCGGCGGCACCAATGTCACGACCACCATCAAGGGCCGTGAGCGCTGGCCGATCCAAGTGCGGCTCGACCGGGCCGACCGCTCCGACATCGAAAAGCTCGGTGAGCTCATCGTGCCCACGCCCTCCGGTGCCAGCGTGCGCCTCGGCCAAATTGCTCAGATCAAACGCGTCATCGGCCCCAGCGAAATCTCTTCCGAAAACGGACGCCTCCGCGTCTTTGTGCAGACCAACGTGCAAGGCCGTGACCTCGGCGGCTTCGTCGACGAGATCCGCGAGAAAGTAACCACTATGGTTACTTTGGACCCCGGCATGACCATCGACTACTCCGGCCAATACGAGAACCAGCTGCGCGCCAAACGCACCCTCGCCTACGTCTTCCCTGCGGTCATCGGCGTTATTTTTATCCTGCTCGTAATGACCTTCCGCAGCGTTGGCGAAGCCGCGCACGTCATCCTCGCCGTGCCCTTTGCCCTGACCGGTGGCGTGATGCTACAAGCCATCCTCGGCTTCAACTTCAGCGTAGCCGTGTGGGTCGGTTACATCGCGCTCTTCGGCACCGCGATCCAGACCGGCGTCATCATGGTCGTTTACCTTGAGGAAGCCGTGCAGGCCGCCATCACCGCCAAGGGCGGCGCAGCCCTCACCCGTGCCGAGCTGGTCGACGCGATAAAGTCCGGCGCGCGTCTCCGCCTACGTCCCAAGGTCATGACCGTCGCCACCACGGTTGCGTCGCTCATGCCGATCTTCTGGAGCACGCGCACCGGTGCCGAAGTCATGCAACCCATCGCCGCGCCAGTCGTCGGCGGCATGGTGTCGTCGCTGCTGCACATCTTGATCGTGACCCCGGTGATCTTCGCGATCCTGCACGAACGAAAAATTGCACGGACTTAAACGACTTACATTTCGACAAGCCGGTTAGTCAGCCAGATAAGAGGCGTGCCCATGAACGACGCTCCACCCCTGCCGTCCAGCGCCTCAACCAAGCCTAGGCGGCCGCTTTGGCGGAAAGTATGCCTCAGCCTGTTTTTACTCGGGACACTCGTATTAGTGGTTCTTTACGTCGTGTATTCCCGCGACGAACCGATGCCCGATGTTTCAGACATCGCAATCCACCCGCTGCAGTTGCCCGACGAACAGAATGCCTACGCGCAATTGGTCAAGGCCGCAGCCATGCTACCCGACTATACGCTTTACCCAGAGTCCGCCGACTATCGTTTGGACGAGTTAGTGAAAAATCCACCTGCCAACACAGACGCATTGAGGAACAAACTATCCGCCGAGAGCGCTCCAGTCTGGCCCCAATTCCGACAGGCGCTCGCTATCGATCAAAGCCAAGCCCCCTTGCCTCATAGTGTAGACGATATGTTCCCGAATGTTCGTTCCCTGCGCGATCTGTCCTACTACGGATTAATCGATGCGGAACGACTCGCCTCCGAAGGTCACTTTGGATCGGCCTTTGATCGAGCGTTCATGATCATCGAAATTGGTCGGCGCATGGAACACAGTCATGGGACACTCCTTCATTACCTGTTAGGTTGCGCCATTGCATCGGACGGCGTTCAAGCCATGGGCAGATTCGCGGTATCCTCGCACAATTCGACTCTGTTAATCCAATCCGCCGCTCATCTCGAAAGTTATCGCACCACACCCGATGGCTTGGTGGAGGCCTTGCGCAGTGAACTCAATTTTTTCGATATGGTGATTCAGTTAATCCAGAGGGATGGAATCGAAAAGTTCACAGATGGCGGCCTGAAGGCGCCCAAAATAGTGCTGACGTCGAATCTATTATTTAAACCCAATAAAACCCGACGTCTTTATGCAGAGGTAGTGCGCAAACAGATCACCCTAGTTGGCAAGGATGTCGCAACGATACGGGCAAACCAACGAGTCGTATTCCTTCCTCAAAGCGGGATTGGCCGTTACAATCCCGAGAACGTAATTGGGCGTCTGGGCCTCGATATCTCCACACCCACTTGGTCTCTGATTTCGCTGAATTATAACCGAGACCAGTCCCGCATCTCCGCCACCCAAGCCCTCCTCGCCATCCGCGCGTATAAACTCGACCATGGCGCACTCCCCGAATCGCTCGACGCGCTTGTCCCCGACTACTTACCGTCGGTCCCGCTCGACTACATGGACTTCGCCCCCATCCGCTACTCAAAGAAACACCGTGTCGTCTGGTCTATCGGCACCAGTGGAGAATTCGACGCGACAAAAGTTGAGGACCTGGAAGACGAATCGAGTGAAATCGCCCTCCGGATTCCGTGATAGCTAAGAACTTGTGTGGTGGTGCGGGAAAGGGGCCGTTCAGGACCTCGCCTATCCCACCCGGTCTGTTCACTTCACCGGATAACTGTCGGCGTAGCCGGACGGCATGAGGCGCACGGCTTGCCCACGCTCGAGGCCGGATATCCAGTTCATTCCGTTTTGCTGGAGATAAGCCTTGGCGATCTCCGGACCAAGCAATGTGTCCAATTCGGAGCGAATGGAGCCGGCCAGATCACGCAGCGCGGTCTTTTTCTCGGCGGTTGAAAGGGTCGCCCCAGCGACATCGCCCGAGCCGGCGGCGGCCCGTTCGCGTAGTGCGAGAACTTGGTCAAAGGTCGCCTGTGAAAACCCCAGTCGTTGGCGGGCCTTTTCCAGCACTTGATAGTCGCGGGAGGCGCGCAACGCAGACGCAGCTATCCGCTCGTCACCGAAAAGCTCGGCCAGTTGCGTGTCGAATCGTTCCTCCCGGGCTTTACTGGTCGCCGGGGTCTCGCCTAGTGACGATTCGCTGTCCAGCGCCTGACGCAGCGCGTAAACCTGCCAAAACTCCGCCTCAGTCAGATCGAGCTGAGCGGCGACCATCTTGGCACGATTGCCCGCCGGAGCCCATTGGACCGCGATACGATTGTAGTCCTCCTCGCCGAGCAGTGCCCGCAGGTCCTTGCGCATTTCCTCATTCAGAAACTGCAGTCGCTGCTGATCCTCCGGCATCTGAAAGTCGCGCATGCTCGTATACACCTCGGACTGAAGATCCGCATAGTCCCTCATTATGGTCCGCACGGCGGCCTGCTTGTCGGCAGCCACCAAGTCCAAGAAACTCATCGTGCGTGAATCGAGGTCGTCCCCCAGTAACTCGCGCGTCAAGTTGTCCATTTCCCGCTGTCGGTCGGCTGGCAGGAAGTGAAGTGAACTGCTCATCGGACTCGACTGCCACCAAGCGGAACGCGGGACATCAGCCCAAGCCTGTGATTGGATCAACGTGGTCACCAAGCGGCGCACCATTGACTCCTCAAGTCCAGCTTCTCGCAAAAGATCACGAACCGCCCGCGCCCGTGCAGCGAGAGATAGACCCGGCCTCGCTGATCGCGTTTCACGGCGGGACTCGTCCACCGCCAACGTTTGCACGCCGATCATTGACAGCGAGGATGCCGGCCCGGCCATCCTCATTGACGACGATGCGACCGGAGCCGGAGCAGATAACGACCACCCGATGATCAAGCCAGCGTTCAAAAGCAATGAGGCCGATAGTAATAGAAGCAGACGTGACGACATGGGGAAGTGGGGTTAACCAGCGACCAACCCATGCTCATGTCCGTTCGTGGAGCCGTCCAAGCCTAAAGCACGGTCCATAAAAAACCGGCCCCTGTTTCCAAGGGCCGGCGGTGAGTGTTTGATTAAGGTAACCTGGCTATCTCTCAAAAATGTTCAGCGGGCGGGGGCGGCCAGTGCGACCGGAGTGTTCATCGCCAGCGTGTTGACCGCGTAGCTGGTATCGGTGGCGGCTGCGGTGTTCATCGCAAAGAGCGTGGCGTAGACTGTGCCGATCAGGTTGGCGTCGTTCACCACGGTGGAGTCGGCGGCGTTGTTGTTGTAGCCCTGAACCATCCAGCCGGTGTTGGCATTTCCGCCGGTGATCCTGTGGGCGACCGTCTCGCCGAAGCGGTTGGAGTAAACCACCACCATGCCGGCCTTCAACGTGGCGCTGGGAGCGGGCTTGACCAGCAGGACCGAATCCTCGCCGAAATAGGGAAGCATCGAAACACCTTCGACCCGCAGGACCTTCATTTCCGGATGACGCTCGACCAGCTTGGCCGCATCGCGAAGTGCATTATCCAAAGCCACCGTCGAAGTAGGACGAACTCCGGCAACCGCAACCGTGGCCAACGCCATTGCGGCGAAGATCGGGAGGAGGTGGCGGATTGCTTTCATGCCATGAGATTACGCTTTTTTAACCATCAGCGTCAGACGGCGCCCCCCTCATCTTTATCTGGGGCCTCAACCCATACCCCTCACTAGGATTACCCGGCTACATTCGGGGGGACCTCCCTAGCGGCTTGGGATAATCCCGATGTTTCTAGGGGCTTACCCCGAGTGCCATCGGGAGAGCTCGCCTTGTTTCCAGTGAAGTATTCACTATCTCCCGACGTGATTTCCACCGATAAACGAGTCAGCTATGCCCTTGGTTATGTTGAGCTTGGGATCCTTTCCGCCGCGCGGGAGGAGCTGGAATCGATCCCCCGGCAGGACTCCCGACGTCCCGATGTGCTGATGGCGCGGGTCGAACTCGCCATGGCCGAAAGCGACTGGGAAGCCGTCACCACCCTATGTCCCGACCTCGTGGTCGCCAATCCCGCCGATGAGCGGCCATGGATTGCCTGGGGTTATGCCCTGCGTGAACTCCAACAAATCACCACCGCGCGCGAGGTGCTACTACGCGCCGAACACGCCATCCTGAAACCCAGCGTGCTCGTGGACTACAACCTGGCCTGTTACCACGCGCTGCTCGGCGATCTCAAGGAAGCCAGACGTCGCCTGAACAAGGTCTTCGTGCGGGAACCCTCTTGGGTTAAGGAAGCCGCCGATGATCCGGATCTGTCCTCACTGCATCCGATGTAGCCTCGTAGGCAGCCTGCTCGCAGGCGCGTTCGACATGCCACGCAGATAACGTCCCTCGCGCCTGCAAGCAGGCTGCCAGTTGTGTTCGGCAAGGTATGTGCTTTCGGACTGTATAGGGTTAAAATGCCCACTGTGTGAGTGCCAAAACGAGGTGGACGCCTTGGGCAAAAGAGGGCGCACTAGGAACGCGGGTATGCGCGGCCATCCCGGGGCGTGGGGCACACCGGGTATGATTGGTCCGTTTAGGCTTTTTTCGCCTTTTGGGCGGTGTGGGGACGCAAGCTCGTCATGAGTT
>JBBKWO010000052.1:0-30124 GCA_037969015.1 Opitutaceae bacterium
ATTTTTTCTGTGGTCGAAACTGACAATTTAGCACTGATTGCCGATTCCCGCGGATATGACCGTGCTGATGGTATACACCTGACACCAACTGAGGCCGTTCGTTTTGGAGGAGACTCAGCCCAGATATTTCTAGCATCTATTCCCGAGCCAGCGGCATATGGTTCGCTCACGGGGTTGGCCGTATTGGGGTTGGCTTGTCTTAGGCGAAAACGCCGCTGAAAAAAAATCTGCCCTCAATCCGAGGTGGCCCCCGAAAGTTGGACAGGAAGGATAATTAGTCGGTTCTGAAAAACGCCATTTTAGGCGGGGCATAGCAGGCCAGGGATTGGGCGAGGAGAAAGGAGGGAGAAGAGCAGGCGGAGCAAAAAGGCCAAAAAGAAGCCCAGGAGCACCCCATACGCATGAAATCGTTAACGTATAATAGACCCCATCGTTTGTAACTTATCGAAAATGAAAAAAATCAATCTAAGCGCTATCTGTCTGCTCCTCTTTTTCTACTCAACCGGAAAGGTCTCGGCGCTTCCACCCGAAGATGTCAAAATACCCGTTTCCTATTCAGCGCCGGCCAACGGATTCTTGAGTCTTACGCTGTCCAACGACCGGGATCAGCTCGTCCGGAGCTTGCTGTATGCCCAACCCGTCAAGGCGGGGGCGGGTTCGATCACGTGGGACGGAACCGACGATCTCGGTCGCCCCTGCCCTCCCGGAAACTACCATGCGAAAGGCATTTTCTTTGATACCCCGCCTACTCTCGAATATAACATGACGGTCGGACGCTCCGGCAATCCTCCATACCGGACGCCAGACGGAAAAGGCGACTGGGGCGCGAACCTTGGACATGGCACCGGGCTCGCGGCTAACAGCGACTCCGTGATGATGGTCTTCGCATGTGTCGAGGACGGCAATATCACCGGGCTTCAACGGGTGGATTTGGAGGGAAACATTCTCCAACGCTACTACTCGTTCTACCCGTGGGATCAGCGCACTTCCGCTGCGATGGATGGAAAGCAAATCTATGTCGCCATCTATGCCAATAATAAGCTGGAGATTGGTGCTTACAATATTAACGAACCTCGCGGGAAAATCCTCGCGGAGCTACCTGTCAGCCCCACTGCCACACTGCATGGACGCTGGAGAAATCGGCCTGTCTCCTATACCGAGGGAATGGCCCTTTCCGACGAGACCCTCTACGTCACCGTTCCCCACGACAACGCACTTTGTCTGGTGAACCGCAATGATGGAAAAGTCACGAAAATCAATCTTCCGGAACCTCGCGGTCTGGCTTTCCGGAACGGAAAACTTTTCGTCATCAGTGGGAAAAAACTCCTCCGCCTGACTCCCGACGGCACCGTCGAGGCAACCATTCTGGATGGTCGCGGAATGACGCATCCGAGTTCCCTCGCGATGGACGCACAAGGCAACTTCTACATCGGCGATTCCGGTGCGGATGCTTATCGTCAGGGAACCCTCGTCGGTGGAAACCGTGAGGCAAGTGCAGGAACACGACAAATCCATGTTTTCACTCCCGCCGGCAAGCTGCTGCGCCGCATCGGAGCGGCCGGTGGATCACCGTTGGAAGGTCGTTTCAACCCCAATGGATTCGGAGAGATATCGGGAATCGCTTTGGATCCGACCGGCCGGATCTGGGTCAATGATGTCGCCACCGGCTTCAAACGAAACAGTCTCTGGTCACCCGAGGGCAAACTCCTCAAGCAATGGTTCACCCGGAAGGTCCAGCACACAGCGGATGTGGTCAATCCCCTCAATCCTAACGAGCTTCTTTCCATCCGCGATGGATACGACGATTCCCCCCCCGGCATTTACGCCTACGAAGTGGATTTTGAGAAAGGAAGTTGGAAGCCATCCTGGTTTTATGAACTGACCGTTGAGCGTGGCTACGATCCGGCGAAAGGTGCTTACAAGAGCTTCCAGCACGGCGGCTTCCCTTTCGAAAAGTCATATCCAGAAAAGGATGGCCGTTGGTCTAGTTTCAACTACTCCGACACGATCGCTGCGATCAATGGACGCCTCTACATGATGCATGAGAGTGGCAACGGCGAAGGGGCGATTTTTCTTGTCACTCCCGATGCGCCACCGAAACCGGTCGCAATGATCGGCTATCACCATCTTGCGGGAAAGAACGACGAAGGTGAATGGGTTGGAAATTACGATCGAGATGGCCCTAACCGCTGGATGACATGGGCTGACCGCAATGATGATGGTAAAATGCAGACCGAGGAAATGACGATCACCGAAGACAACGCAACGCTTCGGCCATTCCGCCGTGTCGGCACCGGGAAACTACGTTCCGACGGCTCGGTCGATCTTTCCATGATCAATACATCCATGGGCCGTCTTGTGCCGCGCGAGTGGCTGCCGAATGGAGCCCCCGTCTTCGACTGGTCTGATTTCAAACTACTTCCCGAAGATGAATTGCCGGACTTTAAAGGTGGCGACGGCGTTAAAATACCAAGGAATATTTCCACCCTGGGAACGATTACGGCGGGTGATACGCACTACGCACTACTCGATCCCACCGCTCCCGAAGGACTGAGGCTTCCGGGTATTGATGGCGAGGGCTGGTGGGCCAGCCGCAACTGGCGTAAAAAAATAGCGGCGTGGACTTCCGATGGTCAGCTCAAATGGGCTGTCGGACGCCGGGCTCCGGGGCGTGCCGAGCCTGGCCAGATGTATAATCCCATGCATCTAAGCGGAATCTCGCGAGATTGCCTGTTTGTCTCCGATGCCATGGCCATGACATGGATCTGGCATAAGGATGGTTTCTACATCGGGCGTATTTTCCACGATGCTGGAAAGAGCGTAATGGACGACCAGGGCATATACGTAGAGATGATGGGCAATCGCATTCACGAGGCCAACGGCAAACTCTACACCCTGGTCAATGACACCGCCTGCGCTGTCCACGAAGTGATCCTCCCAACCTTCAAGCCGATCACCGGCGGTAAAGTCTACCTCTCGGACAAAGACTCGGCGCGGGCGAAGCCGTGGGATCCCGATGGCGTTGCACCCACCGAGAAGCCCGTGGCTATTGCTTTTCCTGCCCCTCCTGAGGGCACACGGGGCACCCACAAAGTCAAAGTGGACGGGAATCTTGATGGCCGGGAAGGCTGGTATGGATACGAAGGCGGCAAGCATGAACCCATGCTTGTTCTGCTCGATGGCCAATCGCTTGCCACCGTGCACGTGATCTATGATGAGACCCATCTCTACCTCGGCTACCAAGTCAACGCACCCGGAGGTGCGGCAAACAGTGGTAGTGAGCTTCCGTATTCACCGTTTGTAAGCGGCGCATATGTGGACTTCAGTATCGCCTCCGACTGGTCCAAACCCCAACGGAGTGAGGTGCGTGATGGTGACCTGCGAGTGCTGGTGGCCCAGGTTCGCTCGAAGCCTAACGAGGACTCGGTTTTCCAACAGGGATTCTGGCAGAAAAAATCCGGTGGAAAGAATCCACAAACCATCACCTCCCCTGCAGCCAAGGTCCATTTCGACCAGATTGGCCAGGTCGAGGGCCTGCAGGTCGCGTATAAAGTGAATCCCGCAAAGGACGGAAAAACCGGTAATGTCAGATACACGGTGGAAGTCGCAGTTCCTCTCGCCAGCCTCGGGCTCAAAAACGTCTCCGGCAAGAGCGTGGGATTCGATGTCTCGGTCGGCACGGCAAATGCCGCCGGGGACACACGTGAACGCGCCGCGCATTGGGCGGGATTGAGCGAAGGCCGAGTTGTCGATCGTCCAGGCAGTGCCGAATTGCTTCCACACACATGGGGGACCCTGACTTTCGCACCAGTTAAAGAATGAAACATCCGGCAAGAGAGTTCCTTCCCCTTACGTTCTCTACTGGCCGCTAAAAAAATGACTGCTGTCCATTAAAATGCCTTTCCCGGGGTCACATCCGAAGGGAAGGGCATTTTATTGGGTCGGGGGATTATCCCCATTTTGATTGTGTCCGGCCCCATGAGAGCGGGCTAAAAGGGCAGGCCGTTACTTGCTGTCAACGCCCGCGGAGATTTGACCCGCTTTCGTCCGTCTTAAATTAACCCACTCCCGCGTGAGTAAAACGGCGGGGTTATTTGGTCTTGGAGCGAGGGCCTCCTTTCGTTGTGGCGTCGGGCAGGGCGACCGACCCGGGGAACAGGCCGGTGAGACGTTTTTCCTTCATGCGGTAGGACTCGCCCTTGATGTTGACGACGGTGGCGCGGTGCAGGAGGCGGTCCAAGGCGGCGCTGGCCATGACGGCGTCGCCGGCGAAGGCGTGGCCCCAGTCGCTGAAGGCTTTGTTGGAGGTGATGATCGTGGCGGCCTGTTTGTCGTAGCGCTGGCAGATCACCTGGAAGAGGAGCGAGGCTTGGTCGTGGTCGAGGCCGAGGTAGTCGACTTCATCGACAATGAGCAGCTTCGGGGTGGTGAGCATCTTCATGTAATGGGGCATGCGGTTGGCGGCGAAGGCGGTCTTCATGCGCCGGGCCAGCTCCATCGCACCGAGGAAGAGCAGGCGTTGACCGCGTTCGGCGCAGGCCAGCCCCAAGGCGATCGCCAGGTGGGTTTTGCCGACGCCGGGAGGACCCTGGAAGATGACGTTGCGGCCTTCGTCCATGAAGCGTCCGGTGGCCAGTTCCTCAATCAGCGTCCGGTCGATGGAGGGCTGGAAGGAGAAGTCAAAATCGCTGAGGCGCTTTTGCCAGGGGAGCCCGGAGAAGTGCAGACTGGTCTCGATCACGCGCTGGCGGCGCGCGGCGATCTCGGCCTCCAGCAACCGGCCAAGGAAGTGGGAGTAACTCCAGTGGTTGGCGGCGGCTTGCTGGGCGAGCGAGTCGAGTCGGGCGTGGGCGGTGGTGCCCCTCCTCTGATCCTCCTGCGCTTTAAGCCAACAGGGGGGTGGGTCAGTTCCAAACGGGCGTTAGTGGGTCAGCTTTGCGCGGGCGTTGATAATGCGCACGGCGCTCCGCGCCAAGCCCTGCGCGGCGGCGTAATCGTAGCCGCCCGAGCTCGTATTGCGGCGCAGCTCACGACTCACCGTCGAAGCCGCTCTCCCCGGCGCACTCGCTATCTGGCGATGACTGATTCCGGCTTGTCTCATGATCTCAATTGTATGGCGTTGGTGCGTCGTCAACTGCCGGTAGGTTCTAACATACACACACGGTCTTTCGGCCACGTGTTGCACTTTACTCGGCAGTGTGCCGTTGGGTAACGCCTACGTCAGTGAACCTCCGAATCCGCAACCTTTGCCAACTCAACCCAGCCAATCTCGGAAGTCTCAAAATGTTCATGACGACAATCTTGGTTGATTCATCGCATGTCCGACGCTGAAGTATTCTGGTTGTTTACCCCAATAGTGGCCAGAGCTCCTTATCGCATTGGTTATGATGTAGATATCGCGGTGCGGCCATGTGTTATACCCCATTTTCATCGTTTCGTTTTCTTCCTTATTGAATTCCGACATGCCCCACCTTGTTCGACTCATACTTTGTCTCTCCTTGGCCTCCTCGGCTTACGCTACTGATACCCTGGGCCAAGCTTGGCAGGAAGCTGCCGCCGGCTTGGTTGGCGACGCACATAAGTATTTCATCACCCAATCGGGACCCGAGGCCGAGTTGGGCCAGGCTCTAAGCTTTCTGGTCATTCAGCCCAAGACCAACGCCAATTTAGACCGTGCCACCGAGCTCCTGACCGAGCTGTCTAAACGTCCGGTCACGGATGAAATTTCCCAAGCCGCCCGCTACTACCTCGCCCGCATCGCCCACATGCATCGTCAAAGAGTCGATCTCCCCGGTGCCAAGGCCATCTATGATGCCTTGATCGCTGACGCCCCCGACTCGTTTTACGGCTCTTTGGCCCAAGTCAAAGTTGCCATGATTGATCTCTACGACCCCAAGGCCTCCAATCAGGAACTGCGTGCCCGTTTTGACCGGCTCATCCCGGTTGCCAAAGCCATCGCCGACAAATCAGCCCGTCGCGACCTTTCCATAATACTGGCCGATACCGCCCTGTATTTTGAATATGGAGACGATCAGGCATTGGCTCTACTCCTGCAGGCCAACCAAGCCGGCATTACCCAATCGGCGGCGCAGGCCGACATCCTCGTCCGTATTGGAGAGCTCGCCCGCTTGACCGGTAAACCCGCCCTGGCTCGAGAATATTACCAGCGTTTGCTCGATACCTTCCCCCGCGATCGTCGACGCCTGATGGTCATGGAAAATCTCGCCTCACTCCCTACGGCCAAATGAAAGCCTCCAGTATTTTCAACGGCATCGGCCTCACCATTCTCGCGCTCAGCTTTGTCTGGGCTGCCCAACGTTCACTGCGACTTTCCTCGGAGAAGCAGGATGACAGTCTCGTGACCATTCGTTTTGCCCACTGGCAGCTGGAGGGCGGCATCCGTGATGCTTTTGATGAGATTGCCCGCGACTACGAAAAACTGCATCCCGGTGTGCACATTGAACAGGTCGCCGTGCCTGAGCGTATATACAACCAATGGGTCACTACCCAGTTGGTCGGCGGCACCGTCACTGATCTGGTGGAGATTTCCAACGGCAAGGGTGCCACGGATGAAGTGCTTGCCCGTCATTTTATTCCGCTCTCGAAGTTGGCTGAAGAACCCAACCCCTACAATGCGGGCACCTCGCTGGAAGGTGTCGCCCTGCGGGACACCTTTATCGACGGCCTGACGGGCGAGGGAAGCTACCGTAGCAATCTGCTCGAATATTACGGTATACCACTTTCGGCCTTCACCGTGCGCATGTATTACAACCGCACCCTGTGGCGAAGTGTCGTTGGTGATGTCCCGCCGCCTACCGATTACGATGAATTCATCAAACTGTGTGCACGGATCAGGGCTATCAATGAGAAGACCGGACGGACCATCCTACCCATCGCGGGGTCCAAGTCTAATTCACCCGTCTTGATGGAGAATCTTTTTGGCTCGGTAACCCAGCGCCTCAACCAGTCGTTGGACACGCTGCATAACCTGAACCCGGTCCCTCTGGATATCGGTATCGAATTTCTGCGCAAGAACTGGGATCTGGATACTCCGGCCATCCGCCTCGGTTACGAAATCAGTCGTGAAGCCGGCCTGAATTTTCAGCCCGGCTATATCCAACTTGGCCGTGACGATGCCGTCTTTTATTTTGTGCAATCCAAGGCGCTCATGATCACCACCGGCAGTTGGGACTCCTCCAGCTTTCGGCAGTTGGCCAACTTTGAAATCGGGGTCTTCGATTTGCCGCTGCCTGATCGCGACAATCCCAAATACGGTCCCTACGTCTTGGGCGCAGCGGCCGAGGGCGCCGCTACCGGACTCAATTTTGGTGTTCCCCTTTACAGCAAAAACCTGGATCAGACTTTGGACTTTTTGCGTTATCTGGGATCCTATCCCGTAAACTCAAAATTCAGTCGTATCAGTGGCTGGTTGCCATCGGTGGTTGGGGTGGTGCCCGATGAGAAAATTGCTCCTTTTGCCCCGCGTGAGTTGGGTTACATCCCCGGATTTTCCCCGACAGCAATCGGGCCCGATACCAGCCGCATCATTTCCAACGCCAATAATCTCCTGGTATCACCGAATGGTTCGGTTCAGGAGCTCCTCGATGAAATCAGGGACGAACTCCCCGGCACCGTCCGCAGCGATCTTGTCCGCACTCAAACCGGTTCGGTCAAAAGTATCAGCCGGCAGGATGTCACTCTCGCCGCCATGCAGCGAATGACCACTCCTTCGCCCCAAAAAATCGACCAGATGCTGGAGTCGCAAAATCAACGTGAACTCGTCCATGCGTGGACCGCTTTTCAGCTTGAGCGCACCGCCGCCCGATCTTCCTCCCGATAACCCGCCTTCCTTGTTCGTCTTGCTCATAGTCACACATGGCCACCGTCACCCTATCTAATCTGGAACAGGGCTGCCCTGAATGTTTCGAACCCGGTGGCACCGCTGCCGCCACGATGGGAGCCTTCGATGCGACGGGATCGGCAACCTACATTTGTCTGACAAACGGAGCCTCCAAATTCACTGCTCACTTTGCTGCCGGTCGTATCCCTGAGTCCGTTGAGATGGCCGTCGAATTAGCTGAGTCACTGACCTGATTACCCCTTTACAATGGCACATTTGATATCCCGCCAAAAAGCACTTCGCGAATGGAAGCTCTACGCTTTCATCCTGCCATCCCTGCTAATGATCGGTGTTTTCTGCTACTATCCTGCAGTCAGCGCCATATACCACAGCTTCTTCGATTGGAAGGGGGGCGATACCAAGGAGCTCATCGGCTTTGATAACTTTCGCCGCGCCTTGGGCGATGCCGTGCTGTGGAAATCCTTCCTCACGGTCGGCATGCTGATCGTCTTCAACTTCTTCAAAATGATCCCGTCGATCTTCCTGGCGGTGCTCATCCATCGTATCAAGAGCGACCGCGCCCAATACGGTTACCGTATCTTTTTGGTCGTGCCGATGATCGTTCCCGGTCTGGTCACACTGTTTATTTGGAAGTTCTTCTTCGATCCCAACCTTGGCGCGCTCAACAACGTTCTGGATTTCACCCACATCAAGGACCTGCTCGTCTACATTGACGGCATTTTCGGTTGGGATGTTTTTTTCGCCAACGCACCGATCGGTTGGCTCTCGCAGCCCGACCTTATCCTGCCGTCACTTTTCATTTGGGGTTTCCCTTGGATCGGCACCGTCGGCGTCCTTATTTACCTCGCCGGTCTGCAAGGCATCGGACTGGAGGTTTACGAAGCGGCCGAGCTTGATGGCGTCGGACCGTTCCAGAAGTTTTTCTACATCGAGTTGCCGCTCATCCTCACTCAGGTGCGGCTGTCGTTGATTCTGTTGATCATCGGCACGCTCAAGGACTTTGGCCTTCCGCTGTTGCTCTTGGGCGACACCGGTGGCCCGGACGGCCGGGGCATGGTCCCGGGGCTATGGATGTATAACCGGGCGTTTATTGCCGGTGAATTCGGCTACGCCTGCGCGATCGGCATGGTGCTCTTCGTGTTCATTCTGGCTCTGACTTATATCAACAACAAATACGTGAGGGTCGAAAAATGAACGCAGCACTCAAAGACGCGGTCGGTTCCTACAAACAGAGGGACTGGCCCAAGCACTTCTTCGTTATCTTCTTTCTCATCATCGAGCTGTTCCCGCTCTACATGATGCTGCAGATTTCATTTAAGGATAACGACAGCTTCAGTCAGAACCCTTGGGTGCCGCAGCCGCCCTATAGCGTTACCGAAACTCACATCGACGGGACGGGTGACGAGACCCATATCTTGCGCACCGCGACGTGGACCGAGGTGTTTTCCGGCGTCGAAGCCGCGCCCGGCGTGACCACTTTTGTTTCGGGTGAGACCGACTTCGATCTCAGCGTTTATCGTATTGGCAACTGGGCCGAGGGTCTGAAAACCATTCTTCCGGCAATCAGCAACTCGTTGTTTGTCGCGGTGACCGGCACCTTTCTCTCCATGTGTTTTGCCGTCTTCGGGGCGTATTTTTTTGCCCGATACAAGATGCCCTTTGGGGGAGTGATCTGGGGCGCATTCATGCTACTCATGCTGTTGCCCGGAGTGGCCAACATCGTGCCGCTCTTCACCCTGCTCAAGGATATGCACCTGCTTAACACGCTCTATGCGATAATCATCGTGGGCGTGGCCAGTGCACAGGTGTTCAATATTTTCGTGCTGCGTAACTTCATCGAAGACCTTCCCAAAGATCTTTTCGAGGCGGCGGAAATGGATGGCGCGACCCATCTGCAACAGATCAGAACCGTGGTCATCCCTTTGAGCATGCCGATCATTGGCACACTCTCGATCCTGGCCTTCCTCGCCCAGTGGAACGAGTTTCTGCTGCCCCTGATCGTGCTGCGTGACGGCGATTTGTTCACCATTGGCGTGCGCCTGATCTACCTCGACGGCGAATACGTGAAGCAGTGGGGACCGATCATGGCGGCCTACTTCATCGCCTCGATTCCGCTGATCGTCATCTTCTTGTTCTGCATGCGCCTGTTTGTTCGCGGTCTGTCGGCCGGAGCGGTTAAGGGCTGAGGCCAACGTCCCTTAATATTTAGTCTGACTCAAAGTTGGGGACGGACCGCTGCGCGGTCCGGCTCGACGGATGCAAACGGTGGACAATTGCCGCACGCGGCGGGCCCAGCGGTCCCGCCCCACCCAAAGTGTGGTTCTTTCGGCCTGTTGGTATGAGGCCTTTTCGCCGGCTCTTTGGTAAGCAGCCTGCTAGCAGGCTGCCTACAACTTTAGATGAATGAGGCTTGAAATGATCTAAACCGCGGCCGGGGAGTGTCGCCGGATTGCGTAAGCGTTGAGCCGGGCATGCTCGAGTAGAGCAGCCTGGGCGCCGGCGGTGTTGGCGGAGTCGCCGTGCCAGATTTTCATGGCGGAGTTCTGCAAGGCGCGTCCGAAGGAAAAACTGAGGGGCCACTGCGATTTATCGCCGAGGCAAATGGTTTCGAGGTGTTCCGCGGCCTCCGCCTCACTTTGACCGCCGGAGAGGAATACGATGCCGGCCACTTCAGGCGGCACGTTCTGGCGCAGGCAGCGCAGCGTGGCGGCGGCGATGTCCTTGCTGGATACGGCGGGACCATCTTCACCGGGCAGCACCATGCTCGTTTTGAGCAGCATGCCGTCGAGGGCGACCCGATGTTCGGCAAGATGGGCAAACATCGATTCGAGCGTGAGGCAGGAGACCTCTTCACAACGTCTGATATCGTGATCACCTTCCATGAGGACCTCGGGTTCCACGATGGGAACGAGCCCGGCCTCCTGGCTCACGGCTGCAAAGAGCGCGAGCATGCGGGTGTTGGAGGCGACGGCGGTCAACGAGGGACGGTTTCCACCGATGTTGATCACCGCACGCCATTTGGTGAAACGGGCGCCGAGCTCACGATAGGTGACGAGACGCGCGCGCAGGCCGTCGAGGCCGCCGGTGATCAACTCGCCCCTGAACAAAGGCAGCGCCCGCGTGCCGAGGTCGACCTTGATTCCGGGAATGATGCCGCGCTCGCTGAGCGCCTCCGCGAAGGGTGTGCCGTCCGAGGTTTTCTGGTTCAGCGTCTCGTCGAAAAGAATGCCGCCGCTGATGTATTCACTTAGCCCCGACGTGGTAAAAAGCAGCTCGCGCCAGGCCCGTCGGGTGGGTTCGTCGAAGGGAATGCCGAGCGCGGCGAAACGACGACTGATAGTGGGGAAACTCTCGTCCGCGGCGAGGATGCCTTTCCCGTCGGCCACCAAGGCACGCGCGGTCGACTGCAAGGTGTGGGAGTAGGTCATGTTACTTGGAGCAGGGGAACAGGCGGGAGCTCAAGGATCGCATTCTGAAGCTCAAGATCGGACTCCCCAGTGACGTCACGTTTGGCCTGTTCATAGTCGGATTGAGAAACGCCGGTCAGGGCGCGGCCGCCGTTCGCTGCGAGGATATGGGTTCGGTTATTCAAGCGTTCACGCATGGTCTGCCCGTCCCCGGGGACGAATGCGGGGTGGAAAGTGGAGATATTGTTTTTCATGAGTGGCGGTGAATTACCTGCGCAGGGAACCAAAGGCGGTGAGTGAAAGCGGCAGCCAGCGGAGCAGTGTCCGCACGGATTTCCAACGAGGGGCCATGGTTTTGAGCGCGATAAATGTCGCGGGACCGGCGGCGATTTTGGCCAGCGGGGTGAGGCCGCGCCAGTAGTTCATCATGCGGTCCAGCCACACCAAGGGCCGGGCAGCCTGCACCGCGGCTTCGTCGCAAACTATGCGGCGAAGGGCAATGTGCTGGAGTAGCACCCGCTTGCGGGCGGCGAGACCGTTCAGCTCGGATTGCGGATACATGAGCGGTCCACCCCGAGTTCCTCGATGGTGGCAATGAAGGGTTTGGGCTGGCGGGCGAGGTAGCGGCGAAACGATACGACGATCACGATCAGCGCGATGGCATAGGCCGCGGTCAGGCCGCCGAGCACGGCGAGGCGGGCGCTCTCCCAGAAAAAATATACCAGCGTGAGGCTGGCGAAAGTGATGGCCATCACGCCGGTGAAAACGGCGGCGCTGATCCAGACAAAGATCTGGATCAGCCGGAATTTTTCCTCCTGCAGCTCGATGGAGAACAGCGCGAGGCGTTCCTCCACACCGGCGACGAGGTTGTCGCCGAGGGTGCGGAGGGAGCCGATGAAGCCTGCGGAACCGGAGGATTTTTCCATGACCGGGATGGCTTACTTGCTGTTGCGGCCGGCGAGCACGCCGATCAGCAGGCCGACGCCGGCGGCGATGGCGAGGGACTGATACGGGTTGGCGCGGATGGCCTCGTCGGTGCACTTGGCGCCGGCGACGACCTTCTTCTTGGCGACGGCATAGTTTTCGGAGAAGCGTTCCTGGGCGGAGTGGAAACGCTCGCGCAGATTTTCGAGCGCATCGGCGGAGTGCTCGGAGACCGAGGAGGTCATCATGGTCTCGGCCTCGGCTACGAGGGCCTGTAGATCTGCAAGCAGATCCTTGGGAGTTTGGGCGGTGTCGGGAGTGGTTTTCATAGATGTAATAACTGTGGTTTGGCTGACAAAAGTGACGGGTTGTCCTCAGCGCTTGCGGCCGCGCAGGAGCATGGCGATGAAGAGCACGAGGAAGATGATGAAGAAGATCTTCGCGATGAGTGCGGCGGTGCCGGCGATGCCGCCGAAGCCGAGCAAGCTCGCGAGCAGGGCGATCATGATAAAAACGATAGAGTAATAGAGCATGGCGGGCGGGAGGTTATGACTTTGAGCTGTTGAATATGCCGCCGAGACCGATCGCCGCGCAGACGACTCCGCCGATCAGCAGCCAAAGGGTCTTGTCGGTGGGTGATCCGGTGAAGAGCCGGGAGAACTCCGAGCCGATGGAGTCGGAGGCGCTGATTCCGTAGATGATCAGGACCACGCCGCCGGCGAGGAAAGCGAGTGAGATGATTTTGTTCATATGAATGAGAACGGGAGCCGGCCTGCCGTCAGCGCCTGCAGGCAGGCTCCCTGATTTTGAAATTCAGTTGGATTATTCCGCGGGGGTGGTGGCCGAGAGGGAGATGCCCAGCTTGGTGAATTCGCCTTCCAGCGCGGTGAGGGATTCACGCAACGGGGTCACGTTATTGTCGGCCTTTTTGGCGACGGGTTTGATGGAGGCGATGCCGCCGGCGGTGAGGTCGGTGGACAGCGCAGTGCGGATGTCCTTGAGGTCGGACATGAAGGGAATGAAGGCGGCTTGGGTCCGGACGTAGCTCATGCGCACCCGGTTGAAGTTGGCGGCAACGATGTTTTTACGGTCGGTGCTGCGGGTGCGGATGTCTTCGTTCTGGATCTTGGCGAGATCCAGGTCCCAGCTGCGGAAGTAGTTGTCGCCCTGCGTCTGCATGGAGGCGGCCTGGGTATTCACGTCGTCGGAGAGCGACTCGAGTTTTCCTACCGCAGAGCTGAACTTTTCAAATTGGGGCTTGAGGTCGGCGGCGGGGGTGTTGACCAGGCTTGAAAGCGCGAAGAGGACGGCGTCGATCTGGCCGTTGCCCTTGTGGATGTTCTGGGCGGCCTTTTCGAGAGTCGAGGAGGTGTCGGCGGCTTTGTCGTAGCCGGTGGGCGAGGCGCAGCCGGCCATGAGGAGGACGGCGGCGGCGAGGGAGGCGGAGAGGGCGGATTTCAGTTTCATGATGTTGTTAATGTTTGTCGGACTAAAGTGTGGTTCAGGAAGTTTCGGCTTCTTCGGTTTCGAGTTGGGCGCGGAGCATCCAGGCGGTGGTTTCGTGCTGCTTCATCAGGCCGGTGAGGAAGTCGGCGGTGCCGGCGTCCAGAAAGCGGGTGGCGCAGGCGGCGCTGTCGGTGCGGAGCTGGGTGACGAGGTCTTCGTGCAGCGCGAGGAGTTCGGCGACCATGTGCTCGGCGCAAAGACCGGTGCCGGGATCGGCTTCGGAGCGGGCGGCGTCGGTGAGTTCGGACCAGTTGCCGCGGGCGTTGATGCCGATGGCACGGGCGCGTTCGGCGATGGCGTCGATGTTGGCATCGATCTGCGCGTGTTGTTCGTCGAACTGGCGGTGTAGTCCGGGAAATTCGGGGCCGGTGACGTTCCAGTGGTAGTCACGGGTGGTGATGGCCAGGACGTATTCGTCGGCGAGCAGCAGGTTGAGCATCTGCCCGATTTCGAAACGGGCTTCGTCGTTGATGCCGATGTTGGTTTTCATGGTTGGGAAATAAGGGAAAAGACGCGCGACCTCGGGGTGTGGCCGCGCGTCTTGGGTCGTCGGGTCGGGAGTTAGCTCTTAACCGTCATGCGATTGTCCACGGAGGTGACGCCGCGGATGTTTCCGGCGAGTTTTCCGGCGAGGGTTTTCTCGGCCTCGGTGGCGGCTTCACCGGTAATGAGCACAACGCCGTCGGTGGTGGTGATCTTGGTCTTCAGGGCGCTGGTGGCCTTGTTGCCCAGCAGGGCGAACTTCACCTGGCTGGTGATGGAGGCGTCGTCGATCTTCTCGCCGATGGTGGTGGGGGCGGGGGCCTCGACGACGACAATCTTGTTTTCAACGGATTTGACCCAGTCGATCTCGGCCGCGTAAACAGCGGTGAGCTCCTTCTGAGCGATGTTGTCGGCGGTGCCGGTGAGGGTGACGATGCCGTCTTTAACTGCGACGTCGGTGGAGGTGGCGCTGACGTTGGCTTTGACCAGGAGGCGGCCACGGATCTTCAGGGCGATCCAGGCATCGGAGTGCTCGGCGGGGGCGTCTTTGACGACGATCTCGTTTTTCACGGAGAGCACACCGTGGATGTTTTTGACGGTGTCGGCGGCGAGCGCCTTGTCGTCCTTGTCTGAAACGGTGCCGGTGAGGGTGACGATGCCGTTGTCGGCCTTCGCCTTGACGCTGTCCTCAAGGACGATGTGGTAGGTGTAGGAGGACTTGGCGGCGTCTTCGATTTTTTCGTCACTATCGCTGGAGGCGAACAACGCGATAGGGCTGGCGGCGAGGAGTAGCAGGACTGCTGATGTTTTGATTTTCATAGGATGGCGGAGACAAGATACGCTGACGGAGGACCTGCCGCCATGGGGCGTTACCCTACTGGCTATGTATGGGTTTAGAACCAGTTGTCGGCCGCCTGCTGGCAGGTGTTTTTGTGATCAACACGGGAACGTTCATCGCGCCTGCAAGCAGGCGGCCGACATAGGTAAAATCGGTTTTTTGATTCACACCACATGGCGCAGACACAAAAAAGCCTCCGGCGGATCGCCGGAGGCTTGTCAGATTTTTCTGGATACGGATCAGAAGCTCAGGGAGAGGCCACCGCTCCAGGCGCCGTTGACGCTGGTGGTATCACCGGTCTGCACCGTGTAGTCGGCGAAGAGAGAGAGTCTGGTCGTGAGCATCGCATCGAGTCCAACGCCGAGACGGAATGTGTCACTGTCGGCATCGCGGGTTTGGATGGTGAAGTTGGAACCACTGAAGGAACCTTGGATCGGGCGTGCGCTGTTGGTGAGTTCATGCAACCAAGCGGCGCGGACATGGGGACGAAGTCCGACGGTGCCGACCGTCAGGTTGAGGGAGGCTTCGAGACCGAGCTGGGTGCGAAGGGAGTGCGCGGACTGGTCGGCGACCTTGGCGTTGAACGCACCGGCGCCGGTCTCGGTAAAGCCGTCGGCCTTCCATCCGCTGGCGAGCAGGCCGGCGAAGGGAGAGAACGAGACGATGCCGGCGTCGAAATGACGACCGCCGATGATACTGGCGACCCACTGACGACCGTCGGTCTTGGAGTGGGCGGTTGCGGAGGTGCCGGGGAAGTTGATCTGGCGGGTGGACTTGTAGTCGTCGAAGCCGTAGGCGAGGGCGGCGTTGGCAAACCAGGCGTCCTGATTCCAGGTCGCACGAATACCGGGCATGATGCTCTTCACATTGGTGTGACTACCGCTGGAGCCGAGGCCTGCGTCGGTCTCGGTGTAATCGAGGAAGCCGCCAAAGGTGACGTTTTCACCGAATGAATAATCACCGCCAACCAGACCGGAGTCGCTGTTGAAGTCGGTGGAGCGGACGTCGGCGTCGCCTTCGGATGTGTTCCGGCTCTGGCCGACTTGGAAGTAATAGTTGTCGCGACCGGGGATGCGGGCGAGACGATCGCTCAGAGAGAGGGCGCGGGCGAAGGCGATGTCGGACCAGATCTCATAACCTTGGGGCGAGATGGCGTTGAGCGCGCCGGGCAGATCAGCGGCGAGCGGAACGAGGTTCAGCGCGGCGGTGATATCGGGATCGTTCTGTGCGGCGTCGGCGACGGCGACTTGATTGGGCGTGCCGGCGAAGGTGTTGAACGCGGTCTGGGTGAAGGAGACCGTGACGTCTTTCGTATTGTAGGTTACGTCGCTCGCAATGGCTGCGCCAGTGACCACGCTGAAGGTGCCGTTCACGTCGCCAGTTCCCGTGGTGATGATGGTGAATGACTGGCCGGCCGGATTGTAGGCGCCGAGGAGAGTGACCTGCAAGGTGCCGTCGAGATCGGCGGCGCCGCTGACAACGAGCTGGTCATACAAAATCGCCGAGGCGATCTCAATGACGAGGGTGCCGCCCGGGCCCTGGGTGTAGTCGCCGGCGACGATAATCGTGCCCGGCGAGAAACCGGGGCTGACGGTGCCGTTGTTGATCAGGTTGCCGTTGATGGTGCCGTTGCCGCGGAGGAATGCACCGGTGGCGACGGTAGTCTGGCCGATCTGGCCGTCGTCGAGGACCAGTGACCCCACGTCGATGAAGGTGTCGCCGGTGTAGGTATTCGTGTTGCTGATGGTCAATGCGCCGGCGCCTTGTTTGGTGACCGATCCGGTGCCGGAAATGATACCGGCAAAGGTGCCGTTGTTCGCTTGATCAAAGACCAGCGAGCCGGGATCGGACACCGTGACGTCCTGATCCAGCGGAAGGCTATCGGTATTGACGACGAGGCTGCCGTCGATGACCACGGTGCCGCCGGTGTAGGTGTTGACGCCGGTGAGGGTGGTGGTGCCGGAGGTGTTGGTGAAGACCACACCGTCGCCGGCGAGGATGGCGTCAACCGAGCCGCCGGTGGACTCGTAGGAGGTGCCGGTGAGGGTGCCGTTACTGATGGTGCCGTCGGCGATGGTGACTGCGCCGACCGTCTGGCTGGTGCCGCCGAGATCCAGCGTGCCGCCGTTGACATCGAGCATGCCGGTTGTGTCACCGAGCGTGCCGTTGCCAGAGAATGCGAGCGTGCCGCCGTTGATGAAGGTGCCGCCGGCGTAGGAGTTGGCACCGGTGAGAGTCAGAGTGCCGTCGCCGGTTTTGGTGACCGAGCCGCCCTCGGAGTCGCCGACGGTGTAGAGCATGGGATCGGTTGAAATAATACCGCCGTAGGAACCGTCGGTGGGCTGATCGAAAATCAGCGTGCCGAAGTAACCGGTATTGTTGCTGTCGATCAACGCGACATTGCCGTCTGTCGGCAGATTGTAGCTGCTGGTGGTCAGGGAGCTGGCGAGGCTGGGGGCGGCGACCTGAGCGCCATCAACAGTGGTGCCGCCCGTGTAGGTGTTGGTGCCGGTGAGCGTCGCGATGGTGCCGAAGACCGTGAAGGTGGCGGGCGTCATCATGTTGGTGTCGGCATTGTCGCCATCAACGGTGACCTCCGGAGTGTTATAAAGTTGGCCGGGGCTGAGGATGAGGGTGGACACACCCTGGGTGTAAGTGCCATCGCCGCTGAGGAGCACATAACCGGATCGGTTGCCGTTGGCATCCAAGCCGCCGGTCAAGTCGCCGCCGGTGCCCAGCACGTCCATGGTGGCGCTGCCGTCAAAGGCGATATAGTCGGTCACGGCCAGAGCGCGACCACTGCCGGTGCCGGTGGCGGGGACGGTCGTGCCGAAATCAATATGGGTGCCGGCGAGGTAATTGCCCGCGATGATATTGGTGGCACCGAACGTGATGGCGGCTCCGGCATTCCAGAAGAGGCCGTTGTCCTTGCCGCCATTGGAGCCGAGGTTGACAAACAGGACCTGGGCATTGGCCGCAGTAGTGAGCGAGGTGCCGATGTTGATCACCCAGGTCACGTTGTTCATGCCGCCCGCGTCGAGCGTGAGCGTTCCGGTGAGATCTGCAGCGACGTTAAAGTTGTAAACACCCGGAGCTAAAATGCGTCCTCCCAAGGTTGGTGTGGCGGTGAAATCATTGCCAATCGGCACAACCATCGCGTTCAACGTAGCACGAGCCGAGATGAGATCGATGATCGCCTGGTCGACCCCGCCGACGGTGGTGCCGTTGATGATTTCCGCCGGGGGAAAGCCGGTGATCGCGGCCAGGGTGGGTGCGCCGACATCGCCGTTGGAGATATATACACCGGGAATAACGAGGGCGGAGGTGACCGTGGCACCACTGAGCACGCCAAAGTCACTGGCCGAGCCTAAGATGGACTGGGCGTTGAGCGAGGCTGGGACCAATAGTAGCGAGGCGAGCGATAGGAGCGGAATGTGACCTAAGTGTGATTTTTTCATCTTGAGGCCCATTGTCACGCAACCGGGTCTCAATCGATATGGGGTTTAACCCTATAGGTATGAATGTATCCAAGCGGCGGGCTGTCGAATGGTCGTTCCAAGCTGCTGCGAACCGAGCACGTTTCGGTCTGTATCCTGAAAATAACTATCCTGAGGCGCTCAGACTATCTTCAGGCGGACGTTGCTTTCGACGACACCTTCGGCGATCGCGTAGCGAGTGAGGCCGGCGGTGTCATGAATCTCGAGTTTGTTCATGAGGTGCTGCCGGTGTTTTTCGACGGTCTTGATGCTGATGCCGAGTTCGGCGGCAATCTGTTTGTTGGCCGAGCCCTCGGCGACGAGCTGGAGAACTTCGGATTCGCGTGAGGTGAGACGGGCGGGATCGGGCTTGAGCACCCCGTCGCGATCATGGGGCCCCTCGGTCCGTATCTGCAGGCGCCGGGAAATGGATGGGCTGAAAAAGGGCCGTCCCTGGGCAACCTCGTGCAGCGCCTGGGTGAGGATTTCGGCGGAGGTTTGTTTTTCAAGAAATCCGCGGACGCCAGCTTCGATCAATCGGCTGACGTATTCCTCGTCGCTGTGGGCGGATAGTATAATGATTTTGGATACGGGATTGGCGGCGAGAATCTGGCGGGTGGCTTCGAGGCCGTTGAGCAGGGGCATCGCGATATCCATGAGAATGACATCGGGGGAGAGGGAGCTGGCGAGCAAGACGGCTTGGCGGCCATTGTGGGCTTCGCCGACGATGACGAAGCGGCCGTCGCTGTTGAGCAGGGAGCACAGGCCTTGGCGCACGATGGCGTGGTCCTCGGCGATGAGGACGGTGATGAGGGGGGCGGGTTTCATTAATCGGTGTGTGCCGGAAAGGAGGAGAATCACGGTTGATGACCCGTTCCTGATGGAATGAGACGACTGCCTTCGCGTGCACGGTAATTAAACGCGTGTGGGCACAAGATAGCGATAGGGTAATACCCTACTGGCCCGTCTTTAGGCATTCGCACTGATGGGAACCAACTGTTTGCGGGGGGATATCCCGCTTCCAGAGGGCAGCTTACCGCTTGTGTGGTTTGTAGGCGGTCTGCTTGAGCGTCTTGCCGAGCAGAGCCCGGAAGGTGGCGATGTTTTTGACCGCTTTCAGCGCCACGAGTTGGTTGGCGATGTTGCCGACCGCGCTGCCTTCGAGGGTGAACGATACCACCGGCACGTCGGCGGCGTTGGCGGTGGCTTGGCAAAGCAGGCGGTTTTTGGAGCCGCCGCCGACGATGAGGATGCGCTTAAAGCTGCGGCCGGTCATTTTTTCAAAGGAGGCCTTGGCGTCGGCGTGGCCCTGGCCGAGTGAGTCGCAGATGAGGCGGGTGTAGCCGGCGAGATTTTTGGGTGCGGCAAGCTTGCGACGCTTCAGTTGGGCGTCGATGGCGGCCTTCATCGACTTGGGGTTGGTGAAGGCGGGATCGTTGACGTCGAGCAGGCCCTCCTTCGCTGAGGCTACGGAGGTCGAGGCCTTTAAGCCCTCGGCGGAGGTGATGAGTTTGGCCCAGTCGGCGTTGGTTTTTGGACGCGAGGCGAAGTCCTTCATAATGCCTTCGAGCAGCCAAAGTCCGATGACGTTGGTAAGGGGACGGTAGCGACCGTCGCCGATGCGTTCGTTGGAAATGCGGGCGGCGAGGGCGTCGTTGCCGAGCACGGGGGTGTCGCTCTCGAAGCCGACCAGCGACCAAGTGCCGGAGCTGAGGAACAAGTCGGTGCCGTCGGGATTAGCCGGCATGGCGTCGTAGGCGCAGGCGGTGTCGTGGCCGGGGACGGCGACGACCTGAGTGGTCTTGAGGGCGTCGATGCCGCGGACCTTGCCGAGTTTGGTGCCGGCGAGCACGGGCTTGGAAAGCCATTGGGCGGGCACGCGGAAATGGTCGAGCGCGGCGCGCGACCAGTCGTTCGTGTGGATGTCGAGCAGCTGGGTGGTGCTGGCGATGGTCAGTTCGTTGGCCATCTTGCCGGAGAGGAGAAAATTGAAGTAGTCGGGTAGGAAGAGGCAGCGGGTCGCCATGTCGGTGATGGCGGGGCAGCTGGCGACCAGTTCCTCGAGTTGCAGCGAGGCGTTGTAGAAGACGTTGGGGATTCCGGTGGCGGCGTAGATGCGCTCGAGCGCGGCACGGGTGTTGGTGAGGCGATGAAGCCCGGCCTGGGTGCGGTCGTCGCGGTAGGCGTGGACTGGATACACGAGGCGGCCCGCATCGTTGACGAGCGCGTGGTCGACGCCCCAGGTGTCGACACCGACGGAGGAAATGGTGGCGCCGCGGGGGAGGGCGGCGACGGCGGCGGTGAGGCCGGTCTGGATCTCGCGCCAGAGGCCGGCGATGTCCCAGTAATCGTGAACGCCGATGGACTGGATGGCGTTGGGGAAGCGGTGAACCTCCTTGAGCGACAGCTTGTTGTTTTTCCAAGTGCCGAGGATGACGCGACCGGAGGTGGCGCCGAGGTCGATGGCGGCGAGATACAGGGATTTGGCAGAGGGCATGGAGAAGGAGATGAGTTGCCCACTAAACACACGAAATGACACGAAAAAAGACCTCGAATCGGGTTCGGATCTTTTGTGCTTTTCGTGTGTTTAGTGGGCTAAAAAATCAAACGAGTTGGAGGAGTTCGGAAGCGCGGCGGGATTGCTCGCGGAAGAACGCGGCGTTCTCGGGCTTTTTGATGTCCACGTCGTAGGTGGGGATCATGGCCTTCATGCGGGCGCGGCCTTCTTCGGTTTCGAGCAGGTGGGGCAGGCACTTTTGCACGACTTCGAGCACGATGTGCACACAGACCGAGGCGCCGGGGGAAGCGCCAAGCAAGGCCGAGATGGTGCGGTCCTCGTTGGTGATGACCTCGGTGCCGTAGTGCACGATGCCGGCCTGACCGTCGGTCTTTTTGATGGCCTGCACGCGGATGCCGGCGTCGATGAGTTTCCAGTCTTCCTTTTTGGCTTCGGGATAAAAGACGTGCAGCACCTTCATGCGGTCATCCATGGATTGGGTGCCCTGTTGCACGAGGTATTTGACGAGATCGAGGTTGGTCGCGCCGATCTTGAGCAGGGTGAGCAGATTGTGAGGTTTGATCGAAAGGGGGAGGTCGAGTAGGCTGCCCTTTTTGTGAAGGAACTTGGTGGTCCAGGCGGCGAAGGGACCAAAGAGCAGGGTCTTTTTGCCATCGAGGATACGAGTGTCGAGGTGGGGCACCGCCATGGTGGGGGCGGCGTCAAGCGGCTGGCCGTAGACCTTGGCCTCGTGCTTGGCGACGATGGCGGGATCATCGCAAACCAGCCATTGGCCGCCGATGGGAAAACCGCCGAGGCCTTTGCTTTCGGGAATACCGGCTTTCTGCAGGAGATGCAGGCTGCCGCCGCCGGCGCCGACGAAAACAAAGTTCGCCTTGCTGGTGCGGACTTCATCGGTGGCGAGGTCGTGGGCGACGACGCTCCAAGCGTTGTCGTAGGTTCTTTCGATATCGACCACACGGTGGTTGGAGGCGATGCCGCAGCCTTCCTGTTCACCCAACCAGCCTAGGAGTTTGCTGGAAATCTCGCCGAAATTGACGTCGGTGCCGGTGGCCATCTGGGTGGCGGCAATGGGCACCTCGGGGCGGCCTTCAGTGAGCAAAGGAGCCCAGCCGCCGATAGTCGCACGATCGGTCGAAAATGCCATGTCGGCAAAAAAGTGATGGGCCGCCATGCCAGTGTGGCGGGCCTTGAGGTAGTCCACCCACTTGGCACCGTGCACGAAGCTGAGGTGTTGGACGGGGTTGATGAAGTCCTTGGGATTGTCCACCAGACCGTCGGCGACGGCGCTGGCCCAGAATTGGCGGGATTTTTCGAACTGCTCGAAAATCTTGATCGCGTTCGATACATCGACGGTGCCGTCGGCGCTCTGTGTGGGCGTGTAACTCAGCTCGCAGATGCCGGCGTGCCCAGTGCCCGCGTTGTTCCAGCCGTGCGAGGCCTCTTGGGCGAGCTCTTCGGTGACCTCGTAGACCTGAATTTTAAGCTTAGGATCCAGGCGTTTGAGCAAGGCACCAAGGTTGGCTGACATCACACCGCTGCCGATGAGAACGACGTCGGGATTTCTGACGTAGGAGGAGGAGGAGATCATTATAGGGGAGGGTGGCGTTGAGGTCTAAAAGTGACGATTAGCGTGTGCTTAAAATCTACCAAAATCTACCAAAATCTATCATTACTTGTCTTTCGAGGGCATCTCGGGGTAAGCCGCCCTGGATGAGCGGTGGCAAGAGGGTGGGGGAATAAGAAGCGGGGGGGCGAGCCGTGAGCGGAAGATTTTGGAGGAATTTTGGTCTTAATCACCATGTCGTAACAAACCTGACGCGAAACTGTAACATTGGTCTGGGAAAGTCTGTGGGTCCACCAACCCCTCCAGCGGGTTTGGACATCCCAACCAAACCTTAACTACTGAATTCTATGTTCAAGAACTCCACCAAATGGCTCGCCGCTCTCGGTTGCGCGACCATCGCTGCCGCCACCGCGGTCCACGCCCAAGACAGCGGCGCTCTCCTCGACGCTCTCGTTAAAAAGGGTATCCTCAACGACCAGGAGGCCGAAGAAATTCGCGCCGACCTGACCAACGATTTCCACTCCTCCCCTTGGGGCGTTGCCGGCGGCAAGAGCACCACTTCGCTCAAGATCGAAGGCCGTCTCCAGACCCAATTTGACGGTCTGAGCACCAACACCGATGGTGCCGGCGCTTCTGCGGCCTCGGTTAATCACTTCTTCCTGCGCCGCATTTATTTTGGCGCCACCGCCGATATCGGTGCCGATTGGAAGGCTGTGCTCAATTACAACTTCGCCGATCTCTCTTTTGACAAGGCCTACGCCGAGCTCAACACCGACCTCTTTGGTCAGGATCTCGCGCTGGATGTTGGTCTGCGCAAGGTCAACTTCGGTATGGAGGAATACACCTCCTCCGGCAGCCTGAAGGCCATCGAGCGTTCCGCCGTCACCCGTTACTTCGTTGAAAGTAACAACGGTCGCCGTCTCGGCGCCGGCAGCTATCACGTCGGCATTTTTGCCGACTTTAACAACAACGCCCGCAAGGGTAAGGAAAGCGGTCTGTTCTACAGCGCCGCCATCACCAACCCTGAGCGCGCCGAAGCTTCCGGCACGGTCAACCTCACTGGTAACAAGGGTAACAACAACCTCGCCTACTGGGCCGACCTCGGTTACTTCGGCAAGACCGAGCGTTTCACCTACAAGGTTGGCGCTGCAGTCGGTATATTGCCCGATCAAGGTCGGGCCTTGGGTGCCAAGGACGACATCAGCGAAATGTCCCTCTACACCGTCTTGGACTTCGGTCGTTTTGAACTGTCCGCCGAATACTTGAACGCTCTCGTCGAAGGAGCCGGTGCCGACAATAACGTCAATGGCTACTGGATTCAGCCCGCCTTCATGGTCACCGACAAGCTCGAGCTCGTCGCCCGCTACAGCTTCGTTGATTCCGATGGCCGCGGCGTGCGTGTCTCCGACGGCATCCGCAATGCTCCCACCGTTGGAGGCGCCGCCACCGGCACCAAGTTGACCGAATACTACGTCGGCTTTAACTACTACTTCTCCGGCAAGGACGTGCGTCTCGCCTTCGGTTACGTTGGCGGAGAGACCGACGGTGCCCTCCGTGACGAATCCGTTTCCGGCCTGCGTTCCCAGCTCCAGCTCAACTTCTAAGCTGAGTTTGATCTGACCCAACCCATTTAAAGGCCGGCGGACCTCAAGCGCCGCCGGCCTTTATCACCTTTCGATAACACTTTTATCATCATGAACAAATACATCGCTCTCGTCGCCATCGCGGCCGCCACCATTCTCCCTGCCCAGGCTCAAAAGCTGGTCATCAAGGGCTCCGATACCCTCGGCGCCAAGCTCGTCCCTCTCCTCGCCGAGGAATACAAGGCCAGCCACCCCGGCGTTTCCTTTGAGATCGCCGCCGAAGGCTCCACCACCGGTATCGCCGCCATCACCGACGGCACCGCCGCCATCGGCATGTCCTCCCGCCGCGCCAAAGCCACCGAGTTTTCCGGTGCCGCCGCCAAGGGAGTCAGCCTCAAGCCCACCGTGGTTTGCTATGACGGTATCGCCATCGTGGTGAATGCCAACAGCCCGCTCAAGGATATGAACAAGCGTCAGATCGAGCAAATTTTCACTGGTGATGTCACCGACTGGTCCGCCGTCGGCGGCGCTCCTGGCGCGATTTCGGTCTATACCCGTAACACCTCTTCCGGCACCTACTCGGACTTCAAGTCTCTTGCCATGAAGAAGCGCGACTACGCTCCTTCTTCCCAGAAGATGGCCGGCAACGAGCAGATCGTCGCCGAAGTTGCCAAGAATCCGAATGGTATCGGTTACGTGGGCCTGGCCTACATTCATGAGGCCGGCATCCATGTCGTCTCGATCGAAGGTGGCCTGCCCAACAAGGACTCCGTTCTGAGCAAAAAGTATCCCTACGCCCGTCCCACGTTCTACTACACCAACGGCGAGGCCTCTGGTGAAGCCGCCAAGTTCATCGACTTCACCCTCAGCGACGCCGGCCAGAAGATCGTAGCCAAGGTCGGATTCATTCCTGTCAAATAAGGGACTGTCTCCTGTTAGGTTTGTTTGTTGGTTTTGTTGTTAACGAGGTCCGCCTGAGCCGTCATCGGATGGGCGGACCTCATTTTTTTTGATTCGTTTGACGGACGCGTTTCCGTTGAATTGTCCGACCGGCCCACATCGGCTCGCGTCAGTATTTCCCCATTCCATCTACAGCACATGCCGCCCGTCAGTCCAGATCCAGCCACCAATTCGCCAGCGCCCTTTCTGATTCAGAAAGAGCGCACCCGGTTTTTCGGGCTTACCTTGGACGAATGCATCAAGGCTTTTTTTGGTGGTAATGCCACCGTGGCCGTCATCGTTTTGGGTCTCATTACTTTTTTCCTGTTTCGTGAAGGCGCCGATTTTTTCCGACTCAATAACAACGGTCTGACTGTCTATCGTCAGGCCGGTTTGGAGTATGTCGATATCATGCGGCAGGAAGAGCAGGACCACACCGCGCTCACCCGCTACCTGTTCGATATCCGGATCAAGGCCTTCAAAAAAATGGTGGACGCGCCAATGACAGCCGCCCGGAAGGAAAAAGAAGCGGCGATGGAGGCGCTGAATAAACTGGAGCAAAGTAGTGCGTCAGTAACGCAGCTCGCGGGCCCCAATGGGCCAGATCGCCTTCCCGAATCACCAGAATTGGTGGAAGCCAAAGGCCGGGTGGCGGCAGCGGAAAAAAGCATCCAGGAAATTGTCGCCGAGGCCAATGCCGCGCTGTCCGGGTTTGATGATTTTTCCTACGCCTACGGCGACGCCGTTGTGCCGGTTCGCGGACTGGTGTCGGAACTCACTGAAGCCGCCACCGCCATCAAACAGAAAGCCACCATCGCCGACGACCGCGCGATCGAGCGCCAGCAATACCTTGACGCCGGTTTGACCGAAAAGGCCGCGGAGGTGCAGGTGGATGACATCGACTATGGCACCGAGGTGAAGGCGCTCACCGGCACGCTGCCTTTCTATAAAGAAGAGATTACCACGTTTGGCGACGAGCTGAACCGTATCGTCGCCGATTTGCCCGAGCTTCCCGTCAAGGGTTTTGAACCGCGGCTCGAACGCTTCCGTGAGCTCACCCACGAATATGTCGCCGGCATTCCGGCTAACATCAAACGTCTCGAGGAGTGGGACTACACCAAGCCGGTCGCTTTCAGTCGTGCCTTCACGACCTTTATTTTTGGCACCGACTGGCTGACCGCCAGCTTCTGGCAGGATTGGTATGGTGTCGTGCCGCTCTTTGTCGGCTCTCTGATGGTCTCGGTGATCGCACTTTTTATCGCGGTTCCGCTTGGCGTCGGCTCCGCCATCTATGTCAACCAGATCGCCTCGGTCCGCGAACAGCGGTTGATCAAACCCTTCATCGAATTTATCTCCGCCATCCCCTCGGTAGTGCTGGGTTTCTTTGGCATCGCGGTTCTGGGTCAGGCCCTGCGTGCGCTGTCCCAAATGGAGGCGATGTCCTGGGTTCCGGGTTTCCCTTATGCCGAGCGCCTCAACGCGCTCACCGCCGGCTGTCTGCTCGCGCTGATTGCAGTGCCCACCATCTTCACCTTGGCCGAGGATGCGCTGAACAACGTCCCGCGTTCCTTTAAAGAGGCTTCCTACGCCCTCGGAGCCACCCGCCTGCAAACCATTATCCGCATCATCGCGCCGGCTTCGCTTTCGGGCATTGTCTCGGCCGTCTTGCTCGGGCTGGGCCGTGTGATCGGCGAGACCATGGTCGTGCTGCTCTGCGCCGGTAATCGCATCGCCATTCCAGACTTCACCAAAGGCATAACCGCCCTGGTGCAACCCGTGCACACCATGACCGGCATCATCGCCCAGGAAATGGGCGAGGTTGTCCAGGGCAGCATCCATTATCGTGCGCTTTTTGTGGTCGGTCTGCTTCTGTTCCTGATCGCTTTGTTCATCAACTTCCTCGCCCAAAAAATCGTGCGCAAATACCGCATCTCGGTCGGTTGATCCGCGCCACGATTACTCCCTACTGACATGGAAGACTCCGCTTCAAATCCTTTTTCCTCGAAGCCGACGGTTGGCCGTCGTTTTGAATCCAGTTTTTTCTGGGTGTTCCGCATTGCCACCTACTTTGTGCTGCTGGCCGGAGCCTTTGTTTTTGCCGACATCGTGATCAAGGGCCTGCCCACCGTCACCAGCGCGTTCCGCACCCTTGACCACTTTCCCTACGTTACCAACACCTTCCTGTTCGAGTCTCCCGAGACGCTCTACGTTTTTGAATACAACGGCGAAAAGGTGGAAATGGGGGACACCGAGTATCGTGCCTTTCGCGAGGAAAAAACCACCGCCGCAGTGACTGCGGGTCTCCCCGAGCCCAAGTTCGACGCGCAGAGCTACGTCTATTCCGCCGGAGGTATCTGGCCCTGTATCGTCGGCACTGTGCTGCTCGTGATCGGGTCGATGACCATCGCCCTTTCCCTCGGCGTCGCCAGTGCGATCTATCTCAATGAATACGCCCGCGACGGCAAATTTGTCCGCTTTGTCCGTCTCGCCATTCTCAACCTCGCCGGCGTGCCCTCCATCGTGTTTGGCCTGTTTGGTTTTGCCCTTTTTGTGTTGATGGGACCCCGACTCGGCGTCGTCGCAAATCCCGATGTATTCCACATCCGGATATGGCCTCTGCATTATTTTATCAACTTCCAGGGCTGGGGAGTCTCCTTGCTGGCCGGTTGGTTCACCTTGGCCTTCATGGTCATGCCGGTCATCATCACCGCCTCAGAAGAGGCTCTGAAGGCTGTGCCGCGCGGCTTCCGCGAAGGCTCGCTCGCCCTCGGCGCCACCAAGTGGCAGACCATTCGCACCAACGTGCTGCCCTACGCACTGCCGGGCATTCTCACCTCCTCGATTCTGGGCATCGCCCGCGTCGCTGGTGAGACCGCGCCGATCATGTTCACCGCCGCCTTTGTCGTTCGCGACAAGCTGCCGTGGGACGTCGATAAAATCGGCGATTTCTTTTTCCAGGGCGTCATGGCCCTGCCTTACCACATTTACGTGGTTTCATCTAAAATCCCGCAAAACGAATACACCCAGCGGGTTCAATACGGCACGGCCTTTGTTTTTCTGGGCATCGTCGCCGGCATCGCGCTCTCCTCCATCTTACTTCGCAATAAACTGCGGGGCCGTTACAAATGGTAAGTTCAATAATTTCTAAACCATCCACCGCTCACATGGATTCTTCCGCCAACCCCACCGCCATCAAACCGACCCAGTCCTCCGTTCCGACTGATCCAGTCACCGGACGTGGCAATACCTTGATCGATATCGCTGGAGTCGATTTCTACTACGGTGAAAAGCAGGCGCTCTTTAACGTGAACCTCAAGCTTGAGGAGAAGCGAGTCACCGCCTTCATCGGTCCCTCCGGCTGCGGCAAGTCCACCCTGCTGCGTTGCCTGAACCGGATGAACGACTTGATCGACGGGACCGCCATCAAGAAGGGTTCCATTCACATCCGCGACGTGGATATCTACGGCAAGCACGTCGACCCCATCGAGCTGCGCAAACGGGTCGGCATGGTCTTCCAAAAGTCCAACCCGTTCCCCAAGTCCATCTACGAAAATATCGCTTACGGTCTGCGTATTCAGGGGCGCAATAAGAAGTCCGAGCTCGATGAAATCGTCGAAAAATCCCTACGCGGCGCCGCCCTCTGGGACGAGGTCAAGGATCGCCTCTACGAATCCGGCCTCGGCCTGTCCGGTGGTCAGCAACAACGCCTCTGCATCGCCCGCACCATCGCGGTTTCGCCGGAAGTCATCCTGATGGATGAGCCCTGCTCCGCGCTCGACCCGATCGCCACCGCCAAGGTCGAGGAGCTCATCCACGACCTAAAAAAACAGTTCACCATCATCATCGTGACCCACTCCATGCAGCAGGCCGCCCGCTGCTCGGACCGCACCGCGTTCTTTTATATGGGTCAGCTCATCGAATACGCCGACACCAAGAAGATCTTCATGAACCCCTCCAACCCCCAGACCGAGGCCTATGTTTCGGGTCGTTTCGGCTGATCAAAACGAAGATTTTTAACCACGAAAGACACGAAACACACAAAAATCATCGGATACGAATGCACTCCTTTTCGTGCATTTCGTGTGTTTAGTGGGCTCCATCTAAAACTAACTTTATGAAACGCTTCTTCGACAACGAACTCGAAACCTTCCGCTCGCACCTTATTCTCATGGGTGAGACCGCCATTCGCCAGGTGCGCGATGTTCTCAAGGCCCTCGTCGAGGGCGACGTAGCCATGGCCGACCGCGTCATCGCGGCCGACGACGAGCTGGACGATCTTGAGGTGCGCATCGACACCGAAGCCATTCGCTATATGAATCTGCGTGCGCCGGTCGCGACCGAGCTGCGTCTGGTGATTGTTGGCATGAAGGCCTCCCATGATCTTGAACGGGTCGGCGACGAGTGCACCAGCATCGCCAAACGCGCGGTAAAGCTTGCTGGCGAACCTCAGCTTAAGCCCTACGTCGACATCCCTCGCATGGGCGAAATCGCCATCGAAATGCTTCGCGGCGCACTCGACTGCTTCATCAACGGTGACAGCGAAGGCGCCATCGCCGTGGTCAAGCGCGATGCCGAGGTCGATGCCATCAACAAACAACTCTACCGCGAGCTCAGCAGCTACATGATCGAGAATCCGCAGACCACCTCCCGCGCGCTTGAGCTCATGTTTATCTCCAAGTCCATCGAACGCATCGCCGACCACGCCTCCAATATCGCAGAGGAGATGGTGTTCCTGAATAACGCCGAGGACATCCGCCACCGCGAGGAGCTCAAGAAAAGCAATACGCTCTGATCGTTAGCTCCGATCAATTTACCAGCCGTGCCACGCATAATCGGGGCGCGGCTTTTTTATGTCGTGTCGAGTTGTGGGTTTAACTTCTCGGCGGTGCCTCATACCAACGTTCCTTAATATTTAGACTGACTCAAAGGTGGGGACGGACCGCTGGGCCGTCCGGCTCGACGACAGCAAACGGTGGTCAATTGTCGCACGCGGCGGGCCCAGCGGTCCCGCCCCACCCAAAG
>JBBKWO010000053.1:0-41993 GCA_037969015.1 Opitutaceae bacterium
ATTGTAGCGGGAGCATCTTGCTCCCGTCCCGTTGTAGGAGCAGGGAGCTGGAAGCTCCCGCTACGTTCATTCCGGATCAATCCGCAGGTGTTTGTATCCACGTAACGGAGTAGTGTTAGAGAGTATCGTCACGAGATTTGATTAACCATGAGGGACGGAAGTCCATGCGTATGGCTCGATGAAAGAAAGCCATCGGCGGCATGACATATCGGATCAAATTTAGGCTGTGCTGGAGCCTTTGCTGCCAGGGCGTGAGGGCAGCTGGGGAGGAGTGGCGCAGGACAACAGGCGATTCATAAACGCCGTGCTATGGGTCCCGCGCACAGGCGCACCGTGGCGCGACTTGCCGGCCGACTACGGCGGCTGGAGCAATACGCATCGGCGGTTTTGCCGCTGGCGGGACAAGGGCTACGACACCAACGCGATTACCGAAGCGGCGCAGGCAGCCGGCATGGAGGTGGTTATTCCGCCGCGAAGTAATCGCAAGGACCCCGCCAATACGACGATTACATCTACAAGCTGCGCCACCTGGTGGAAAACGCCCTCCTGAAACTCAAACAATGGCGCGGCATCGCCACTCGCTACGACAAGCGAGCATCCTCCTTCCTCTCCTCCGTCCAATTCCGCTGCGCTCTTCTCTGGGCCTCTATCTCGTGACGACACTACCTAGACGGCAAAGAACGCTCGTTCGAGATCCAAACCATCGGCCCCATCCGCTGGCGTGCAGCCGGCGAACAGGACCTGCGCCTAGTCGTCAGCCTAGTAACGTCGGCTTCCAGCCTGCCGTCGTCCATCAAATGCAGGCTGGAAACCTGCGCTACTCTACCTCCTCACAATCCGTCGGACGACCGCTGAACTCGGCGGAGCAGCAGGAGCCACGATGCGTGTAACAATCCACGCACAACGTCTCGGTTTCGAAGCGATACGCACCAGTGCAACCACAGGAGTCGCAGACCGCTTCAGGATCGGGTTGAAATGCAGCCGTCATCGGGATTGGTCGAGGTCATCTGACAATAGATCGGTTTGAGCTTCGAATGCTCGGCCCAGAACTGCGGAAGCGGAGCGCCTTCGAGCAGCGCGATGAGCATGGCCCAGTGAATGTGCCAACCGGAGGCAAAGTTGCCGACCTCCTTGAGATCGTCGCCCGACGCGCGATGGATGAGCAGCAAACGCACCTTGTCGCCTTCCGGCTTGAGGTCGAAGGTCACCACCGAGTCGTCACCGCCAAAGGTGAAGACCAGCAACCGCGGCGGCTCGCACTGCAACACGCGCCCCTCAAAGGCCACGCCCGGGTCCTGAACCTGCGCGTATTCCAGCGGCGGAGTCTCGTCGGGCGCGAGGTTCTTGTGATGCATGGCGAACACGAATTTCCCGCCGACCTTTTGCTCCAACGCACCACCGCAAAACCAGCGGGCGCGTTTTTCCGGATCAGTAATGTAGTCCCACACGCGTTCGATGGGACCGGGTAGCAAACGAATCAAACGCACCTCTCCGGGCACGGGGAACTGAGCGAGGGATGAATTATCGACGGGCGTGCTGTTCATGAGGAGGAGCCTTTCTTGCGGGTGGTTTTACGGACGAGTTTGGAAATGGGTTTGGCCACTTGCCGCGCATCATCGGCCAGCAACTCGCGCTCAAGGGCATCGAGACGTGACGACCACACCGCGCGGGTATTGTGCAGCCAGGCATCGAGCTCATCGAAACCGGCGGCGTTGAGGGATTGGATACGCGACTGCCCGGCGACACGCGTGACGACGAGACCGGCCTCGCGCAGCACATTCAAATGCTGGGAAATCGCCGGCGCGCTCATGTCGAACTCAGCGACCAACTCCCCCGCCGTGCGATCACGGTCGGCCAGCAACTCAACAATCCGACGACGCGTCGGGTCAGCGATGGCAGCAAGGCTTTGCATGCCGACATATAATTAAGTTATTACTTAATCATTCAAGGGTAAAATGACGTGCCCCGGACAAGCTTGTGTAACGCTCATCGCCAAAGACAGCATAACGCGGCTCGCCGAAACGGCTCCACCGTTCCGCTACGGGGTAGCAGACTCCGGGTTTACAACACGGCGATGCTCGCGCCAGAAACGCTCCCAATGATCCGATTCACGTGGGTCGAGTGGATGCACTCCGGGGAATACCGCTCCGAGATAAGGCCAGTCGTGCCAGCAGCCGACCAGTTCGCCACGCTCGGGGTTACGTAGGATGTAGTCGGCGATTTTAGAAAAGGCATCATGCGTGCGCTCGGCTTCGCGCAGCACGTGATCGTGCCCTTGGCGCTGAAGTTCACACTGCGGAGCGAGCTTTGCGTTCCACTGCCGGCGAAACCACGCAGCGGCGAGGCGTTGGTCAGAGGTATCGTCGAGACCGATCCAGAGGAAGTGTCCGTGGTCGGGCATCAGACAATAGGCCGGACAGGCCAGCGCGTAACGGTGGCAAGTGTGCAGAAGCAGTTCGCGCAGTGCGGCGTGGTGAGTTGCCTCAAGCCAGCCGGTGGCGCGATCACGCATTGCCATCGACCAGTGAACGCTGGCGTGGCCACGGTATGACTCTGCAGTGAGTCGCTGGAGACGAGCCTGACGAGCTGGGAGCTTTGACTCCATGGCACCGAACGAAAGCGCTCTGCGCTTCCGCTACGAGGATAAATGCTACCGTCCTGTAGCGGAACGGCGGAGCCGTTTCGATGGCGACGCGAGCACTGATGATACGTAATCGAAACGACTCCGTCGTTCCGCTACGGGTTATCACGCGTCGTAGTCCAGATACGGGCCGAGCCAGCGTTCGACTTCTTCTTGAGTCATTTTGTGGCGGGGGGCGTAGTCACGGATCTGGTCTTTACCGAGTTTTCCGACGGCAAAATACTTCGAATCGGGATGGTTGAAGTAGAAACCACTCACACTGCTGCCCGGGGTCATCGCGCAGGATTCGGTGAGCTGTAGGCCGATGGCTTTCTCCACGCCCATGAGCTTCCAGAGTTGGGGCTTGTGAGTGTGATCGGGGCACGCGGGATAACCGGGGGCCGGACGGATGCCGCGGTATTTTTCGCGGATGATGTCTTTCATCTCCAGGTTCTCGGTCTTGCCGTAGCCGGAGGCTTCGCGGGCGCGTTTGTGGAAGAGCTCGGCCATGGCTTCGGCGATGCGGTCGCCGAGGGCCTGCGCCATGATGGCGTTGTAGTCGTCGGTGGCGTCACGGAACTCGGCGGCGAATTCCTCGACAGCCGGGCCTGCGGTGACGGCGAAGGCGCCGATGTAGTCGATGCGGCCGCTGTCCTTGGGCGCGATGTAGTCGGCGAGGCTGTGGTTTTGCTGGCCATCGCCCTTCTTGAGCTGTTGGCGCAGGAACGCGAAGGTATCGATGATTTCGCTACGGCTCTCGTCGGAGTAAACCTCGATGGTGTCGCCGACGGCGTTGGCGGGCCAGAAGGCTTGGATGGCTTTGGGCTGGTAACGTTTCTCGGCGACGATGCGATCAAGCAGAGCCTTGGCGTCGGCAAAGAGTTTGGTGGCTTCCTCGCCGACCACCGAATCGGTGAGGATGTCGGGGTAGCGACCGTGGAGCTCCCAGGTGCTGAAGAACGGGCCCCAGTCGATGTATTCAATTACTTCGGACAGCTCGATCTGGTCGGTGACGCGCACGCCGAGGAACTCGGGGCGCGGGATGTCGATGGTGGCCCAGTCGAAAGTGCTGCGGTTGGCGCGAGCTTGATCGATCGTGAGTAGAGGCTTGCGGGCGCGGCGGGCGGCGAACTCGTCGCGTTGTTTTTGCTGTTTCTCAGTGTTCTCGACGATGAAGGCGGGCTTTTGTTCGTCGCTGAGCAGGGCGCTGACGACGTTGACCACGCGGGAGGCGTCGAGCACGTGGAACACGCCGTGCGGGTATTCGGGAGCGACCTTCACGGAGGCGTGGGCGAGGCTGGTGGTGGCGCCGCCGATGAGCAGGGGAACGGTGAAGTTTTGGCGCTTCATCTCTTTGGCGACGTGGACCATTTCGTCGAGCGAGGGGGTGATCAGGCCGGAGAGGCCGATGATGTCGGCGCCGATCTCCTTGGCCTTGGCGAGGATCTTGTCGCACGAGACCATAACGCCCATGTCGATGACTTCGTAATTATTACAAGCGAGCACGACGCCGACGATGTTCTTGCCGATGTCGTGGACGTCGCCCTTGACGGTCGCGATGAGGAACTTGCCCTGCGCCTTGGCGGTGCCGCCGGCGGCGATGGCTTTGGCCTTTTCCTCTTCCATGAAGGGGAAGAGGTAGGCGACGGCTTTTTTCATGACGCGGGCGGATTTGACGACCTGCGGGAGGAACATCTTGCCGGCGCCAAAGAGGTCGCCGACGACGCGCATGCCGTCCATGAGCGGGCCTTCGATAACGTCGAGCGGGCGGGGCAATTTTTGCCGGGCTTCCTCGGTATCGATTTCAACAAAGGCGTCGATACCTTTGACGAGGGCGTGCGAGAGGCGGGCTTCGACGGGAAGGTTGCGCCAGGCGTCGACGGGGGCTTTTTCCGCGACGGCTCCACCGGCTTTGGCGGCGGCGGTTTGCTCTTTGATTTCCTCGGCGAGGGTGATGAGGCGCTCGGTGGCGTCGGGGTCTTTGTTGAGCAGAACGTCTTCGCAGCGCTGGCGGAGGGTCGGCTCGATCTCGTCGTAGGTGCCGAGCATGCCGGCGTTGACGATGGCCATGTCCATACCGGCCTGAATGGCGTGGTAGAGGAAGACGGTGTGCATCGCTTCGCGCACGGGGTTGTTGCCGCGGAAGCTGAAGGAGATGTTGGAGAGGCCGCCGGAAACCTTGGCGTGCGGGAGGGTGCGTTTGATCTCGCGCGTGGCTTCGATGAAATCGACGGCGTAGTTGTTGTGCTCATCGATGCCGGTGGCGACGGTGAGGATGTTGGGGTCGAAGATGATGTCCTCGGGCGGGAAGCCGATGCGGTCAACGAGCAGGCGATAAGCGCGGGTGCAGATGCGGACTTTTTCGTCCTTGGTGGCGGCCTGACCCTGTTCGTCGAAGGCCATGACGACGGCGGCGGCTCCGTAGCGACGGATGAGCGAGGCGCGGCGCAGAAATTCGTCTTCGCCGTCCTTGAGCGAGATGGAGTTGACGACGCCTTTGCCCTGGAGGCATTGGAGACCGACTTCGAGCACGCTCCATTTGGAGGAGTCGATCATGACGGGCACGCGGCAGATGTCGGGCTCGGCGGCGATCAAGTTGAGGAACTTGACCATGGTGGGTTCGCCTTCGATGAGAGCTTCGTCGACGTTGATGTCGATGATGTTGGCGCCGGACTCAACCTGCTGTTTGGCGATGGCCAGACAGGCGTCCCAGTCGCCAGCCTTGAGGGACTTGGCGAATTTGGGCGAACCGGTGATGTTGGTGCGTTCGCCGACGAGAAGAAAGGAGGATGCTGCGGAAGTGGTCACGGGCGGAAAGTTGGAATCGGAGTCAGAGTGTTAACGCAGAGGCGCGGAGACGGTAAGGTCGCGGAGAGGCAGAGAAACTCAGGCGATGAGCGGTTCGAGGCCGCTGAGGCGGAGGGCGGTGGGGATGGATTGCGGCTGGCGAGGGGCGAGGCCCTTTACTGCGGCGGCAATGGCCTTGATGTGAGGAGGCGTGGAGCCGCAGCAGCCGCCGACCATGTTGACGAGTCCGGCCGTCGCGAACTCGCGTTGAATGGCGGCCATGTCGTCGGGGTCTTCGTCGTAACCGCCAAAGGCGTTGGGCAGGCCGGCGTTCGGGTAACAGGTGACGAAACACTCGCCGATGCGGGCGAGCTCCTCGATGTAGGGGCGCATGGCGCGGCCGCCGAGAGCGCAGTTGATGCCCACCGAGAAGGGGCGTGCGTGGCGGATGCTGTTGTAAAAGGCTTCAGTCGTCTGGCCGGAGAGCGTGCGGCCGGAGGCGTCGGTGATGGTCACGGAAACCATTACCGGAAGACGCACGCCCTTTTGCTCGAAGACGGTGTCGATGGCGAAGAAGGCGGCCTTGGAGTTGAGGGTGTCGAAGATGGTTTCGACGAGGAGCGCATCCACGCCGGCCTCGATGAGCGCCTCGACCTGTTGAGTGTAGGCAGTGACAACTTGTGCCCAAGTGACGGCGCGGTATTCGGGACGGTTGACGTCGGGGGACATCGAGAGCGTGCGGTTGAGCGGGCCGATGGCACCGGCGACGAAACACTTGCGGCCTGGAGTCGCGGCCTCGGCGGCATCAGCGGCACGACGGGCGCAGCCGACGGCGGCGTGGTTGAGCTCGGTGACAATGTCTTCGAGGTGGTAGTCGGCCATACCGATGGTGGTGGCCGAGAAGGTGTTGGTCTCGACGATGTCGGCCCCGGCTGCGAAGTAGGCGGCGTGGATTTCCTCGATAACGGTGGGCTTGGTGAGGCTGAGCAGGTCGTTGTTGCCTTTCAGGTCGTGCGGAAAGTCCGCAAAGCGTTCACCGCGGAAGTCGGTTTCTTCGAGTTTGTAGGTTTGCACCATCGAGCCCATGGCGCCGTCGAGCACGGCGATGCGTTGAGAGAAAAGATCGCGGAGGGCGGCGAAGGAGGCGGATTCTACGGGAGCGACAGACATAAGGGAGCAGCGTTGTTGTTTGAGAGGGCAACCCAAGCCAAAATCTGCGCAGATGCAAGAAACATATCTTTACATTCGAATATGATGATATGTTTATGGCGCTCGCTTTGATGTTCGTCGTTCGACGTAGCACAGAAAACGCGAAAGCAATCGCAACGTTTGCGCAGGCTTGAGGGTTGTCGTGTTCCGGCGGGTGGCGCAGCGTGATGGCGGTTCGTTGTTCTTTATCAGTTTACACACTCGGGCAGCGGGGAAGGCCGTGAAAATCGGCCACAGTTGCGCTGCGGTAACGTATCAAACCAGACCCATACCTTGCGAAACGAACGCGGGGGCAAAGCCAATCGGTCAGCAAGCCGGTGAAGGCCAGGGGCGAGGACGTGCGCTGCGCGCGAATTTCAGATTTGTAATTTCAAATCTCAGATTCGTGCGCGGCGCGCACGACATACGGAGTCCGAATATCCCGTCCGAGAGTGCTCACGCGTCAGCCGCTAAACTTTGCGGGCGGTTGATCGCGAAATCTTCATCGCAAAATGAAGCGTGAGAGTAGCTGTTTCCCTTTTTGAAACCAAGGGAGGCCTGCTCTTGCCCCAGTCAGAGCCAGTCCTCCCACATGAACAAACCTGCCAGCAGCCGGACTACCGGTTGCATCATTCTGGCGTGCGCCTTCGCGGCGCCGCTTTCCATCAACTCCGCCCGAGCGCAGACCGTGCCCTACTCCGTCATTCTCGACGAAGTGGTCGTCTCCGCCACGCGCACACCCAACGAACTTCGCACTACCGGGTCGGTGGTGGAAAAGATAACCGGCGATGATGTCGCCCGTCGTCAGCTCCCCACCCTCGCCAGCGCGCTAAACGGCGCGGCTGGAGCGCCCGTCACCACCGGCGGCACAGGTGGTGCCACCTCGATTTTCCTGCGCGGATCCAACTCCAATCAGACGCTTGTGCTGGTCGACGGTGTGCGCCTCGGCGACTCCAACGCACTCTACGCAAATTACATCGGCGGCGCCGCCCCGTCGTGGTTCGACACCATCGAAGTCATCAAGGGCCCGCAAAGCACCCTCTACGGCGCCGATGCGGTGGGCGGTGCGATTTCCATCAACGCCCAACGCGGCCAAGGCGCCCCGACCGCCAGCGTGTCAGCCGAGGCCGGCTCATTCGGCACCTACGGCAGCCGCCTCGCCGCCCAAGGCGAAAAAGGCAAGTGGGCCTACTCCGCCTTCATCGCCAGCCAGCACACCGACAACGTCCGCGACAACAACGCCTCCGACAACAACACGCTGGTGCTCCGTCTCGACCGCACGCTCAGTGAGACCGTCTCGATCGGCTCCACCCTCCGCGGTTACTACGGACGCGTGGAATCCCCCGACAGCACGGCGGTTAATGATCCCAACAACTACGACACCGAGCAAAACTGGCTGGCGACCACCTTCGTGGAACTCAACCCGTCCGAAGATCTTACCGCCAAGCTCACCATCGGCGGGCAACTGCGCCGGGTCGTTTCCAGGACCCCCGCGCCTAACCCCGGCTTCGCGTTCCCGGGCACACTCGACAACGAGCGCGCCCTGATCGAAGGCCAGGCCACCTACTCCGGACTGGAGCGCAACCGCATCACCGCCGGCTTCAACGCCGAGCACAGTGTCGGCGAAAACAGCGGCTCCGGTGACCGCACTCAATCGCAGTGGGGAACCTTCTTGCAGGACGAGATCAACCCCATCGAAAACCTCTACCTGACCGCCGGCCTGCGTTACGACAGCTTCAACCGCTTCGACGACAAGGTCACCGGTCGCGGCAGCGTCGCCTGGCTGGTTGTCCCCGACCGCGTCAAACTCCGCGCCAGCTACGGCACCGCCTACCGCACGCCATCCTTCACCGACCGCTACGGCTTCTTCGGCAACCCCGCGATCATGCCCGAAACCGCGAAGGGCGGCGACGCCGGTATCGATTTTTACCTGCCGGACAACCGCGGCGTGCTCAGCGCCACTTACTTCAGAACCGACTACAACGACCTGATCACCTACCCGGCTCCCGCGTTCACGCCGCAGAACGTCGGCCAGGCCCGCACCGAAGGCGTCGAGCTTTCGTCCACCCTCCTGTTCGGCACGGTCGGCACCAAGGCGGCCTACACCTACCTTGACGCCAAGAACCAGACCACCGGCGCCCGCCTTCTCCGCCGTCCGCGTCACACCATCGATCTCGACGTCTGGAACGACTTTGGCAGCGGCTTCACCGCCGGCTTCGGAGTCCATGCCGTAGCCGATTTAAAGGACATCGACGCGGTGACCTATGCCACCATCGACGGGGAAGACTACACGACTGCGCGCCTCTACGCTGCTTGGGAAGTCAACGAACGCCTGACCCTAAAGGCACGCATCGAAAACCTCTTCGACGAGGACTACGCCGCCGTGAACGGTTTCCCTTCGCTTGGCATCGGCGCCTTTATCGGTGCAGAGTATCGCTTCTGATCAAATCGAAACGCCCATGTTGAGACACCTCGCCCTCCTCTGCCTGACTTGCGTGCTGCTGCACGCGGCACCGGCCGTGCGCGTGGTGTCTCAATCCGTCGGCACCGACGAACTGCTGCTGGCCGTCGCCGCGCCTGGACAGATCGCCGCCCTCAGCCACCTCTCCCGCGACCCGGTGTTTTCCGGCGTCTCGGAGGAGGCCAAGGCTTATCCACAAATCGGATACGGTGACGCCGAGACCATCCTACGTTTCCGCCCCACCCTCGTTCTCTTTACCGACTACAGCCGCGCCGAACTTGTCGAGCAGGTTCGCCGCGCCGGCGTAAAGGTCTTTATTTTCAACCGCTACGCTACGCTCGACGACGCGCTCTACAGCCTGCGCCAGCTCGCCGATGTCATTGGCGACAACGCTGCTCGCGGCCGCGCGGGTAGCGTGATCATCAATACCCGCGACCGCGCCGACGCCCTCGCCCGTCGGCTCGCAAGCGCCCCGCCCGTCCACGTCATCGCGCCGTCCACCTACGGTGTCATCGCCGGTGCTGGCACCACCTTTCAAGACATCTGCGACCACGCCGGCGCCATCAACCTGGCCACATCCATCGGCCACCTCGAAGGCCACGCCGCTCCGCCCAACGAACAAATGCTCACCTGGCAAATCGACCAGGTCGTCATCGGCGGCAACAACATCAACGAAGCCCTCCTCCCCTTCCGTAAACTTCCGCCCTACGCCTTCATGTCGGTCATCCGCAAGGAACGCGTGGCCCTGATCCAACCGTGGGCCCTCGGCTGCGTGAGTCATCTGCGTGTGCGCGCCTACGAGCAACTCGCCCGCCAGCTGCACCCCGACCTGTTCAAGGACTCCACGCCATGAAGCCGCTGCTGCCCGCACGCTGCGCCTGGCCGGTGCTCCTGATTTCACTGATTGTGCTTTCGCTGATTTCATTGACCGCCGGCGACGTGCGCCTCGGCCCGGCGCAACTCTGGCACGGATTGATTCGCAGCGACGAATTTGCCGCCACCATCCTCTGGCAGATCCGGTTGCCACGCCTGCTCGTCGCCGCGCTGGTCGGCGCCGCGCTCTCCGGCAGTGGACTGGTCATGCAGGCCTTTTTCCGCAACAGCCTCGCCAGCCCTGGACTGCTCGGAGTGAGCGCTGGAGGTGCGGCCGGCGCAGTCGTCGCCATCGGCGCCGGCTGGGCCGCCGCCTCGTTTTTAAGTGTGCCCATCATGGCGGTGGTCGGCGCCATCGTCGCCACCGGCGCGGTCGTGGTGCTCGCCCGACAGGGAGCCGGCACCGAACGACTGCTGCTCGCCGGTGTCGCCCTCAACGCCCTGCTCGGTGCCGTCACCAGCTACGTGCTCTCCAACGTCACCCTCACCTACGAACGCAACGCGCAGATCCTCTTCTGGCTGCTTGGCGGCCTCGAAGACCGCACTTGGGAACACGTCTGGATGGCCTCCCCGATTGTGGCAGGCGCGTTGCTGCTCTGGCCGCTCGGACGGCCGATGGATTTGCTCAGCCTCGGCTCGACCGAAGCGCAAAGCCTCGGCGTCGATGTGCGCAGTCTGCGTCGTCGCCTGCTCGGCTTGTCCACGCTGCTCACCGCGCTCGCCACCGCCGTGGCCGGCACCGTGGGATTTGTCGGACTGGTTGTGCCACACATCCTGCGACTACTCTTCGGCCCCGAACACCGCCGGCTCATCCCGCTCGCGCTCATCGGCGGCGCGGCCTTTGTCGTCGGCTGCGACCTCATCGGCCGCAGTGCCGGCGGCCTGCGCCTCGGCATTGTCACCTCGCTCATCGGCGGCCCGTTTTTCCTTTGGCTACTCAGGAGGCCAACATGAGCACACTGACCCTCAACCAAGTCGCCGTGCCCGGCCGGCTCGAACCGGTCACGCTCGCCCTCGGTCCAGGACAACTCGCCGGCCTGGTCGGCCCCAACGGCTCCGGCAAATCCACCCTGCTGCAAGCCGCCGCCGGCCTACTTCCCCACTCCGGTGAAGTTCGCTGGCACGGTATACCGCTGCCAAGCATCCCGATGCTCGAACGCGGGCGACTCGCCACCTGGGTTCCGCAGGAGATCCATTTTGAGTTCGGCTTTAGCGTGCGCGCCGTCGTTGCCCAGGGCCGTTTCGCGCACGGTGACGACAACCACGGAGTCGACGCGGCACTCGCCCGCTTCGATTTGGCCAAGCTCGCCGACCGTCCCGTCAACCGCCTCTCCGGCGGCGAACGCGAGCGGGTGCTCCTCGCCCGAGCTCTCGTCACCCAAGCCGACATCCAGCTCTGGGACGAGCCCTTGGCCGCGCTCGATCCGCGCCATGCCCTTGAAGTGCTCATGCTCGGCCGCGAGCTCACCCAAGCCGGCTCCACCCTCGTTTTTTCACTTCACGACCTGCGCATGGCCCACTGCCTCGACGTCGTCGCCGTGCTCGACCACGGCAAGCTCCGCGCCTTCGGTCCGCCCGAGGAAGTGCTCACTCCACAACTGCTGCTTGAGGTCTTTGGCGTCCAGGCCCGCACCGAACCCGGCCTGACCCTCTTCCTGCCGTGAGCCGAACCCTCCGCTGCGAACCGCTCGACACCCTCGTCACTCTGCCCGACAAGCCGTCCCGGGTCGCCTGCCTTTGCTCCGGCTGGACCGAGGCTCTCTGGGAAATGGGCCTGGCCAACCGCATGGCCGGTGTGAGTAAATATTGTAGTCGATACGTTGATACATCCGGCAAGACCATCGTCGGCGACTACCTCCGGATCGACGAGGCCGCACTCGACGCCATCGACGCCGACCTGATCCTGATGACCGGCGGCGTGCAACTCGGCGTGGCCCGTCGCCTGGCGAAGGCCGGACGGCCGGTTTACCTGCTCCCGTTGCCAGATAGCTTTGCCGGCATATTGGAAAACATCCGTCGACTCGGCGCATTGATGGGCGAAATGGCCGCCGCCCACGAACTGACCGCCCGCATGGAAGCGGAGGCATCACGGCTACGTGCAACCCGCCCCGCTATACCGCCGCGGGTCTACGCCGAACTTTGGTTTGGCCGTCATCCACGCATGGCCGGCGGGCTGACCTTCATTCACGACCTAATCGAACTCGCCGGCGGGCAAAACATCTTTGCGGATCGCCCCGAGGGCTACCTCAAGCTGGACCTGCCAGCGGTCGTCGCTGCAAAACCCGACGTTGTCGTGCTTTTCCATGAGGAGGACGACCACCCGCTCGACGTGCCTGCGTGGGAAACCGAACGCAATTGGCCCGACATCCGGCTCATCGAGTCCGGGATCACCCGCGGCCAAAACCTGATCCACGACGGGCCTTCAATTCTCGACACCGTAAACTGGCTCCAACGCCGAATTTCCTCTTAATCTCACCAACCATGCCCGACACCGATTCCGAAACCCACCGCCAGCAGATGCAGGATCTGCAGGCCGAGATGCGCGAAAAGATGCGCGCAGCAAAAGAGCGCAAGGGCCTGATCATCGTCCACACCGGCAACGGCAAGGGCAAGACCACCGCGTCCTTCGGCATGCTCACCCGCCAGCTGGCCCACGGTCGCAAGTGCGGCGTGGTGCAGTTCATCAAGTCGAGCAACGACGCCGTCGAAAAACTCCTGCGCGGCCCCAATCTCACCTGGGATCATGTCGGCGAGGGTTTCACTTGGGATACCCAAAACAAGGAAGCCGACATCGCCTGCTGCCGTGCCGGCTGGGACATCGCCAAAAAACACTTCGCCGATCCCTCCATCGACTTTGTCCTGCTCGACGAGCTCAACGTCGTGCTCACCTGCGACTACCTGCCGCTCGGCGAAATCCTCGCAGCGCTGCGCGCCAAGCGCGACGACCAGCACGTGGTCATCACAGGCCGCGGTGCACATCCCGATCTGATCGCGCTGGCCGACCTCGTCACCGAGATGACCGAGATCAAGCACCCCTTCGCCAACGGCGTGCAGGCCCAACGCGGCATTGAGTTTTGAGTCCGGCACGTTCAACGCTACTCACCTGCCTTATCCATTCCGAATGAACCCGTCCGTCATCAACGAAAGCCAACAGCGCGACATCACCGTGATCTGCGTGCGCACCGCTATTCAGTTGATGCAGTTCAGCGCCGAAAGCGTGCTGGTGGAATCCGTCACCCGGCGCATCGGGCTCGCCCTCGGCGCGGAAAGCGTGGAAGTCGCCCTCACCGCGAACGGCATCACCATCACCACGCTCTGCGGAGGCCGCAGCGACACCACGGTGCGTCGCAACATCGATCGCGGCATCAACATGCGCACGGTCACCGAAGTGCAGCGCATCATGCTAGACGCCGAGGCCGGCCATCTGGGCATCGCCGAAGTCAGCCGTCGCCTCGACGATATCGGCTCGCAGCGTTATAATCCATGGGTCGTCTCCATCATGATTGGCTTGTCCTGTGCGTGTTTCGCCCGGCTGGCCAAAGCCGATCTGCCGGCCTGTGCCCTCACCTTCGTGGCCAGCTTTATCGCCATGACCGTGCGCCACCAGCTGGCCCACCTGAATTTTAATCCGCTGGTCAACTTTGCCATCGCCGCCTTCGTTGCCACCTCGATCGCCGCGCAAGGCCTGATTCACAACCTGGTGGAAAAACCGCAGGTCGCGATGGCCGCCAGCGTGCTGCTGCTGGTGCCAGGCTTCCCGCTGATCAACTCGGTGTCCGACATGGTCAAGGGCTACGTCAACACCGGCCTCGCCCGCGGCATGATGGCCGTCCTGCTCTGCGCGGCGTCCTGCGGCGGCATCCTGCTCGCCATGACCGTCTGGAACGCCTGGGGGTGGATACGATGATCGACCTGCTGCTCCATCTGATCGAAGACATGCTGCTCGCGGCCGTTCCCGCGGTGGGCTTTGCACTCGTGTTCAACGTGCCCCGCGAAGCGCTCAAATACTGCGCCCTCGGTGGCGCGCTCGGCCACGGACTGCGCTGGCTGCTGATCAATCACGCCCACATCCGCATCGAGTGGGCGACATTCATCGCCGCCACCGTCGTGAGCATGGTCGGCGTTTATTGGGCGAGAAAACTACGGGCGCATCCGAAGGTTTTCACGGTAGCCGCGATGATCCCGATGATCCCCGGTGTCTATGCATTCACCGCTCTGCTCGCGTTGGCCGAGATTGAACGCAGCGGCCTCAGCGATCCGCTGCTGGCCAAGGCAATCGAGAACGGCCTGCGCACCTTGTTCATCGTCGCCGGCCTCGCCGTCGGGCTGGCGATGCCGGGCCTGCTGTTCTACCGCCGCAAGCCGCTGGTCTGATGTTGCCTGTAGGGCCGCCGCTCGTCGGCGTGCCGCGTTGCCTCGCCGTCGTAACCGTCAGCCTGCGGCGCGCCGGCAAGCGGCGGCCCTACAAGAAACTCAGCCTAGCAGCGCCGCGTATTTCTCGGCGTCCTCCGGCGTGTCGACACCGATGGTCGGATCGTTGGTCACGCCGCAGACGATGCTGTAGCCGTTTTCCAAGACGCGCAGTTGTTCGAGTTTTTCGATGCCCTCCAGGCTACCCAGCGGCAACATGGCAAAGCTGTCCAAAAGTGACGCCTTGTAGGCGTAGAGGCCGAGGTGGCGGAAACAGGGATGCGAGGCCACCCAGGCGTCGTCGCCCTTGCCGCCATGGTCACGGGGAAACGGGATCGGCGAACGCGAGAAGTAGAGCGCCTTGCCATCGCGTCCGAGGACGACTTTCACCTGATTCGGGTTTTCGAAATCGGCCTTGTTGGTAAACGCGGTGCACAAAGTGGCCATGGCGGCATCACCCGCGATGAGTTTGGCCAAGAGGCGGATTTGCGACGCACTGACCAGCGGCTCATCGGCCTGCACATTGATCACATGGTCGGCTTTAATGGTGCGGTTTGCCTCGGCCAGACGATCGGTGCCGCTCTGATGGGAGACGCTGGTGTGGATCACATGGAACCCGGCATCGGCCAGCGGTGCGGCCAGCAATTGGTCATCCACCGCGAAGTAGAGGGGCAATTCAGGGACTTCGGTCCGGATGCGCTCGGCTACGTGCAGGACCAGGGGTTTGCCCTGAATCTGGTGCAAAAGCTTGCGGGGGAAGCGGGTCGATTCGAGGCGACAGGGAACAATGATAGCGGTCGTAGCCATGGGGAAGGCTCTTAAAATGGCCGGAAGGTTTTTGAGTTGCAAGCAACCCTCAGCGAAAGGCACTTTTTGCGTTTGAACTCAATGGATACCAACGAAACCGCAGGCAGTGCCCAGCTTACCAAAGAGCTGCTGGTCCAAAACAAGATGGGCATCCATGCACGCCCGGCCGCCATGATCGTGCGCATCACCAACAAGTTCAAAGCCGACGTCCTCGTCGAAAAGGACGAGGAGCAGGTCAACGGTAAGAGCATCATGGGTCTCATGATGCTGGCCGCCGGCAAAGGCTCGAAGGTCAAGTTCATCGCCACCGGTGCCGACGCCGCCGGCATGCTGGACGAACTCGATCAACTCTTCACCCGTAAGTTCGACGAGGCCTGAGCCCCGAATATTTTCAATCCGTTAATCGCGGAAACACGGAAGGGCGGAAGCACGGAAACGGCTTCCGCCCTTTTTTGTTTTCAGCGCTTCCGCTCTTCCGCGCTTCAGCGATTAAATTCCGTAGAACGCCTTCGCGTTGCGGGTGGTAATATCGCCAAACTCATCGGCCGAAACACCCAGCACCCCCGCCGCGAACTCCGCGGTGTGGCGCAGGTAAGCCGGCTCGTTGGGTTTTCCGCGATTAGGCACCGGCGTGAGATAAGGCGCGTCGGTTTCGACCATCAGGCGCTGGATGCCCTGAGTGCGCATCGACTCGCGGACGTTCTCGCCGTTCTTGTAGGTGACCACTCCAGTGATCGAACCCCAGGCGCCGCGCTTGATGAGTTCGCTCATTTCTGCCGGTCCTTCGCTAAAACAGTGGAAGACCACCCTGGTCCAATCCACACCGGACGCATCAATCATTTCCACGCACTCGGCAAAGGCACCACGCGAATGCACGATCAGCGCGCAACCCAGTCGCTTCACGATCTCCAGCTGCGCGGCAAAGGCGGCCTTTTGCCAACCAATGACCTGCTCCGCCTCGGCCGGATCTTTGGGCAGATGAAAACGATCCAGTCCGCACTCGCCGAGCGCCACGGGCTTAATCGCGTCGCCCGACCAATACGCCTCGATCAACGCGATCTCATCGGCCCAGTTCGCAGCGACGGAGCATGGGTGCAGCCCCACCGAGTAATAAACAAAGCCGGCGTGCGCCGTCGCCAGATCACGATACAGCGGCCAGTCATCCGAACCGGTGCCAACCGTAACCATGCCGACCAACCCGGCCTCGCGGGCCCGCGCCAGCGTGGCGTCGAGTTGTCCGTGCTGAACGGCAGAGTCGAGGTGCGTGTGAGTATCGAACAAGATCATGAGCGGATCACAAATACAGCGGCGCGTAGCGTTCGCGCAAGTAACGCAGCAGATACTTTGGCGTCAGTTCCTCACCGGTCACGTGACGCACCAGCTCCAGGGTATCGTAGCGACGTCCCTGTTCGTGCACGTTCGTGCGCAACCAGCCGAGTAGTTTGGAGAAGTCTCCGCGGGCAAAATCGTCTTCCAGCCCGGGGATTTGTTTGAGCACCGTGAACCATAACTGCGCGGCCATCATGTTGCCGATACAGTAGCTGGGAAAGTAGCCGAACGCGCCACCCGACCAATGCACATCCTGCAGCACGCCGTGCTTGTCGTCGGGCGGAGTCAGGCCAAGCAATTCCTGCGAGCGGGCATTCCACGCGGCGGGCAGGTCGGCGACGGAGAGTTCGCCGTTGAACAAGCGCTGCTCCAACTCAAAGCGCAGGATGATGTGCAGGTTGTAGTGAATCTCATCGGCATCGACGCGGATAAGAGTCGGCTCGACGGCATTGACCGCAAGGTAGAGTTCATCGGACGACACGCCGGCCAGTTGGGTCGGGAATGCTTCGCGGAACTTCGGTTCGACATACGTCCAGAAGGCCCGGCCGCGCGCGACGTTGTTTTCCCACAGGCGGCTCTGCGATTCGTGCACTCCCATTCCGACGTATTGACCGAGCGGAGTGCCCAGACGATCGAGCGGCAATCCCTGTTCGTAGAGCCCGTGACCGGTCTCGTGGATGGAGCTGAACAGGGAGTCGAGCGGGTTGTCCGCATCGAAGCGCGTGGTCATGCGGATATCCGCACCACAGCCTTCGCAAAACGGATGCAGCGACACGTCGATGCGACCACGACGGAAGTTGAAACCGAGCTTCGCAACGACGTCCTCAAGAAAGGCCTTTTGCCCATCAACCGGGAAGCCTCGGAAAACATCGGCACGCGCCTTCACCGGCGAGGCGTCGAGTTCGCGGACGAGCGGCACCAACCCGGCGCGTAACTCATCAAAGAGCGCGGTGATTTTTTCCGCAGTCATACCAGGATCATGACGCTCGATGGCGTAGTCGTAGGGCCGGTCGCCCCACCCTTGCAGGGCCGCTTCGCGTTTCGCTAGTTCGAGGTGCTTTTCGAGATAAGGAGCGAATTTGGCGAAATCGTTCGCTCCCTTTGCCGACGCCCAGCCGTGGTAGGCGGCGCTGGAGTGACGGGCTTTCTCACTGGCGAACTCACCGGGCAGGCACGTTGACCGATCGTAATCCATGCGGGCGCGGGCCACCACGACACGTTGGTCTGCATCGAGCCGATCCAACGACGACTCGAGCTCGGTCAACAAACGGCCCACCTCGGGATTGGTAGCGGCGGCATGGTGCAGCTCGGCCATGAGGGCGAGTTGATCCGCACGTTGATCCGTGCTGTCCGCCGGGAGGAAGACTTGTTCGTCCCAACCCAGCAGTCCGGAAATGGTGCCGAGGTGGTGGGCACGCTTGAGGTGACTGATCAACGGGTCGTAGGCGGTCATCATGATTGGTGAACGACCACCTTGCATGCCGACACCGGACTTGGCCAGTCTACGCTGGGCCGGGACACCAGCCGATCAGCGATCAAGCAGGGACACAGTGCCCAGCGGCTCCATTCCGATGATCGATACCGTGCCGCCTCTGGCTCGCAGCGTCACCAGGGGTCCACCACCGTTCAATGTGGCGTTGAGTCGCGATGAGCCGATCCGACCGGAAAGAATCTCCAGCTCAAGACCACGCGTTTTCACTGCACCCAGCCAAGGCGCGGCGGCGTCGATGGTAACGTTGGCAGTATTTTCAACTTTGAGCACAATGGATCCGAGTGCCGAGCTCACGTTGACTTTACCTTTGAGCGGATTGGCCAGACCGAGGATGACGTCCAACGTTTCTCCAGATACCTTCACCGTATCGGTCACCTGCTGAACCTCCAACACTCCCCCGTTGCTGTTCACCTCCAAGGGCCCCTCCGTCCGGCCGATCAAGATCTGGCCGGTCTGCAGGTTCAAATCAGCGCGACCGCCTATCGAGGAAAACGTCAGCTGCCCGTCGAGGGTTTTGACGCTGACGTCACCGCCCACACGTTTTGCAAAGAGACTGCCGGCATCCATACGCACTGATAAATCGCCATCAATGCGGTCCAGACTTACCCGGAGTTGACGACCCTTGATCGCCACGCCGCTCGAACGCGGCAGGGTAATCGTCACGGTGCACTGCATCGCACGGACAGGATTCCAATCCCAAACCAAATTGTGACGATTGGCACCACGAAACACGACGCTGTCCCCCTTTTGACTAAAATCGAATTTCCAATCATCGAAGGCCTGATTGGCCTGCGCATCATTCTCGTGCGACAACGACTGCACCACGCGCACGGTGACCACACCCTCAGGTCCAGTCACAAACTCCATTTCCCCCTGGCTAAGCTCGATGTCCAGAGTCGGTTGCGCTCCCACGACAAACTCGCGGGAAACCTCCCTGCTATGATTTGCCCATAGCGTGATCGAACTCAACAAAAGCAGTATAATTAGGCGGATTCGCATAGGCCCGAATATACATAAATACGTTGGATGTCTCTTATTGCTGCAAGCATGCAATAGACGCCCCTGTGGATTTCTTTTGTGGACCGCGCCTGCAATCACACCTTAGCGCTGTTATCGCACTTAAAGTGCACGAGCTTGCGACGCTCGGCCATGGCCTTCAGTGACGACGCTTGAGCGGCGGTCTGGCCCGGCACTGGAAACCGGCGCAGGTTTGAACTTTGGAGCTGCGCCTCATCTTGGGCAGCCGCGTCAGCTATCAAGAGCAGTGTCTCCGCTTTAGCGGGCAGGCGCTGCCCGGGAAAGCCGGTATGGGCGGCCATCCAGAGGACCAGAGATTGCGAGGGACGGGTTGCGGATTCGTTCAAGATACCCAGCTTCAAGCCTAGCCTGCCCTGCAAGTCAACGAGGGCCGCTGGAATAATCTTTTCCCGACTACCTTCCCACCCGTAACCATGATAAAGCTCAAACCTTGGATTCTCCTGACTTTGGGACTGCTTGCCGGGTGCCGTGCCCAAGGCTATCCCCCTTCAGCCGCCGCCGCTGACAACACACCGGCGTCCGATATCACTCCTGTCGTAAAAATCGAAACCGAATGGCGTAACATGCTCACACCCGAACAATACCACGTGCTCCGCGAAGCCGGCACCGAACGGCCCTTCACCAGCGAATTACTCAAGATCAAGGCCAAGGGCACCTACGTGTGCGCCGGCTGCGGATTAGAGCTCTTCCCCTCCGAAACCAAGTTTGATTCCGGCACCGGCTGGCCGAGTTTTTTTAAACCGATCGCCGAAGGCCATGTGCTGACCAAGATCGACGAAAGTCACGGCATGATCCGCGAAGAAAACGTTTGCGGCCGCTGCGGCGGTCACCTCGGACACGTTTTCCCCGATGGCCCCAAACCCACCGGTCTGCGCTACTGCATGAACGGTCTGTCGCTGAAGTTCGTGCCCGAGACGGAGTAAACTGATCCAGGAGGAGCGTGGACATTCTGGTCCACGCAGAGAGGCAGGCGATCCACAAGCGAGTTGGGGTGCAGGCGAATGGTGTGGAACGACGTGGACAGGAATGTCCACGCTCCTTGGGAGCTGTCACCCCAACGCCGCGATCCAGTCGTTTTCCTTAAAGCCGACCAAGCCAACCGCCCCACGCGACCCGGCCCCCGAACCGGTGCTGAGCGCGAAGGGGCGCTTCACCAGATTCCCATTGGCGGCAAGGAGCTTGATCGCGTCGGCATCGGTCATGCCTGCGAGTTTATCACCGAGTTTTTGCGCGCGATAATCTTGCCCTGAGATGTTGAAAAGTTTGCGGAGCTGACCGCCCTGATGCGCCAGCATAGTCCGTAGTTCTGCGGATGACGGCGGCGTATCGCGGATGGGTTTTTCGGTGAAGGTAATTTCCTGCGCACGCAGCCATTTGACGGCCTTACGGCAGGTGTCGCAACCGGAGTAGGTGTAGACAATCAGCATGGAGTCGGAGGCTGGGACGGCGGTCATTTCACCCAGCTTTTTTCGCGCACGAGAAATTGCCAGCTTCCTTTGTAGGTGCCCAGTTCGCCATAGAAAGAAAGGTTCCGACCGCTCTCTCGCTGGGCGTAGAGCATGTCGCGGATTTCTTTGTCGTGGCTGAAGACATCGTAAACCTGACCGGCGAACTTTACCTTCACATACTTGTCGTCAACCGCTTCGCCTTCGACGTGGAAAATCTTGCCGGACCATGACCCGTCGCGCAAATCGGCACCTTTCTGAATAGTGGCCAGCGTAACCGACTGAGTCAGGTCAACCGAAGTAAAGTCGGCTTTGATCGGATCACCATCCGGAGTGTCTTCCTGGCTGGGTTTGACCAGAGCGATCCAACGGTCCGGACGATTTTCTTCCGTGGTCAGAAACCGCGCATAGATCGGGAAGTGATCCGAGAAACCCGCGCCGGCGGGACCATCAAACGTCCAACGAACCGGATGGCCGTAGGCATCGGTATTGAGTCCGGGAATGGCCAACACCGCGAACGAGTTGTCCACGTATTGCACGCCGCGTTTGTCGTAGAGACCACGCGAAATGATCAGGTGCATGAGCGTGCCCCACTCGTTGCGATACAGGTCGCTGCGGCGATCTTCACGCGGCAGCTCAAACCAAAGGTCGTAGAGGTCGCGGTCCTTGCCACGAATGGCCAGCTCGTTGCCCTGAGCTCGCAGCACGGTGTTGATACCGGTCTCACGCATTTGTTTATAGCGCTCGCGCTGGTTGTAGTGGGAGTTGAGATCGCCGGCGATGATGATGTCGGCGTTGGGATCGTTGGCCAAGAGCTCGTCGATCCGCGTGCGCAGGGTGAGTGCGTTGGCCCGACGATCGGCCTCCGTCTCGGTGCTGCCGGCGCCGGACTTCCAATGATTGGCGAACACGTAAAGCGGAGCACCATCCACATCCAGCTCGGCCTCGACGATGGTGCGGGCGTTTTGCGTCGGGTGGTTGCGCACGGCACGCACGGGGAACTTACTGAAGATAACGTTCTGAATGGCGCGACCGCGACTCTCTCCCGGATAGGCTCCGGGTTTCTCATCGCTGGTCACCATGGTATAACCCGTCATGCCGTGATCGGAGAGCGCTTTGAGCAACCAGATCGCCGAGGACGTATCGGCGAGATCAGCAGGCAGTGTTATTTGCGCGAGCAGTTCATCGTAACGCACATCGGCATGGGCCCGCAGCCAAGCCGCCGGGTCCACCGGATGTCCGTCGACCGGGGGAGTTTGGTCGAGTTCGATTTCATTACAGATGAGGATGTCCGGACCCTCGCCGCGATTTACCCGCGCCATCACCCGGGCGATATTCTGCAGCTTAGTGGAAAGGTGCGCCCGGGTATAAACCGCCGGCTGGTAATCGTCGTAGAGGGCGACGCCATCGGCATCCATCAGGTTCTCGACATTGTAGGCGACGACCGAGAACGGGCGTGCCACCGCCGTGAGCACGGTCAGCAGACTCAGGGCAAGAAAAGCGGGGAAACGCATGATGGCAAAGGAGGGGGAAAGTAGGTGGGACGCAAAATAAACGAATAAGTTTCCAGAGACATTTCGGTTACGAACGCGGGCGCATTGACCCCGAAAAGTTCCTGACCAACGTTCGGCGGGATGCATGCGCCGCTGTTGGCTGTCGAAAACCTTAGCATTGTCCGAGCCGAAACCACCTTGCTCAACGGAGTGAGTTGGCGGGTTGAACGTGGCCAACACTGGGTCGTCCTCGGCGCCAATGGCAGTGGCAAAACCTCTCTACTGCGCGCCCTCACCGGTTACCTGACCGCCTCCTCCGGCGACATCTATTTGCTGGGCAATCGCTACGGTGAATGCGACTGGCGTGATTTGCGTGAACGCGTGGGACTGGTTTCCAGCGCGTTGCAGGCCTCCATCCCGCCCAACGAGGCCCTCCTCAACACGGTGATCAGCGGCAAATACGCCCAACTCGATCTTTGGGTGAAGCCGTCCGAAAGTGATCGCCGGGCAGCCCGCAAATGGCTGCGCGCGGTAAAACTCAAGATTCCCGAGAGCCGCCCGTGGCTGTTTCTCTCACAAGGCGAACGTCAACGCGTGCTCATCGCCCGCGCCCTCATGGCCAAACCCGACTTGCTGATCCTGGACGAGCCCTGCGCGGGTCTCGACCCGGTGTCGCGTGAACATTTCCTAGGAGTATTCAACGAACTGGCCTCCCACAAAACCGGCCCCGCCCTGGTGCTGGTGACCCATCACGTCGAGGAGATCATGCCGATCTTTTCCCATGCGTTGCTCCTTCGAGGCGGCAGGGTGGTTGCGGCCGGTCCGCGCAATGAAGTGCTTACGACCAAACTCCTGAGCGAGATTTTCGGCGCCCCGGTAAAACTCGGACAACGCGCCGGTCGCCTGACCTTGCAGGTCAACCCGGCATGAATCCCCTGCCCCACTGGATCGATCTGCTCGGGTTGACCAGCCCGTGGACCTACGGAGTCCTGTTTTTGGCTGCATCGCTGCTGCTGGTCTGGCGGTTGGAGGCGCTGCTTGATCACGGTCTCGAAGGCACCGCGCTAGCCACGCTGGTCATGCCCTACTGCTCCGGACTGGGCAACCTGCTCTTTGTCTGGATCGTCGCGCGCCAAGGCGGACCCGCCGGTGAAATCGCCGTCAACGCGGTGGTCAACAACGTCACGAACCTCACCCTGCTGCTCGGCCTGCCCGCTGTTATCTGGGGCCTGCAACTCGCCGGTCCGTCCACCTCCGCTTCGGGCAAATCCCGCGGCAAAAGGAAAGTTGGTGCCAACGCCGACCTGCCGCGTCGACTCAACAAGCTGGCTTTGCTGCTGACCCTCGCGGCCGCGGTTTTCTTCACCGGGGCCGTCTGGGCGCTGGGCCGCGACGGCAGCATCGACCTCGGCGACGGACTGGTGTTGGTCGGACTGTTCCTCTTTTGGCAAACCGTGCAGGCCTATGACGTGCTCAAGCACAACGCCCACCAGCGCATCACGTTTTCACCGCTGTTCTACGTCGACCTCGCCCTAGTGTTGGTGAGCGCCTGGGGGCTGTTCACCGGCATCGACTGGATCGTGACCTGGCTGGGTTCGTTAGAGGGCGGCGGCTTCGTCAGCGCGGCCAACCTCGGCTGGCTGACCGGCTGGCTGATGGTCATTCCCAACGCCCTGCTCGCGTTCTACTATGCGCATCGGCGACGCGCCGAGGTCGTCTATGCTTCGCAGGTCGGGGACGGTCACATCTGCATCCCGCTCATGATCGGACTCTACGCGATCTGGCAACCCGTGCCGATGTCTCCCGCCATGCTGCAAGGCCTGCTGCTCATCGGCGGCGCGGCCATCGTGCACCTCGGCTGCGTGCTCACGCTGGGCGGTCTGCCCCGCTGGCTGGGTGCCGGTCTGATCGGTGCCTACGGTTGGTTTGTCTGGACCGGCCTGATCGCCTGATCAGGCAATCAGCGGATCGACGCGAAACTTTTCCCCCAGGTCAAACCACGCCGTCTGTGCCTTGAGCCAACCGGCCTTGGCACGGATGTCGTCCACCGTGAGCGTAGTGTGATTACAAAGCAAATACACGCTCTCGCCCACCTTCATCACCGCATCGTAGCGGTGACCGGCAGCGTCGTTGACGAATTCAAAACCACCGATGTCCTGCTCACCCTTGCCGATCATCGCACGCAACGGAGCGAGGTCCTGCAAAAAGGTTTTTTTGAAGTCGGCCGCGCGCGGTCCGTCATAACCAAGGATGCTGCCACCGGCGGCGGTCAGCCCGATGAGCACCCACTCGTCGAACACCGTTTCGCCATAGGCGTCGGCCATGCGGTTGAGTTGCGAACGAATCAGAGTGGAGGCTTGGGCGAGTTGCATGGGAAAGAGGGTTTTATTGAGCGTGCGGCTGCGCGATCACGCCAATCGAAATCACCACGGCTCGAAAGGTTAAGGATTCTTTTACGGGAGGAGCCTGGTAGGGGCGTGGACAGGAATTTCCACGCTCCTTACTTCCGGAAAAGCGAATCGAGCGCGTTAAGACTTTTCAGCGGCTTCTGCTTGGCGGTCGACGACACTTGCAACGGTGCTGCCTTCGGCGGTGTCGCCACAACCGCCGGCGCCACCGTTTCTTTTGCACCAGACTTTGCACCGCCGCCGCGCAGATCGGCCAGCAACTTGTCCAGCTTCACCGTCGACACCGGTTCGGCGGTGCCCAGCTCCTGCGCGAAGAGACTTACCCGCAGCTCCTCGACCAACCAGCGGAAGTGATCCCCGCCCGGCCGATCGAGCACTGACGGCAAAGCCTTCACGTAAGGCGCGATTTGAGCGGCGCGCTCGCCATCCTTGGCCGCGTTTTGCCGCCAACGATCCGCTCGCGCCTTCATGGCCTTTAAATAACGCGGCAGATGCCCGAGTCGTGCATACGGCGTGCGACGCAAAAAGTCCGCCGGGAGCAGCGCCTTCAAATCCGGCCCCTGCCCACGATAAGGATGCGGATGAACCAACAAGGTCTGACGTAGAGTAAAAATCTCCTCCAACAGGTCGGCGAGCTTCGGCACCGAAGCACGCAACTCGACCTTGGCTTTGTCCACCGCGGCGCCAAAGGCGGTGGCCGTCGGTGCGGAGACGCGGGCGGGATCACAAACCCAGTCGCTCAACATCCGATGCGCATCGTCTTGGAGCTCGTTCATCGGTGCGAGCGTCGCCGCCAAGGGGCCAACGCGGCGCAACGCCTTCAGGTCCTTCTCCAGCCACGCGAGGTCGTGCCGCAGGGTCAGCGCAATCAGCCGCGAAATACCGGCGTTCATCGACTCGGCCGCCTTCTCCGGAGTGCGGAAAAGCCGTAGCGCCACACCCGCCGGGGTGACCTGTAGGGCCGGCCAAGCAAACACGGCGACGCCGGCTTGATCGCAGACGTGAACCTTTTCCTGGATTTCTCCGAAGGACCAGTCGCCTTGCTCGAACTTCTCCCAACGCGCACGGGCTTTTTTCCACGCGGCAGGATCGTCGCGGTCCACAGACGTGCTAGCCTCACGGTGAAGGTCGGCCAGCCGCGCGGAGAGTTCGCTGAAATCCCGTGCCGAGCAAAGCTCTTTGCCTCCGTCGTCGTGCACGCGGACACGCACCCGCAAATGATCGGGCAACGGACGCGAGAGCAACAACTTCGGGTCAATGTTTACCTTGTTTCGCTCGCGGATGAGCTCAACCAGCGTGTCGATCAACGTGCGTTTGCGACCTGCTAGGCGCGAGATGCGATCAGCACCATCGGCGAGCGCGCGGGCCGTTTCATTGAGCGGGGCAAAGGCCCGGCGCAGCTCCTTCGGCAACGCACGCAGGTAGTGTTCAACTTTATCGACGAGGTGGCCTGGCACCGCCCAGTCGAGAGCCGCGGGATCAAGCTCCTCAGCGGCACGCACCGGCAGGTCGAGCGTGACGCCATCGTCGTCCTGTCCGGGTTTATAGGCGTAATTGAGCGGCAGCGCTGAGGTCGCCAGCGGCATCGCCTCGGGAAAGGCCTCCGCGTCGGGCTCCGGGGCGTCGGCGGGACGCAGCTCTTCCTGTGTCATTTTCAGGAAGTTCGGATTGGCTCCAACTTGCTCGCGGGAGAGATCGACCAAGTCCCCGACGGCGGCGACCGGCGCGTGCGGTTGCAGGTGCAGCGAGTAGTAACGGTAGATGGCCTCGTCGAGATTGAGGTAACCGGCATCACGCGTGCGGGTGAGCTGAGATTCGAGCTCGGCGCGCACCTCGCGGTTGTGCGTCAGGAAACCAAAGGGCCACGTAATGACGTCCTCAACGAGCGCCTCGCGGATAAAGATTTCGGTAGCGTGCTCCGGATTGATTTTCCCGTAGCTGACCGAACGCGACTCGATTTCGAGCCCGTGTAAACGGGTGCGTTGCTTGACCAGCACACGGCCTTTTTCGAGATCCCAAAACGGCTCGGTGTGACTGCGCTTGAGTAAGTGCTCACCCAGGTCGAGCGCCCATAGCGGATCGAGCCGCGCGGAGGTGCGCGCATAGAGACGCGAGGTCTCCATGATCTCGGCGGCGAGAATCCAACGCGGGGATTTATTATCGGTTTTCTTTTGGCGCGCATCATTGCCGCGCGGCGAAGACTTGCGGTCTTCGCGCTGATGAAGAACGGAGCCGGGAAAAATCGCGATGCGTCGATCCTGCGTGGCGAGGTAACCGCCCTTCTCGTCATCGCGGCGGGCAATGTTTCCGAGCAGGCCCGAGAGGATGCTGCGGTGAATTGCCCGATAACCGGCCGAGGCAAAGACGAGTTTGTCCTGTGCGCGCTGTTCCTTCGGCACACCGTCAAAAACGGAGGTAGGTTTAAAGCCCGGGCGGTCTTTGATGACATCAACCAACTGGGAGTGGACGTCGCGCCACTCTCGCATGCGGGTGTAGCTCAAAAAGTGGTCCTTGCAGAAGCGGCGAAGCTTGGCCTGGGAAAGCCGGTCCAACTCGTCGTGGAAGGTGTCCCAGATATTGAGCAGCGTCAGAAAATCGGATTCGGCGTGAGCAAAGCGGCGGTGGGCCGAGTCGGCTTTTTCGCGGGCCTCAAGCGGACGCTCGCGAGGGTCTTGAATACTGAGTCCGGCGGCGATGACCACGACTTCGCGCAGCGCGTTTTCCGTCCGCGCCTGCAAGATCATGCGGCCGACCGTGGGATCAACCGGCAGGCGGGCAAGGTCACGACCAATGGCGGTGAGCGGACGAATCGTGCCCTCGGGCGAACCGACCGGAACCGGATCGAGCGCGCCGAGTTCTTCGAGTAACGCGTAGCCGGCGCGAACGGCATTGGCCGCAGGTTGGTTGATGAAGGGAAACCGCTCGATGGCACCGAGACCAAACGCAGTCATGCGCAGGATGACGTCTGCGAGGTTGGCGCGCTGGATCTCTGGTTGGGCAAAGCGCGGGCGCTCCAAATAGTCTTTCTCGGAATAGAGCCGGATGCAGATGCCCTCGGCGACACGACCGGCGCGGCCCTTGCGCTGATCGGCGGAGGATTGCGCAACCGGCTCGATCGGCAGACGACGGGTGCGGGCCTGCGCTGCATAACGACTGATGCGGGCCAGTCCCGTATCGACCACGTAGCGGATGCCGGGGAGCGTCAGCGAAGTCTCGGCGATGTTGGTGGCGACAATGATCTTGCGAGCCTGACCACCGGCAAAGACGCGTTGTTGTTCGGAATTAGAAAGCCGGCCAAAAAGCGGGATCGTCTCGCAGCGCGGCAGACGCAGGTCTTCGAGCAGTTCGCGGGTTTCGCGGATATCACGCTCGGCCGGCATGAATACGAGAATGTCCCCGGACTCGGTGTCGCGCACGATGCGCTCCACCGCGGCGACCGCGCCGTCGATGTAGTGCAAGGCTTCGGAACGCGACGTGCGCTCGTCGCCCTCGGCGGAGTCGTCGCCAAATTCATCGAGTGGTGAGTAAACCACATCGACCGGAAACGTGCGGCCGGAGACCTCGATGATGGGTGCGTCGTCAAAGGCCTTGGAGAAAGCCGCGGTGTCGATGGTAGCCGAAGTGATGACGATCTGCAGGTCCGGACGGCGGTGGCGGAGGTTGCGCAGATGCCCGAGGAGGAAGTCGATGTTGAGCGAGCGTTCGTGAGCCTCGTCGATGATGATGGTGTCGTAGGCGCGCAGCATCGGGTCGCTCTGCACCTCGGCGAGGAGCATGCCATCGGTCATGAACTTGATGGCGGTGTCGGACGAAGTGCGGTCGTCGAAACGGATTTTGCAGCCGACAAAACCACCCCACTCCACCCCAAGTTCCTCGGCCACACGCCGCGAGATGGACAGCGCAGCGACACGGCGCGGCTGGGTGCAGGCGATCCGTCCGGCGGTGCCGCGACCGGCCGCCAGACAAAGCTTGGGAATCTGGGTGGTTTTGCCCGAACCGGTTTCACCCGCGAGAATGACCACCTGATTCGCTCGCAAACAGTCGATAATGTCCTGCGCACGCGCACTGATCGGGAGATCCGGGGGGAACTCCAATCGGTATGGCAGGCGGTTGTGGTCAGGACGATTCACGAGACGAAAGCGACAAAGTGGGAACGAAAGTATGCTCTCGCGAGTCGAAAGGCGGGTGCCCCAACCTCAGACTATGTCCTCCCGTCCTCCGCCCCTGCCCGGTGCAGTCTTACAACGGGTCATGACAATCGCCAAACTCGACGGGCTGTCCGTGATCATGATTGCCGGTCTGGCCGCGGTGATTTCGGCCGCTTTTGGAGATTTGTTCGGCGCTGTGATTGGCAGCTTGGTGTGCCTCGCCGGATTCATTGAACTCACCGGGGTTAAAAAATTACGCCAAAAAAATCCCGGCGGCATCAACAACCTCATCTGCAGCCAACTCTTTCTCCTTCTGGTGATCTGGTGCTACGTCGGCATCCGACTCTTGACGCGGGACGACAGCACCACCAACGCACTGCTCACCCCGGAGAGAACCGGACAACTCTCTCAGCTCGGCGTAGATACGCACTTGCTGGCAAAACAACTCAAGTTGCTGATCCCCTTGGTCTACATCGTGGTAGCCTTGGTTACACTGGCCTATCAGGGCGGATTGGCGTTTTTCTATTACCGCAAAAAAGCCTCAATTGAAGCCGCGCTAAGATGAAAACCATTCATACGTAAAGCCTGACGGCCGAATGGCTTGGATTCTGCTAGAGCCGTGGGGTTGCGAAACCACGCCGCCACTTCGAAATGACGCCCATACTCGACAGCCGCAAGCTGCTCGCGTTTTCCACGCTGGCAAAAGTGCGCAGTTTTACCGTCGCCGCCCGCGAACTGAACCTCACCCAGTCCGCCATCAGTCACGCCATCAAGGCACTGGAGCGGGATCTCGATTGTCGCCTTTTTGATCGTATGGGTCGCACGGTCTCCTTGACCGCCTCGGGCCAACGCCTGCTATCCCACACCGCGATCATCCTCGATGAGATGAAAAATGCGCGCGAGGACCTACAGGGTTTGCATGGAGGCGACATCGGCCTGCACGGCTGAAGTTCGACTTCTTTAAATCAGGGCTTGCCACGAAGGCGGTCGGGGGTTCTTTTCTGCCCTCTTTCTCATTGCCCAGGTGGTGGAATTGGTAGACACGCAGGTCTCAGAAGCCTGTGCCGCAAGGTGTAAGGGTTCGAGTCCCTTCTTGGGCACCATTAGTGAGTTAAGACAGTGCGAGGAGAGGTTGCCCCGGACCTATACCGGGCACCTTCACCGGATATAAAAAATCCAATCTACCTGCATTCAATGCCCAAGGTGGGCATAAAAGGAAGCTTTGGCTAACGATACCACATAGACTCTCGGTAACCGTGATTGGGCGAGCGCGGTCTTTTTCGGAAGCGTTCGGACCTCGGTGCGTTACTGATGCGCGGGCAGGCGCGTTACGGCAAAGAATTCCACGGCAGCGAAACAGGGGAGGCGTTCGCGAGAGGCGCTATGCGAAGCTGGATATGGAAAAGCATGGGCACGTGAATCTGAAACAGCCGTATCAGGCCACGACTTCGTGTATTTTACACGGGGTGTTGTTTTACGCTCGGACCCTCTACCCAATTACCCGTGATCAGCACGGCACGCGCATGCTCAGGCACGCCGAACACATTGCGTTTGATCCGGTCCGAGCACAAGATGTCTGGCCGCCTCATCCGCGACCCCTCCGAAGACTGCGCCGCGCCGGGGGTCTGCCCTCCCCTCGCTTTCGCTTAATCGTCCCCCTCCTCCCCGCCTACACCGGTCAAACGAAGTCTCCACCTATCTCAATAGGTTCTCGTCCGGGACGACTCCAAGCCCCATGGGCAAACGACAGCAGTCCCATCGGGCCGCTGATCAGCACACATCATCCGACCCGCCCGACGCCATGCATCAGTGAGTCCAGAATGATGGTCTGCTTATAGGCCGGCAGCCCAAACTCCCGGTTACTCAGCAGGCGATGCATCAAGTTGGTGGCCACCTGACCAATCACTTCATAGCGCGCGGTGAAATGCACGTCATCGCGCGTGTCCGGCGTGTCCGGCGTCGACAACAACACCCGGGGTAAACCATCCAACACCCCGGTCATCTCCCGCAAAGGCGACCGTAATGATCTGGGCAAGATTATCCCGTCGGGCCGGTTGGCTTTGATCCACGCCAGAAACTCCTCCGCCTTCTCGGGATTCAACTCGTAAAACGGCGCACGCGGACGCGATCGCACGCCGTGATAATAAACCAGCGATGCCTCCATCATCGGTTGCCTAAAAAGGTGATTCACCCCGGGGCCTTGAATGAAACACGGACGGCGACACCCACGACTCTCCAACCAGGCAAGCGCCGCCTTGATGTCAGAGCTATAATCTCTCCCGACCGAATGCAGCACTGGAGTCTCCAGCGCGTGTCCGATTGAAATCCACGCAAACCCCTCCCACGGGAACGGCAGCTCGGCATGTCCCTCGCGAAACGGTCCGACGATCACCCCGCGAATCCCCCGCGCCCGCCAAATCGACGCCAGACGCGCCAGCTCACGCGGGGTCGCCTTGGTGAAGTGAAAATATTCCACCTCGTAGCCGAGTCGCGCGCCAAAGCCTTCGACCGACTCGAAAAACGGTGCCAACCACGGCATGGATTCGCGCGGACTGTCCCCGCACCAAGCGATAGACTCTCGATAAAAGTTTCGTTGGCGGATTTTTGACATGCCCGCCGACACCACGGGATCCAGCTGGTATCCGGCCTTCTTTAAGGCCGCTTGCACCCGCTCCATGGTGACATTGTTGACCCGTGGATCACGATGCAACGCGCGCGAAAGCGTCGAGGGGGAAAGACCCAGTTTGGCGGCGATCTGACGAAGCGTCTGGCTCACAAATTGCAACTGTTGCAACAACCAGCCTGTCGCACAAGCGTGCTCCTTCGCCAGCATGGCTTTCGCAACCCAGCACTATGAATTCCCTAATCACCCCCGCCTACACCAAGCTCTGGTCTGACCCCGCTCTCAAAACCCGCATCGACGAGGGTATCCGCCTCCATCGCCAGAGCGATGCCGCGATCCGCGTGGTCGACTACGAAGGCACGCCGCTGGCCGGAGTGAAGGTCAGTGCCGTCCAGCACGACTCACCGTTTCAATTCGGCTCCAATCTTTTTAAGCTCGGCGACTACTCCGAGGAAAAGTTGAACCGCGGTTATGAAGACGCGTTCTGCAATATCTTCAACGGTGCCACCATCCCTTTTTATTGGCGCACACTCGAGCCCGAGCAGGGCCGGCCGCGTTTTTCCAAACACAGCGTGCCCATTGCCCGCCGCCCGCCGCCCGACTGCTCCGTGAAATTTTGCGAGGAACGCGGCCTCCGCATCCACGGTCACACGCTTGTCTGGAACTACCGCAAATGGTCGGTCCCCGATTGGGTGCCGACCGATCCCGAAGCCGCCGCCCCGTTCTGGGAGAAACGCATCCAGGAAATCGCCACGCGCTACGGATCCAGTATCAAGCGCTGGGATGTGCTCAACGAGGTCGTCGCACACTACGAACGCCGCATCGGCGGCCTGCAAATGCTGCCCAATTACGAGGCGGAATCATTCGAGTGGGCCGAAAAACACCTCCCGTCCGACGCCCGCCTCGACATCAACGAGACCACCCACGCTTGGGGGGAAAGTCGCACGGAATACACCGCCTTGATCGAACGCTTGCTTGCCGCCGGACGCCGTGTCGGTGGCGTCGGTCTGCAATTCCATCTTTTCTCCGACGCCGAATTACTCCGGACGCTCGCCGGCGAAACCTTCACTCCCGAGGCCCTCCTCACATCCCTCGACCATTACTCGCGACTCAACCTTCCGGTCCACGTCAGCGAGATCACGCTCACCGCCCCGGGCAACACACCCGAAGGCCTCGAAGCCCAAGCCGTCGTCGCCAGCAATTTCTACCGGCTCTGGTTCAGTCACGCCGCGACGGAAGGCATCACGTGGTGGAACCTCCCCGACGGCGGTGCCGCCCAAGGCGAAAACAAAGTCTACTCCGGCCTCCTCTTTGAGGACATGAGCCCCAAGCCCGCCTACCTCGCCCTGCAAAAACTCATCCATGAAGAGTGGCGCACCCGCGCCGAGGGCGTGACCGATGCCGACGGCGTCTTTCGCTTCCGCGGCTTCCACGGCTCCTACCTCCTCTCCACCGATAACAATCAGCCCGACGCTGGTATTCAGTCCGCCATCACCCTCGAGTCCGGAAAAACCGCCGCCCAAACCATTCACCTCCTATGAAAATCGTAGACCTGAAAGTTCGCACTGTCGCCATTCCGCTTACGTGCCAATTGCGCCATAACACCGGCGTCCACCCGGGTTATTTTCTCCGCACCATTCTGGAGCTGATAACCGATGAAGGCATCGTCGGCCTCGGCGAAGTCGGTGGCGGCGACCAACGCGGTGCCTTGCTTAAGCTCAAACCCCGCATCGTCGGCCTCGATCCGTTTCACCTCGAAACGATCAAGCTGAAGGTCCTGCGCAGCATCTACTACATGTCCAACGCGCGTCTCTACGCCGCGATCGAGATGGCGTGTCTCGATATTCAGGGCAAGGCCATGAATCGCTCCGTGAGTGATCTGCTTGGCGGCAGTGTGCGCGACAACATTCCCATGATCGCGTATTTGTTCTGGCGATACGACCGACCGGACGGCAAGGACGACACCTGCGCCGAGGATCTCGCCGACTGGTGCGTCGAGCTGCACGAGACGCTCGGCGTCAACGCCATGAAGCTCAAAGCCGGCGTCATGGACCCCAACGAGGAAGCCCGCGTGCTCGAGCTCTGCCGCGAACGTCTCGGCCCCTCGTTTGGTCTCCGCATTGATCCCAATGGCGTCTGGTCCGTGCCCACCGCCGTGCGTATCGGCCGTCGCCTCGAACCGCTCGGCATCGAGTATTTCGAAGACCCCTCCTGGGGCCTCAACGGCAACGCCGAGGTGCGCAAACAGATCCGCATTCCCATCGCGACCAATATGTATCCGGCTCGCTTCGACGACCTCGCACCGGCGATCAAGCTCGGCTCCATCGATATTGTTCTCACCGACATCCACTATTGGGAAGGCCCGCGCGGCGTGAAGGACCTCGCCGCCATCTGCCGCACCTTCAACCTCGGCGTCGCCATGCATAGCGGTGCGGAGTTCGGCATCGAGCTCGCCGCCATGTTGCACACCGCCTCGACCATCCCCGAGATGACCTTCGCCGGCGACGCCCACTACCACTACCTCACCGACGACATCATCGTCGGCGGACTCATGAAGTATGAGAATGGTTGCCTGCCCGTTCCGAAAGGCCCCGGTCTCGGCGTCCAACTCGACCCCGAGAAAATGGACAAATACGAACGCGAGTTCGAAAAACGCGGCGACTACTACGCCCGCTTCCACCAGGACCCGAAGCGCCCCGACTGGTATCCCATCGTCGGCGGCATCTGAGCGCCAACCACCACCGGCCTCGGTGTCAAAGGCGCGGTAATCTACGACACCATCCGTGACACCCACCAGATTCTGGAAAAAAACTTCCCGATATTCTACAAACACCGCATTCCAAACGGTTCTCTGGGTCGCTGCCTGATCACCCACTATCAGATCCCGATCAAGATCGGCTACGTGGTCATCAAGCCCGGGGACGTTGTGCTCGGCGACATCAAGAGTCGTGCGGCGGCTGCATAGTTAGGCGGCAAACTTGAACTTCCCAATGCCGATACCTCACACCCTGACCGCGACCTCAAAATGAGATAAATTGGACCTTTGGGGTTAGTTCGGCCTATCCCCAGCTCCACAGCTACATACCGACTTAATTCAGAAAACGGCTGATATCAGGAATCGTCTTTATTCGATAACCACCGGGCTTGCGCTCCAAATAGATATCCACCTCGGGCATATCGTCAGGATCGAGATCACTGATCGCAATCGGCTCACCATCGCCGTCTTCCCCCTCATCGTCACTGGTGCCGATTTCGACGCCCTCAAGGGAAATGCCGGCCCATTCATCCAAGTCGAATACGTGCGAGGTGCGGCGGGCTTCGGGCTCAAGCAATAGGGCTGGGTTTTTAACCCGACCAGCCTTCACCATCTCAAAAAGACACGGATACCGCAGATCGGTGTAACGACGGCGGAATTCGGACATCCATTTGTTCGCCACGCCTTCACGCCGATTGAGCAGCACGACATCGGAAAAATGCGTGCAGGCATCCGACCAGGCCAGCAGCTCGGGATGTTTTTCAAACCGGGCGCAGTCCGCCACGTAGATCACCCGAGCCAATTCGCAGGCCGCGGTCCGCAACCAGACCGACAAGGGCTCAATCTGCTCCACCGGATTGTCCGCACCATCCAGAACCAAAAACACATGGCTGACGCCCGCCGGCAGTTCGACCTTAGCAACCCCGTCGACCAATGACCAGCGGCTGATGGCGGGAAGTCCGTCATCCATGGGACTGGCGGGCTCGCTTTCGGCCAGAATAACCGCGGCCTTATCCTCGGCACTCAGTCCAGCCTGAATCAGGTCGGTCAGCACCTCGCGCCGGCCAGAGCCAGCGGAGCCAAGAATGATATAAAGCCAGGGACGATCAGGAGACATGGTATAAAAACAAAACAGCGGGCGGCTGCTTCAAAATGTGAAAGTGCGATTTTGCGCCGCGTGACGCATCCAATGGTCGAGCAAGACCAGCGCCGCCATTGACTCGACAATGGGCACTGCGCGCGGAACCACGCAGGGATCATGACGCCCCTTGCCCATCAGATCGGTGGCGTTGCCATCGACATCAACCGTGGCCTGCGATTGCAGGATCGTGGCGGTGGGTTTGAAAGCCACACGGAAGATGAGATCTTCGCCGTTGCTGATGCCACCCTGCACGCCGCCGGAACGGTTGGTGGTGGTGCGCACACGGCCGTCTCGCTTCTCAAAAATATCGTTGTGCTCGGAACCCTTCATCAAGGTGCCCTCAAAACCGCTGCCGACTTCAAAGCCCTTGGTGGCGGGCAGCGACAGCATGGCCTTGCCGAGATCAGCCTCAAGACGGTCGAACACCGGCGCACCGAGACCAACAGGCAGATTGCGCACGCGGCACTCGATCACGCCGCCAACCGAGTCACCCTGGGAACGCACGGCCTTGATGCGCTCAATCATCGCCGCCGCAGTGGCCGGATGAGGGCAACGCACGGCCGTGGCTTCGATTTCCGCCAAAGAGGGGAAAGCATCGGTGCCAAGCGCATCGGCCGGCATGGAGATGTCGTGAACCCGGGTGATGTAGGCCCGCAATTCGACGTTACCCGCCAGTGCGAGGATCTTTTTGGCGATGGCGCCGCCGGCCACGCGGCCGATGGTTTCACGCGCGGAGCTACGCCCGCCGCCATGGGGATCGCGAATGCCGTATTTGGTTTGATAAGTAAAATCCGCGTGTGAAGGCCGGAAGGCCTGCTTCATCTCGGAATAGGCACCGGGCCGCTGGTCGGTATTGCGCACCAGCATCGAGATGGGGGTGCCCGTGGTGCGGCCCTCGTAGATGCCAGAAAGGATTTCAACGGAATCCGCCTCCTTGCGCGGGGTGCTGATATCGCTCTGCCCGGGACGGCGACGGTCAAGCTCCGCCTGAATCTCTTCGGCAGTAATGGGCAAGAGCGGCGGGCAGCCGTCGACCACCACGCCGATGGCGGGGCCGTGACTTTCACCCCAGGTGGTGATCGTGAAAAGTTTACCGAAACGATTGGGCATGATGCGGGCCGAAACCTTGTCCCCTGAAGAATCCGCCGCAAGTGCCAAAAAGTGCGGCATCGTGGTGCCCCCGCTGGGAATCGAACCCAGATCAGTCGTTTAGGAAACGACTGTTCTATCCATTGAACTACGGGGACCCAGAATAGCTCGCCCGGACGACTTGCGAAGAAGGGCCGGTTTGCGAGTTGACAAAGAAGGGCCAAGTCCGCTTTTCTCCAAGACTTTTTCCTATGAGCACGACCGAAAATACCGAACGCAGCCTTACTCCTGAAGAGTTTCCCTTCACGGCTCCTCAGATGATGAACCGCTACGTCACCGACACGGGCAAGATTCTTCCTCGTAAATACACGCACCTTTCTGCCAAGCAGCAGCGTGCGGTTACCCGCACCATCAAGCAGTCCCGCAACATGCTGGTCGGTTTGTAAGGAACCGGCAGATCTTTTCCTTTCTACAAGGCCGGATCAGGGAATTCCCTGTCCGGCCTTTTTTGCGCCATGCCAACACTTTGCCGCACTCGTATCTATCAACCCACGCCCACCAACCTAGAGCGGTTGGCCGCCAGTCTGGCGCAGGGTGGACTGGTCGCGGTGCCCTCGGAAACCGTCTATGGCCTGGCCGCCGATGCCTTGAACGCGGCCGCCTGTGAAGCCATCTTCACAGCCAAGGGACGGCCGGCGAGCGATCCGCTGATCGTGCACATCGCGCACCGTCGTCAGCTCTCGACACTGACAACTGAATTCCCCCCTGAGGCGAAGGCCCTAGCCGATGCCTTCTGGCCGGGACCACTGACCATGGTGCTGAATAAAAAGACAGCGGTGCCGGATATCGTCACCGCTGGCCTGCCCAGCGTCGCAGTGCGCATGCCGGCCCATCCGCTGTTTTTGAAACTCATTCGCCTCAGTGGTTGTCCGCTGGCCGCGCCCAGTGCCAATCCCTTTGGCTACATCAGTCCGACCACCGCGGCACACGTTAAAGCCGGGTTGGATGGCCGTATCCGGTCTATCCTCGACGGAGGCCCCTGCCCCATCGGCGTGGAGTCCACAATTATCGATCTTCGTAATCCACACTACCCCGTGCTGCTACGTCCGGGTGGCATTGCCCGCGAGGCCTTGTCCGCGGTGTTGGGTCGTCCCGTGCGAGTGAGCCATCAGAAGCTCGGGCCGGAAACGACCGCGGCCGAGGCCCCCGGCCTGCTTTGGCGTCACTATAGCCCGCGCACACCGCTGCAGTTACACGAACGGTTGTCTGTAGCCTTTCTGGCCAACCTGCCCGCCAACGAAGCCTTGGTTCTACAAAGCAAACCGACGGACACCGCCGCATCGGGTGATCCGCGTTGTTTCTGGTTCAGTGAAACCGGTGATCTCGATGACGTCGCCAAGCATCTTTTCGAAACCCTCCGCCGTTTGGACAACGGCAAGTGGAAGCGTCTGCATGTGCAAAGCGTCGGGACAAAAAAAGGGCTCGGGCCGGCGATCAATGATCGCCTGACCCGAGCCGCGGCAAAAAGCTGACAGCGGTCCGACTCGTCCCGATTAGCGGGTTGGCTGGGCTGCGTCTTCCTTCTCCATGACCACGTAGTAGTCCTTGTAGGACTTGTCGTAGTATTGAGCGTAGTAGTATCCGGATACGGCCAGATTGAGACCGTTGAGCACGGCACCGTAAACCGGCACGTTGGCCTCGAGTAGCTTGCGGGCGCAATGCTGGGCGGCCTTACGGCGAACTTTGTTAAAGAAGATGGTGAAGATCGATCCATCGGCCAGCGGCAGGATCACCAAGGCATCGCTCACCGCAGCCAACGGAGGTGTGTCGATGAAGATGCGATCGTAGCGCTTGCGCAGATCGGACAGCATGAGCTCGAAGTTCTTGCTGTTGAGAATCTGGGTCGGGTTTTTGGCACGACCACCGGTGGGCAGAATGTCGAGACCGGGAGAAACATCCTTGAGCACAACATCGTCAATCGACGCGGTGCCGGCACAGACGTCGATCACGCCCTTCAGATTCTCGCGGCGGAATGATTTGTGGATATTCGGCTTACGAAGGTCACAGTCGATGACCAGCACGCGTTCGCCATGGGAAGCATAGGTCAACGCGAGGTTGGTGGTCGTGAATGACTTACCCTCGCCGGGGATCGTGCTCGTCAGAAGGATACATTGGGCGTGTTTGCTTTCATCCTTCAGGCGAAGGCTGGAGTGCAAGGTAAGGAACGCCTCGGCGACCTGACGGTCGGCATTGTTGATGGCGATCTGGGCCTTGTCGGCCTGCTCCATCTTTTTGATCTGGGGAATAATGCCGATGAGTGGCAGACCGACCACGGACTCAATGTCGAAGGAGCTCTTCACGCGGTCGTCGATGAAGGCCACAAAGAGGGCGAAGCAGAGACCGAGACCAAGACCACCGACAAAACCGATGGCCAGATTCAGCGGGATGTTGGGTTGCGCGTAATTGTTTTCGGCGGGAGGGCTGGCCTGATCCATGATGCGGGCGCTCTGGATCTCCATGGTGGTCTGCATGCCCGTTTCACGCATACGGCCGACGATAACCTGCAGGAGTTGTTCGTTGATTTTGAAATCACGCTCCAGCGCTGAGTAATCGACACTGTCGCGACTGAGTAACAAGGACTGCTCTTCCTGCTGGGCTAATGCGGCGCGCGCTTCGCGTTCGTTGCGCAGTGCATTCTGATACTCCGCCTCGATCGAGGCGGAGGCGGAATTGAGCGCCCGATCAAGTTCCTTTTGGGCCTGCGTCAAAGAATTGCGAGTTTCGATCATCCGCGGATGCTTGTCGCGATAGCGCTCGGAAAGTTGGGCCAGCGTGATATTCAAGCCGGCGATCTGCTGGGTAAGCTGTCCGATGAGGGACTGGGAGGAGATAAAGGGCAGCTCCGCGAGATCTTCGCCGGACGCCTTGCGCTCTTCGACTTGCTTCCAACGGGTTTCGGCGGCGGTCAGAACGGTCCCGACCTGTGTCACCTGCGAATTGAGTGCCTTGAGCTTTTCGGTGACGATGTCCTGCGATTTATCGAGCGACCCGCGCTGATTTTTTTCGCGGTAATCCTGAAGCTTGAGTGCGAGTTCCTCGACCTTTTGCTTTTGCTGCTCGACCCGGATTTGCAGGTCCTCAACCGCCTTCATGCCTTCGTCGATACGAACGCGGGCGTTGTGGGCGATAAATTCGTCAACAAAGAGATTGGCCACCTTGGCCGCCACCAAACGGTCCGGGTGACGATACTGCACGGCCACGATCAGAGTGTTGCGCAGCGGGGCCACATTACGATTACGGCCCAAAATTTCGCCAGCGCCGACGGGTGCAGCCCCTTCTTTTTCGTAGGGCGCCATGAAATTGCGCAGGTCTTCGCCGGTGATGCGGGCAGCCACTTTCTGGATGATGCCACCGCTCTCAAGGATCTTGACCAAAGTATTCAGGTCTTCGGCTCCGCGAATACTGCTATCGATAACCGGCGCACCACCCATAACGAGTGGCTCATTACGATAAATCTGAACGGTCGCGGTTGCCTCGTAGATTTTGGTCTGACTGAGGGTGAACACCAGCGAGGAGGAGAAAACGACTAGGAATACCACGACGATATACCAGATGCGCTCGCGCAAAATCAGCAGGTAGTCATGCAAGCTGCGCTGCGAGGAGGTGTCACCGTAACCGGTGGGATAGCCCCCATAGGAGCCATCACCATAGTCGGAAGGGGCAGAAGCAGCGGGAGAGTGTTTTTGAGGGGAGTCCATTGAACTGCGGGAAATTATAGGAAGCTTTCAGGCACGTAGATCACATCATTCACCTGTAGGGTCCAGGCGTTGGCCGCGCTGCCATCGATCAGCTTGTCGGCATCAATGATGTAGGTGTTTTTAGTTCCATCGGGAGCGGTGCGGGTGAGCTTGATTTTATTCTTGTTCGCCAAACGGCTGAAACCACCTGCACGTGAAATGGCCTCCAGCATCGTCAGACCCTTTTCTTGCGGGAATACCACCGGACCGGGAGAATTCACCGAGCCCAAGATATTCACCGTGCGCTCGGCATAACGAATAACGGTGAGATTGACCTGCGGGTTCACGATGTAATCGCGATCATACAATTCACGAATCAGTGCCTCGGTTTCACGAACCGTGCGCCCCTTGACGTCGATCGACCCTACCAAGGGAAGGGTGATCGTCTGATTTTGGGACACGCTGACTTCGCGCCCGAGATCTTCTTCCTGGAAGATGCGGACTTGAAGCATGTCGGAAGGCATCAGCACATAATCCCCGCCGACAAGGGGAGTGGCCGTGCTGTTAGAATTTTCCGCAGCGCGCAGAAACGTGGTGCCAACGAGCAATGCACACAGACTTAACAAGAATGGGGCTTTAAACATGGGAAAGGAACTAAGGTAAAAAAAACGGAAGAAGATAAATCTTCTTCCGTTAACCCGAAGGGTCAAGCTGTCAGAGGGAAACCGCTTAGTAGCGGAACGACGCGTTCAGCGAAATCACGTTCGCGGTGAAACTCGCACCGGCCAGACTGGAATCATTTTGCTGGAAGTTATAGGTCAAGCTGGTGCTGATGTGCTGATTAAAAGCGTAACTGGCTGAAATATTAAACACGATGAAATCATCGGAACGACCACCCGGAGTGTAATCAGCCTGCTGAAAAGTGACACTGGCCGAAGTAGAAAGTTGGGAGGTGATCTGCGTGGTTCCACCAAAAGTGAAGGACAGAACCTCCTGCGAAGTGCCACCCACGGAACTGGCAGAAAAGTCGTTGCTGGCATTGAAGGTAAAGTTAGTCTTGGGCGAGAACGCGTAGCTCAAGTCAAAGTCCATGCCGATCAGTGAAGAGCTCTTGCCTGCTTCAGGCTGACGATCCGTGAAACCGACGCTAAAATGACCACTTAGCTTGGGAGTAAATTCACCACGGGCACCAATATTGTAGTAGTCATCCTTAAAGTCGGGCGCGCTCTCGATGATGGTTTCATGATGACGGACTCCGATGCTCAGATCGACCTTGGGGGTGATGGCGTAGTAAAGATTGACCGGCACAGTGTAAGACTTGCTGTCATTAAAACCGGCGGTCTTGTAGTTCGTGTTGCTGTAAGACACGCCTGAACCGAACTTGATTTTCTCAGTAAGTCCATACTCGCCGTTAAAGCTGACATCGTAGGTATCGCGACGGGTCAGTGTGGCTGCATTGGTGACGTCACGACTGTTTTGCTCCAGCATCTTGTAACTTGCGTCCAAGGACATCGAGAGTCTGGAGAAAGCATAATCAGACTTAAAGAAAAAGCTCTCCAAGTTACTGTCAATCGAGTCGTTATCCAAATAATGGGTAATGCTCTCTTGGGCTACAAAGCTTCCGGAGTAGAGTGAGTTCTTCCCGAAAATGAGCTCGATGCCGGGGACAAACTGCAAAACCACATCGTCAACCGTATTGTTTTCGGTAAGCAACGTATTGTCTTCGTAACGAACTCCAGTAGTGGCGGTTACGAAAAGTTCGGCATTATCTCCGATAGCCAGAAAGGGCGCGGCTTGCACTGTAACACAGCCAGCCATGGCGCACGAAATGAGGTAACGATGCAAAACGTTCATATGAGGGGATGGGAAAATAAATCAGGGGGGGGAAACTCAAAAGGTTCACCATAAAAGCCCACATGGATTATGCGGTATTTCTGGGAGACATTTCAAATTAAGGGGAGGGGATTGCTGAAGTGATTGGGGATCAAAACAATCTTATGGAATGAAAGGCTGTTAAGAGCGCAAACCAGCAACAACAAACGAGCCAGATAACATGCAAATGAGGTATCAGGGCAAGCCTCGTTTTTAGTTTGTCCATTTGCAACCTGAGCCAATTCTAAGAATTACATCCCCTTTACTCCATGCCCCC
>JBBKWO010000054.1:0-76547 GCA_037969015.1 Opitutaceae bacterium
ATGTTATCGCGATACGCGCGAAGAGCAGCTGGTGAAAGGTTCGGTATCAGAATCGCGGAGTTTTCTTATTCTTCAGGCTGATGGTTTATGCCAGCGACGTAATCATCCTTTTGACGAACAGTGTTAATGGGCTGCACTGAGTGCAGCATATCGGGATTGGTGGAAAATAGGGGTGAATGAATGCAAACTATTCATGCTCAAGGAGTGATTTCTTTGAGTGCAGCTTTTTCGGTGTCGATTAATTACGCATAAAGCTGCACTCAAACCGTGCTGAGTGCAGCCTTTTGGGAATGTTAAAAATTGATGAATTTCTCCCATTTTCGCAGTAGGGCCGAGGCGACATAATTCCGAAACCGACACGTTTGTAGCGAACGTGGTTCGGGAGGGTCGCGGGTTAACCCGAATAATTCACCAGTGCTCTGGTGGATTATACGCCCTTTCGGGCCGACATTGTCGGAATGAACCGGTCCGGGGTGCATGATGGCGAAGGTTTTGCCATATTTTTCCTCACAGGCGAGGCGAAAGCTCCGGAACTGCCTGATTTTAGGTCACTAACCCGATCCGTTTTTAGCCACAGAGTTCACGGAGCTCGGACACAGAGAACACAGAGCCGGCAACAGGTCTGTATTTTTAAGATTCGAAACTCCGTGAACTCTGTGTCCGAGCTCCGGCTTGGCTCTGTGGCCAATGGTTCGAACCTACAGGCTGAAGACGCTTTCGCAGAGGGTGCGGGTGTGGGTGGTTTGAGGGTTGGTCAGTAACGTCTCTGCGGGGCCTTCTTCGACGATCTCACCGGATTTGAGGACGATGAGGCGTTCGCAGAATTCGGCGGCGACGGCCAGGTCGTGGGAAATTGTTTTCACGGTTGCTGTTATGGGTGCGGTCGGTGTGAGCTGTCGGCGTGCTGAAGTTACACGTTTTGCCCTCCGGTCTGATCCAAACCAACGCCTACCTGCTGACCGACCAAGATAGTCGCGAAGCGGTGCTTATTGACGCTCCGGGTGAGGTTTGGGCCAAGGTCGAACCGATACTGGCCAAGGAAAACTGCAAACTCACGCAGCTGTGGATCACTCACGGCCACTGGGATCACACGGAAGGCGGAGCGGAGGTGGTTCGCGCCAGTGATGCCAAGGTGATCGCGCATAAGGATGACCAGGTCATGATTGAGACCCCCGAGGTGATGGAGGAGCGGCTGGAAAAGATGATGGGCATGCGTATCAAACTGGAGGCGATCAAGGTCGACCGCTGGGTTGCCGAGGGTGATCAAATCGAGGCACTCGGTCAGAAGATCGAAGTGCGGCATGTCCCCGGACACTGTCCGGGCAATGTATTGTTTTATTTTGCCGCCGGTGACACCGCATTTGTTGGTGACGCAATTTTTGCCGGTAGCGTGGGGCGCACAGATTTACCGGGCGGTGACACGCAGACCTTGCTCAAAGCGATTCGTGAGCGCATTTACACACTGCCGGATGCAACCACACTTTATCCCGGACACGGCCAGTCGACCACGGTCGGCCGCGAAAAAAAATCAAATCCTTACGCGCGCCCATGATCCCTGCACCCACCATCCAAGAGCATGAGGTTTTCATGCGTCGGGCGATCGAGCTGGCCCGCCAGGGCTGGGGTTGCACTCATCCGAATCCGCTGGTGGGGGCGGTGATTGTTGAAAACGGTCAGGTGGTGTCGGTCGGCTGGCACGCCAAGGATGGCGGTCCCCATGCCGAGCGCGTGGCCCTCGCCGGACTGGGGCGTGCGCCCAAACCCGATGCGACGCTTTATGTGACACTCGAACCGTGTTCCACGCAGGGGCGCACCGGGGCTTGTTGCGAGTTGATCAAGGAATCAGGAATTCGTCGGGTGGTCATTGGTGCGACCGACCCGAATCCAGTCCACGCCGGACGGGGCGTCGAACTGTTGCGCGACGCGGGCATCGAGGTGTTTGCCGGGATTTGTGAGCGCGACTGCCGGGATCTGAACCTTATTTTTAATCATTGGATCACCACCGGCGGCCCCTTGTTGGCCGGCAAGGTGGCCACCACGCTGGATGGAAAGACCGCCTGTCGCACCGGTGAATCCAAGTGGATCACCAGTGAGGAGTCCCGTGCCGACGTGCATCATTGGCGGCGTTATTTTCCCGGTATCGCGGTCGGTGCGATGACGGTTATCCGGGACAATCCGCGGCTGACCGCGCGACACGGTGATACCGAATGGTGTCCGCTACGTTTTGTATTCGACGGCCTGTTACGCACGGTGATCGACCGGCACCTTCCAAGTGTCTACACGGATGAATTTCATGACCGCACCATCGTGGTGACTACTCCGCACGGCGGTTTGGGTTATGTGCGCAAGCTGCGCGAGATGGGCGTGCAGGTCTGGGTGATCGAGTCCGGCACGCAGCGGGTGCCGTTTTCGGCGTTTCGGGAAAAGTGCGCCGAGGCGGGCATCGCGGGAGTTTATTTTGAGGGCGGCGCGCAGTTGCTCAGCGAGCTGTTGCGGGCGCGTGAACTCGATTACCTCTTTAGCTATCGTGCCCCGTTGCTGTTCGCTGATGACAAAGCGAAAAGCATGTTGAGCGGGTTGAGGCCGGACGCGGTGGCTCAGGCGGTGCGGCTGGAGGATACGCGGCACCAGGTTTTCGGTGACGATGCGCTTTTGCGTGGACGCTTGGTCTATCCCGAAAAACTGTTGCTCGATGAAACTGTATTTAGCCTCCGGTAACGCGCACAAGGCGCAGGAAATGAACACCCTGGCGCTGGCGTCGGGGATCGATCTGCAAATCATCTCGGCACGTGAGGTTGGTGGCATGCCGCCGGTGGCCGAGGATACGGGCACCTTTATCGGGAATGCCCGTAAGAAGGCGTTGGCGTTGCGCGAGCGTTTGCCGGCCGACGCGTGGGTATTATCCGATGACAGCGGTGTCTGCGTAGATGAACTGGACGGAGCACCCGGGGTGGAGTCGGCCTATTTTGCCGGACCGCAGGCGGACGGCGCGGCCAATCTGCAGAAGCTGGTTGAGGTGATGCGCGGAGTCCCTAGGGAACGACGCGGCGCGCACTTTATGTGCGTGTTGGTGCTGTGTGGTCCGGATGCGGTGGAGCAGAACTTCATCGGGCGCTGCGATGGTGGCTTGCTCGACGAGCCCAAGGGGGGGAGTGGGTTTGGCTACGATCCGCTCTTTGTGCCCACGGGAGAGACGTTGAGTTACGCGGAGTTGGGCGAAGATGTGAAAAACACCACCAGCCACCGCGCCCGGGCTTGGGCCCGGCTGGTCGACTGGTTGCGGGATCGGCGAACGGTTTAAAGTGTCCGACGGAATCGGCTCTCACCTACTTATTCTTCTTTTTCTTTGAGCTGATGTAGTCGCCCCACGAACTGTCGGGGGTGGTAGTCGTGGTGCCCGAGCTATCGGTGACCGTGGTGCCCCCCGAGCTGTCACTACCTGACGTGCCATCAGTTCCGGCGGTTGCGAGGCTGGGGGCCTCCATCCGGGTAAACTTGAAATTGCTGTCTGCCGCGTAGGCGTTGTATTCCTCAAGGCCGATGTCGCGATAATCAATGCGGCGGTAGGTTCGCACAAAGGGCGTGCCCGGAGGGTATTTGCCGTTGCCGAACATAGAGTTGAATCCCCACTCGCGCTTGGGGGCTCCGTATTTGGCGCTGGACCATTTTCCCGTGGCAATTTCGCTTTCGAACAAGGCTACGATGGAACCACGGTAACGCAGGCTTTTGCCTCCCCAGTTTTCGTGGAAGCGCGGGTAGTTTTCCACGCCGCCAGAGTAGTCGCTATTGTTGCCGCTGCTGGAGGAGACGATGCCGGTGAGAAAGGCCGCGGACACCTCGGTATTGCCGGCGCTGGGACGTGAGGAGGAGGAGCTGGTGTTGTCGCCGATAGGTTTCCCCGAGGAGTCGACCCAGCTGCTGGAGAGCACGTTGATGGCATCGGCCACAATGGCGGCCGGAGCCTCGTTGCCGCCCTCGGGTTCGTTGAGTGAGCCGGTGGAGAGGTTTCCATCGGCGTTGTAGTTGCCAACCACATACACGGGGGCGTTGGTAGCCAGAGTCATACCTTCCGGCAGTGTGCTGTTGGCGGGGTTGGTGGCGCTGCGATCAGGGATGGTGCCGCCGTTCAGCAGTCTTACCGAGGTGCGAGTGCCGCTGCCGGTGCCGACGGAGCCGATGTCACTGGTGGATGAGTAGCCGGTCGTGGGCGATTCCACATCTACGTAGACGATACCGTTCCATTTTCCGGATACGCCATCAGAGGAGTTGGTGTTGTCGATATCCCAGTTGGTGCCGTTGATTTTCATCGAATCGACGCTGCCGTCGCTATTCGTGTCGGTCTGATTGACGGCTTCGCGTATCCGGCCGACGTCGATATCCACGGTGTTTATCCATTTCCCCTCGCGATGATCGTACACGCGCCGGTTGGTTTTGACGGTGCCGGAGGGCAGCGTGACGATTTTATCAAGATTGGTGGTGGCCCAGTTGGTGCGGTTAGACGCGATTTTAAAGTTGGTTGCGTCAGCGGCGGTGTAGAAAGCCGTCACTTTACCGGTGGAATCGGTCACCAGGTAGAGACCTGCCTTGGCGGAAAATTTTTGTGCCTCAATGGAGGCGTTGGCTGATGACGAGGTGTCGGGAGCTTCGATGAGATCGTGGGCGAGGGCTCCGGTGATGACACCCGGAGGGGTTTGTTCGGTGATGCCGTGGCTGGCGTCTTGCACGTAGCCGTTCCAGATTTGTGAAGCGAGATCTCTGAAATTGTATTTATCATCACGGGACTCGATTTGAGAATCGACGTAGGTGCCGATGCCTTTGCCCTCGATGGTGGGGTAATTGACGGTCTCCGTGTCGTTGGCGCCGTCACCGTCTTCATCGACTCCGGTGCTGAAGCTGATGTCGCGGCCGCTGGGGCGTCCGTTGGTGTAGCCGCCAACCGTGAGTTGGCCGGCGGTGGTAAATGCACCGAGAAATTTCAGACTGCTGCCTTCGGTGAGGTAGGCGTTTTTATTGGAGTGCACGGGGCCGACGATGGTCATCGGCGGGCTGGGGTGGAATTCCATGCGGAGGTTATAGAAGATGGCGTAGTTAAACAGCGCGGCATCCCGGATTTCGATGGTTTGGGTAGCGTAGCTGGTGGCGGCACGTCCGCTGCCGTCAACGGCCTCGGCCTTGGCGAGGAAGCGAATGGTCCGGCTGTTGACCCACTGTCCGCGCAAGGGGTCGAAGTCGTTGCCCGGATTATTGGGGTCGATGTAACGTTTGGTGCCGGATGAAATCAGGCTGGCCATCAGCACGTTTTGGGCGGGATCGACGTAATTGTATTCCGAGGCGGCCGTGGGGAAGAGGTTTCCTCCTCGATTTGAAAACGTCAGGGTCGGGGAGTTCTCAAACTCGTCGCTGCTGAAGTTGTAGTTGTTGTTGAGCCGGGCGCTGACCTCCGACGCGGCGTATTCGAGCACGGCCTCGGCGGCGTTTTTTGACTGAAAGCGCAACTGGGTCGCGCGGTTGATTTTGCGTTCGGTAAGGCTGTAGGAAAGCAGGCTCGCACAGATTGCGAGCAGGAAGGTGGTGACGATGACCACGGTGAGGATCACCGATCCACGGTTCGAGTTATGGCGATTAATATTCATGATGAGAATCAACCACGAGGGGTGACGGTGAAGTTATAGGTGTTGGTCACACGCTTGGCGGCGTTTCCGTGGAGTATGCGCATGCGCACGAGGATGCTGCGGTTTTGGAAATTCAGGTATTGGAACTTGTCGTCGGTCAGTCCCCGCACGTCGTTCACGACCACCCTGAATTTGTTGTATTGGGCCCAGGCATCAGTGGCCGGAGGCAGCAGTGATTCGATCGTCGTGCTGCCGGCCAGGGTCGCGGGCAGGGTTACACCCCATGGAGTGGTCCAGGTCGCGTTGTCGCCCACGTAGTCGTCGGTATCAAGTGTGTAGATCGCGTTTTCTCCGCTGATCGAGTGGTTGGGGGCATACCAGTAGGCGACGATCCGGTTGACCTCCAGATTGGTGATCGAGGGTTCGTTACCGGCTATATTGTCGTAGAAACGGGAGTCGTAGAACGGATCCGTGTAATAGACGAAAACCAGAAAATCTCCTTGTTCACCGGACTGGCGGCGGTCGTTGGCATTAAAGATGCCGTTGTTGTTCACGTCGCGGGCGACGTGGGATCCGTCGGGGCGGTCCCACTTGAAAAAACTCTGATAGAGCACGAAGTAATTCGACTCCCTGGCGTTTTCGATGAGCTCCTTGGTGTAATTGCGAACGTCCGAGTTGATGAGCAGCTTTTGCTCTCCGACAAAGAGTATCTTCAGATTGGTTACCATGAAGGGCAGCACCCCGGCCAAGAGCAGTCCGGCCAGCGCGGCGGTCACCATTAATTCGGTGAGGGTGAAGGCCCGGATCGATGCCGCGGACTTTCGTTGGATGTTAATAGGTGGGAACATTGGAACGAACGGTGCGCAAGCTGCCGTTGTGGGATTGTTGCAGGCCGAAGTTATAGGTGATCTCGTAGTGCAGAATGACTTCCACTCCATCGGCCACGCTACTGGTGACGCCACTCAGACTGGTCAGCACGGGTCGAAACCGGAACGTCATGGGCTGGATGGGGGTTCCGTCCTCTTTCTCATCGAGCATGATGACCTCCCGAGCCCAGTCGCCGTTGTTCATTTGATTACCGTCCTCATCGGTCAGGGTGGCACCGGCACTGTCGACCAAGGCGAGTTCGATGGTGCTGCCGGTATCCTCCGCCGCGGCTCGCAGGGTGCCATAGTCGGTGCTGCGAATCTGTTCCAGATAGGCCTGGGCCACGGTCAACGCGGTGTTTTGATACACAGTTTCCTCGGCGGTTGATCGTATGACCAGCGTTGTGGCGATGATTCCGCCCGCGAGCAGGGCAAACAATCCGGTGGCGATCACCACCTCGACCAGCGAGTATCCACGGGGGTTGTCTTGAGAGCAGGCATGCTTTCGTCGGCAGTAAAGGGGCATGCCGTCAGCCTACCCACTTGGCCCTGATACGGACAGGGGTAGAGGTCACCGGCAAAGGTCCCGATTCTTCGGGACTAAAGCCCCGCCCGTCAGTTAATCGCGGTGATGACCACCGAAATTTTGCACGTAAAATGCAGCAGCCTGTGACCGGCGGTTGATGGACAGTTTTTCAAACAGGACGGTGAGCTGGTTCTTGATGGTTTTTTCCGCCAGGCCGAGTTCGATGCCGATTTCCTTGTTGGTTTTTCCATCGGCCAACAGGGCCAGCATTTTTTTATCAGGCAGGTTGAGGTGATTCAGCGCGTCGCGGGTCGGCTGGTGCTGAGCCCGCATGCGACTGAGCACCTGCGCGGTGATGACCGGATCGAGCACGGACTTTCCCCCGGCTACCTCGCGCACGGCCTGAATGAGTGCATCGCCGTGAACTTCCTTGAGAAAGTAGCCGTGTGAGCCGGCACGGATGGCTTCGTCGACATGATCCTCGTCAGAGACTGAAGTCAGGGTGAGAATGCGCGTGGCGGGCAGTTGTTTGAGGATTTCCCGGCAGGCATCGAAACCGGTGCCGTCGGGTAAACGCAAGTCGAGCAGCACGAGGTCGGGTTTGAGTTCCGCGGTGGTTGAAATGGCGGTGGCGACGGTGCCGGCTTCACCGACGACTTCGATGTTTTCAGCGGACTCCAAGAGTGTGCGCAGTCCGAGGCGGACCAGCTCGCTGTCGTCGACGATAATGAGGCGAATCACGGAGGTGGATGAAGTCATGTTGCTGTGGGCGGGTCGTTCGGAAAAGTAATGATGATGCGCGAACCGGAGCCCGGTGCGCTGTCGATGCGCAACGTGCCGGCGATGGATTCAGCCCGGGCCTGCAGGTTGGTCAGGCCGTGTCCTCGGCGAGTCAGGTTCTCAAGATCAAATCCAGATCCATTGTCGCGGATGGCCAGGCAGAGCCGGGCACCGTCGGTTTCGAGGCGTATTTCAATCTCATCGGCCGCGCCGTGGCGCAAGGCGTTGCTGACCGCTTCACGCACGATTTGCAGCAGCTCGGCCTGAGTCTCCGGAGGGATCCGTGTGGAGATCTCCTCCGGGACGCGCAGATCGAGTTTGGCAGAATGCTCCGCGTTCAACAAATCGAGCACCGCCTCGATGGCGGATTTGAAATTACCCCGGCGAACCTGTGCCGGGGCGAGGCTTTCAATTTCATGCCGGACTTCCTTGATGGCCGTGTTGATCGTGCCGATGCAGCGTTCGATCAGCATAGAGGCCTTGGCTGGATCTTTGCTGATCTGGCCCCGGGCGGCCTCAAGGGCGAGACCGGTGGCGTAAAGCGATTGAATCAGACCATCGTGCAGATCGCGTCCGAGGCGGATTTTTTCCTCAAGACTTTGGTTAAGCAAAACCTGCTGGAGATGGAGCGTCTCTTCGCTGTGATGGCGCGCCTGGCGTTCCTGAACCAGTGCTTCGGCCTGGGAAACCGTCGTGCGGGCCAGGTGCTCGACGTTACCCATTTCCTGACGTAACTCCTGGCGACGTTGATCTTCGTGGCCGGTGCGTTTGGCCGGCATGAGCGCAATAATAACGAGTGCCACAAACGCCGAGGCAAGCAGCCAAAGAAAAGCCTGTTGCAACAACGCATGGCGGGTCTCCAGCGCGAGACCGCCGGATGGGGTAAAGGCTCCGCGGACCGCCGGCTCGCCTTCGATCATAAAGAGGATTTCGCCGGCGGTTTCATCCTCGTCCTCGCCAAGCAAGCGCAACCTTCCGCCGAGCAGGTGGCCGGCGTCGGACCAGTTTTTCTCGTCCCAAGTGGTGATGGGCTTGGCGGAGGAAGCGGCCAGGTAGTGCAGCCGAGCCTGCCACCGGACGTGTTCCTCTGCGGCGGCCGGACGACTTTTCTGGTGCACCCAGAGTTGGGAAAACGCCGCCATTCCGCCCAGAATTAGCAGGGCCAGCGCAAGCAATAGGGGCCTTAGGGCGTTACTCATGGCGTGATGGGACACCCTGCGGGCCGGACTTTGGCTGGCAACGTCAAACCCTGACGGCAACCGGCTTTGAAAAGCTTTCGACATTTCGCGGCGGGCAGGTTCTTTTGACCCGCTACGTCCATGAAGACCTTCTACATAACCACCGCCATCGACTATGTGAACGGTTCCCCGCACCTCGGTCACGCCTACGAAAAAGTGCTGACCGATGTCATCGCGCGCTTCCGCCGCTTGATGGGGGACAAGGTCTACTTCCTGACCGGCGTCGACGAACACGGCCAGAAGGTCCAACAGACCGCCCGCGCCCGCGGCATCGACCCGCAGCAGTTCTGTGACGAGATTTCCGAAGAATTTCGTGCCCTCTGCGCGAAGCTCGACATCTCCAACGACGACTTCATCCGCACCACGGAAAAGCGTCACAAAAAGGTCGTCTGCGACATCCTCCAGCAGCTCTTTGACCAGGGCCTCATCTACAAGGCCGAATACAAGGGTTTCTACTCCACGCGTCAGGAACAGTTCCTCCAGGAAAAGGACCGCAATCCGGACGGCCAATGGCCGGAGCTCTTCGGCGAGGTCACCGAAATCACCGAGAGCAACTATTTCTTTAAACTCCGCCAGTATCAGGACTGGTTGATCGACCACCTTAAAGCCAACGAGGATTTTGTATTCCCTCGCTATCGCCAAAAGCAGGTCCTCGAGTTCCTCAGCGAGCCGCTCAACGACTTGTGCATCTCGCGCCCGAAAGAGCGTCTGGAGTGGGGTATCGAGCTGCCCTTCGACGCTGACTACGTGACCTACGTTTGGTTCGACGCGTTGCTTAACTATTACTCCGCCGTCGTTGATCATCCCGGTTGCTGGCCGGCCGACTTCCACGTCATTGGCAAGGACATCCTGGTTCCTCCGCACGCCGTCTACTGGCCGATCATGCTCAAGGCCGCCGGCATCGAGCCGCCCAAGTCCCTGCTCGCCCACGGCTGGTGGTCGATCAACGGATCAAAAATGTCGAAGTCGACCGGCAACTTCGTCGATCCGATCGCCTTTGCCGACCAATACGGCGTCGATGCCCTGCGCTTTTTCATGATCCGCGAAATGAGCGTGGGTCAGGACAGCGATTTTTCGATCGAACAGTTCCTCAGCCGCTACAACAGCAACCTCGCGAACGATCTCGGCAACCTCGTCAACCGCACGCTGAACATGACCAACCGCTTCTCCTCCGGCGTCATCCCTGCGGCCGATGCGAGTGTCATCGCCGACCAACCTGAGTCCGATCTGCGCACACTCTGGGAAACCACTCGTCCCGAGGTCATCGCCCTGCACGAAGGTTTCCAGTTCCACATCGCGCTGGAGCGCACCTTTGCGTTCATCCAAGGCATCAACCGCTACGCCGAACAACGTGCGCCGTGGAAGCTCGGCAAGTCCACCGAAGAGATCGACCAGGCCCGCCTGCGCACTACACTCGCCTACATGGCGGAGGCCCTGCGCCTGGGCACCGCGTTGCTCGCCGCCGTCATGCCGTCCACCGTGGTCAAGATCAACGGCGTGCTGGGCACGACCGCCAATTTCGACTGGCAGGCCGGCCTCGTCTGGGGCGACACGCTCACCGGCAACAAGGTCGCCGAAACCGCTATCCTGTTCCCGCGTCCGCAGCCGGCGGAGAAGAAGTAAGGGAGGTGAGGCAACGGAGTTTTTGCCACAGAGCCAAGCCGGAGCTCGGACACAGAGGGCACAGAGCCCAATCCACTAACCTTTAAGCCAACAGTAATCAAAACTCCGACCTCTCTTCGCAACTTGCCTTTTCTCTGTGCTCTCTGTGTCCGCGCTCTGTGAACTCTGTGGCCCAACTCAGGAAAGGTCGTAAACCAATCCCGGTCCTGTGTTTTCCTTTGCGCCCTTTGCGTCTCCGCGTCTCTGCGTTAAAATTCCGAACCGATTCGCCCCATGCTGACCCTGCCGATCAATCCCGCCGAGAACGCCTCACCCGAGGCGCTGGCGGCGTTTTTGTCGCAGTGCCGCGAGCTGGCGCGCAGTGACGGTCGCCCGCGTTTGGTCAGCATCTCAATCAAGGTTCCCGCGCTTGATCCGCTGGCAGTGCTCGAATCAATTTACGAATCCGGCGAGCTGCATTTCTACGCCGAACGTCCGTCCGACCTGACCGCCATCGCCGGCGCCGAGGCGGTGCTCACACATGAGGTTTCCGGAGCCGACCGCTTTGTCTCCGCCCAGGCTTTTGTGGATGACGTTTTTGACCGCACCATCGCGGTGGGCGAGGTCGATGCGGCGTTTGGCGGCCCTCATGTGTTTGCCGGTTTTGCGTTTCAAAACGACGTCGCCGATGGCGAACCGTTTCCCGCCGCCCGCCTCTTTGTGCCGCGCTGGCAGGTTGCCCGGGCCGGCGATACGACGACTGCCGTGGCCAACCTCTTGGTCGCGCCTGACGCCGAACTCTCCGCGCTGGCCGATCGTGTGTGGCGCGCCCACGCCAAGTTCGGCAATGTTCGTTATCGGGATGGGGTGACCAATGCACCGTTGCCGCTAAAATTCACCTCCTCTGAGGTCGGCGACTATCGTGCATCGGTGGCGCAAGGGCTCAACGAGATCGAAGCCGGCGACTTCCAGAAAATCGTGCTGGCCCGTGCGCTCGACTTGACCGCCAACCAGCCGCTGCATCCGTTGCGTGTGCTTAATGGTCTGCGCGAACGTTTCCCGGAGTGCACCAGCTTTTCCTTCTCCGATGCCCACGGCCACAGCTTCATCGGCGCAAGTCCGGAACGTCTGCTGAGGGTGAGTCGCGGCGTGCTGGAGACCGAGGCGCTGGCAGGTTCTACCCGACGTGGACAGGGCGCGGCGGAAGATGCCGCTCTTGGATTCGCGTTGCTCGCCAGTGAAAAGGACCGCCGTGAACAACGTCACGTGCTTGATTCGATTGTGCGCCGCTTGGGGCCCTTGGGATTTGCGCCGGAGTTCACGGAGGAGCCGACGCTAAAAAAACTGGCCAACGTGCAGCACCTGCACACTGCGGTGAAGGCGACGATGCCTGACGGTATCCATTTTTTCGATGCGCTGGCCGCGTTGCATCCGACGCCAGCGGTCGGCGGTTCTCCGCGTGAGGCCGCAGTGGCACGCATACGTCCGCTGGAGGGTTTCGATCGCGGACTTTATGCAGGGGCGATCGGCTGGTTGAACGCCCGTGGCGGCGGCGAGTTTTTGGTTGGTCTGCGCTCTGGTCTTATCGAAGGCGATCACGCCCGTCTCTATGCCGGTGCAGGTATTGTGGCCGGCTCCGACCCCGACAAGGAATTCGCCGAAACCGAGCTTAAATTCCGAGCCATGCGTGAAGCGCTCGGCGGGTGAGCCGAAGGAGAGTAGGCATTCCTGTCCACGCTCCTCATCACACCAGCGTCAGCACGGCGTAGTTGCGCTTACCCTTGCGAAGCAGAATGTGTTTGCCGAAGAGCAGGTCTGCGCTGGTCAGCGTGCGGGTAGGGGACTTCGGGTCACACTTCACGTTGTTCACATAAACGCCACCGGCCTCGATGTCCTTGCGGGCGGCACCCTTGGATTGCGACAGGCCGGAGTGCATCAGCAACTCGGTCAGCGCGGTGCCGGCACCGTCATTGGCGGCGAGTTGTTCGGCGGTGATCGTCGCAGTGGGGACTTCACCGACGACGTCGTTAAAAACAGTCTCAGTAGTATCCCCGATCTCGGCACCAAAGAGGATGGCGCTGGCCTTGAGCGCACCTTCAAGCGCGGCTTCACCATGAACCAACGCAGTGACGTCACGGGCGAGTGCCTTGTGCGCTTCGCGGGCTCCGGGATTGGCGGCGTGGGCGGTCTCCAGTGCTTCGATTTCCGTGCGCGGCAGGAAGGTGAATTTGCGCAGGTATTCGGAAACCTTGGCGTCTTCTGTGTTCACGAAGAACTGGTAGAGCTTGTAGGGACTGGTGCGCTCTGGATCGAGCCAGACGGCGCCGGAGGCGGTCTTGCCGAACTTGGTGCCGTCGGACTTGGTGATCAGCGGGAAGGTCCAGCCAAACGCGGCGGTCCCGGAGCCGAGTTTTTTTCGGATCAGGTCGGTGCCGGCGGTGAGATTGCCCCACTGGTCGGAACCGCCGATTTGCAGTTCGCAGCCAAAGGTCTGGCGCAGGTGGAGAAAGTCGTAGGCCTGCAATAATTGGTAGCTGAACTCGGTGTAGCTGATGCCGCCGTCGCCCTCCATGCGGGACTTCACGGAGTCTTTCGCGAGCATGATGTTGAGCGAAAAGTGTTTTCCAACGTCACGCAGGAAATCGAGGAAACTGATCGGCGCGATCCAGTCGGCGTTGTCGACCAGACGGGCGGGATTGGCGGTGACGTCGAAGTCGAGCAGCTTGGCGAGCTGGGCCTTGATGCAGGCGATATTGTGCGCGAGTTGCTCGCGGGTGAGTAGGTTGCGCTCGGAGGAACGGCCGGAGGGATCGCCCACCATACCAGTGGCGCCGCCGGCGAGGGCGATGACGTGGTTGCCGGTTAGTTGGAAGCGGCGGAGCATGAGTTGCCCCATCAAATGTCCGACATGGAGCGAGTCACCGGTCGGGTCGAACCCACAATACAGGGTAACCGGTCCTTCGGACAGGCGCTTGGTGAGCGCGTCAAGGTCGGTGCAGTCGGCCAGCAGGCCGCGCCATTGGAGGTCTTCGATGAGGTTCATGGGCGTAAATAAGCAGCAAAACGAGGGCAGGGGAGACCTCGCAAGGACGATTTGCCGCTCAGGTTGTCGTGAGCGCGCCTAATATTGGCCGCAGTGATGGCGGAAACGTCACTTATGACGGTAAAAACGGATTGCGAGCCCACCGCTGCCGACTCTAACTGATCATTTCCTTAGAGCCGCGTGTGGCGGTTCGCACTGCACTTAATATTCAATTCATCTCCATATGCCTATTGCCCTCGGTTCCAAAGCTCCTAATTTCACCCTCAAGTCCAAGACCGCCGACGGTCTTGTTGATATCAAGTTGAGCGATAATTTTGGCAAAAAGCAGACGGTTCTTCTTTTCTTCCCCCTGGCCTTCACCGGTGTCTGCACCGATGAGATGTGCGATATCACTTCCGGTCTTTCCGCCTACGCCGATCTCGGCGCTGAGGTCATCGCCATCAGCGTCGACAGTCCTTTCGCCCAGGAAGCATGGGCCAAGCAGAACAAGATCGGCATCACCATCGTTTCCGACCTCAACAAGGAAACCACCAAGGCTTACGATGTTGTGTTCCCTGGTCTCGCCGGCATCGGTGACACCTCGGCCCGCGCGGCCTTCGTTATCGGCACCGATGGTGTTGTTAAATACGCCGAGCAAACTCCGACTCCGAAAGACCTGCCGAACTTTGACGCAGTCAAGGCCGCACTCGCCAGCTGAGCGCACACCATTCATTTCCGGCGGAACCTTAAAGGTGCCGCCGGTTTAGTATCCGACTTTTTAAACGACCACGATGAGCCAACCCAATCCTTTCAACACGCTCCAGAGCTTTTCCGCCAACGGCTCCGAGCATAAGTTCTATTCGCTGCCTGCTCTCGAGAAGGCCGGCTTCAATATCAAGAAGCTGCCCGTCTCGATCCGCCTGGTGCTCGAGTCCCTGCTGCGCAATTGCGACGGCAAACGAGTCAGCGAAGCCGCCGTGCAGCAACTGGCGACTTGGGCTGCCAAGTCCGAGCGCACCGAAGAGATCCCCTTCGTGGTCGCCCGTATCGTGCTGCAGGATTTCACGGGCGTGCCGCTGCTGGTTGACCTCGCCGCCATGCGCGCGGCCGTTGATCGTATTGGTAAGGATTCCAAAATCATCGAGCCCCTCGTTCCCGTCGATCTCGTGGTTGACCACTCCGTGCAGGTTGACTTCGCCGGTTCCGCCGAGGCTCTCAGTAAGAACCTCGATCTCGAGTTCTCCCGCAACCGAGAGCGCTATCAGTTCCTCAAGTGGGGCATGCAGGCCTTCGAAACCTTCAAGGTTGTTCCTCCCGGTATCGGCATTGTTCACCAAGTGAACCTTGAATACCTCGCCAAGGGCGTGCTCAAGGACAGCTCCGGTGTTTACTATCCGGATACGCTGGTCGGCACCGACTCGCATACCACCATGATCAACGGTCTCGGCATCGTTGGCTGGGGCGTTGGCGGCATCGAGGCTGAGGCCGGCATGCTTGGTCAGCCTGTTTATTTCCTCACTCCTGACGTTGTCGGTGTTTACCTCACCGGCGCGCTCCAGGAGGGTGTCACCGCCACCGATCTCGCGCTCACCATCACCGAGATGCTTCGCAAGGCCAAGGTCGTCGGCAAGTTCGTCGAGTTCTACGGTCCCGGCGCCGCCGCGCTGCCCGTCGTTGACCGTGCGACCATCGCCAACATGGCTCCGGAATACGGTGCCACCATGGGTTTCTTCCCGATCGACGCAGAGTGCTCCACTTACCTGCGCGCCACCGGCCGCTCCGACGCTGCCGTCGACCTTTACGAGTCCTATTACAAGGCCCAGGGCCTCTGGGGTATCCCAGAGAAGGGCGTTATCGAGTATTCCACCGACCTCTCACTCGACCTCTCGTCCGTGGTTCCCAGCGTCGCCGGTCCGAAACGTCCCCAGGACCGCATCGTGCTGCCGTCGCTTAAAAAAGAATTTGTCGACTCCTTCTCCCGCCCGGTCGCCGAGGCCGGCTTTGGACGCAAGGCTGCCGATTACGGTCAACGCGTGACCATCGGCGCCCACTCCGGCGGCAGCAGCGAGCCGGTATCCCGTGCCGAGTCGGTTGCCCATGACACCAACCCGACCACCGAGACCGAGATGGCCAACAACCGGCCGGCCGCGTCCACTTGCTCCAGCGAGATCGGCAACGGTTCCGTGCTCATCGCCGCCATCACCAGCTGCACCAACACCTCCAACCCCAGCGTCATGCTGGCCGCCGGTTTGGTCGCCAAGAAGGCCGTCGAGAAGGGCCTGACCGTTAATCCGATGGTCAAGTCCTCGCTCGCCCCCGGCTCCCGCGTAGTCACCGACTATCTCGACAAGACCGGTCTCTCTACCTACCTCGACAAGCTTGGTTTCCAGACGGTCGGCTACGGCTGCACCACCTGTATCGGCAACTCCGGCCCGCTGTCGGCGCCTATCGAGGAAGCCGTCGTCAAGAACGAGCTGATCGCCGCCTCGGTGCTTTCCGGCAACCGCAACTTCGAGGCCCGCGTTCACCAGAACATCAAGGCCAACTTCCTTATGTCGCCCCCGCTGGTCGTCGCCTTTGCGCTGGCCGGTCGCGTTGACATCGACATGTCCTCCGATCCCATCGGAAACGATCAGAACGGTGAACCCGTTTACCTCAAGGATCTCTGGCCCACGCTCCAGGAGGTCCGCGACCAGATGGCCGCCGCTCTCAAGCCCGAGGTTTTCCGCAAGCTCTACAGCGACTTCGCGGAGCAGAATCCGAAGTGGAACGAGATCCCCTCGACCACCGGAGACGTCTACTCGTTCGACGTCGACTCCACCTACATCCAGGAGCCTCCGTTCTTCACGGATTTCTCGCTGACCCCCGGCACGATCCAGCCGATCACCGGTGCTCGTCCGCTCGGCATCTTTGGCGATTCGGTCACCACCGACCACATCTCGCCTGCCGGTGCCATTAAAAAGGCCTCTCCGGCCGGCAAATACCTCGGCGAAAACGGCGTCGATTATGTCGACTTCAACTCCTACGGCAGCCGTCGCGGCAACGACCGCATCATGACCCGCGGCACCTTTGCCAACGTTCGTATTAAAAATACCATGTGCCCCGGCATCGAAGGCGGTTACACCGTCTACTTTGGTAACAAGGACGTGCCCGCTCCTGACAAGGAAATCAAAGTTCCCGCCGGCAAGCCGACCTTCATTTACGATGCTTGCATGGCCTATCAGGCCGACAATGTTCCGCTCATCATCCTCGCCGGTCAGGAATACGGCACCGGTTCCTCCCGTGACTGGGCGGCCAAGGGCACCAACCTCCTCGGCGTCAAAGTCGTGGTCGCGCAGTCCTTCGAGCGTATTCACCGCTCCAACCTCGTCGGCATGGGCGTGCTCCCGCTCCAATTCAAGGACGGTGTCAACGCCGCCTCGCTGAAGCTCGATGGTTCCGAGTCCTATGACGTCATCGGTCTCGACGACAGCATCAAGCCGCAGCAGGACCTCGTTCTTAAGATCACCCGCAAGGATGGCACCATTGAAAATGTGACCGTTCGCTGCCGCATCGATACGCCCATCGAAATCGACTACTACCAACACGGCGGCATCCTGCCCTACGTGCTTCGCCAGATCATCGCCCGCAACTGATAAAACACCCTGGATGGCCTGCCGGGGTGGGGGCGACTTAATCGTTCTCCATCCCGCATCCCTTTCACCATGGCCGAACCCGCCAAACCTACCTTTCTTGTCGATGCCGAATCCGATCCCGTGATCGTTCGCATTGAAGGCCGCGCTTCTTTTCAAAACAGCAGCAGCCTCAACGATTTTGTCACCACGCTGATTGCGCAGGGGAGAACCCGTTACGTCATCGATTTCCAAAACTGCACCAGCATGGACAGCACCTTTCTCGGTGTGCTGGCCGGTGCCGCGCTCGACCTCATGAAGCAGACTCCGCCCGGCAGCCTCGTGCTGGTCCGGGTCGGTGCGCGCAATCTGGAGTTGATCCGTAACCTTGGACTTGAACGCATCCTGCATATCGATGCGGCCGCCGCTCCCGCCAATCCTTCGGCCAGCGGTCAGGCTCTGCCGATTGCACCGGTGCTCGATGAAGTTGCCAACGCCCGCATGGTGCTCGCCGCCCACGAAAACCTCGTCAACGCCGACGAAGGTAACCGCGCCAAATTCCAGGACGTGCTGACCTTCCTCAAGGACCGGATCAAGCAGGGTTGACGCACTCCTCCGACCAGATGTCCACTCCTCCCGATCCGGCCGCGGTCAAAGCTTACCTGCTGGACCTGCAAGATCGTATCTGCGCCGCCCTTGAAGCTGTCGATGGCACGGGGCATTTTGCCGAGGATAATTGGACTCGAGACGAGGGGGGAGGCGGTCGTTCGCGAGTCATGTCGAATGGACACGTCTTTGAAAAAGGCGGCGTTGGTTTTTCTGAAGTTTTTGGAACCAAGCTGCCTCCCTCGGCCACCGCACACCGTCCGGAGCTGGCGGGTAAAACTTGGCAGGCGATGGGCGTATCGCTGGTCATTCATCCGCGCAGTCCGCACGTGCCCACCAGTCACGCGAATGTGCGATTCTTCATCGCCGATCCCGATGGCCCGGCACCCGTGTGGTGGTTTGGCGGCGGCTTCGACCTGACCCCGTTTTATCCGCGCCTCGAGGATGCCGTGCACTGGCACGAGACCGCCCGCGACGCCGTCGCGCCTTTCGGTGAGGATCTCTATCCGCGCTTCAAGGCTTGGTGCGATGACTACTTTTTTATCAAGCACCGCAATGAAACCCGCGGTATCGGCGGGCTCTTTTTTGACGATTACAACGCGGCCGGCTTTGAACAAAGTTTTGGCCTGATGCGGTCGGTCGGCGACGCCTATGTTCCCGCCTACATCCCGATTGTGGAACGTCGCAAGGCCAAACCCTACGGCGAACGCGAGCGTGATTTCCAGCTGTATCGGCGCGGTCGATACGCCGAGTTTAATCTTGTTTATGACCGCGGAACCCACTTCGGCCTCCAGAGTGGTGGACGCACTGAATCGATTTTGATGAGCATGCCACCGCTGGCCGCCTGGACTTACAACTGGACGCCTGAACCCGGCACCCCCGAGTCAGAGCTTAACGACTACCTGCGCCCCCGCGACTGGCTGCAATCCCCCGAAACCAACCCATGACTTCACGCGAACGTTTTCTCTCCGCTCTGGCCTGCCAGCCTCTCGACCGTCCGCCCATCTGGGTGATGCGCCAAGCCGGTCGTTACCTGCCGGAATATCGCGCGCTCAAGGCAAAGTCGTCCTTCCTGCACATGGTGCGCACACCCGAGCTCGCCACCGAGGTCACCCTGCAGCCGCTGAAGCGTTTCGCTCTCGACGCGGCCATCCTGTTTTCCGACATCCTGGTCATTCCCGAGGCTCTCGGCCAAGGTTACGCTTTCCGCGACGCCGGTGGCATCGCGATGGATTACCGTATCGACTCCAAGGCCCAGATCGACGCGCTCAACCCCGTCTCGGCCGTCGCTGAAAAACTCGATTACGTCGCGGCCGCGCTGCGTCTGATCAAAAAGGAAATCGGTGATACCAAGACCTTGCTCGGTTTCGGCGGATCGCCCTGGACACTTGCGACCTACATGCTTGAAGGCGGCAGCTCGGATGACTTCGAGCGTAGCAAGCTGCTATTCTACACCGAGCCGGCACTGTTTAACGCGCTCATGGAAAAGTTGAGCGACGCGTTGGTCGCCTACTTTAAGATGCAAATCGAGGCCGGGGCTGATGCCATTCAGATCTTTGATTCGTGGGGAGGCATCCTGGCCGGTCAGGATTATGAAGCCGCCTCGTTACGTTGGATTCGTCGGATCGTGCAGGCACTGCCGGCCGATTTTCCGATTATCCTCTACGCCAAAGGCACGGCACCGCATCTGACCGATCAGGCATTTTCCGGCGTTCGGGCGATCAGTGTTGATTGGACTAATGACCTGTCCGTGGTTCGTCGCACACTGCCGGCCAATGTTGCCGTGCAGGGTAATCTCGATCCGGTGCTCATGCAGACCACGCCTGACATTGTCCGGCGCGAATCCACCCGTTTGCTTGAGTCCATGCGGGGCACTGCCGGCCATATTTTCAATCTTGGTCATGGGATTACCCCGCAGGCCAAACTTGAGAACATGGAAGCCTTGGTTGATACGGTTACCTGCTGGCGGTGATTTGGTCGGACACCCCGGGAGGGGATCGGGGCAAACCCAAACTCGCCTTGAGAAAAGCAATAAATGACGCGATTAAACCCGTGTCATGACGTATGATGTAACTTGATTTCCACCCCAACAGACATCGTGTCCCCCTCTACCCATCCCATAGCCGTTGTCGGTGGTGGCATTACCGGACTGACCGCCGCGTATCGCCTCAGCCAACTCGGCTACACCGTCCGCCTGTTTGAAGCGTCGGGTCGTTTGGGTGGATGTATCCGGACTGAGCGTGTAGGAGAGTGGCTGGTCGAATCCGGGCCAAACAGTCTGCAGGATAATTCACCGGAGCTCACCCGTTTGCTCAACGAGCTTAAACTGGTCGACCATGTCCGTGAAGCCCGCCCCGAGGCCCGCAACCGTTACCTTATGCGTGGCGGTAAGGTTATTGCCGCGCCGATGTCGCCGGGTGGGCTTTGGTCTACTCCCTTGCTGAAGTTTTCGGCCAAGCTTCGATTGGCTCGTGATTTGTTCTGTCGACCGCGCACGCACCGGAGGGATATCAGTGTCGCCAAGTTTTTCAGCAGGCACTTTGGCCAGGAGGCCGTCGACTACGCGGTGGCCGCGATGGTGTCCGGCATCTACGCGGGCAATGCGGAAAAACTTTCCGCCCAGCATGCGTTCCCATCGTTGTGGAAGATGGAGCGAGAACACGGTTCTTTGTTACTGGGGCTAAAGGCGGCCGCCAAAGCCAAACGTGCCGCCGGTGGACGCAAGGGACCGCCCCGGATCATCTCTTTTGATGAAGGGCTCGCTTTACTCCCGGAGGCCTTGGCTGCGGCCCTGACCAAAGGGAGCATTGAACTCGGGGCCCGGGTAACCGGAATCACTCAGAGCAAGCCCTGTCAGTTGCAATGGAGTCGCGATGGTCAAAGCTTCAGTGGCGATTATGGCGCGGTTGTGTTGGCTTTGCCCGCGTCTGCCCTTGCCCGTCTGACCATCGGCAACGCCGGCGAACATCCGTTGGCGCGTTTGAACGGCGTTGAATATCCGGCGGTTACTTCCCTCTACCTTGGTTACCGTCGTGATCAGGTGAAACACCCGTTGGACGGCTTTGGTCTGTTGGTGCCGCCGATTGAGCGACGCAGTGTGCTCGGGGTTTTATTCTCTTCGACGCTCTTCGAACGTCGGGCTCCGGACGATCATGTCGGTCTGACGGTGATGGTTGGCGGCGCGTTGCGGTCGGAACTTGGGCGCATGGAGAATGAACAGTTGTTGGGTTTGGTGCGACGTGAACTGGCCGATCTTTTGGGTGTAGAAGGCGAGCCGGTCTTCATCCGCCGACACACCTGGCCTGAAGCCATCCCGCAGTATAACGTCGGGTATGATCGGTTTTTGGATACGATCACCGAATGTGAGACCAACAACCCCGATGTCTTTATCGGAGGCAATGTCCGCGACGGGGTTGCCCTGACTGCCTGTATTGCATCCGGAGAACGTCTGGCCGCCGCGGTTGCTGCGGTTTAAATGCTGCTACAGATCGGCGATCGAATCGATGACCGCGTCGGGGGCGTCACCGCGATCCAGATCGCTTTCCCTGAATTTTCCGGTGCGCACGAGCACACCGCGAATGCCGGCCGCCTGTGCTCCGTGCACATCGCCCTCGATATCGTCGCCGACCATCAGTGCATCTGCCGGAGCGATGCCCATGTCGGCTAGAGCCGTGGTGAAGAAGTGCCCGGCTGGTTTTCCCAGCAAGGTGGCGGTGCGACCGGTCGCGTATTCCAGCGCGGCAGCGTAGGCTCCAACATCGAGTCGCAGTCCACCGTCGGCGCGAAAGTAGCGGTTGCTCGCCAGGGTATAGAAGGCCGCACCATCGAGCAGGAACCGCAGCGCATGGTCGAGGCAGTCGGCTGAGAACAGATTGCCCATGTCGCCAATCACCACCGCATCGGGTTTGTCGTCCACGTGTTTGATGCCGTCGAGCTCAGCAATGACCTCGGGCTTCAGCAGAAAATGACAGCGCAGGTGTCCGGCTTTGTGCAGAACGTCGCGGGCAACCAGCGGCGGCGTGTAGAGGTGGGCGGGATCAATCTCCAGACCAAGATCCCGGGCATGCTCTACAATGACCGAGCTCGATTTGCTGGTGGTATTGGTCAGGAATCGGATTGGAATATCTCGCTGGCGGATACGGTCGATTGCTTCCAACGCACCAGGCAGCAGGGAGTCGCCGACGTAAAGGGTGCCGTCGAGATCGAGCAGCAGGCCTTTGAATGTTGGAATCGCCGAACTCATGGGTGAACACGATAGGTGACCGCACGATTAATTCAAACCGACGATGATGCCCGGTCTTGAATATAAACCAGAGCAAGGGGACTCGGAATCTGGGTAGGCCGCCTGCTCGCAGGCGCGAGAACCGTTCCAGAAGGATGGCATCCAACGCGCCTGCACGCAGGCTGCCTACGATCGGACACCACGCTTTACTTTGGGGGGAATACGAACTTCACCGTCGCGGGCTCTTCCGTTTTGGCCGGTGCGTCCGGCTCTGCCGAAGCCGGCACGGCTTCGGGCTTAACCGGAGCCGGGACCAAGGCCGCGTTCGGGGCGACAGCTTGAGGAACAGCAAAGACCGGGTTTTCGGCCTTAAAGGGCGGACTGTTGGCGGGCAGGGCGGCAAAGCTCTTGTCCAGGATTTCGGTGGCTTTGCGATCGCGGGCGACGCCAAGGTCGATTTTTCCACCCGCTCCAAACGCACCCATGATGACGACAATCACCCGCTTGCCGTTGCGCTGTGCCGTGGTGCTCAGGCAGTAGCCGGCGCTGCGGGTGTAGCCGGTTTTGAGGCCGTCGACACCGGCGACGGTTCCGAGCAGTTTGTTGTGATTGATCATGTGCATCGGGCCGTTCTTGCGGTTTGGGCCGAAGTCGCGCTCCTTGACCGCTGCGTAGTCGAGCACGTTGGTTTTTCGCACCAGATACATGCAGAGCTTCGCGAAGTCTCGCGGAGTGGTCAGATCGCCATCCGCGTCCTTGCGACTGGAAGGAGGAAGACCATGCGGGGTGCGGAAAACTGAATTGGTCATACCGAGCGCCTTCGCCTTGGCGTTCATGAGTTCTACAAACGCATCGACCGACCCAGCGGAAGCCCGGGCGAGGGCATGGGCGGCGTCGTTGGCAGATTGAATCATCAGGGCGTGGATCAATTCCTCGATCGTGAAATGTTCGCGCGGATCAAGAAATACTTGGGTGCCGCCCATCCGGGCATCCTCGGGGGAAATATCTACCATGGTGTCGAGGGAGATGGCGCCGGTTTTCAACTGATCGGTCACCACGGCGAACGTCATGAGCTTCGTCATGCTGGCTGGCGGGCTGACCACATCCGGTTTGTCTTCGAGGATCACGTTGCCGGTGGCGGCATCGATGGAAACGTAGCCCGCCCAGGTGCCTTGGGCGTGGAGAGAGCCAATCGCGATGAACGCGAAACAGGTAAACAGAAACGTGCGACAAGCGGAGAACGGCATATCCACCAGCACAGCGCGGTTTCAAATCCCACTGCGAGAAATAAACTTTAATAAATGTTTGGAACCTCAACCGACCGGGCATCCCAACCGCCTGCAGGGCGTTTTCCGACTACATCAGCTGGATTTTTTCAGCCTGCTGCCGGTGCGAATCATCCAACGGCTGCGGGTCGGTGCCGGCGGCAAGGTAATCTTCAAGGTGGGACAGTGATGCGGTGCCGCCGATGGAGGTTTTGACCATCGGCTCACTGGCGGCGAGACGCAGCGCGAGACTCGCCTCATGACGACAACCGGTTGCCTTGATCAACTCATCGACCGCGGCGGACTTGGTGGCACCATGTTTGTCGGCCGGACCGCCGCCGAGGGTTCGGAGCGCCAGCGTCGGGATGTTACGCTCACGCAGTGCGGTCCACGCTGCCGCGGTGCAGTCGCGTTGCCGGACGTTCCAGTAAAGGGTCGCACCATTGATGAGTTCATGCGCGGCAGCCTCCACCGCGGCATCGGAGTTGTCCTTGGTCATGTAGAGCACGGTTTCGCGAATGAGTCCGCGCTGACGCAGTGAGGCCAACTCTTCGACGAGAGGTCCGTCGCCCGCGCAGAGTTGATCAACCAGATTGCCCGGCCGCGGATCCATCGAAGTCAACTGGGCGATGTCGATGGAATCAATTCCGAGGCGGCGGCAGGAGTCCTCGACTTCAAATCGCATGAGCGGCACAGAGCCGTCGCGGATTTTGATGATCATGCGAGGCACGAGGGATCGGTCGGCGTCAAACGCCATGCGCAGCACCATGAAGGTGAATCCGTTATTATAGGTCGGACTTGAGTGAAAAGAAACCCCGGCCTCAAGTGCCCGACGGGCCACCGCGAGATCGGTGACGACGTCGGCCGGATTGCGGCCCAGGGACATGCTGCCGAAAGTGTAGGGGGATAGGGTAATCATGATTTCAGCATACGATTTTAAGCCCATGACTACCCAAGGCAACGTCCGCCTTGGGTGAAACGCGGAGCCGGTTCCAGTCATGACAGTGCAAATCCCGTTTGCCACGGAGGGCATCGGCGTATGAGTTGTTCTCTTTTCCATGGCCGCCACCTCTGATGCTACTTTCGCACCCACCTCGTTGCCCGATGCCCATGGCCGTTTTGGCCAGTTTGGCGGGGTTTACGTGCCCGAGACCCTGATGACTGCGCTCTCCGAGCTGACGACCGCCTACGAGGCTGCGCAAAAAGACCCCGAGTTCATCGAGGAACTGCGCCGCGAGTTGAAGGAGTTTGCCGGACGTCCCACCGGACTTTATCACGCCGCCCGCCTGACTGAGCACTGCGGCGGTGCCAAAATCTATCTCAAGCGCGAAGATCTGCTCCATACCGGGGCTCACAAGATCAACAATGCCATCGGCCAGGCCATCCTTGCCCGCCGTATGGGCAAGAAGCGCATCATCGCCGAGACCGGCGCCGGCCAGCACGGCGTGGCCACTGCGGCGGTCTGCGCGAAGTTCGGCCTTGAGTGCGTCATCTACATGGGCGCGGTCGACATGGAGCGTCAGGCATTGAACGTCTTCCGCATGCGCCTAATGGGCGCCGAAGTTCGCGGCGTCGAGGCCGGTCAAAAAACCCTCAAGGAGGCCGTCAACGAGGCCATGCGCGATTGGGTCACCAATGTTCGTGAGACTCACTACATTTTAGGCTCCGCACTTGGTGCGCATCCGTATCCGATGATGGTTCGCGATTTCCACCGCGTGATCGGCAAGGAAGTCCGTGAGCAAATCATGGCCGCCGAAGGGCGTCTGCCCGACGAGATGATTGCCTGCGTTGGCGGAGGTTCCAATGCCATTGGCTTTTTCTTTGAGTTCTTAAAGGACGAGTCCGTTCGTATGATTGGAGTCGAGGCCGGTGGTCACGGCATCAAACGCGGTGAGCACGCCGCGCGTTTCGAAGGCGGCAAACTCGGCGTGCTGCAAGGCAGCAAGACCTACATTTTGCAGGATTCGGATGGTCAAATCGAATTGACCCACTCGGTCAGCGCCGGACTCGACTACGCCGCGATCGGACCCGAGCACGCCTACTACCGCGACATCGGCCGTATCGGCTATGCCTACGCCTGCGACGACGAGGTCTTGGAAGCCTTCCAACTGCTCTCTCGCATGGAGGGTATCATCCCCGCACTCGAATCATCGCACGCCGTCGTCCACGGCATCAAACGCGCCAAGCAAATGCGCAAGGACGAGATTTTGATCATCAATCTAAGCGGGCGCGGTGATAAAGACGTTCAGCAAGTTGCCAAACTACTGGGCCAGTCCACCGCTTGATTCCTTTGCTATTCCCTAAATATCCCACCGACACATGAAAAGTATGACTGGTTTTGGGCGCGCAACGGCCGCGCTCGGTTCTTATTCACTCTGCGTGCAAGTGAGCTCCGTGAATCGCAAGACTCTGGACCTCACCCAGAAGCTGCCCGCGGAGTGGGGCGACCTCGAAACGGATATCGCCGACCAGGTCCGCAAGGTCGCCTCGCGTGGCAAGATTCACGTGGCCATGGAACTCACCGGTGAAGCCGGGGCGGTTGGACTTTCCTGGGATGACGTTGCGGTGCAAAATTCGCTCGAACGCCTGGCTGTCTTGTCCAAATCGCGTGGTGAATTCTTTGAGGTGAGCACCGAGTTGTTGTGGGCGATTGCCAGTTCCCATCGCAAGTCGGTCTCGGCTCCGGCGGTGGACGATGTTCGCGATGTAGTGTTGGCTGCGGTCGGCGAGGCGCTGACTGCTTTTGTCTCCATGCGTGGCAAAGAAGGCGAAGCCTTGCTGGCGGACTTTACCGCACGGCTAAATACGCTGTCCGGCCACGTCGCTGCGATCGCCGAACGCGCTCCGCTTGTGCCGGCAAATTATCGTGACCAACTGATGAAGCGGTTGCGCGATGCCGGTCTAGAGTTTGATCTCGCGGACGAACGGGTGCTCAAGGAAGTGGCTCTTTTTGCCGACCGCTGCGATATTACCGAGGAAATCACCCGACTGCGCAGTCATCTCGACCAGTTTACTACGCTCCTGAAATCAAAGGGCGAGATCGGCCGGAAATCCGAGTTTATCCTGCAGGAAATCGGCCGCGAAGTGCACACCATCGGCAGCAAGGCCAATGATCTGGAACTGTCGCGTCACGTCATCGAGCTGAAGAACGAGCTCGAACGCATCCGCGAGCAAATCGCAAACGTGGAGTGAGCCGGCGCAGCCGCTCACTCCACGTTAAATTCTAAGCGGCTAAATCCTAAGGGCGGTCCCGTTTGTAGTGCGGTCGCGAGACCGGCAATGCCGGGATTAGGCCGTTCCGGCTTCACGCACTCAACGCCTTGGACTTCGTCCTTGGAGCGTCACTACAAACTTACGGAGCTCCTCCTCTGACTTAGGATTCAGGATTTCGGCGGCTCTGCCGCCGCTGGCTCGCGCAGGCTGTGGATCAGATAAATGCCCACGCCGATGCAGATGCCGGCATCGGCGACATTAAAGGTCGGGTAGACGTAAGTGCCAAAATGCAGGTCGATAAAATCGATCACGTGACCGTGAATCAAACGGTCGACCAGATTGCCGACGATGCCGCCGCAGAGCAGACCAAAGCCGAGTTGAGCGATACGATTGTGCAGGCCGAGCTGGCGGCGCCAAAAGAAAATGGCCCCGAGTGTGAATGCGGCGAGCACGGCGAGGAACAGGCTCTTGCCGGCGAGCAGGCTCCAAGCGGCACCGGTGTTGCCGACGTGCACGAGATAGAAAAAACCGTCGATGACGTTGATGGCGTCCGGCTCGCCGTAGGTGCCGAAAGGCAAGCGGGCGGCGATGGCGACCTTACTGATCTGGTCCAGCACAAACACCAGCACGGACAAGGCCCAGAGCGTCCGGTAGGCGGCCAAACGACTACACCAGGATTTTCCAGTGTCGGTGGTTTCGGCGGGGGCTTCGGCAGGCAGTGAACTCATGCGGATTGGGTGATGGTCCAGTCGAGTAGACGGGTGTTTGGCATCAAAAAAGGGCGCCTTGAGCGGCGCCCCCCTTTGATGGACCGGCGGGATTATTAGTCGTCGCCGTCGTCGCTGCCACTGCTGATCGTGGCTCCTTCCTCGCCGAGCTCACCAAAGAGGCCGGACTGGGCGCGAACGCGGTAACGGGTCTTTTCGATTTCCTTTTGGGCCTCGGCGGAGTTACGCGTGAAGGGCACCGCCAACAGGCGGTCGCGGGCGATGGGCTTTCCGGTGACTTCGCAGATGCCGTAGGTGCCGACCTTGATGCGCTTGATGGCGGCCTCGACCTCGGAAAGTGCCTCCTGCTCGGAGGAAACCAAGGAGAGGGCAAAATCACGGTCAAAGGTGTCGGTGCCGGAGTCGGCCATGTGCTGTCCATAGCTGGAGAGATCGCCGGTGTCGTCCTTCGAGGAACGCTTGAGGGTCTCTTCAGTGTGGGTGTCGAGCTGGCCGGTCAAATGGGCGCGCAGTTCAAGCAGCAGCTTGTAGTAGCGGCGGAACTTTTCAGGAACCTCGTCGACGTCGGTGTGCGGATTGGCCTTTTTGACGGTCGGATTAAACCCGAGAATGTCCGCGAGGGAAGCAGTCTTGATGTGATTGGGTGCGGACGGTTTGGCGGCGGCTTCCGCGAGCTTGGCCTTGACCGCGGCGGCCTTGGCTTGAGCGGCGCTGGTCTCGGCGTTGTCGCTTTCGACCTGGGTCGTTTTGGCGATTTCGCGAACCTCATCGAGAGAGAAGGCGACGGGTTTGGCGGCCTTGATGCCTTTTTTCGCCAGAATGCTGGAGCGGAGGGAGTCGCGGGCCTTGACCTTCGGACTGGCGGCCGGGGCGGCTTTGACCGGAGCGGCTTTTGCAATCTCAGGCTTGGCTGATTTGGCGGCGCCCTTGGACGGTTTTTCAACCGGCGCCTTGGCGGCAGGTTGGGCCTTCGTCTTGGCAGCAGGCTTGGCCTTGGCGACAGGGGCCTTGACGGCGGGTTTGGCCTTGGGTGCGGGTTTGGTGGCTTTTGCGGGAGAGGATTTCACAGGAGATTTTTTAACAACCTTAGCCGGTGGCTTGGGAGCAACCTTTGGCTTGGGTTTGGACTTGGTGACGGCTTTCGCCTTCGGAGATGGTTTGGCTTTGTGGGCCGGGGCTTTCGCCTTGGCCTTTGGAGCGGGTTTGGACTTGGAAACGGGTTTTGCTTTCGGCTTGGGCTTCACCGCGACCTTGGCTTTCGCCTTGGTGGGTGTGGACTTTTTGTTCTTCGGGGCCGGGGTGGGTTTCTTGGTTTTTTTGGCCATGGTAGTTTTGGGTAGAAAGCTGAAGGTGGCGGTTACGCGTCGAGGGCCTCCGTGCAACGGGTGCAAAGGTCGCCGTGCGGGCCCGCCTCAAGGACGGGAACCCAGCGCCAGCAACGCGGACAACGGACGTAACCGAGTTCCTGACAGTGTTGCACCGTAACCGTCAGTGCCTCGCCGGAGTCGGCGGGGATGATGGTGACATGCGACACGATCAAAAGTTCGGGCAGGAAATCGCGGTGTTTCTCCAAGAGGAGCAGCAACGGATCGCCGGAAGGAGCGGAAAGGGTGATGGCGGCGTCGAGCGACTTGCCGATGTGGCCAGCCTGGCGGGCGGGTTCGATGGCCTCGTTGACCAGGGCGCGGACCTTTAGCAGGCCGGCGATGTCGGCTTCGATGGTCGCGTCGTTCCAGCCTTCGATTGCGACGGGCCAGTCCTGCAGGTGAATGCAGTCGCTGGCGAATTCCTGATTCTCGGTGTGGAAGGACCAAGCTTCGTCGGCGGTGAAGGTGATCACCGGAGCAAGGATGCGCACGAGGGTGCGGAAGATGTGGTGGATCGCGGTCTGCGAGGAACGGCGCAGCGGGTTGTTGGTGCCGAGTGTGTAGAGGCGGTCCTTAAGGACGTCGTGGTAGACGGCCGAGAGGGTGACTGCGCAGAACTGGCTGCAGAGTTGAATCACGCGATGGTATTCGTAGGCGTCATACGCTTCGGTGCAGCCCTTGAGCAGCACGTCGGTCTGATGCAGTGCCCAGCGGTCGAGCGTATCCATCTGGTCGAGCGGCACTGCGTCGGCGACGGCGTCGAAATCGAACAGAGTGGAAAGCTGATAACGGAAGGCGTTGCGGAAGGCGCGATAAGCCTCGGACGCATTGTTCAGGATCTTTTCAGAGAGGGTGATGTCCTGGGTGAAGTCCTGCGAGGCGATCCAGAGACGGATAACGTCGGCGCCGTATTGTTTGATGAAGTTGTCCGAAGTCGGGGGCTTCTCGTATTGACCGGACTTGGAAATCTTTTTGCCGTCTTCGCCGACGATGAAACCATGGGTGAGCACGGCTTTGTAGGGCGCGGCGCCCCTGGAGATGATTGAGGTCCAGAGCGAGGACTGGAACCAGCCGCGATGCTGGTCGGAGCCTTCGAGGTAGAGATCGGCGGGCCAGGTGGTATTGCCCTGACCGTTGGCGAGCACGGCTGCGTGGGACGAACCGGAGTCGATCCAGACGTCGAGCGTATCACGGCCACAGGTGAGCTCGGCGGCGGCGGGCCAGCCGGAGGGCAGGGTGACGCCATCCAGGATCTCGGTGACGGGGGCGTCATACCAGAAGTTGGTGCCACGGGTGGCGACCTTGTCGGCTACTGCGCGGATCACGCCTGCATCGATGTAGGCAGTCTTGTCCGGACCGTAGAACGCGATGATCGGCACGCCCCAAGAGCGCTGGCGGCTGATGCACCAGTCGGGACGGGATTCAACGGCGCCCTTGATACGGGCCTGACCCCAGGTGGGGATCCATTGCACGCCGCCGATGGATTCGAGGGCGGTGGTGCGCACGCCGGCTTGATCGAGCGAGACGAACCACTGGTCGACCGCGCGGAAAATGATGGGGGTTTTGGAGCGCCAGCAGTGCGGGTAGCTGTGCGAATACTTGGCCTTGGCTAGCAAGTTACCGGACTCGGCGAGTTTCTTGAGGACCGCGAGATTGGCCGGCGAGGGCTTCTTGGCGGCGATGTCTTCGAGCGACTCGAGGCAGGAGATACCGACGAGATCAGCGGGCACCTTGCCGTCGTCGAGGTAGCGACCGTCGTCGCCAACTGGGCAGTAAATATCGAGCTTGTATTTGAGGCCGGTGAGATAGTCCTCAGCACCGTGGCCGGGCGCGGTATGCACGCAGCCGGTGCCGCTTTCGGTGGTGACGTAATCGGCGAGCACGATCGGCGCGGCGCGATCGATGAACGGGTGGCGCGGCTGGAGGTTTTCGAGGGTCTGGCCCTTGAAGGTAGTTCCTTCGGCGGCGTTCTCGATCTTGGCGGAGGCGAGCACCTGCGGGAGCAAGGCCTTGGCAACGATGATGCGTTCTTCGCCGAGGTCGGCGGTGGTGTATTCGACTTCCGGATGCACGGCTACCGCGAGGTTGGCCGGGATGGTCCAGGGCGTGGTCGTCCAGATGACGATGGAGAGGGGTTTGTCGGTTGGCAGGCCGGCCTTGGCGGCTTCCTCGGCGGAGATCGGGAACTTTACCCAGATGGCGATCGAGGTGTGGTCCTTGTATTCGATTTCGGCCTCAGCGAGAGCGGTCTCAAACGGGATGGACCAGTAAACGGGTTTCTTGGAGCGATAGACGAGACCCTTGTCCACAAACGCCGAGAAGGTGCGGATGATGTCGGCCTCGTAGGCCGGGGCCTTGGTCTTGTATTCGTTGGCCCAGTCGGCTTGCACACCGAGGCGCTTGAACTGTTCGCGCTGGGTCTTGATCCAACCTTCGGAGAAGGCGTCGCAACGGGCGCGAAGTTCGGCGGTGGAGACAGTGACACCCTCTGCGCGGATTTGTTGGGTGACCTTTTGCTCGATAGGCAGGCCGTGGCAATCCCAGCCGGGCACGTAGGGTGTGCGGTAGCCGCGGAGCGACTTGTAGCGAAGGGTGATGTCCTTGAGGGTCTTGTTCAGCGCGGTGCCGATGTGCACGTCGCCATTGGTGAACGGAGGACCGTCGTGCAGGGTGTAAACAGCACTGTTGGCGTTCTTGCGCTGGATGGCCTGATACAGGTCCAGTTTCTCCCAGTGGGCGAGGCGTCCGGGCTCGCGGGCGGGGAGATTGGCCCGCATTGGGAAATCGGTCTTAGGGAGCTGGAGAGTGTCTTTCAGGTCTTGGGCCATGCAGTTATGAAGCGGCGCAGGCTAAGTTCCATGGGTGGGGAGTCAAGGGTGCGCGGCAGACTATTCCGCGATTTACCCGGTCTCGGCTTTTTCCGGAGGGAATAATCGCGCGTTTTAGCTCAGTTTAAAGCCCACGATTGGGTCGTGGTGGTGATGCGCTGGCCGGTTTCGGCGGCTTGGTCGATCACGATGTCGAGGTAGCGGTCTTGGCAGGCTTCGGCGAGGGAGTAAAAGTCCGGACCGCCTTGGGCGTGTTCGGCCATCCTGAATAGGCAGTCGGCCATGGCGATTTCGTCGTCGAAGAGGCGGGCAGGCTCAAAGGGGTTGCGATAAACCCAGTCTTCGCCGGCCTGAATACCTTTAAGGTAGTGTCCCTCGAGGTTACCGCCAAGACCGGCGGCGTGGCGGGTGAAGTTTACTCGGATCGGCGTGACGAAGTCTTTCAAGTATACCGCGCTGTCATTGGCCAGTTCACCGCGTTCGCCACGCACCAGCACTCGAGGATCGCGGATCTGGGCGAAATACTGGCGGCCGGTGAAATCAAACACGCCGAGGCGATCACCAAAATCGAGGTGGGCGATGGTCTGCTCCGACTCGACGATTTCCTCAGACTCGGGAAGACCGCTGCGGCCCGGGCCTTTGACGATGGGTGATTTGTAGTTGTTGGCGTGGATGGTCGCGTTTTCGAAGCCGATGCCGAGCATGCGGCGAATCAAGCTGACGCCGTGGTAGCCGTGCGCGACGGAGACCTGAGCTTGGCTGACGCGGCCGAGTTTTCCGCTTTGGATAAAAGCGAGTCGGGCGGCGTGGTGCGGTTGCAGGAAATACTGCTCGGCAACCTGAATCTTGGCACCGTCGCGAACGAATTGGCAGAGCTGATCCATCTCGGCGATCGAGGTCGCCGGAGGCGTCTCAGACAGCACGGGCATACCGAGGGCCACGAGGCGGGTGATGACATCGGGGTTGGCATCCCAACTGACGCTCGAAACCACAAACAGCGGTTTACCTTGGCGCACCATATCCTCAATCGAGGAAAACGCGGGCACACCAAAACGCCGCGCGACCGTTTCCGTTTTGGCGTGGTCTCGACCGACCAGGCCAACCACTGAAAACCGCTCGGGGCAGGCCTGCGTAATACGCAGAAAAAACTCGGTTCTCCATCCGGTGCCGACGATGCCAAAGCTAATCATGAGGATGGGGAACGGGGGTGGAGCCAGGCGGACGGCTTAGAACTTCAGGAGTTCAGCCGTCGACGGGACGTCCTTGATGATCTGGGACGGCTCGGGGCCGACGCCGAGATAGCGCAGATTGGGGAGCTTGTCGTCGGCGGGCAGGGACTCACCGTGGAAGGCGACAGCGACGAGTGCCTTGACCATCGCGGCGACGTAGCGCTGCGCGTTGACGGGGAGCTCGGCAAAGCTGCGGACGGCGGACACGTCTTCGGTCCAGCCGGGGTGGCTGGTGTAGACGGGCTTGAGGGTTTTGCGCAGGGCGTCGTTGCGGGGGACGTGATGGTAGCGTTTGCCGTTGGCGTCCTCGTAGGCGACGCAGATGAGCAGGTCGCCGTTCCACTCACCGCTGTGGGTGAGGGCGTCGACCTTGTTGATCATGAGGTCTTGGAAACCACCGTAACGGAGGGCGTCGCCCTTTTCCACGGCGTCATACCAACCGACCATGCGTTGGCGGCCGGTGGTGGAGCCAAACTCGAGTTTTTTGAGGAGGTTCGCCAGCGGGTGGGCGTGGTCCATCTCGGTTAGGAAAACGTGGGTGCCGACCTTGGTATCGTAGGCCTTAGCCACGCCGAACGTGTGAATGGCCTGCACGGGAATGCCGGCGCTCTCGAAGAACTCGGGCGTGAAGGTGTGCGACGCGGTGACGTTGGGTGAATAGCCGTGGCGTTTGTCGAGCCAGTAAGCCTGGCCGAACTCGCCGATGATGGTGCGGCCGGCGCGGACTTCGCCGAGAACAAGTTCGCGAACCTCGCCAATGTTTTTGATCAGGCGCTGACCGGCTTCCCAATAGGTCGCGGTGAGTTTCTCTATGTTAAGCGAGAAGGGGCCTTCGCCGCGGAAAACAGTGAAGTCGAAGTCGCTTTCCTTGAAGATGCCAAGAGCGATGGCCTCGGTGTTGGCGCGGCGCTCGGCTTCGCCGAGTTTTTGGAAAAAGCCGTCGAAGACTTCGGGCATCACCTGGCAAACGTGCTGAATGGTGCGCAGCGCACGTTCGGCGCGTTGGGCGAGTTTGCGGGCGAAGAAATTCGGTCCGCCGAGGAAGTCGGCGTAGGTGATCTGCCACTGGCCGACCTCATCGGTGTAGGCAGGGGTGATGCCGCGGCCGGTGGAGCCGCGGGGCTCCTCCTTGAGGATGTTGACGCGGTAGTCTTCCCACGCGAGGTCGAGCAGACGGTGAGTGAAATCGGACACCATGGTGCGTTCGTCGATCAGCAGACGGGCGAGCACGTTAAAGCCTTTGGCTTCGAGGGGCTGGGCTTCCCACCAGACCTTGCGCGGGTCGGCGACGACGCCGCTGCCGATGGCCAGGTGAGTGATCTCGCGTTCGACCACGCCGGAGGGCAGCAGGTTGAGTTTGATGCCGGCGGCGGTGTGGCCGGAGTTGGCCCCACCATTGATCTTGATCACGACACTGACGGGCGAGGCGGAGTCACGGAGCTCGTGCACGACCTCGGGAATGAGGCGGCCCTTGCCCTCGTCACCGAGGGAAATGCCGACGTCGGCGATCAGTTGGCTGGAAAAAGGAAGCAGAGACATGATGGCAAACGGTAGAGCGAAACGGGCACAGGGGCGGGGTTCAAGCGCGGAAGCGCAGGGCAGGGCGGATCGCGACGAAATGGACGCAAAAAAACCGCCCCAACTTAATCGGGGCGGTTGATAAAAGATTCGATCAGCGGGCGATGAGTTTCAGGAACTCCGCGTTCGTCTTGGTCTTGGAGAGACGGGCGATCATGGTGTCGGTGGCGTCCTCGATCTTCTGCTGCACGAGTGCACGGCGGAAGAAGTGGATGCCATCAAGATCCTTGGGGTCGATCAGCAGCTCTTCACGGCGGGTGCCGGAGGACGCGATGTTGATAGCGGGCCAGAGGCGCATCTCGGCGGCCTTGCGGTCGAGCACGAGCTCCATGTTGCCGGTGCCCTTGAACTCTTGGAAGATGATGTCGTCCATACGGCTGCCGGTCTCTACGAGCACGGAGGCGACGATGGTGAGGCTGCCGGCTTCCTCGGTTTTGCGCGCGGCGGCAAAGAGTTGACGGGGCTTTTCGAGTGCACGCACATCCAGACCGCCGGAGCCGGTGCGACCGGAGTTGCGTTGGGTGTTGTGGGCGCGGGAAAGGCGGGTGATCGAGTCGATGAAGAGCACGACGTCCTTGCCGGCCTCGACGAGGCGTTTGGCGCGTTCGATGCAGAGATCGGCGATGCGCACGTGGCTCTCGACGCTCTCGTCGTTGGACGAGGCCCAGACCTCGGCCGGGACGCTGCGTCGGAAATCGGTGACCTCCTCGGGGCGCTCGTCGACCAGCAGAATCATGACTATGCACTCGGGGTGGTTGCCGATGACTCCCAGCGCCATATCGCGCAGCAGGGTGGTCTTGCCGGTGCGAGGCGGTGCGACGATGAGACCGCGGGTGCCTTTGCCAATCGGGCAGAACAGATCGACGGCGCGAGTTGTCAGCGGCGCGTCCTTGGGCAGCTCGAGCTTGAGCTGTTCCTCGGGGGAAATGGTGGTGAGCTGGGTAAACTCGATGACGGCGCGGCGTTCCTCCAACGGGATGCCATCAACGGTCTCGATGAAGCGCATCTTAGGATTAAGAAAACGGCCTTCCGCGGGGAAGGCTGTGCCGGTGATGCTGCTACCGGTTTTGAGCTTGAAACGACGGATGAGCTCCTTCGGCACAAAAGTATCGGTTGGCCGGCGTTTGCCGTTTTTGGTCAGATCGAGCAGCTGGCCGTTGCCGCCCTTGCCGGTATCGATGTCGAGCACGCCGGAGACTTGGATGGTGTTGTCCTGCTGGACATTTTCGTCTGTGGACGACGACGGTGTCTCGTTCGTTGCAGGGGAGGTAGGATGGACTGGATTGGACATGTAGCTTGGAAAATTATGACAGGAATCAGAACTGATTATCGATTTGGTGCCGGTCGTGACTTGACGCTGAATCCTTGGGGCGGAATAAGGTGTTTGGACTGTAAGAGTTGCCTAAACGGCAAATAGTCCGAACCCCGTAACCCTAGCCACCCAAAGTAATCGACCTTATGACGTCTGCTGTATCCCGCACAAAGCGAGTTTTCAAGCCATCGACCGAGTTCCAACGCCAAGCAAACCTTGGCAGTATGGCTGCTTATAAAAAACTCTACGCCGAATCTGTCAACTCTCCAGACGCGTTCTGGAAACGTCAGGCGCAAGAGCATCTTGTCTGGCGCCGCCCCTTTAAAAAAGTCCTCACATGGAAGGCACCCCATGCCAAATGGTTCACCGGAGGCACGCTGAATGTTGCCGAGAACTGTCTGGACCGGCATCTCGGCACTGCCCGGGAAAACAAAGCTGCCATCATTTTTGAGGGCGAACCCGGTGATGTGCGCACGATCACTTACCGTCAGCTGCATTTCCATGTCTGCCGTCTGGCGCATGTGTTCGAGAACATGGGCGTCAAAAAGGGCGACCGCGTTGCCATCTACATGCCAATGGTGCCCGAGGCGGTCATTGCCATGCTGGCCTGTGCGCGAGTCGGCGCGATTCATACGGTGATCTTTGGTGGTTTCAGTTCCGAATCCATCAAGGATCGCGTCAACGACTGCCAAGCCAAGGTCGTCATCACCGCTGACGGTGGATGGCGCCGTGGCAAGGTGGTCGAACTCAAGAACACGGTGGACCGCGCCCTCGAGGGCACTCCGAGTGTCCAAACCGTGCTGGTGCTCAAGCGCTGCGGCAACGACGTCAAGATGACCCCCGGCCGCGACGTTTGGTGGCATGACGCTTGGGAAGGCGCTCCCAATCAGCACAAGGCCAAGGCCTTCGATTCCGAACATCCGCTGTTTATTCTCTATACCTCCGGCTCAACCGGCAAACCCAAGGGTGTTCTTCATACCAGTGCCGGCTACTTGCTCGGCGCGAAGCTCAGTTCGCACTACGTTTTCGATCTTAAGGAAAACGACCGTTATTTCTGTTCCGCCGACATCGGCTGGATCACCGGTCACAGCTACGTTGTCTATGGCCTACTCTCCAACGGCTCTACGGTGTTCCTCTATGAGGGCGCGCCCAACCAGCCCGAGCCCGACCGCTTCTGGGAAATGATCGACCGTCATGGTCTGACCATTCTCTACACCGCTCCGACCGCAATTCGCGCCTTCATGCGTTGGGGCGACAATTATGTGCTCAAGCATCGCCTCGACTCACTTCGCCTGCTCGGCTCGGTCGGGGAGCCCATCAACCCCGAGGCCTGGCACTGGTATCACCGTATGATCGGCAAGGGGCGCTGTCCGATTGTCGACACCTGGTGGCAGACTGAGACCGGCTCCATTATGATCACCCCGTTGCCCGGCGTCACGCCCTGCAAACCCGGTTCGGCGACCCTGCCGTTCTTTGGCATCGCGCCGAAAATCCTGGATGAAAAAGGCAAGGAAGTCCCGAAGGGCACCAGCGGCAAGATGGTCATCACCAAGCCCTGGCCCTCCATGCTGCGCACCCTTTGGGGCGACGATGAACGTTTTAAGAACACCTACTTTGCCGAATACCCCGGCCTTTACCTAACCGGTGACGGTGTTCAGCAGGACAAGGACGGATATTACTGGATTATCGGCCGCACTGACGACGTGCTCAACATTTCTGGGCACCGTATCGGCACCGCCGAGGTGGAGAGCGCCTTGGTTTCCCATCCTTCGGTGGCCGAGGCCGCCGCCGTGGGTAAACCCGACGAGCTCAAGGGCCAGTCGTTGGTCGTCTTCGTGACCCTCAAGAACGGCTTTGAGTCTAGCGATGCCCTCAAGGACGAGTTACGCAAGCATGTGGCCCGTGAAATCGGTGCCTTGGCCCGGCCTGACCAGGTTCGCTTTGCCGCCGGTCTGCCCAAGACACGTTCCGGCAAGATCATGCGTCGTATCCTCAAGGAAATCGCCAATGGCGGCACCGTAACGGGTGACACCACGACATTGGAGGATTTTTCGGTCATCGCCGCTCTGCAAAAGAGCGAAGATTGATCAATCGCGACGGGAGTCGTCGCGAAGCTTGGTGAAATCTACAGGCCGGCACCGTCAAACAGGACGGTGCCGGCTTTTGATTCGGGCGACTGAGGATCAGGCTTTTCTCGTTGCACAAACCACGGTCACGCGTTTCGTATATCAATCCCCTATGCTTTCGTTAACCGCCCAATCCCTGCGGTCGTGTCCAGTGGACGCCAACCCCAGTAAGTCGAACTCCGAGCCCGCTTCCCAACGTGCATTCACATTGATTGAGTTGCTGACCGTGATCGCCATTATCGGCATCCTTTCAGCCATCACTTTCGGCGTGGTCAAAGGCGTCAATGAACGCGCCGCGATCGGTCAGGCCAAGGCTGAGTTGGGCGCACTATCCCAGTCGCTTGAGGCCTACAAAATGCAATATGGGGACTATCCCCGGACTGCTTCCAATGCCGAGATGCTGGATTCCCTGCTTGGCAAACGTGGACCGACCGGCACCACTGGTATCAACGGCAAAAAATTCATTGAATCGGCGAAATTGACCCTCAGCACGGCGACCAGCCCCACCGTGCAAGATCCTTGGGGACGTGATTATTTGTATATTTATAATCGGACTTCGCCGGCTTCTCCCGCGGTTACGCCATGGAAGAACCCTTCCTATGTTTTATTTAGCATGGGCCCCGATGGTAAATCCTATGGCACGGCCAGCACTGTAAGTGCATTGGTCGATAGCAATACTGGTATCGTTCAGTCGTCTGCCTCAACGGACACCGGCGCGGCTGATAATATCTACACGAACAAATAATCGGAATTTTATATAATGAAAAAGAATCAAGCCTTCACCCTGATCGAGCTACTGACCGTGATTGCCATTATCGGTATTTTGGCAGGCATTATTATTCCAACCGTTGGTGCCGTTAAAATTGCCGCCAAAAAAGCGACCACCAAGGCCCAGTTCAGCCAGTGGTCGACTGCGATGGGATTGTTTAAACAGGAATACGGCTACTACCCAGTGCTGCACACCAGTAATAAAATCGACTCCATTAAATTCTCAGGGGGGCTTACCGGTCGGAATCTTGATGGCTCGAAACCGGCCACCTCACCTTCAGGTAATAAAAAAGGTCTAAGTTTCCTCTCCATTGCGGATTCAGATATGAATCTGGCCAAGGACAAGATTGTGGATGGGTTTGGTAATACTGAAATCGCGGTCTATACCGACACCAACGGCGATGGTATAATCAATACGACCGATGGCGCCTTCGTCACTGTAAAGGGTATCGAGGATACGGCAAGCGCAGCTCCGGATCTTCCGACCGGCGGGGTGAGTGCCGGCGTGGTGTTTTACTCCGCAGGCAAGGGCGGCGCCTCTTCGACCGATGTTAAGAAGAACATTGTTACCAGCTGGTGATCCATTTCGATGTTTAACTCAAAATCAACCAAAGCATTTACGCTGATCGAGCTGCTGGTCGTTATTGGCCTTATAGCCGTGCTGGCTAGCGGTATTGGTCTGGCATTCAGCGGCGGCGACAAGGCAAATGCACTTCAAGGGGCCCAAGGCACACTCCAGAGCTTGGCCTCTGCCGTGCGCGGACAGGCTGCGCTGGCCGGTCGCAAGGCTGCATTGCTGGTCAATGTCGATAGTGGCACATCGTTCGACCAACAACGCTATCTGCGCTCATTCGTGATCGCGACACGCAATACCGCCGACAGCCAATGGATTGTCATCGGCGATGAAATCACGCTTCCGTCTGGTATCTATCTCGTGCCCTCTGCTGCCGCGGGTCAGGTATCCAGTATCGATGCAGCCTACAAGACTTCGCAAAATGTAACCGTCAGTTCGCCCCTGACGTTAAAATATTCAGACGAAACCACCAGTTATCCAGGAAGCTATGCGGTGGTGCTGGTTCTGGATTCGCGTGGTGCCAAACTCTCCAGCGGGGCTGGTTCAAGTTCCCAGTTGGTTCTGTCTCCGGCCGAAATCGACCCGTCAGATCCGTCCAATTTAAAACTAAAATTCATCACACCGGCGTTGGTTCGAGGTGCGGTGATCAGCAGTTATGGTGTTTTAACCCCTATCAACGATGCATCCGGTTTCTAATAACAATCGCCCCAGCTGTTTCTTCCGCCGCGGGTTCTCCTTGATCGAGGTGGTGGTGGCCGTCGGCATCTTTGCGATAGCCATTGTCAGTGTAATCGGCCTACTCGGTCCGATCAATAAAACCGTCGCCGACGTTCGCGACTTTGACGACGCATCAAGAGTCGTCGCGGCGATCCAAAGTCAATTGCAGGGTGCGGGCTTCAACAACGTTGTAAATTTCATCAATTCCAACACGAAGTTGGTCGCAGACCGCACCGGCCAGCGCATTGGTCAGGACAATACAGCCGACAATACTGCGATCTGGGGTCTTGACTCATTAGGCAATGCAATCACCGACCAAAACGGAAATGGCTCAACTGCCGATGAGCGCGATGCCCAAAAATTCTTCGTCATTACGTTGACCCGCAACACGACTTTGTCGCCCGCGACCAACGATACGACCGCAGGGTTTCTTGCCTTCACCATAACCTTGCGCTGGCCGGGTTATACTCCGGACGGCCAGCCCTTCACTGACACCACTCAACAAAGTGTCATGGTTATTCCTGCAGCCATCACCCGCTAAACCTTACCCCGCATGTATCCCTCTTCACGCAAAGGTTTTACGATCATCGAACTGCTGGTTGCAATCGGAGTGACTGCATTGCTGGTCACCCTGATGATCAACATCGTGACCACGGTGCTGACCAACTGGAACCGCACCTCCGGCACACTCTCAACCGGTAATCAGGCCCGTCTGGTTCTGGACCAAATCTCCCAGGACCTGCAGGGAGCCATTCTGAAAAACACCTCGGACGTTTGGATGGCTGCCAGTGTTCAGACCGCCGAGCCCGTCACTGGCGTGGCTTCCCAATCCTGGCCCGCCACCGGCAAACCCGCAGCCGATCTGGCAGATACCGATATCAACGACAGCGTCCGGTTGTCGCCGGCCGGTTTGAACTTGACCGATTATCGTTTTGGTCTGGCTGGTGTGTGGCTTCGTTTTTTAACGATACCCTCTGGGCTGAATACCGCCGGAGACCCCACGACTATTTCGGCACCTCGCGCGGTAGCGTATCAAATTATCAGAAAAAAAGTAGGCAGCACGGCTGCCACCAATACGCAATTTTCCTATCAGTTGTTTCGCTCGGAGGTTTATCCGGACGCTACCTTCACGGCTGGTTATAACCTTTATCAAACCGGCGGCTATAATTCGCCGACAGCAACCAGCGTCGGGGCGGTTGCAAATCTACGCAGTCCCAATGTAGATCAGGTGATTGCCAATGGTGTCGTGGATTTTGGCGTTCGCCTTTTCGCACTTGATTCCACCACGGGAAAAAATGCGGAAGTTTTCCCGGTTGATCGCCGGGGCGGCGGGGCGGTGGGCAGTTATGCCTTTGCGGCCACGACCGCAAAAAACCTCACTGACCCGGGAACCGGCCTCACCGTGGCGAACACCACGCCAGCATTTCCGACGGTTGCTGAAATCATGATCCGGGTGATCACCCCTGAAGGCGTTCGTCTGCTTGACGCCAAGGAAAATGGCAACCCGGTGCCCGGGACGTGGTGGGAGATTGTGATCCAAAACTCGAACGTCTACACCCGTCGCATAGATCTGAAGGCGACGGCTCTTTAACTCCGCACTGCGCCCCCTTCGGCGTGCCAGACCTGTCTCATGGCAGGTCTTTTTTTTGGCCTCTTAAAACTGTCTCTTATCTGTTCATGCCCGCCCCACGATCCTTACCCTTGACATCAAGAAATCTGAACAACGGCTTCGCCCTGCTCATCACCATCTCGCTGATCGCCTTTCTGGTGTTGATCGTCGTGACCATTTCTTCCACGACCCGGGTGGAGACCCGTGTGGCCGATAACGCGCAGCAAATTAATCGGGCGCGGCAAAATGCGCTCGGTGCTCTGAACCTCGCTGTCGGTCAATTACAGAATCACGCAGGCGACGACAAGCGAGTCACCGCTCGGGCTGAGATCACCAGCACTGCCACCCTCAATCAACCCTACCTGACCGGGGTGTGGAAAACCAGCAACACCACCGGCACACCGGACTCTTGGTTGATCAGCGGAAACGAGATCGCCCCGCTTACGGTCACCCCTGCTAATGCACTCGCGCCATCCGCTGGCACCTATCCGGTGGACGATACCGCCAATCAAGTTTTTCTGCTCGGTAACAACACCGTGACTCTTGATGCTGAGCGCGTTCGAGTTGCCAAACAGAATGTCACAGTGCCCGCTGGAGCCATTCCAGGCATCAGCACCGCCGCCGTTATCGGGCACTACGCCTACTGGGTCGGCGACGAGGGCGTAAAAGCCAGTGCCAGCCTGATCGATCCACTCCAGACCACGGCTGCCATTGCCTACGACAATACCGGAGCCGAACCCGGCGACGATTGGGCGGCAGCCGCCAGCGCCAAAAAAGCCCGGCTCAATCAACTCCAGCTGCCCCGCCCGCGCTTGGAAAATGTCTTTGGCTCCTTCGATCCCGACGCAGCCACCGCAGTTAACGAACTGCCCAAGATTCAAAGCCTGAAGCAACTTGAGGTCGTCACCAACGCACCCTCGGCCATCGTCGTGCGCCAGAATTTCCACGCTGTCACCCCGCTCAGCGAGGCGGTGCTCACGGACACGATCAATGGTCGCTTGCGCCGCGATCTCTCCGACCCGACCGGTGCCGACAACGTCAGCGCCGCCGTCCGCGCTTATCGCGACTTCCGGGTAACCACACCCGCCACCGGTTTTGTTGCCGACTACACCGCCGCCGGATTAACCCCGTCCACGGCCACCTCATTCCCGGCGTTTTCAGCCGCTCCGGTATTGAGCGAGTTTGGCCTGCGCTTCTGGTTTTCTCTCGGCGGCACCAGTGGTGCGGAAATCATTCTCAACTATATCGTCGAGGCCGAACTCTGGAATCCCTACGCAGCCCGTTTCACCATGGTAGCCGGGCAGCCACTCAGCCTCGATATCGGAGACCTCAATATCACCGTCAACACGACTGGCGGCGGTTCGCACGTCGTAAACGTCGGCAACCTCATCACCACCGCCGGCATCACCGTTGGCCCGACTCAGGTTTGGGCGGCCGGCGAGATTAAGACCGTCTCCGGCTCCACCACACTCACCAACGGCGGCAGCAGCGGTAGCCTAGCCACCGGCATCGAGGCAACCGGCGCGACCGCCATTCCCACGGCCGACCTTCCGTCGCTTACCCCACAGCCCAAGGTTGAGCTCTACGTCAACCTGCCGACCCGTGCGTTGATCCAGACCTACGAGCCCAACATCACCCACACAGCAGCCACCGCCAAGGCTAACAACGAATCCGGCTACTCCTACGGCTACGGTTTCAACTTTAAGGACCAGCTCATCTACTGGACCAGCGTTGACGCCTCCAGTCAGGGCAAGGACCCGCGCGCGCCCACTCTCGACGCCGATTTCTTCGACAGCACTTGGAATAACAACGCCGAAACCAATGCCACGGTCTCAGCCGACGGGGTTGTCGCCGGCCTGACCAACATCGTGCTCTTCGACCTCCCGCGTCAGGAACCCGTATCGCTCGGAGAGCTCCGCAATCTCGCGGGGGCCACTCCCGCCGACCTCGGCAACAAGTGGGGTGGGGCAACCAACGCTTGGTTTGACCAATACTACTTTTCCACCGTCCCTCGTAACTTCAGCTGGGACTTCGCCTCGGGTCAGCCGTTGCCCGGTCGCTACCTGCGTTACTATGCACCGGAGAGCGGCACTGCACCGACACTCGTCGACCTGCGCAAAGAAGAAAACGCCGCCAAATATCTGCTGTTACAAGGCGCATTTAATCTCAACTCGACCTCTGTCGCCGCGTGGAAAGCCGTGCTCGGCGCCAAGATCAATGGTTGGCAATTCGAAGGCGCGGCCGGCACCCAGACTCTGGACAATACTATTCTGCGACTCACTCACGGCGCGCAGCAAATGACGCACGCGCCGCTGCCCAATAGTGTCACCACGGCGCTGCCCATCGCCGATGCCAATAGTGTCACCACCGGCGGACGACAGCTCACCACCACCGAAGTTAACGATTTGGCTAACGCCATCGTGGCCGAGCTGAAGACTCGCGGACGTCCCTTCGCCTCGATTAGCGATTTCCTTAACGACGGCCTGCTGGCCCGCGCTATCAGCACCGCCAAAGTCAACGATACCACCAAGCTTTCCGCCGACTTCGCCTACGCACCGGCGGCAGTCACCCAGGCGGATCTCGTCGCCCAACTCGCGCCGTTCCTGACGGCGCGTTCCGATACCTTCCTTGTTCGCGCCTACGGCGATTCACAGAACCCCGTTACCGGTGCCATTCAAGGCCGTGCCTGGTGTGAAGCCATCGTGCAGCGCGTTCCCGAGACACTCGACCCGACAGACAATCAAATCACGCCGACCGGCAGCTTTGGCCGTAAATTTAAAATCACTTCCTTCCGATGGCTCACCTCCGACGATATTTAAGCCGGAGCCTCGCGCCGGTGTTTTTTGCCATTACCGCCTGCCTAGTGGCCTGCGTCTCGTCGGTTCGTGCCGAATCGAGCGAAGATCAGGGCCCGAGCTTTGAGTTGGTAGCGCTGGCTGACTTTACCGGACGTGATCAGTTGTATTACCTGGGCTCGGCCACCGAGGCTGAACTGGTGACGATTCCAGTGGTGCGTCGTTCCGCGCCGATCAAGCCCAAGTCGATTTCCGCACCGCTGGTATTTGGCACCAAGCAAACCGATCCCAAGACCGGACTGACCACTTATCAACCCGTCGTGCAAGTCGCCTGGCCGGCCGGCGGGCCGGATCGTGCACTGGTATTTTTTGCTCCCGACGCGAACGGTCGGCCCGGTGTGGTGGCGGTGGATGACAGCCTCAAAACCTTCCCCGGGCACAGCCTCCGGGTGATCAATTTCAGCGGCGTCAAACTCCTCGGTAAATTTGGCGCGTTTGAAGGAGCGATCCCTCCCGGTCCGCAGGCCGCGGTGGCTTACCCGCAGGTCGACACGCCCGACGGCTCGGTGGGCCGTTTTCACGTGGGTATCGCCCGTAATGATGATGCCGGCAACGCCAAGGTCATCTTTAATGGATGGACCGAGGCCTGGTCGGGAGCTCGCACCATTTTGTTGATCAAGCAGGAGGGGGGGCGCATACAAATCCGGACCATGGTGCAAAACCTCCCTGCCGCGCCGACGGCCAAGTCCGCGACCCCGTGAATGCCTTCCGGCTGCTTCGTGGGTGCTGGCTTATACTTTGCCTGACCGGCTGTCTGACGGCCGGCGGGTATGACACCGGAGTTGCGCCGGAGGAGTTGGTTACTCGATTATCCCCGACGGTCGCCCCCGGGCAATGGCTGCGACTTCGTCAGCTTGAAAACTCATCGGTGCGTCTCGCTCCGACCGCGCTTGATGAACATCCGCTGGTCGCCAGCCGCACTGTCGTGTCGGTCGGGACGCGCAGGTCGGCACTGACGGCATTACGCGGCCGAGGATATCTGTTGTGCGCATTGGTTCGCTGGGGGCCTGAATCCTGGCTGGCGGGTGTGCGGGCGGGGCGCGGCCACCGGCTACCGTTGGATCTGCGCGAGGTTTGGGAACGCGGCCGACAACTTGCAGTCACCTACGGCGACCTCGTTGATGCCTGGGAAATCGACAACGAACCCGACATCGGTTTCGGCGACGACAATGCCGAGGCCTACTCGGCCTACTTTAAGGCCATCGCGGCCGGACTACGCACCGGCCAGGCCCAACTCATCGTGGCCAACGCTCCGGGCCTGACGATGCCCGCCCGGGTGATCATGGCCCCCATGGCCTTGCCGCCCGGGCCGTTTTTTCAACGGCTGCTCGACAACGATCTGCTGGCTTACTCGGATGGCATCAACTGGCACTTCTACGGTCATGCGAGTGAATTTACCGGCGTCTACGACCAGTTTGCAGATGCAGTGAAAACGCATGGGGAAACCGCCGACCCCTTGGGTCGTGTAGTCACGAAACGGGAGTGGCCGGTGTTTATTACCGAATACGGCTACGCAGGGCTGGACTCAGTTGATCGGGACACGGTCGCCGGTCGTGTAAATCAATGGCGGTGGTTTCTGGAGGTTCAGTCACAAGTCGAGCGCCTGCGCATCGCCGCGCCCATGGCGTTTTTGCTGACCCCTTATTTGGAAAGCCAAACCTTGGAATACGGATTGTCGCGGTCTGCGGAGTCGTCGCCATTGTCGTTCAAGCCCTCGGACTTCGGCTACTGGTTTAAGCGGTCTTGGATGAAAACAATTGGCATCGCACTGGGTGCTGACCTGACGGTTACTCCGGCACTGGCTTGGTTACAGGAACAATCCAGACACCGACCCAAAGCACCGGTGGGGCTTGCCGGTGCAACTCCCGATCCCTCACCCGTGGTTATCGACTTTATCCCGGGTGCAGGTCTTCGGCAGTTCAAGAGCCATGGCAGTTATCTCGTAGGGAATGCCGGGAGTCTGCCAGATTCCGGAGACAACGCGACCCGGACTGCCGAGGCAGAATTGGTCCTCTATAATTTTGGTCCGCGGGGAATCTCCGGCTCACTGCATCTTCCGCCTTCACTGCAGACTGCGGAGCGAATGACTGGTCGTCTGGTGTTAAGCGCTGGAGAGCGTTTGGTGCTGCCGGTTAAGATCGAGGTCACCGCAAACGACTTTTCGGTGCGGCCGGTTGAGCTGGCGTTTATCCCTGAATCAAACGAAGTGCCGGCATCGCGGTGGTGTTCAGCCTGGCAGGTTTGGACTCCCAACATGGTGGCCGTGTCGGGCGATGGTCTTGATTTCAAAGCGGTGGAAAATGCCGATCGTCGCCGGCAGTTGCTCAACGAAACAAGACCGCCGCGGGTGGCACCGTTGCATGCCGACGGTCGTTGGCTCGTCACCGATGGTTTGCGCATCGTTGAATCGAACGGCGAGTGGCGTTTTGAAATCGATCATTTCCCCGGCACACCACTCTGGCCGGCCATGGCGATGCTACCTTTGCCAGACGGCTTCAGCTTTAATCCCGGTCAAACCTTGATCTACGACTATCGCTCGCTGCCTGCGTTGGATGGGGCAATGGCTGTTGAAAGAGAAGGGGCGGATGAGGACCTGCGTTACCGGGCCCAGAGTTCACAGACTAATCACCGGATGAAGTTCTACATCCAGACCGAGAACGGGAACTGGTTCTCTACTTGGCCGCGTGACGTGCCGACCGCTGACTGGACACGGGCAAATCAAAACGCCGACGCCTTCACCGGATTCTTCTTTGGACGCTCGCAGCTCCCGTGGCGCTTCGCCGAAAACCGGCCGGTAGCTCTGGTCTTTACCCTTACGCCAAAGGAGCTACCTGCGGTATTCGTAATCCGTGATATGAGGATTGTGAAGTTGCAGCTGGAGTGATGAAGGACGGTCAACGCTTCAGCTTGGATTTTAGATAAGGCGCGGTCGGACTACGTTTGCATTGGAGCAGACCGGGCAGGGCGCCCTGATACAACAGCTCGCCACCGCCGGGGCCGCCGTCAGGGCCGAGTTCGACGATGTAGTCGGCTTCGGCCAGCAGGTCCAAGTGATGCTCGATTACGACTACGGTATGGCCTTGTTCAACCAGTGCGTGCAGCACATGGATCAGCTTTTCACAGTCGCTCAGATGCAGGCCGATGGTGGGCTCTTCGAGTAGGTAGAGGTTGCGTGGAGTCTCGCCACGCTTGCGTTCGGTGTAGGTCGTGAGACCACGGGCGAGTTCGGTGACGAGTTTAAGGCGCTGGGCTTCGCCGCCGCTGAGGGTCGGAGAGCTTTGGCCCAACGTCAGGTAACCGAGGCCGCAATCGACCATCAGCTTGCAGGTCTCTTTGAGGTGGGTGTGGAAGTCAAAGAACTCGACGGCTTCCTCGAAGGTGAGCTGCAAAACCTGACCGATGGTTTTGCCCTTCCATGAAACGTCGTTGAGCTCCGCGCCGTAGCGACTGCCGCGGCAGTCATCGCAGGGCAGGTAGGTGTCCGGCATGAACGCCATTTCAAGTTTAATGCGACCGCCGCCGGCGCAAGTTTCGCAGCGGCCTCCGGGAGTGTTGAAGGAGAAGCGACCGGCCGTGTAACCGTGCATACGCGCCTCAGGCAGCGTGGCGAAGAACTGGCGTATGAGGTCGAAAATGCCGAGGTAGGTAGCCGGCGTGGAGCGCGGAGTTTTACCGATGGGCGACTGGTCGACTTCGATGACGCCCTTGAAGCCGGTCGCGCCGGTGAGCGCAGTAAACGGCACGGTGCTGGCATCGGTGGGGAAGGCTCCCGCCTTCACAAGTTCCTTGCCGGTGAGCTTGGTTGCCTTGGCCTTGATTGCGTGGGCGACCGCCGGATGCAGGACGTCGCGGAAAAGCGTCGATTTGCCCGCACCACTGGGGCCGGCCGCCATGATGAGCCGGCCAAGCGGCAGGCGCAGATCAAAGTTTTGCAGATTGCGGAAAGAGACGCCGGTGAGCTCCAGCCAGTCCGGGTGGAGCGCTTTGTCCCCAACGCGCTTGGTTGAACGTGTGACCGCGGTTTTCGAACGTGTTGAGGATAACCCGTTCCACCCGGAAACCGGCCGATAAGCCCCGCGAATCGGGTGTTTGATGCCGCGCTTTAGGAAGATGCCGGTGAGTGAACGATCGCTGATTTTGATGTCGGCGGGCGTGCCTTCAGCGAGGATTTCGCCACCGTGGATGCCGGCCGCAGGGCCGAGGTCGATGATGCGGTCGGCGCGTTCCATGAGCTCGTCGTCGTGCTCGACCACGAGGAGCGTGTTCCCCTTGTCGCGCAGGGAGAGCAGGGTGTCGATCAAGCGGTCGTTGTCGCGGGCGTGCAGTCCGATGGACGGTTCGTCGAGCACGTAGAGCACACCGGCGAGGTTCGTGCCGAGCTGCGCGGCCAGACGGATGCGTTGGGCTTCGCCGCCGGAAAGCGTGTCGGTGGGACGCTCCATCGCGAGGTAACCGAGACCGACGTGATCGAGGAACTTTAGACGCTCTTCGATTTGCGGGAAAATATCGCCGGTGATGAGCTGGCCCCGTTCGTCGAGCTCGAGTTGTCCCATGGCGGCGATCAGTTCGGATGGCGTAAGCGCGAGCAGATCGGGCAGGGAGAGCGCGGTGTGTTTGCCCTTGCGGTGGAGTTTAACAGCGCGGGCGATGCGGTTGAGGCGTGCGCCGCCGCAGTCGGGACAAGGTGTTCCGGTGTCGGCCAGGTCGCTCTCGGATTCGACACCAAAGGCGCGCAGACGAACGGCGGGATCGTCTTCGTTGTCGGCGTCCGGTTGCAGCATCCACGGGAACACGCGTCCGTGTCCGCGACAGGTCGGACACCAGCCGCGCGGCGAGTTGTGCGAGAAATGTTTCGGGTCGAGCTCGGGGAATGACTCGCCGGTTTCGATGTCGGTGCGGGTGGTTGAGAACCAACTCAGAATCTCGCCCTTTTCGGTGAGCAGAAAACAGGCGCCCTTGCCGATGGAGAGCGCGTAATCGAGCGCGTTGGCCGGGGCTTTTTTCGATTTGATGTCGCTGGTGACGACTTCGATGTCGTGCTCGCGGTAGCGGTCGAGTTTCTCGAAGGCATCGACCGGGAAGAGTCGTCCATCGGCGCGCATGAGTTCGTAGCCCTGTTTGGCGATCCAGGTGGCGATGGGCTGGTGGTGGCCCTTGCGTCCACGCACGAGCGGCGCGCACAGGTAAAGGTGTTTGGCTTTCTTGGCGGCAGGGGTGGCGACAACCTTTGCGAGCAGCTTTTTGAGTTGTCCGGCCGAGAGCGGGCGCACGGGACGGTCGGTCTCGGGGTGATGCTGGATGCCGAGACGCGCATAGAGCAGGCGCAGGTATTGGGCGACCTCGGTAATGGTGGCGACGGTGGACTTGCGCGAACCGCGGGTGATGCGTTGTTCGATGGCCACGGTTGGCGGGATTCCGGTCAGCTGGTCGATATCGGGACGCGGCAGTTGTTCAACGAACTGTCGCGCGTAGGCCGACATCGACTCCATGAAACGGCGCTGGCCCTCGGCAAAAATAATGTCGAAGGCGAGGGTCGACTTGCCCGAGCCGGACACGCCGGTGACGACCGTCAGCTGGCGATGCGGGATATCGAGTGAGATGTTTTTGAGGTTGTTTTCGCGGGCACCGATGAGTTGCAGGCAGGCCTCGGGCCGTTTTTTAACGTCGATTTTGTAAACCGCAGCTTCTTCTGCAGCAATGAGTTGGTTGTCAAAGTAACCATTATGGTTACTTTCTGCCAAGGCCTCGATGAGGTAGGGGGAGGTGGCGGTGTGTTGGTGGGCGACCTGTTCGGGCGGGCCTTCGGCGACGATCTGGCCGCCAGCGGCACCGGCGTCGGGACCGATCTCAATGAGCCAGTCGGCGGACTTGAGCACGTCGAGGTTGTGCTCGATGACGATCACACTGTGTCCGCGATCAACCAAAGCCTGGAGCACGCCGATCAGGCGTCCAACGTCGTGGCGGTGCAGTCCGGTGGTCGGTTCGTCTAGGAGCAACAGGGCGCCCTTTTCCGGTTCCTCGACCAAGAGTTTTGATTTCGGTTTGGCCGTTCTGTCACCGGTGAATCCGGCGAGGTATTTGACGAGTTTGAGGCGCTGCGATTCGCCGCCGCTGAGGGTGTTGAGTGGTTGGCCGAGCTTGAGGTAGCCGAGTCCAACCGAGTCGAGTGCGGCGAGGCGGGAGCGGATGGTCGCGTAGTCTTTGAAGAGCACGAGCGCGTCAGTGACGCTGGTTTCGAGCAAGTCGGCCACAGAGCGATCGTTCCACTTGATGGCCAGAACCTCGGGTTTGAAACGACGGCCTTCACAGACAGGGCAGGGGACAAAGACGTCGGAGAGGAACTGCATTTCCACGCGTTCGTAGCCGAGGCCGGAACAGTGGTCGCAGCGACCGTCGCCGCCGTTGAAGGAGAAGCTGGACGGACCAAAGCCTTGTTCCTGCGACTCGGGCGTGCGCGCGTAAAGTTCGCGAATGAGATCCCATGCCTCGGAGTAGAGCGCGGGATTGGAGCGTGGAGTGCGGGAAAGCGGTGATTGATCAACCAGCACGATCTCGCGGATAGAGTCGGCCCCGCGCACGGCATGGATGGCCGCAGGGTCGTCGGCGAGTTGCTGGCGGTGGGCGAGCAGACCTTGATGAATGACGTGGTCGAGCAAAGTGGATTTGCCCGAACCAGACACGCCCGAGATAGCCACCAAGCGGCCGAGCGGAAGGCTGATCGTGAGGTCCTGAATATTGTGTTTGGTGGCGCGCTCAAAGGTGAGGAGCGGAGTGGCCTTGGTGACTTTGCGTCGCACCGCTGGCGCGGAAAGTTGGCGGCGGCCGGACAAGTAGGCGCCGGTGATGCTGGCTTTGGACGCGAGCAGGGCGGGTAGGGGACCTTGGAAAACGATGTGGCCACCACGGGCGCCGGGCTCGGGGCCGACTTCGATGATCTGATCGGCGGCGCGGATCATAGCTTCGTCGTGCTCGACCACGACCACGGTGTTGCCGGCATCGGTGAGGCGGCGGATGATGGCGATCAGGCGGTCGATGTCGCGTGGGTGCAGGCCGACGGACGGTTCGTCCAAAACAAAGAGCGTATCGACCAGCGAGGTGCCGAGACAGGAAGTGAGGTTGACCCGCTGAACTTCGCCGCCGGAAAGCGTGCGCGAGGAACGGTCGAGCGTGAGGTAACCGAGGCCGACTTGGGTAAGGTAGCGCAGTCGGGTTTTTATCGAATCGAGTGCGATGCTGGCGCTGCGATCGACGATCTCGGCTGCGTTTTCCTCGATGAGCGCGAGCAGGTCGGCGACGGGGATTTGGTAGAGCGCGGGCAGGGTATGTCCGTGCCATTGCCAGGCGAGGGCGTCGGGTTGCAGGCGCGTGCCGAGACAGACGGGGCAGGGAGTGTAAGCGCGGTAGCGGGAGAGAAAAACGCGGACGTGGGTCTTATAGGTGTTTTTTTCGAGCCACGCGAAGAAGCCCTTGATGCCATACCAAGCCTTGGGCCACTCGTTGCCTTCGGTGCCGTAGCCGGGTTCGCCGTCGATGATGAAGGCTTGGTGCTCGGGTGAAAGGTCGGTGAAGGGGACGTTGACCGGGATTTTCTTCTTTTTGGCGAAGGTGAGCAGGTCCTTCTTGGACTCGCCGTAGACGGCACCTTCCCAGCAGCGAATGGCTCCGTCGGCGATGGAGAGTGTGCGGTCGGGTATGGTCAGTCGTGTATCAAGTTCAATGATACGTCCGAAGCCACGACAGGTCGGGCAAGCCCCAAGCGGCGAATTGAAGGAGAACAGCGCGGGCGAGGCGGCGCGAAAGGTGCGACCGGTCTCGGGCGAATGCAGTCCGCGAGAATAGTGGCCGATCAGAGCGTAGCTGGTGCCGTCGAAAAGGTGGAGTTTGCCTTGGCCGAAATGGAAGGCGGTGTCGGCGGCTTCGAGGAAGCGCGTCTGGTTGTCGGGTTGGACGGGCAGACGGTCCTGCGCAACAAAGAGGTGGTCGGTTTTGGCGAGTGGTTTTTCGTCCGCGAGCAAATCGTCGAGGCGGTGGGCGGTGACGGATTTGCCGGGCAGAAGGACGCGGGCGTAACCCTGCCCCTTGAGGTTGGTGAGGATTTCGGGCCAGCTGAGGTTGTCGGGGCGGTCGACGCGGAAGGTGATGACAACGGTGTCGTTCGCGTGAGTGGCGACGGTTTTTTGCCAGATGGATGCGGCGGTGTCGTCGACGACGGGTTTGCCGGTCTCGGGGTCGTAGCAAGTGGCGACGTGGCTGAACCAGACTTTGCAATAATCGGTCAGCTCGGTCATGGTGCCGACGGTCGAGCGGGAGGTTTTGACCGTGTTGGTCTGCTCGATGGCGATGGACGGGCGGATGTTCTCGATGGAGTCAACTTTGGGCTTGTCGAGCAGGTCGAGGAACTGGCGGGTGTAGGCGCTAAACGTTTCGACGTAGCGTCGCTGGCCCTCGGCGTGAAGCGTGTCGAAAACGAGGGAACTCTTACCGGCGCCACTCAGGCCGGTGACCACGACGTATTGGCCAAGCGGCAGGTCGAGGTCGAAACCCTTGAGGTTGTTTTGATGCACGCCGCGCAGGCGGATGCAGTCGGGCGCAGGGGAAACGGAGTTGGAAGAGGAGCGGGAACGGACCACGCGACAGAGATGAGGCTGCGCGGGCGGAAAGCAAACCGCGGCAAAACGCGCGGGCGTTTTTTATTCCGGGTGGAGAGCGGGGCCAATATAGCGGAGCTTGCTCCGGATCGGATGGAGTGGGGTGGGGACGGACCGCTGGGCCGTCCGGTTCGACGGATGCTAACAGTTGGCGATTGTCTCACACGGCGGGCCCAGCGGGCCCGCCCTACCTACAATCCGAAATAACTAGGGTTAAACGAATCGAATCTTTGCGATCTTTGCGTCTCTGCGCCTTTGCGTTAAAATCCTACATTCACTCTTCCGGCGGGGTGGCGATGGCCAACGTGGTGCCGGCGGCTTGAATAGCCTTGAGAACGGGGCTCGGCGGGGTGGCGTCGGTGACGATGGTCTGGGCGGGACTGAAGGGGCAGGCGTGGCTGAGGGCCTTGCGCCCGAACTTGGAGCTATCCAGTGCGAAAACCACCCGTTCCGAGGCGGCGATCATGCGTCGCTGAGCAGCGACGATCAGGGCGTTGTGATTCCAGATGCCGGTTTCGGTGATACCCGCGCCGCCAAGGATGGCGATGTCTGCGTGGATCTGTTGCAGGGATTGCTCACAGAGCGGTCCGACAAGGACGCCGAGTCGGTTGTGGATGCTTCCACCAGTGACGATGGTTTCCAAGGAACCGATTTCGCTGAAGAGACCGGCGATCGGGAGGGAATTGGTGATGACTTGCAGGCGTTTGCCAACCAGTAGGCGGGCGACGGCGTAGGTGGAGGTGCCGCCGTCCATGATGACGGTCATGCCGGGCTGGATCATCTCCGCCATGTGTCGGGCGATGGCGAATTTCTCGGCTGACTGGCGCTGATCGCGGGCGATAAAATCGTATTCTTTGGCCAATTCGTCGGTCTCAACCAAGGAGGCTCCGCCGTGGTGACGACGAAGGACACCGCGGGTTTCGAGTGCGTCGAGAGCGCGACGGACGGTGGAAAGGGAAATGCCGAAGCGCGTCGCGAGAGTTTGCAGGTCCGCGTATTTGTGTTCGCGGATAAAGCGTTCTATCAGGTCGATGCGTTGCTTATTGGTCATGAGGCGGCGGGGAGGCTTTTCGGGAAAATGAGGTTTTGATTTGCCCGTAAGAAACTCGGCAGGACAGTGATGGCCATGAAACATCCTCTATTGCAACTCTTGGTGCGCTGGTCGGTCCTCGCACTGGGTGTGGTGATCGCCGCCAAAATCGTGCCCGGAATCTCCTATAACGAGCCAATGACGCTGTTCGTGGCCGTGCTGCTGTTGAGCTTTTTCAACGCCGTGCTGCGGCCACTGATGGTGCTGTTTACGCTTCCTTTTATCGTGATGACCATGGGGTTGGGTCTGGTTTTGATCAACGCGCTGCTGTTCTTGTTGGTCGGCCGTCTGGTCAACGGTTTCCTTGTGGAGAGTTTCTGGTCGGCCCTCGGGGGTGCGTTGATCGTGGGAATTACCAACGTCTTGATCAGCTCCCTGATGAAGGGGCCCCCGCGTGACCCTCGCGGCGGAGGCGGTGGCGGCACCCGAAAGGCCCCGCTTTCGCAAGGTGATGTCATTGACGTGTGACATTTCCGACAGGTTTTTCCCTTGCCGGTCGGTGCCACTAAGCCGACCGTTTCACTTTGTCCTTTCGGATAGATAACCAAATTTTTTCTCATCATGGCTGAATCCACGGAATATGATCTGATTGTTGTCGGCGGCGGCCCCGCCGGCTATGCCGGTGCCATTCGCGCCGGGCAACTCGGCAAGAAAGTCGCCTGCATCGAAATGGAACGCGCAGGCGGCACTTGCCTCAACTGGGGTTGCATTCCCACCAAGGCCCTCCTGAAGAGCGCCGAGCTCTATCAAAAGATCAAGAAAGCCGACGTCTATGGCATCACCGCCGAGAACGTCTCCTTCGACTTTGAAAAGGTCATGTCCCGTTCGCGTGGCGTCGCCGGCCAGATGGCCAAGGGTATCGAGTTCCTCTTTAAGAAGAACAAGGTCGATTATTTCGTCGGCAAGGCCCACGTGCCGGCCGCCGGCATGGTCGAAATCAAGGAAGGCGAGCACAAGGGCAAGTTCCTCAAGGCTAAAAACATCCTCATCGCTACCGGCTGTAAGATGCGCCACATCCCCGGTCTGGAGTATGACGGCGTGCGCGTGATGACCTCCCGCGAGGCCCTCGCCATCACCAAACAGCCCAAGTCCATCATCATCGTTGGCGCCGGCGCCATTGGCGTCGAGTTCGCTTACTTCTTTAATGCTCTCGGCACCCAGGTCACCCTCGTCGAGATGCTCTCGCAAGTGCTACCGGTCGAGGACGAAGAGATCGCCAAGACCCTGCACCGCGCCTTCGACAAGCAAGGCATCAAGACCTTCATCAACACCAAGTGCGAAAACTTCCGCGTCGGTAAGAACTCCGTGAAGGTTGACCTGATCACCGGCGACAAGAAGGAAGAGATCGAGGCCGAGGTGTTGCTCTCCGCCATTGGCGTGGTCGCCAATATCGAAGGCGTCATCGGCTCCGCCGCCAAGGTCGAGCTCGACCGCAACTACATCAAGGTCGACGACAGCTACCAGACCGCCGTTAAGGGCATCTACGCCGCCGGTGACATCATCGGTCCGCCTTGGCTCGCCCACATCGCCACCTTCGAGGCGGTCAACGCCGTCAATGGCATGTTCGGCGCGGGCAAGGCCAAGCGCGTCAAAAACTTCCCCGGCTGCACCTATTGCCAGCCTCAGGTCGCCAGCACCGGACTCACCGAGAAGGCCGCCAAGGAGAAGAAACTCGACGTCAAGATCGGCAAGTTCCCCTTTGTCGCCTCCGGCAAGGCCGTTGCCTCCGCCGAGAGTGAAGGTTTTGTGAAGGTCATCGCCGATGCCAAGACCGGCGAGATCTACGGTGCCCACATCATTGGCAGCGAGGCCACCGAGCTGATCGCCGAATACGGCATCGCCATGGACCTTGAAGCTACCATCGAGGAAATCCACCACACGATCCACGCCCATCCGACCCTCAGCGAGGCCAACATGGAAGCCGCCGCCGCCGTCACGGGTGAGGCGATCCATATCTAAGGTCCGGACGGACGTTTATTTTCAGCGGCGCGTTTCCAAAGGACGCGCCGCTTTTTGTTTTCAACTGGACAGCGTGGGGTTGCGGTAATCAATTTCAGCCTCTGCTCAGCGCACCTGTAGCACAATGGATAGTGTAGCGGTCTCCGAAGCCGTAGATGTGGGTTCGATTCCCGCCGGGTGCACCAATTTATAAGGCCTGCAAACATGCAGGCCTTTTGGGTGTTTAGGGGGGGAGGTTCGCAGGAAACTTAGTCGGTCACAGGCGCGGAGATGGCGTTGAGTTTTTTCATTACGGCCGGCGTCAGGCGATCGACGACTTCCATCGCGCCGAAGTTTTCGGTGAGTTGCTCTGGCTTGCTGGCTCCGAGGATGACGGTGCTCACATTCGGGTTTTTTAGGCACCAGGCGAGTGCCATGCATGGCAGGGTGGTGTCGAGCGATTTGGCCACGGTGGCGAATTTTTTGACCGCGGCCAACTTGGCTTTGGAGCCCTTGCCGAGGACCGCGTCGCGCAGCCATTCCATGCCGGGGGTGTCGAGTCGGGAACCGGCGGGAACACCGTCGTTGTATTTACCGGTGAGCAGGCCGCTGGCGAGAGGCGACCAGATGGTAGTGCCGAGGCCGCGGGTTTTATAGAGCGGGGCGTATTCCTTTTCGAAGCGGGCGCGGTGAAACAGGTTGTATTGTGGCTGTTCCATCAGCGGAGCATGCAGGCCGAGTTGGTCGCAGATTTTGAAGGCTTCCTGGAGCTGTTTGGCGCTCCACTCGCTGGTGCCCCAATAGAGAACTTTGCCTTGCACGATGAGGTCGTGCATCGCGCGGCAGGTTTCGAGAATCGGCGTCTCGGGATCGGGACGGTGGCAGTAGTAAAGATCGAGGTAATCGACCTGCAGGCGTCGCAGGGCGTCGTGGCAGGCTTCGAAGATGTGTTTGCGGGAAAGGCCGAACTGGTTGGGGCGGTCGTCTTCCCAGCCAAAGAATACCTTGCTGGAAACGATGTAGCTGCTGCGGCGCCATTTGCTCTTCTTCAGAATGTCGCCCATCACGAGCTCGGCCTTCCCGTCGGCGTAGGCCTCGGCGTTGTCGAAGAAATTTACGCCCGCGTCGTAGGCGGTGTGCATCAGTTTCTTGGCGACGGGATCGCCGATTTGTTTGCCGAAAGTCACCCAGGCGCCAAAGGATAGCGCACTGACTTTGAGGCCGGAATTTCCGAGGGGGCGGTAAAGCATGGTCATGGTCCGACCAGACAAAACCAGGATTGGCCAAATGACCAACGCGTAACACTACCCCGTTACGTGAAAAATGTAGCCGGGGGCGCCGGCCTCGGCTGAATGAGTAGGGTTTTAGTTTGTAGTGACGCCGCAAGGACTCGCGGAGCGAGCCCAAGGCGTTGGACGATGTGGGTGACGCAGTGAGCATCAAACACGGTCTAATCCCGGCAATGCCGGGCTCGCGACCGCACTACGAACGGCAGACGTGGCGGAGGGAAATCAGGCTGATTCTGTAACCGGAGGGCGGCTGGCCTAGGTCAGGAGCTCCAATCTCAAACACCGGGGGCAGACCTCCCATCAACGGGCTTTCATACGCACGTAACGGAGTAGCGCTAAAGCTGCTCGATCTTAGCGATGCGGGCGATGTGGCGGCCGCCTTCGAACTCGGTGGCGAGCCAAGTCTTCACGATCTTGATGGCTTCCTCTTCGGAAACGGTGCGCTCGCCGATGGAGATCACGTTGCCGTCGTTGTGGGAGCGATTCCAGATGGCGACCTGCTCGTTCCAGCAGAGCCCGCAGCGAATGCCTTTCACCTTGTTCGCGACGATGGCCTCGCCGTTGCCGGAACCGCCCAGAACGATGCCACGTTCAAATTCGCCACGGGCCACGGCCTCGGCGGTGGGGCGGATAAAATCGGGGTAATCGCAGGAGGCGTTGGAGTAGGTGCCAAAGTCCTTGATGGTGTGCCCGTCCGCGAGCAGGGCGGCTTTAAGGGCCTCTTTGTAGGCGAAACCGGCGTGGTCGGAACCGATGGCGATGGAAAAGGTTTTCATGTGGAAGTCGTCGGGGGCTTTAACGGGATTCCGGTCAAAGACCATACTCGCCGCCGGCTGTCGATATTGTTGTGGCTGCATGTGGCGGCGGAGCGCAATTTGCGAATCCGTGACGATGCATTCGAGGTGGAGCGCATTGTTACCAATGCGCAGGCCTAGAGCGCGGTTTCGCCGGAACGCGTTGAGGACAACGCGTTCCACCTTTTCGACTCACGTTAGCATTGAGTGATGTTTCAACAGCATCGTTACGGCAAAGACTCACTAGGCCGTTGACCCGGCGGGCGAATGGCGCAATCAGTGGCGGATTGCCGGCGCGCAGGGTCCACCTTGGCCTTGCCTGCCGGTTGAACCACCGCCCATGACATCCTCTACTGAAACGCCCACCATTCTGGTTATCGATGACGACGCTGAAGTGCGTTATTCGCTCGGACGCGTATTGTCCTCCAAGAGTTACAAGGTGATCGAGGCCGGCAGTGGCGAAGAGGGCGTGGCAACCGTCAAAAAGGGGCCATTGCCCGACCTGATTTTTCTGGATATCCGCATGGGCGGCATGAGTGGCCTGGAAGCCCTGCAACACATTCGCTCGGCCAACCCGAAGCAAATGGTGATTTTGATGACTGCGTTTGGCACCGCCCAGACCGCAATCGAGGCGATGAAGTTCGGTGCGTTCGACTACATCATGAAGCCGTTTGATCCGGCCAAGGTGCTGACCTTGGCGGAAAACGCGCTGAAGGCGCACAACGACATGCGCTCGGCCGGTGACTACAAGCCGACCATCAACAGCGAGGATTACAAGGAAGGCATCGTCGGCGCTTCGCTGGTCATGCAGGACGTCTTTAAAACCATCGGTCAAGTCACCGCCAGCGATGTGACTGTCATGATAACCGGCGAGAGCGGCACAGGCAAAGAGCTCGTGGCTCGTTCGATTTGGAAGCATTCCCATCGCGCGGGAAAACCCTTCATCGCGGTCAATTGCGCGGCCATTCCCGACAACTTAATCGAGAGCGAATTGTTTGGTCACGAGAAAGGTTCGTTCACCGGCGCGACCGGTCAACGCATCGGCAAGTTCGAGCTCTGTGACCGCGGCACCATTTTCCTCGATGAAATCGGCGACATGGCGCTCAACACGCAGACCAAGATTCTCCGCGTGCTCCAACAGGGCGAGATCCAGCGCGTGGGCGGCACCGACACCATCAAGGTGGACGTGCGCATCATCGCAGCGACCAACAAGGACCTAGAGGAAATGGTGAAGGCGAAGACCTTCCGTGAAGATCTTTATTACCGCCTGAATGTGGTGCGCATCAAAATGCCGCCATTGCGTGATCGTTGTGACGACATCCCGCAAATCGTGGATTTCTGTCTGCAGAATCTCGTTAAACAAAAGAAGGCGCGCGTCGGAAAAGTTTCGCCCGAGGCCATGAGCATATTAGCCAAACACCGCTGGCCCGGCAACGTGCGCGAACTGGAAAACGTGATCTATCGCAGCGCGGTCATCGCTCAGGGCGACGCCATTTTGCTGAAGGATCTGCCCGTCGAAATCCGCGAAGCGGTCGGCGCTCCGGTGACCGGAACCACGCAGCCGTTTGAAGGCGGTAACGCGAACACTGGCACCACGCCGCCGTTCTCTGCACCGGTCTCCGGCGCACTGGCGGCTGAGCTTACAGTGGAAGCGGCACTCGACTATTTACACATCCAGTTGACGGCCGGCGACGAGCCGATTCTCAAGCGCTTGGAAACCGAAATGATCGTGCGCGTGCTGAAGGCCACCGACGGCAATCTGGTCAAGGCATCCGAACGTCTGGGCATGACCCGGGCGACCTTGCGCAAGCGCGTCGACGAACTGCAGCTGTCGATTTGACCGAGCTGTTGGCCTGATGTAGCCGCCCCCGTCTCTGGGGGCGTGTTCGATTCATGGCCGCGGATGACGTCGCTCTCACGGCCGGGGACGGCTGTGGCTACATTTACTCACTCCGTCGCGGGCGGGATTGGCGCGGTCAGCAGCGGGCCGTTTAGACCGGCCAGACGTTCGCTAAATATGTCGTCAGGATTGGCCTGACGCAGCGCGCGTTGGACCATGCCCATCTTGGCATCGAGGTTATCGATCATAGAGACCAAGACGGCTTCCGGCGTGGCGGCGTAAACGGCCGCGCCCCATTCTGGTTCGCCTTGGTGGCTGAGCACGATGTGTTCAAGCCGTTCGGTGCGGTCGTTGTCCAGACGGGCCTTGAGCGCGTGTTTGCGTGCAAGCTGATAACCGAGGACCACATGGCCTTGCAGGATGCCGCGGCGGCTGCGTTTGGTCGCGAGCGAGCCTTCGTATTCGATGGTCTTGCCGGTGTCGTGCAGGAGGATGCCGGCAATGACGAGATCGGCGTCGACCTCGGGATAAAGCGGAAGCAGCACCTTGGCCGCCCGGGCCATGCGCATGGTGTGCTCGATCAGGCCGTGACGATAAGCGTGGTGCATGGCAACGGCGGCGGGAGACCAACGGAAGGCGTCTCCGATTTCCTCAAAAACACCGCGCACCGTCATGCGCAATTCGTCGTGTTTGATGGAGTCGATGGTGGCCTGAAAATCCGCCCATAGCGAATCGATGGGCTCGGGCGCGAGCTCCACCAGATTATCAATCAAACCGGGAGCAGACAACGCGGTTTCGTCGAGCGCCTCGACTTTAAAGATCTTGGGGGAAAGGCGGCCTTGATAGTGATCAACGCGTCCCTCGATGCGCACAACCGTGCCTTCGCCGGCGGCTTTGACTGCGTCAAAAATCGCACCGTCGTTGAAGATGGTGCAATTGAATGAACCGCTGCGGTCGCCGAGCTCGATGCTCAGAAACGGATTACCATTGGAGGCGGTTTTGGTGATCAGTTTTTTGAGCACCAGCACGCTGGCGAAGGGCTGTCCGGGATTGACCTCAGGGGACTTGAGTTCGCGGACGGAGAGGAGTGCGGGAGAGTCAGACATGGGTTTTAACGAGCTGGGTTAATGTCTTGAAGAATGGATGGCCGGCATCGTGCAGCAAAGCGTAGAGAACGGTTTCCACCGGGAGCAAGTGCACGCCCGCCGAGGACATTGCCCGTAGGCAAGCGTCGGCATCGGCGGAACGACGGGCGCCAACGGCATCAATCAGCACCGTGACCTGAAAATCCTCGGCGAGCGCATGCAGTGCGGTTTGGTAAACGCAGACGGGAGTTTCCAGTCCGCAGATAAGCAGGTGCTCGCAGTCCAGCGCGCGGAGTTGGCGGAGAATGTCCGCGTCCGCGATCGCTGAAAATGTGGACTTCGGCGCCACCACGGCATCCGGAGCGGCGGCGCGTAAAGCCGGATCGGTCGGCCCCAGTTTGGCGGGAACCTGCTCGGTGAAAATCACCGGAATGCCCAGTCCGCTGGCCGCGCGCAGCACGAGTTCGCAGCGGGCCCGCACGGCTTGGGCGGACGGGATCACCGTCAGCAGAGTCGATTGCAAATCCAGTGCCAGCAGCACGGCGCCGGGTGCGGCGGATTCGGGAGGTTTAGGAGAACGGGAACGGGCCATGGGAAAGGGCAGGGCGCTGGAAGGCGTCCGGTTGTCAGGTATAGTAACGGCGGCGTGCCTTGACTTGCACGAAGCGTTTTTCAGGAAGGATAAATGCGGTGAGGTGACCGCCCAAAACGCAGGCCGTGTCGATGCCGACCGACCACTTTAATTTGTAGATTTCCGGTCGTGGCGTGTGGCCGTAAACCACAAAGGGCGGACCATTCCAGCGATCGGCCCAGAGCTGACCGAGCGGACTGTCGCTGCGTTTAGCGGGCGCGCCGTTTTCGTCGATGACCTGGATTCGCGTGATGACGTCGACCGGTTGTTGATTCCACGGCTGATCGGGCAAAAATCCGCCATGCACAAAGACCATGTTCAGCTCGGGCACCGAATAGGTCAGGAGCATCTGTTCCAAATAAAGCCAGTCGTCCGGCCGGAGTTTGGCCACAGTGTCGGCGTCGTTTTCCTTGAGAAAGGAGCGATCACCGGTGCGCCGGAAATCCAGCAGCCGTTTTTCGTGATTTCCCAATAACGAAATCGCCCCGTAACGGCGGGCCAGATCAATCACCGCCAGACTATCCGGACCGCGGTTAATCAAGTCGCCCAAAAGGATCAGGCGGTCGTCCGGACCGGGGGCCAGGCGCGTCAAAAGGTCGGCAAATTCCAAGTGGCAACCGTGAATGTCGCCAATGGCGATGATGCGACCTTGCATGTGTTGGTGGGTAAAAATGGTTAATTTGGCTAGCGTCCGGCGGCAGGAGCGTGAAAATCAGCCCTTATGGAATTGAACCTGCAACCACTGGCAACGATCTGCTGCGTCACGGGCGAAAGTTTTGCCGAGGGCGACCGCGTGGCCAGTCATTTGGTGCGTTCGACCGAATCCACGGAAATTGTGCGCTTTGACGTCGCTGAGGATCATCAGGATGAATTCACGCCGGCCGGAACGGTCGCATGCCGCTGGGTCCAGGCCTTTAAACCGCGCAACCCAGGCGAGAATCCGGAACGTGAGCTTAAACTGACCGCCGAGAGCCTATTTCTGACCTTGGCGTCGCCTGATGCCGAATTGAGCGATGAAAACGTCCGCCTTGTGCAGGTCTTGGCTCTGATGCTGGAGCGCAAACGCGTGCTGCGACCCAAGGGCAAATCGGCTGACCGCAAGCGCCTGATCTATGAGCACGCCAAGTCCAAGGAGCTCTACGAGATCACGGCAGGTGAGCTGAGCCCGGAGTTTTTCCTGTCCATTCAAGATCAGCTGGCCGCCTTGGTTGGTGGGGGAAAGCCCAAGGAAGAACCGGTTGCCGCACCTGAAAGCGGTCCGAACACTGATACACAAAGCCCTAAAAACACGGATAATACCGTGTCCAGCAGCTGATTTACCGGCTCCATTCCGATTCTTAGTATCCAACGCACAATATTTATTATGTCTAATCAATCCAATGGGCGGTCAAATAAGAGGGCTGCGCTTCAAGCCGAACTGGTTCCCGCCCCTGTGTTTTCTTGGCTGGATCGTAGAACGTCCGGTGTGTTGTTGCACCCCACGTCTTTCCCTAGTGCCCAAGGCATTGGTGTGTTGGATCGTTCGGCGGACCACTTCCTGGACTTCCTCGCCGCTTCGGGCGTTCGCACGTGGCAGATTTGTCCGCTGGGTCCGACCGGTTATGGGGATTCGCCCTACCAATGTTTTTCGGCGTTTGCCGGCAATCCCTACCTGATCGATCTCGAGGCACTGGCCGACCTGGGATTGCTGAGCGGATCCGATTTGGACCAGTTGGCCCAATTGCCGCGCGACCACGTTGATTACGGCTGGCTCTACGTGACCAAGTGGCCGGCATTATTCAAAGCCTTTGAAGCCTTCAAAGACGCCGGGCGCCCTGCTCTGTTTGGCGACTTCGAGACGTTCAAGGCCGAGAAATCCTCGTGGCTGGATTCATTCACCCTTTTCCAAGCCATGAAGGATCACTTTGGCGGCAAGCCTTGGTGGGAATGGCCGACTGAAGTCCGCTTCTACGAACAGGCCAGTCACACGACGGTTGCCGCTGGATTGGCAGATCAGGCCGAGGCTCACGCCTTTTTCCAATACGTCTTTTTCGGTCAATGGGAACGGGTTCGCAACAAGGCCCGCGAACTGGAGATCGAGATCATCGGCGACGCCCCCATTTTTGTCGCCCGTGACAGTGCCGATGTCTGGTCCAACCCGACGCTTTTCCACATCGATCAGGCCACCGGCCGCCCTCTCGCGGTTGCCGGCGTTCCGCCCGATTACTTTTCGGCCAGCGGTCAGCTTTGGGGAAATCCCCTCTACGACTGGGCCGCCCACCGCACCGATGGCTACGCCTGGTGGATCGAACGTCTACGGGCCAATTTCGCCCTCTGCGATATTGTCCGTATCGATCATTTCCGTGCGTTTGACACCTACTGGTCCATTCCGGCCGACGCCACCGATGCCCGCGGCGGCACCTGGCTGCAAGGTCCCGGTCTCGAGTTCTTCTTAGCGGTCAAAGGCGCCCTGCCCGACGCCCGTATGATTGCCGAAGATCTGGGTGATCTATTCCCCAGCGTGGTCGAGCTCCGCAATGCCACCGGTCTACCCGGTATGACGATCCTGCAATTCGCATTCGGCGGTGACACCAACAACCTTTATTTGCCGCACAATCTCAAGGCGAACAACGCAGTGTATCCGGGCACCCATGACAACGATACCACGCTCGGATGGTATGCATCCGCCGACGTAAAAACCAAGGATCACGTCCGTCGTTACCTGCGGGTCAACGGCGCGGAAATCGGCTGGGACTTTATACGGGCCTGCTACACGTCCCCCAGCAACCTGGCGATCATCCCGCTGCAGGACCTCATGTCGCTGGGTGCCGAAGGACGCTTCAACACTCCCGGTGAACCTGCCGGTAACTGGCAGTGGCGTTACCAAGCCGGACGCCTGGCCCAATTGCAGACGGAGACGTCCCCCTACTTGCTCGAGCTCGCCAAGCTGTATTCGAGGTAAGGGGTTTTGAACATGTGGCCACGGGCGTCCCCGCCCGTGTGAGCGGCGGTCGCTGGCGGATAAGATCACACACGCCCTCGGGGACGAGGGCGGCTACATCACTAGTCCGTCAAGAATGACGCGATCCGCGGAATGACCTCCGCGTCGGCGTCGGCGAGCACGTAATGGCCGGCGTCTTTCAGATAGAGTGATTCGGCCTGCGGCAGTCGCTTGCGCCATTCGACGTAATAAGAATCGTCGAAGCAAAAGTCGCGGCCGCCCCAGACGATCAGCGCGGTGTTTTTCTTAAAGAGCCGAAGGTGTTCCTCCACTTCGGCCAGAGTCGCCCAAGTCGGGTGCTTGTCGTTCATCGGAATATCCTGAACGAAGGCGTTTACCGCCACGCGGTTTTCCCATGAATCGTAAGGTAGCAGAAAGCCGCGTTTTTCATCGGAACTTAGTTTCCGGCGGTGCATCGACATGGTCACCGCAGGTCCGGCGAATCCGTTCCACTTACGAATGATAAAGGTGCCGAGTGCGCCGGCTTTGCAGAGCGCGATGCGCTTGGGGATGTTTTTCGAAGCAAAGGCCGCTGTATTCAAGACAACGATACGACCGACATCCTCTGGACGGTGTCCTGCGACGCCAAAACCGATGGCGCCTCCCCAGTCGTGCACAACCAAATGGATTTTTGTGATGCCCAACGAAGCCAGCAATGCCTCCACATCGGCGATACGTGTCGCCAGGGTGTAGCTGTAATTTTCCGGTTTTTCAGACAAGCCCATGCCAATGTGATCCGGCACGATGCACCGCATCTTTGGCGAGATGGCTTTGACGAGGTCCCGATAATAAAAAGACCAAGTGGGATTGCCGTGCAGCATGACCACGGCCTCGGTCCCCTGCCCGCCTTCATCGAGGTAGCTCATACGCGCGCCGCTCGGCGTGGTGAATGATTGAGGGGCGAAGGGATAGAGTGGTTTTAACCAGTCAGGGATGGCGGGGATCATCGATTCGGAGATATATGGATTTACCATTCCAGGGCGAGCATCAGGCAGTTCAAACCGCTACCGATACCGAGCAGACTGATCCTGGTGCCTGCGGTCACAGCGCCGGCATCAATCGCGGCGGCCAAGGTCGCTGGAAGCGCAACCGAACCGGTATTGCCCAAGGTTTCAAACGTCGAGAAGTCCTTGGTTAAATCGAGTCCGAGTGCTTCGTAGAGTTTGCGCCGATGAGTGCTACCGACTTGGTGGCAGATAAAGCGGTCGGTGTTATCGGCATTCCAGCCGATCTCGGCAGTGAAGGCATCCCAGGTGTCGCGAGCCAATAAAAGTCCGGCATTCAGGAGCGCCTCGCTGTCGGTCTGCATGGCCAGCGCATCTGCGCCGTGGGTGTCGCCTTGGCAAAGCTCACTGTGCTCGGTGGCAGCGCGGGCAATGCCGCCGATCAAGCGGTGCGGACGCTCTCCGGCTGGAAGCAAAGACTCGTGACACACGACAGCGCCCACGGCTCCGGAACCGATGGTGAGGTTGGCAAAGTAGGGTTTGATGCCGTTGCGATCGAGCGTGCCGTTGAGCAGCGTCTGTAGCGTTTGTTCGACCAGAGGCCCGCTGTTTTCGCCAGATACCACCAAGGCGCATTTGATCTGGCCCGACTCGATCAGGCCGGCGGCGACGGTGAGTGAATTCAGGAATCCAAGGCAGGCGTTGGAGACGTCGAAAATTTGCGCCGTGGCCGGCAGGCCGATCTTACGATGGGCAAACGATGCGGTCGCCGGCTCCAGCATGTCGCGGCAAACGGCACTGTGAATAAAGAGCTCAACTTGCTCCGCGCGCAGTCCGGATTTGGCGAGGGCGTTGCGACCGGCGGCGGCGCTGGCATCTGAAGGCCGCGTTCCGACGGGCCAGACGCGACGTTCACGAATACCGGTCATGAGTTCGAGGCGGCCGAACGGAAGGCGCAATCGCTCGTAGAGCGGACGCAGTCGTTCCTCCACTTGAGTCGTGGTGAGCACGTCGTCAGGCAACGCGACGGCGAGCGATTCTATGCAAGTGTGACGGAATTTCATTCGCTGGACTTGGGAGCCTCCGGACGCATGGCCAGGCGGACGAGTTCGGCGTCGAAGGCGTTGCAGCCGAGGCCGGCGTCGATGGTCAAGGTGGTGCCGTTGAGGCCAGAGCTGGCGTCGCTGAGCAGGAAGAGCACGGTGTTGGCAACCTCCTGGGTGGTGAGGTTCTTTTTGCGGAAGGTGAGCTTCTCTGCGAAAAGGTAGCTCTCCAGATAACCGGGAATCCCGGCGGATGCGCTGGTTTTCAGCGGACCGGCGCCAACGACATTAAACCGGACGGCGGTGTCGGCGCTGAAAGATTTGGCGAGGAAGCGCGTGGCCGATTCAAGGGCGGCTTTGATCGGGCCCATGTAGCCGTAGTTGTCGGGCGTAACCAGCAGCGAGGAAATGCCAATGGTCACAACCGACGCGTCCTTCGCGAGGTGCGGTTTGAAGGCGTTGGCGATCTCGACCAGCGAAAAGGCCGAGATGGCTGTGGCCTGGAGGAAGTCGCGGCGCGGCGTTTCATGAAAGGGCTTGAACCCCTCCGCGTAGTTGGCGAACGCGATCGAGTGAACGATGCCGTTGATCGGTCCGTGTTCGGCGGCGGCGACTTCGGCGGCGAGCAATCCAACCGCGCCCTCGTGTTCGACATCACAGATAAAAACGGGTTTGCCGGCCAAGAGGGTTTCGAGGGATTTTTTGCGTGCTTCGGAGCGGACGCTGTAGATCACCTTCGCACCTTGGGTTTCGAGCGACTTGGCGGTCAGCCAGGCGACGCTCTTTTTGTTGGCTACACCAAAAACCAAGATGGTTTTGCCGGAGAGATTAAGGAAATCAGGCATGGTGGCGTCAGACTTTTTGTTGGCCTTCGGGCGTCTTCCAAGCGACCGCGAAGTCGACGGTGAGAATGCGGGTGCCGTCGGCTTTTTTGATGGCGCCGGACATCATGGTGAATCCGCCCATGACCTCCTTTTTCTTCACATCGATCACGACCTGATCGCCGGGGTAAACCGGATTGCGGAAACGGACGTCACTGATTTTGGCCAGGAGCGGAACCCCTGCGCCGGGAGCTTCGCCGGCGGCCTGGGCCTGTCGGGCCATAAACAACGCACCGGTCTGGAATACCGCTTCGCAAAGCAGCACGCCCGGGGTGATGGGCGCGTTGGGATAATGGCCTTTGTAGAAATCCTCTTCCGCTCGCCAAGTGCGGGTGGCCGTCAGGCCTTCGGCGGTCTCGGCGGTGATTTCGTCAACAAACAGAAACGGAGGACGGTGGGGAATGAGGTCGGTGACGGGTTGCGACATGGTAATGGGCAAAGACAGTCATCACTCCCCTGCCCTGCAAGGATGGAAACACGATTGGATTTATCCGCCTGCGCGCCAACAGGCTGCGCAGACCCGATCAAAGGCGCGCGGCGGCGGCTTCGTCGACCAACCACACGACGCGGTTGGCGCACGATTTGAGCAATTGCGAGGGCGTGTTGATCACATCCTCGGGGCCGCGATGCACTTGGTGCAAGGCGTCGACCTTGCCGGCGCCAAGCGCCATGACGACGATCAGTCCGCAGGCTTGCAGGCCGGTCGGGGTGATGGTCAGTCGCCAGCCCTTACCGGGGGCTTCCTGGCCGCCAAAAAGCAGTCCGCCATCATCCTTGAGCAACGGGGTCTGCGGGAAGAGCGACGCGGTGTGGCAATCGTCGCCCATGCCCAGGAAACAGACGTCGTAGGCACGTCCGGGGCCGGAAAGGATGAGCATGGTCTTGCGATAGGCCTCGGCGGCCTCCGCCACCGGCCAGGCGACCATCCAAGGCTGACGACGATCGGTGGGCACGGCGAGCGGGGTGAGTAGTTGGCGTTCGGCGTTGCCGAAGTTGCTGTCGGGGCTGTCGAGCAGAACATGACGCTCGTCACTGACGGTGAAATGCGTGTCACGCAGCAAGGCCTCGGGCAGCGCCTTGGATTCGGCGCACCACTTGTAGAATGCGGCCGGGGTGCTGCCGCCGGTGAGAGCCCAAGTGAAGACGCCGGGGCCAGTGCGGGAAGCGTGTTGGGCGGCGGTCAGCTTGACCGCTTCTTGGAAGAGTTCGTCACGGGTGCCGGCGAGGACACGACCGTAGTCAGATTGGATTTCGCGCATTTCAGGCTTACTGTTGGGATTTAGAAAAACATCGCCTCGGACAAGGCGGCTTCGGGGCTGAGCAGCCCGATGGCTCCGGAGGCCTCATTGGGTCCATCACCAAACTCGGCCAACGTCCGTGCGCAGCCTTGCTCGAAGTTGCCGCTCCAGGAAAAACGATGTCCGTTGGTGTTGTAGGTGAACTGTAGATTCAGTGTGGCGGTGGCGGTTCCCTCAATGGGCCGTAAGGTTTCGGTGAGTTGTGAGGCATCGGCGCCGCAGGCGACCAAACGCTTTTTGGCCCAGTCGAGCAGGACCTTGGCCTCGGCGGTAAAACGAGGGGAATACTCAGCAACCATACCGGTCAGACCGCGCGAAAGCAGTTCTGGCGAGTAGCCGCTAAGGAACTGGCCGATGGCCTGACGGACATGCAGCAGTCGGGCATGAGCGAGATCGCGGACGGCCACACCTTCCGGCCACTGATAGGCGGTGCTGTCGTCCGGCGCGAAGCTACTGTCAAAGAGGACGCGCTTGGATCGCCGCAACAGGTATTTGTAATCGGCAATCCGGGTGGACTTTGAAAACCGGTGCACCCAGTAGTAAAGCGGGAGATCGGTCGATAGGCAGACGCTGACCTGGCTCTCCAGAAAGCTTCGCGCAGAGAGCGGATAACTGAGCATCACAAACTCGCAGCAACGCGTGTCGCCCTTGGTTTTGCCGGGGTGACATTCACCGTAGATTTTGGCGCGGAACTCCGTGCCAACCTCATCTTCCGGCATGGCGCAGAGCACCACGACGCGACAGGGGTAACGGCGCGAGAAGCGCACGGCAGTTTGAAACTGGGTGGCGGCATCCTCGGTGCTCGTGTTGTAGCCGAGGTGCATCACAAAATTCACCTGGGTTGCCTTGGCGTCGTCACCCGCGGGCGACGGATCGCCGGCATCGGCGGAGGTCGCCCACATTTTGGCGAGGCTCTTGGAAATGGAGCCTACGGGGACTTCGAGGCCGGGAAGTGCGTTAAAAATAGCGGGCATCTTTTAAAGAAATCCCAAATGCCAAAAGTCCAAATTCCAAAGTTCTGAGGGCGAACGTCTGGGTCATTGGTTCCGGTTTTGGTATTTGGGATCTTTGAGTTTTTAAAGTTTCGCGTGCGCGGCACGCGTTAGGGTTGGCGCCAGACGTGTTTGTTGGCGGCGGGGAGTGCGTCGCCGTTGGCGGGCCCCCAGGAACCAACCGGGTAACTGTCCATGCCTTCGCGACCGGCGGCAGCCCAGGCATCGAGCACGGGAGTGTAGAGCTTCCAAGAGGTTTCCGCTTCATCGCCGCGAATGAACAGAGTGCCGTCACCGATCATGGCGTCGAGCACGAGACGTTCGTAGGCCTCGGGAGTGTTGGACCCGAAGGTGGCCGAGTAGCGGAAGTTCATCTTTACTGGCTGGGTGCGGGTTTCGAGGCCGGGCACCTTGCCGTTGAGGATGAGGCTGAGTCCCTCGTCGGGCTGGATCTGGAATGAGAGTGTGTTGGGGGCGAGATTGAAGCGTTCGCTTTCGGCAAAGAGTGTGCCGGGCGGACGTTTGAACTGAATGGCGATCTCGGTCACGCGGCGGGCCATACGTTTGCCGGAGCGCAGGTAGAACGGAACGCCCTGCCAGCGCCAGTTGTTGATCGAGAGGCGGATGCCGGCGTAGGTCTCGGTGCCGGACTCGGGGTTGATTCCCTCCTCTTCGAGGTAACCCTTGGCCTGCTTTCCGCCTGTCATGCCGGCGGAGTATTGGGCGCGGGCAACGTCGCCGCCGGGCCCGAGGTTGAGCGGCTGGATGGCCTTGAGGAGTTTGACCTTTTCGTCGCGCACATCTTCAGCAGAAAGCGAGACGGGCGGCTCCATGGCGGTCAATGCGACCAGCTGCATGGTGTGATTCTGGATCATGTCGCGGAGCGCGCCGCTTTGCTCGTAGTAACCGCCGCGGGTGCCGACACCAACCTCTTCGGCTACGGTGATCTGCACGGACTCGATGTAACGACGATTCCAAATCGGTTCAAAAATGGAGTTGGCGAAACGCTGCACCAACAGGTCCTGCACCGTCTCTTTGCCGAGGTAGTGATCGATGCGATAAACCTGATGCTCCTCGAAAACCTGACGAATGGTTGTGTTCAGTTTGAGTGCCGAGGCCAGGTCTTTGCCAAAGGGTTTTTCAATGATGACTTTGGAGTGATTGACCTGCCCCAAGTGCTTGGCGGCGAGTCCGCTGGAGCCGAGATTGAGAAGGATCGGGGCAAACACCGAGGGCGGCGTGGAAATGTAGAATAGTGCCTGCAACTCGCGCCCGAGTTTCTTTTCCAAACCATCGATGTGGGCGGCCAGTCGCTTAAAGGCCTCGGGGTCATCATAACCGCCGGCCACGTAGCTGGTGCGCTCAACCACGTTATTCCAAACGTCGTTGTTCAATTCACGACGGGAAAACTCCTTGATGGAGGCCGTGGCGTCTTTGCGGAATTCGGCATCGGGAATTTCCTTGCGGCCATAACCGACCAGATAGAAATCCGCAGGCAGCAGGTTGTCGTAACCAAGATTGTAAATCGCAGGAATGAGCTTGCGGGCGGTCAGGTCGCCGGAGGCGCCGAAAATGACGATCACGGTGGGCGGAGTGCCGCGATGCTTGCTCAATCCTTGCAGGAACGGATGACGTTGGGCTTCAGACATGATGATGTGGAAATTTGGGTTGGCCGACTGCTGGCAAGCAAGGTTATTGAGGTGAATTGTCTGAATGGATAGGATGAGTGGAGCTCATTCACCAGACATGCGTTTACATCAGGGAAAGAGGGGCACGTTTTCGAAATGCAAAACCTCGGGGGCGGCTCCTGATCGAGTTGAAACTTCGATAACGTCGAAGCGGTAGGTGTCAGGTTTTTCTCGCAGTGATCCCAGATAAGCCCGACAGGCGCGAAGCAGGACGGTTTTTTTCCGTTTGTTGACGGTATAATATCCGGGAACCTTGGCCTTGGCGCTGCGGGTTTTGACTTCAATAAACACCAGAATGTCACCATCGAGGCAGATCAGGTCTATTTCTTCACGCCGGTCGGCGGGATTGCGCCAGTTTCGTGCGACCACCCGGTAGCCTTTTTTACGCATGTAGTCGGCAGCGCAGGTTTCACCAGCCTCGCCGCCGGTCGGCACGGAGCTTCCCTGCCAGGAGAAAAACTTGTCTTTTATTTGCATCCACATGCGCAGGGGTATTTCTATTGATGCATTCAGGAGGGTCTGACAATTCCTGAAAATCCTTTGTCTCCGCGCATATACGACTGTTTCTTAACACCATGGCCAAGGCTTCCATCGCCAATACACTCCGTCGCTCCCTGCTGATCAAAATCATCTCGAAGCCGGCGCCAAGCAGGGAAGACGTTAATTCGGTCGTAGAGCTTACGTCGTCGAAGGTCGTTGAGGCGCTGCAGGCCCAGTCGATGACTCTCTATTTGGTTGAGGGAAACGACATTACTTTTAAGCACATCTATTATTCCCCAAGCCTGTGGGCGACAGTTCCAGAAAAAGAGGCTCAACTGCATGCAACCGCCGAGAAGTTGCTGGCCCTCAAACTCCCCCTCGGTCAAGGCGTTGTCGGCAAAACCATTGCGACCGCAGAGCCGGTTTTTTACCGCAACAGCGAAAGTCAGGCCCCGTTCATGGCGAACATGTCGAAGAATACCAACTTCGAAGTCCGCTCCATGCTTACGGTTCCTCTCAAGGCCGGTAACCTCGTGATCGGTGCGATCCAAGTTCTCAACAAAGAGCCGGGTGCCGGAACCAACGGTGAATTTACCGATGCGGATCTGACACTCTTGAGCGAGGTCGCCGAATATTCAGCAACGCTGATGCAGCGTATGTTGGACTCCAAGTTCCAGATCAGCTCGGAGGACACCGCGAAATTCATTTCCCGCCTCACTGACCACCCACTGGTAACCAAGGTCGAGGAGATCGAGATCGACGACAAACTGATCGAGGTCATTGGCGATGCCATCATTCGCCGCGAACAAATATTCCCTCATAAACGGCTCTCGCCGAACTCCGTGGCTGTGCTCATGGCCAATCCACTGGATTACGCCAAGCGCGAGGCCTTCCAGATGGCCACGGAACTTGTCATTGAGGAAATTTCCGTCGCACCGGCCACTTTTATCGAAGCCTTGGTAAAGCAGTTTTTTAAAACCGATCCCAAGTCGGCGATTGAAAACGAAGTCGATATCTCGGACGTAGCCGAGGTCATCAGCACCGCTTACGGCTCCGAAGGGTCTGAGGTGAAGGCGGAAGACCTTGAAAATGAGGACTCGGCTCCGGTCATTCAGCTCGTGAACCGCATCATTGAGGACGCCTATATATCCGGCGCATCTGACATCCATGTGGAGCCGCAGGAAAAGGACCTGATGATCCGTTATCGCATCGACGGTCTTTGTCAGGAAAAGCTTCGCCTTCCCAAGCAGGTTAGTAACGCGCTGGTCACCCGTCTGAAGATCATGTGCAACCTGGACATCGCCGAACGCCGGTTACCCCAGGACGGCCGTATTGTTTTCAAGAAATACACCAAGAAAAACATTGATATCGACCTTCGTGTGGCCACCGGTCCGATGAATTTCGGCGAGAAGGTCGTCATGCGTATTTTGGACAAGCAGAAGTCCACCCTCCCCTTGCCCGCCCTCGGCTTCTCCGAGGAAAATCTTGAGCGTTACCGCGCCTGTATTCGCCAACCCTATGGCATGATTTTGCACTGCGGTCCGACCGGCTCTGGCAAGTCGATGACCCTTTACTCCGCCTTGGCCGAGGTGAATGACCCGGACGTCAACATCCAGACCGCCGAGGACCCGATTGAATATACCCTCGCCGGCATCAACCAGATGCAGATGAACCGTCAGATCGGCCTGACCTTCGCACGGGCACTACGCTGTTACCTGCGTATGGACCCCGACATTATTTTGGTGGGTGAAATCCGTGACGAGGAAACCGCCGGCATCGCCACGGAAGCGGCGCTGACGGGGCATTTGCTGGTTTCAACCCTGCACACCAACGACGCCCCGTCCACGGTGACTCGTCTCACCGAAATGGGCATCGAGCCGTTTAATATTTCCGCCTCGCTCGTTTGTGTTTGCGCCCAGCGCCTGCTGCGTCGCGTCTGCAAAAACTGCAAGGTGGAGTATGAGCCCGAAGGTCGCGAAAAGGAGATCATGGAGAAAGCCCTCGGCTCGAGCAGCAAGGTCTTCAAAGCCAATCCGCAAGGCTGTCCAACCTGTGGTGGAAACGGCTACAAGGGACGCGTGGGTATCCACGAATTGATGACCAACAGCGAGGAGCTTACCGCGGCCATCAACAAAGAGGTCGAGGTCGCCCAGCTGAAGCGCATCGCCATGCGCAATGGCATGAAAACCCTACACCAAGATTCCATGCTCAAGGTCCGGGAAGGACTCACCACGATCGAGGAAGCGCTCGCCAACGTTCCGCCTGACTTGATCCTTTAAGGCCCAGCCGGTCCGGTCAATAGGCCGAGCGTGGCGGGAATACCACCTGCCAGGCCGTTTGGGCGATCAGTTTCACATCCAGCCAGAAACTCCAGTTGGTGACGTAATAAAGGTCCCAATACACCCGGCGGTGTAGTTTCTCCGAGTCGGTTATTTCTCCGCGGTAACCATGCACCTGGGCCATGCCGGTGATGCCGGGTTTGACCAACGAACGAATCCGGTAGGAACGCGCTATCGCGCTGAATTCGGTGTCGTGCTTAGGCAGATGAGGGCGCGGTCCCACCACGCTCATGTCGCCGAGGAGCACATTCACAAACTGGGGGATTTCATCGAGGCTGGAGCGCCGCAAAAACTTTCCGAAAGCAAAAATGCGAGAATCCCCCTCGGTGGCCTGTTGGTTGATGTCATGGTCGCGCGCATACATTGAACGGAATTTCAACATGTTGAACATGGTGCGCCCCTGACCACCGCGCGGGTTGATGAAAAACAAAGGACCGGGCGCCTGAATGCTCTGTATCAACCAGACCGCAAGGCACAGCGGCGGCATGAGAAACACCACGACCGGAAGGGCTACTATAATATCCAGCATGCGTTTAAGCGCCCGGTTGAGCGGGTCTTCCAGCGGCTCCTGCTGCAAGGTCATGAAATGACGCCCCCCCTCCTCCATCGGAATAAACGTGCGCGCAAAACTAGCCCCGTAGTTATTGTGGATCAAAAACCGACAGCCTTCGGATTCGCAAAGGGAAATGATGTTTTCCACCCGCGCGCTGTCGCTCATCCACTCGAGTAAAATCACCTGGGCGATTCGCCGTTCTTTGAGCACCTTACGCAGATCATTAACCCTGCCGAGATGCGGTGCGATCAGTTGTTCGGCACGCGTAATCCATTCGTCGGAAAGAAATCCCACCGGCTGAATGCCGAGGTGCTGCCGGTTGGTGATCCAGGTGTCCAAAGAGTCGAGCATGGCCGCGCGGCCGATGAACAAGGTAGGCATGCTCGCGGTTTCCGAAAACAACTGCTGGGCGAGTGATCGCGGCATGCGTGCATGCAGGATGGTCAACGCCACGGTCAGCCAGAAAAGATACGAACCCAGAAACAAACGGCTGACCGCCTGTTCCTTGCTTAAAAACGTATAGGCGAAAATAACACCGGCAACATACGCAGTCTGTCGAATCGCGATGCCAAAACTGGTCCAGATGCCGATCCGATGCAATGTGGAGGCCCGACTGCGAATCAGGTCGGAGCTAGCCGCCATGCCGACAAAAACCGCGATGCAGTAGGGAATCAGGTTAATGTCATCGATCAACTTTACGTAGGTCAACGATGGCAGGAGCACCGAATACATCGGAACCAGGGCCACTGCGAAAATGTTGACGAGCAAGGCGTAGACGTTGGCTAGACCACGCTGGCGATAGGCAATCATGCGGGAATTATACGGAGACTAAGATGTGGGGTAATGCGTTGTTGGCTAATTACGCGATCTGACGAGGTATGGAGATTAAGATGTAAATGCTTTTGGGGCTGTGGCGAGCAACCTCTTCCGGTAATACTGGTGACAATGCCGAGCGGGATTATCCTGCGGGAATGTAGTTCATGTCAGCATCGAGGGGAACGTGGCCACACGGACATTAAAAAAGCGCGGCTGATAGCCGCGCTTGGATTCTCGATTTAACGAATGGATGAGAAGCTCGGTAGATGATTATTCAGTCTCTTTCGAGGGCTTCTTTTTTTCCCTTTCGGCCTTCCGGTCCGCCATCAATGCAGCCTTCTCGGTTTCATCGAGTTTGCCGTCCTTGTTGGTGTCATACTTGGCCAGAATCTCGGCCTTGGCTGCGGTGCGCTTGGCATCCATATCGGCTTTGAGTGCAGCTTTCTCGGTTTCATCGATTTTACCGTCCTTGTTGGCGTCATACTTGGCCATCATCTCGGCTTTGCCTGCTTCGCGCTTGGCCAGCATTTCGGCCTTAAACGCGGCTTTTTCAGTTTCATCAAGTTTACCGTCTTTGTTGGCGTCAAACTTCGCTAAAATTGCAGCAGGAACTTTCGGTTCTTTGCGCTCGCTCGAATCGGAGTCTTCAGCACGAACGACCGAGACGGCGCTGACGGAAGCGAGCACAAAAAAAAAGGCACGCAGAGTGGTATTTACAGAGGTATTCATCGGCGGTGATTCATAAGCCGCTGTGCAGTAGTCGCAAGCGGTCATTTTTGGCAATTGGCATGACTTGTATAACCTTGCGAGGCGCGTGATGGTTGCGCGGTAAATAAAGGTGAAAGCTTAGCACTACTCCGTTACGTAAAAAATGTAGCCTTATTATGGCGCTGGAATGTAGGGGCCGGGCTTGCGCGGCCCGTTTGGCGTCCAAAGTAAAACAACGTCCAGTGCAGGTTTCGCA
>JBBKWO010000055.1:0-5041 GCA_037969015.1 Opitutaceae bacterium
GGGCTTCGGGAGAGGGGGGCGGCGGAGAACATTCAACGCTTAACGCTGAACTTTTAACGTTTAATGGTCGGAGGTGTGTCCGGCATTAAGCGTTCAGTATTGAATGTTAAATGTTGAGCGTTGGCCTCGTCTGATGAGGCCTCGGGCGCTTGGGGATTGCGGGCGGAGGTCTTCAGGGTGTTGGCTGGCAACACCATGAAGCTGCAACTCAAACGAATCGATCCTATCGCGGCGGGCAAAATAATGGGAGGACTGTATGCGGCCCTCTCTTTGATGATTGTGCCGTTCTTTTTATTGATGGGTGTTTTCGCCGCGTTCGCCGGTCAGGCCAGCATGAATATGAACATGCAAGGTGCGGGCCCGATGCCTCCTTTTGGCGGGATTTTTGCGGGTATGGGCATTGTCTTCGCGTTGCTGATGCCGGTGATCTACGGGGTGATGGGATTTGTGATGGGGGCGTTGATGGCGTTGGTTTATAATTTGATCTGTCGGTGGTTGGGCGGACTGATTCTGGATTTTGTGGTGTTGGATGCGCCGTCGCCGTCAGTGCCGGTGACGCCGGTCAGCCCGCCGGAGCTACCGACGGCTTGAGGTCGGGCGCGGCGCGCCACTGGCGGGGTGTGCGGCCGGTGGCGGCCTTGAAAGCGTGGCAGAAATGGGCGGCGTCGACGTAGCCGCAGGCGGCGGCGATCTCCTTGATGGTGAGCTTGTCGCCGGTGAGGTGGGCTTGGGCGCGTTCGAGGCGGGCGTTCTGCAGGTAGCGGCTGGGGCTGACGCCCTGATGCTTTTTGAAGAGGGCGGCGAAGTGCGCGGTGCTCAGCGAGTGGTAGTGCGCGAGGTCGCGGATACGCATCGGCTGGGAAAGGTTGCCGGAAAGGGTGAGCGCGGCGGAGCGGGTGAGCTGCGCGGTGTGGTCGGCTTTGGTGATCCGGCCGGGCGGAGTCACGGGCGCGCGGGAGTCGGCGGCGGACAAGCGGCAGATGAGGATCAACAATTCGCGCAGGGCGAGTTCGGCGCGCTCGGTGTTGGCGAGTGCCTGGCCTTGGCGTTCGGCGCAGATGACCGTGTGGAGGTGTTGGATGTCGGCTCGATAGGAGCCGGCGGAAAGCACGTTACCGGTAGGCGCGGGCAATTCGGCGTAGTCATCGGCGAAGTCGAAGCCGATCCAGCCGAGGCGGGCCTGGGTGCGTCCGGGGGTTTTTTCGGAGTGGTGCAGGGCGGCGGGCACGATCAGCAGGTCGCCGGCGCGCAGCAATTTGTGGCGCCCATCGAGTTGCCACTCGCACTCGCCTTCGAACACAAATCCGATCTCGTGAAACGGGTGATTGTGCCGGTGAAGCCGGATGCCGTGCCGGGAGCTGCGAGGCATGGACACGGCGAGGTGGATGCGTGGGGAGTGCTGCCAAAATTGTAGCATGGTGGATTATTTGGCATTAATCGGTCATTTTTTCAAAACCTATACAAGAGATCATGGTGTTGAGGTCTTGGCAGGACGGGAGGGGCGGCCCACGCTGGCCTGAGCTTTTTAAATACCCATGAGTTCCATTACCTCGCCTCTTCGTTGGGGCATCCTGAGCACCGGCAACATCGCCTCGGTGTTTGCCCGGGGTGTCGCCGCTTCGCAATCCGGCCGCTTGGTCGCCGTCGGCAGCCGCACGCTCGAATCCGCGCAAAAGTTTGCCGTGAAGCATAACATCGCTCGTGTCCACGGCACTTACGAGGAGCTGCTGGCCGACCCCGAGGTGGAGGCGGTCTACATCGGCACGCCGCACCCTCAGCACGCCGAGTGGGTCATCAAGGCCGCCGAGGCCGGCAAACACATCCTTTGCGAAAAGCCGATGGGCCTGAATCACGCCGAGGGTATGGTCATGGTGGCCGCTGCGCGTGAGCACGGCGCGGTGCTGATGGAGGCGTTCATGTATCGTTGCCATCCGCAGACCGCGAAGGTCGTTGAACTGATCCGCAACGGCACGCTGGGCACCGTCGGTATGGTGCAGGCGACGTTCAGTTTCAAAACCAACTTCGATCCCAACTCGCGTCTCTGGGCCAACTCGGCCGGCGGTGGTGGCATCATGGACGTCGGTTGCTACGCGGTGTCGATGTCGCGGTTGGTGGCCGGCGCGGCGGCGGGACAACCGTTCCTCAACCCTGTGTCTGTCTCGGGCGCGGGCATGTTGCACCCGGAGTGCGGCGCGGACGTCTACACGGCGGCCACGTTGAAATTTGCCAACAACGTCATCGCGCAGGTGTCCGCCGGCGTCGGTCTGAATCAGGAAAACGTTGTGCGCATCTATGGCACCGAAGGCTGGCTGCTGATTCCCTCGCCGTGGGTGATCAACCGCGATGGCGGCGCGTCCAAAATGATCCTGCACAAAGCCGGCTCGTCCGCTCCCGAGGAGATCGTCATCGAGGCCGAGCCGCTCTACGCGCTGGAGGCCGATGCGTTTGCCGCGGCGGTCCGCGCCGGTCTGTCCGATGTGCCGCAAATGAGCACCGCCGACACCCTTGGAAACCTCGCCACGCTCGACCAGTGGCGCGCGGCCATCGGGTTGGTTTACGAGGCGGAAAAACCTGCCGCCTACACCCACACCATCAAGCGCCGTCCGCTGGTCCGTCGGCCCGATGCGCCGATGCCCTACGCCGAGGTGCCCGGGGTGCGTTTGCCGGTGGCTCGCCTCGTGATGGGTTGCGACAACCAGATGACGATGCCGCACGGCGCGGCCATGTGGGACGATTACTTTGAACGCGGTGGCAACGCCTTTGACACCGCCTGGCTCTACGCCGGCGGACGCCAGGAACGCCTGCTCGGCCAGTGGATCAAGAACCGCGGGCTGCGCGATCAGGTCATGGTCATCGGCAAGGGCGGCCACCCGCCGTTTTGCACGCCGGAGGGCATCACCGGACAACTGCACGAAACGCTGGACCGCCTGCAAACCGACCGGCTCGACGTCTATCTCATGCACCGTGACAACCCCGACGTTCCCGTCGGCGAGTTTGTCGACATGCTCAACGAACACGTCCGCGCCGGTCGTATCGATATCTTCGGCGGGTCCAATTGGACGCTGGCCCGTGTGGCCGCCGCCAACCGCTATGCGAAGCGCAAGGGACTTCAGGGCTTTGGCGCGGTCTCCAACAACTTCTCGCTCGCCCGCATGGTTGATCCCGTCTGGAAAGACTGTGTGGCGGCCAGCGATCCGGAGTCGCGCAAGTGGCTCAAAAAACAGCAGCTGACCAACTTCGCCTGGTCGAGTCAGGCGCGTGGTTTTTTCACCGACCGCGCCGGAGTCGACAAAACCTCCGACGCCGAACTCGTGCGTTGCTGGTATTCCGACGACAACTTTGCCCGTCGCGAACGCGCGGTTTCCTTGGCTGCGAAAAAAGGTGTGACGCCCATCGCCATCGCCGCTGCCTACGTGCTGAATCAACCGTTCCCCTGTTTTGCGCTGTTTGGCCCGCGCACCATTGCCGAGACGGTGAGCTCCATGGAGTGTCTGCGCGTTGAGCTGAGCCCGCGCGAGATGTCGTGGCTGAACCTCGAGCGCGAGCGGCCTTAAGCGTCATGTGGCGGGCGGACCCGCAGGCAAATCTTGCCGCGGGCCTTTCCGCTCGCTAGCCATCGCGTTGCATGAAGCGCTTCTCTCTTCCCTGTCTCCTGCTTGGTTTGCTCGCTGTTTTTGCCGTGCCAGTCTGGGCGGCCACCGCGCCGGCCGCCACCACGGCAACCAAGGACAAGTCGCCCGCCGCGCCGATCGCGACCGCCGTTTCCACTGTCACCGGCATGGCGATCTCCCCGCTGCTCGGAACCGGTGCGTATGGTGCCTACCAATACTTCACCACGGAAAAAGAAGCGCGGGCCAACCTGCCTTGGTATGCGCAGACGAGCTTTTGGCTGCCGGCCCTCGGCATCGTTGTTCTCGTCGCCGCCAAGGACTCGCTTGGCGCCGTTCTCCCCCCCGGTTGGAAGAAGCCCCTCGATGTGCTGGAGACGGTTGAAAACAAGGCCACCGGCCTGATCGCCGCCGGCGCGGTCGTGCCCTTCACCATGGCGAGTCTGTCCAAGATGATCACTTCGCAGGCCGTTCCGCACGACGCGCTCATGGCCACTGGCACCGCCAGCATCCATGTCGCCGCGATCGACTGGTCCTGGTTGCTCAACATCCTCACCGTGCCGTTTGGCATCGCCGTTTTTGTGGTCGTCTGGATGGCCTCGCACGCGATCAACGCCCTCATCCTGCTCAGCCCCTGGGGCGCCATCGACGCCGCGCTCAAGGGCGCTCGCACCGGCTTGTTGGGACTGCTCACGGCATCCGCCTTCATCAATCCGATGATCAGTGCCGCGCTTTCTGTGGTGATCATCATCATCGCCTATTTCATCGCCGGTTGGTCCTTCCGTCTGACCATTTTTGGCGCGATCTTCTCTTGGGATTTCTTCACCCTGCGCCGCACCCGTATGAAGATCCAACCCGACTCCAACAAGGTCTTCTCCGGAGCCGACCTGACCAAGATTGGCGTGCCGATGCGCACCTATGGTCGTCTGGAAAAATCCGCCGAGGCCGACCGCGCGGTTTTTGTTTACCGCCCCTGGATGGTGCTTCCGGTAAAGCGCGCCGAAGTCAGCCTGGCCGACCTACACGTCGGTCGCGGACTGTTTTTCTCCAGCGTGCGCAGCGAAAACGGCACCTCCTACATTCTTCCGCCGCGCTATCGTGGTCATGAGAAGGAGCTGGTTGCAGCTTACGCGCTCGTCCACGGCGTGCGCGATGCCGGCCTGCTCAAGGCCTGGAGCAGCTTGCGCGAGCTCTTTGGCGGCGCCGCTTCCGACACCCAGATGGCCTGAGTCAACAAGGAGGGCGGGCACTCCTGCCCGCCCTGTCTGCCGTTCGTAGTGACGAGTTTACCCCGACACGTCGCCGCAAGGGCGCAGCCTAGTGTCCCGTCATCGAAGTGCCTTGCATTAAACCCCATGGATTATTGGCCGCAAAAAGGCGCAAGAGTCGCAAAAAACAATCCATCAGTCATACCGCCCGTTATTTTTGCGCTT
>JBBKWO010000056.1:0-26576 GCA_037969015.1 Opitutaceae bacterium
TCGATCACGGCGACGACCGGTGCCATCACGATTGACGCGATTGACGGCTCGACGGTTGAAGTGACTGCAGCCGACCAGCAGGACATCGAAGCGACCGCAGGCACGATTGCGCTGACGGCGGACGACTCTGACATCACGGTGCAAAACACCACTGGCACGCAGGGCATCACAGCCGGCACGGACTTCACGGTGGAGGCTGACGCTGCCACGGTTTTGGTTCAAGCCGACGCCGGTGAGCAGACGGTTATTGCCGGTGGTTTGATCGACCTTAATGCGAACGACTCCACGATAACGGTCAGCTCGGTCCTCGATAATCAATTCATCACCAGCACGGGTGTGACCAACCTCACGGGAACCAACGGTGGTTCGACCTTGGTCTCGGGTGTTGAAACCACCCTCACTAACGCCGGTGGCGTTCTTGATGGCGATGCGGTTATCGGCACCGATGGAACCACGGTTGCCGTGACCATCGAAAACACTGGTGACCTTACGGTGACCAACGCCGATGCGGCTCAGATTCATGTCAATGGAACGACTGTCACCTTCCAGGGTGCTGGCGGTAACATTGGCTCGACCGATGCCGGTGCACGTCTGGTTACCAATACCGACACGCTGGTCTTCGCCGATGACAAGACCGTGGCCATCGAAGAACGGGTTGGTGGTGTTTCGATCGAAGGCTCGGTCGATGACCTGAACCTCATCCTCTCGGATACCGGTTCAATCACCGATTCGAACGACTTCACCGCGGTCACTGCCACGCTGCAGACCACCGACGGCGATATCATGCTCGATGCGAACAGCAACGACGTGGGCACCTTCAATGGCCTGATCGCCAACAACGGCAGCATCTCCTACGTCGGCACGGGTGACACCACCTTCGCCAATCGTTCGGTCTCCGCTGATATTGCGGATGGTGCCGGTGTTTACGCCGATAATGATATCACCATCGAAACCGCCGGTATCACCACGGTCACCGCCGATGTGGTCGAGTCCGCAGGCACCGGCGACATCTCCTTCACCGCCTCGTCCATCGTGCTTGCCGCCGAAAACGCCACCATCGGTGGCCTCAACGGCCCGATCAATCCGCTCGCGGTTGGAATCATCCACACCAATGATGGTTCTCAATTCTACGACGGTCCGGTCGTCCTCATGAAGAACACCCACATCATGGCTGAAGGCCTCGTGGATGACGTCATCTTCTTCGACACGATCAACGCCGATCCTGCCGCCACGGTTGTGGGTGGAGTGGTCGACGCCCGTGCGGGTCTTGAAATCGGCTCCACGCCTGAATTCAACGGCTTCATCGGTGATGTCACCCCGCTGGCTTACCTGGTCCTGAACGGGGACAGCTTCTTCAACGCGGCTTCGGATTTCAACGATCCGTCACTGGGTGATCCTGTCTCGGTCAACCTAGTCGGATCCTTCATCAACAACGGCATCATGACCCTCGGTGGTGGTAACTACACCTTCATCGTGGATTCGCTCAGCGCCGAGGTTGGCGCCTCAATCTTCAAAGGTGGCACGGTCCTCGGTTACGATCCTAGCTTCGGTGATACCATCACCGTGTTTGGCGCCAAGGCCGGCTCGATCACCTTCAACAACATCAGCCTGCCGACCTCGTTTTACCAGTCGCACACGTTTGATGACTTCGGAGTGTTCAACTTCAAGGGCCTGAATAGCTTCACGCCCGGTGTGCTCTACTACGAGGGTGCCAATAACGTGACCTTCGAAAATCTCCGCGAGCGTCTTGAGCGTGAAGATTCCGAGAAGGACACGTCCGTCGCTTACGACGAAGATGAGGTCCCCGAGGATTACAAGGTTATGGCCGGTGCCGTCCCCGAGTCTCAAGACAAGGCGGGTGGTGTGGTCACGACCACATATGAGGTTGTGGGTGCTAATAATCCTGAGACCATCACGCAGACCGTGTTCAGCAACGTGGTGACGGTTCCTTAAGCAACCGCGACCTCCCAACCTGTAACCAGCACTTATGAATAAGACCGGATTTAATAATCAGATGACTACCAACACTACACCCGGGCATACGCCGGTATCTCCTGCCACTCTAGGCTCCAGTCTTCGTTGGCAGGCTGCCAGTGCTCTGCTGCTTGGTCTGACGCTGTCCGCCGGAGCTCAGACGACTGACGGCGTGTCTCCCGCTCCCAAGCCCTTGGATAACAGCGGTGTGGTGACGCCTGAGTCCGCCGAAGGTCCCAAGATTGAGGACGCTCGCGAGGTCGATAACACGATCCCGAATGTGACGGCCGATGAATCAGCGCGGCTTAACGCCGTGTTGATCAATGCGCTGTCCGGCATTGTTTTCACCTCCACCCCCGAAGGTGCCGGCACGCTGCCGCCGGTTTCCGGCGTTTCGGCGAGCGAGGATCTTCCTTTGTTGGCCACCAACGCGTTCAACAAACAGGTCGCCCAAAACTACCTCGGCAAGAAGGTAACCCTGGCCAACATCAACGCGCTGAATCGCGACGTCGTCAGCTTCTTCCGGGAAAATGGGTTGCCGGTCGTTGACGTGATTGTGCCTGAGCAGGACATCACCGCCGGCACCCTGCGCTTGATCGTCCTTCAGGGACGTCTCGGCCAGGTAAAGGTCCAAGGCAACAAGTGGTTCTCTTCCGAGCAACTCACCGCCCAGATCAGCAGCTATCCGGGTGACGTTTTGACGTCCAAGAAGATTCTCAGCGATCTGAACTGGTTGAACCAAAACCCGTTCCGTCGCGTTGGGCTCACCTATTCCCGCGGTGAGGAAGTCGGCACCACCGACATTATCCTGCAAGTTGATGATCGCCGTCCGCTACGCTTCTACGTGGGTTATGAAGATTCCGGCAACGACGCCACCGGTAACAATCGTTACCTAGCCGGAGTCAACTGGGGTGATGCCTTTGGCGTTGGTCACCTGTTAAACTACCAGTTCACCACGACTGATGATCTGAACGACTTTTACGCCCACTCGGTCAGCTATGTTGTTCCGCTGCCTTGGCGTCATACCCTGACGTCGTATGCGACTTATGCGAACTCATCGGCTGAAGTCGTTTCTGGTGTCTTGGGTGCTGATGGCGAAAGCTACTCGGCCGGTCTGCGTTATTCGATTCCGTTGCCCAGCACGGCTAAGCTGAACCATGAGATTTTTGTGGGTTATGACTATAAGTTCTCCGAAAACACGCTGATCTTTTTCCCCACGCCGCTTCCGCCCACCACGACTGAAATCAGCCAATTCAATATTGGTTATGCGGCCAATCTGCGTGATGCCTTGGGTTACACCGCCATCACCGGCACGTTCTTCTACAGCCCCGGTGATGCCTTTGGGCATAACAACGCGGCTGACTTTAATGCGGCGTCCACTGGCAGCTCCGACGACTACATGTATGGCCGTCTGACCGTGGAGCGTCTTACCCGGTTGCCCGGTGACTTCACTCTATCGATCAGCGCCACCGGTCAGATCAGCTCCGAGAACCTTTTGGTTAGCGAGCAGCTTGGGGCCGGTGGCTATGCCACGGTTCGTGGCTACAATGAGCGCGAGGCCAATGCTGAAGAGGGTGTTTTGTCTCAAGTCGAACTGCGCACGCCGGCCTTTAGCGTGGGTAAGATTTTCGACCTGAACATTCCCGCCGATCAGCTGCAATTCCTGACTTTTTGGGATTATGCTAATCTGAACCGCCATCAAGCAGTGGCGGCCTTGGATGACAGCTTCTCCATGAGTAGTGCCGGCGTTGGCCTTCGCTACTCGGTGGCCGACTACCTGAGCCTGCGTTTGGATTATGGCTGGCAGCTGAAGGACACCGCCTTTGGTGATAAGGGTGATTCCCGTGGTCACATCGGCGTCATCGTCAGCTACTAAGTCTTAGGACTAGGATATCTTATCAGGCCGGGGGCATTTAGCTCCCGGCCTTTTTGTGTCGTGGAGTCTCCGGCCGACTCGGAAATCAGTGGAGCACCTACTTGTGTAGCTCGTATCGTTATGCCTGGCATTTGCATTGCCATGCTGTCGCAGGCTACCCGCTCTGTGGCCTGGGATGAATATTCATTCGGTCGGGATAATCCTTAAGGCTGAGGGGCTTACAGTCGCACCAGCAGGGTATCGTAGTGGGCACGCACCTCGGCATTACTCTCATGGTCGCGCTGAGACTGCATCAAGGGTCGTAGATCAGCCATTTTAGTTTGTCGCGCTATGGGTTGGCAGGTGCAGGCCGATGTAGGCTCAAGACCAGTTTCCGGGCATCGGGGCGTAGTCCCTTTTTATAGCAATAGCCTTCAGAAATTCAGTCGTGTCTTTTTCCAGTGCACGGGCCGCCACCTTCAACGCTGATGGCGGATCCACGCATCATCCAAAGCCCTCCATCCAGACTGCCTGCGGTTCGGGTGGTGCGCTCGGAAAAATCATTCACGAACTCCTGATCTTCGGTGATGCAGGCAATCATCTCGATCTGCAGGCGGATCAGCAGCGCGATCTCCAGGCCGTGGCTTCTGCCCTGCTTGTGACTTTTGGCGTTGCTGGGCAGCAGTTCCTTAAATGCGTTGTAAGCGGGGATTTTGTCCTGACCGCGCAGCAGATGAAAACGTCCGGTTGTATAGCGCAGTTTGCGGGAAAACGCTTTACCGGATGCCGGTTGGGAGTCGGGCATGTATCTGGGCTGATTCGCTCGCAGTTGTTCCAGCGCACGGTCCGACGCTCAAAAGTTTTTCTGTATCCCAAGCATCGTTTAACGAGGGCATTTGGCAGGACTGTCAGGCGCTGAGATAATCTGCATCCGGCTCGTAGCTCTGTTGCGCGATTGGAGAGTCGTCATACTTTTCTGTTTTGGCTGCCGTGTAGCGACTGCTGAAATCTTGCGTGCGGAGCCAGTAGTCGGCGGCGGCAAAACAATATAATGGCGATCAGTGTCTTGCGCATGCGGAAGTTTACACCGCAAGGGACGGTTGGAGTCTGCTGGAAATCCAGCAGCTCGAAGTCTCTAGTGAGTTGGCGTGGAGGAGGCAAAGAGGCCGTCAACTTTGGCGACCAGCTCGGAAGTCCAGCCGGCTGATTCGGCATGTAACTCTACGTGGCTTAGCAATTGATCGTAGCGTGCGGCTACCAGTTCTCGCAGCGCCGCCTCGTAGGCGAGATAGACGGCGATAGAATTGCGGTAAGTCTCCTTGCCCGCGTCGAACGCACGATCCGATGCTTTCTGCAGAATTTCGTGTTGTTGGACCAGATCCACAAGCTCGGCGACTCCGTTATCGGCTTGGCTGAGGTTGGACTGGCTATATGAATCGATTCGACGCTGTTCTTCGAGAAGCGCCTGTAATTCCTGTTCCTTGGCGCGTTTGCGGTAGTTGAGTTCGCGCGCTTCCGAACGGTTCATACCGCGGTCAAAAATATCCCACCGCACCGACACGCCGACTTCATAGCCACTGAGGTCGCGGGCACCACTGCCAAAAACCGAGCCGGTTGCGTTATCAAGCAGATATTGCCCATAGAGGCTGACCATGGGCCAGGAGCGTTTACTGGATGCGACCGAGTATTGGTGAAGTTCGTTGATTTCTGTTTTTACGATCCCGGCCTCGGTGCGATGGGTGCTGGTATAGCCTGAGGAAGGGAACAGTTGAGCGAGGTTGGCATCAATGGCCAGTTCCAGATTGTTAGAGAGCAAGGCTTTGCCGCCGTCGCCGAGTCCGGCGAGTTCGTGATTAAATTGCTGCGTCAGGCTGTTGCGTTCCCGCTTCATACCAGAGAGGGCGAGCTTGATGTTTTGTAGATCGGTGATGGTGGCGATTTTGGCTTCGTGGCTTTTGGTGACGTCCTCTAGCTCCTTTTCCAGACGAGTGATCACTCGTTCCGATGAGCGTAGCAGGGTTTGCAATCGCACGGTATTTACGAACCGCTCAATTATCAGACGGGTTTGCCATTCAATCCGGTTGGATGTGTTGAAGCGTTGTTTTTCGAGTCTGGCGCGGGCTGCTTCGATCCTCGGTTTGATAGTCGGATCGTAGAGTGGCTGTTCTATTTCGACATTCACTCGGGTGGCTTCATAGGTGTTGCTACCTTGAAGTAAAACCGCGGATCCGCTTTCTGAAATATCTTGATATATAGATGCTTCTCTCGCGATTACGGAAATGCGTGGCAGATAGCGGCGTTGTTGGGTGATGACGTTTTGTTGGGCAGCGGACAGTTGAAGCTCGGCGGCTGCCGACAACGGCTCGTGTTCTAACGTGGTGCTGTAGAGGTCCTGCAGGGCTCCGGCATAAACAGGTGATTCTAAAAGCAAAAGTCCGGCCAACATGCCTAATGCATTTCGATAGCGTCGGACAACTTCATGTTTACGAATGGCTTGCGTGGGGGAAGTGGTGTGGGTTTCAGGGCTATGTTTCATGGCTCTTGAATGCCGGAGGTGGGCGGTGACGTGGTATCGCCATCGGGTTTGGGTCGGGCGATTGCGCGCACTGTCGAGTAAAGATTTTGATCCGGCGGCATCCAGTAGGGGGCTCGTGTCTTTTCCCGCCAGTGTTTGAGCACGATGGGATCGGCGTTTAGCCGGCAGTCACCCCAGCTTAACTGCCGGTGTTGTCGTTGGCTGTCCCAGTCTACGTTGATAATGCTGACTGCGCGGATTTCCGGATTAGCCTCGATGAGCTCAAAGAATGGTTTGAACCAATGATCCCAGTAGGCATCTCCCGCTAGGGTCTTTTGCCGCGGGGTGTAGCGAATGGGACTGGCCTCGGCGATTAGCACCGGTTTGTTTTTTTGGCGGGCAAAGGCGATCACCGGATCGCGATTTGGGGCGGTGTGGTAACCCTCGGTGCCGGGTTGGAAAAAGCTGATGCCGATCCAGTCAACGTAGTCGTCTCCCGGATACCATTCGGTGAACGGGATCTCGCCCAGGGTGGGCAGCATGGCGAAGGAGTGCCAGACCAGCAGAATGTCGGGGTTGCCACGCATGGCCTCGGCGATGATCCGGTAGGCCCGCACGTAGATCGCAGGCGGGTAGTTGTTGTGCGGGCCATCGAATTCGTAGCCGATACGCAGGAAGACGGGGCGCTCCAGTTGGTCCAGCCGGGTGCGCATTCGTGCGATTTGCGGGTCAAGCTCTCCGGCCGCGATTTGGTAGAGTTGGTCGGTGGACAGCCAGAGGCCGATTTGGATGACAAGTGGTTCGAGAGTGCGCTTCAGGTATTCGAGGTCCTGATTGTTGTCGCCGGGCACATTGGCATGGGGGCGTTTGAAGCCCGTGAGGTCCAGGTTGGTATAGAAGGCCGCGCCTCCGGGCACGGGGGTCGCCTTGCCGCGTCGGCTGATGTCGGTGAGATAGTCATCGAACTCCTCCCTGCTTTGACCTGCGATGAGCAAAACCGAACCGTCGGGGTGCGCGGATTGATCCGCTGCTTGCAGCAGCGGGGAGAGCAGGCCCAGGAGCGCAACCCACAGATTTAGACGTGTTGTTACCATTGGAACATTCTCGCACCGAGCACTCTGAACATGGATCGGATGCTGCCGGTGCGGGTTGAGCCCACGGTGTTGAGCAAGCCTCCGGGTAGCGGGCGTTGCACACACAGCAGGCAGGAAAAAAAGAGCAGCCATGCGACGTAGATGGTCAGTGAAATCATCAGACCGATGTTTGCTCGCATAAAGAATGCCGAGCCGTTGGGGCCGACGACCTGATAAACGAGCCCGCCCAGTGTAAGAGCGAGCAGGATCATGTGGGGCCGCATGATGTGCCACTGAATATTGGTCTGGTTGGATGTCAGCTGTTTGTTGGTGGTGGTGAAGGTTTGCCGGAAGGGATTGAGCAGCACTTTGCCGATGGCGGACATGAGTTGGTATATACCGACAACGCGTCCGAGTTCGGAGACAAAGGGCAGGGTTTTTCGCCCGCTCAGCCAATACAGGCCGTAGATGGTGACCAGCATGCGCGGCGCCAACACGACAAACAGGTGTCCGAAGTCCGAGTGAAAAGGCGATATGCCAAACCACCAGTAGATGGCGGGCGCGATCAGCAGGCAGAAGGTCCAGATGGTGCTGAAGTGGTAAAGCACCGGGTCGAGGAAGAAGAGGCGGTCGAGTATGGAGATGCGCTTGGCTCGCAAGACGCCACCCTCTGCAAAGAAGCATTGCAGGGTCCCCACGCACCAGCGGGCGCGTTGGCTTACAAAGGAGCTGATTTCCTGGGTGGCGAAGCCGGAGCTGAGCGTTTCGTTGAGGAACCGGGTTTTGAACCCATGTGCCAGCATGACGTAAGAAGTGTGAATGTCTTCACAGATGGTCGCGTCAGGGATGCCATTGGTCAGCTCCAGGCAGCGTCGTTTGATGACGAAACCGGTGCCGTAGCAAAAGGCGTTGTCCCAAGTGTCGCGGCCCGACTGCATGACGTCGGTGAACATGCACTGGGCTTCGGTCCAGGCGGCTTCCCCGTTGAGGTTGTATTGAATGGCGTCGGGGTTTTTGAAATATTGCGGTGTCTGCACGATGGCGATGGTCGGGTCTTCCATCAGCAGTCCCACTGTGCGCCAGAGAAAATTGGGTGAGAGTGCAAAATCGGCGTCAACCACGCTGACCACCGGCCTCGAGGTCTTGGTGAGGGCGTGATTGAGATTGCCTGCTTTGAATCCCTTGCGGTCGGGGCGCACCAGATACGACACGCCCTGTTGCTCACAGTATTTGCGAAGCCACTCCCGGTTGCCGTCGTCCAGCACCCATACCTCAAAATCCGGGTAGTCCACTGCTTTGGCCGCCAGAATGGTGCGGTGCAAAATATCTTCCGGCTCGTTATAGGTCGGGATGAGAATATCGACTCCCGGAGCCTTGGATTCCGAGCGTAACCAAGCCTCTGCGCGGTCGGCCTCGGGGGTGCGGTCACTCGGTTTGATGAGCACGAGAAAGTGCCAGGTCAGAACGAGAGTGGCGCCCATCTCGATGATTGCGAAAAACCAGGTCCAAAGTGACTCGGCGGTCAGTTCCAAGGGGACCATTGTGGCGGAGAAGCGCCACCATACGTAGCGCACATTCATCACGATGAACAAAAAGGCGGCCGCCAGTCTGACCGGGCCTCGCGACCAGGAAAGCAGCGGAGATATCATCCATAACCCCGCGAACAAAAGGGCGGTGGCCAGGACTTCGGGATAAAGATCGGTGATCATTTGTGGCTGCGTAAAATCAGGCTGAGCCAGATCAGACTGCGTTCGACCCAGCCGGACTTGCTGCCTGAGGTCAGAACCTTGGCCAATTGGCCGATGTTTTCCGGCTTCAGTTGGTTGTCATCGAGTTGGATATTCACCCGCAGCATGGTGCTGTCCAGGATCATGGTATTGATCGTATTGAGGTCCTTGTCGTTACGTTCCTGCACCTGGATGTCCACCACCCGACCACGGACGAAGCGGGATTCCGCCAAAATGTAGACGCTCGCGACGTCGCCGATGGCGATGCTGTTCATGAAGTCGCGTCGGAAGTAGGCTTCGATGAAAAGTGAGTTGGCGTCGGCGATGTCGGCCACGGCTTGATTGCTTGCGATGGTCTCGCCGTTGACAACTTGTCGCCTCCAGATGATGCCGTCGATGGGGGTCACCAGATCATAACTACGGTCGGATTCACCATAGGATTTGGCCAGGGCGACCTTGTTTTCTGCTTCGCCGAGTTCGGCGTTCAAGTCCATGCGTTGAATCGTGAGCTCGGCAATTTCACGTTCGTAGGCGTTCATGCGGTTGAGCTCGTTTTCGACGCTGTCGTTGCTGAAGCTATTGCCGCCTCGGGCGGCGATCGCTTGGCGCGAGTCGATCTGGGCTAATTCGGCCTCCGCCTCGGCCAGATTTTTTTCGACCTCGATGGTTTGTTGCCGGGTTTCCGACCATTGCGATGCCGTAACAATACCGTCCTTGAACAGGGGTTCGACCTGAGCTTGTCGCGCCTTTTTTTCGATCAGCTCATCTCCGTAGATCCGGACTTTTTCCAGAGTGTTCTTGCGGGCTTGTTCAAGGCTTTGCAGCGCTCCTGCGCGGGCGGCCTCAACCTTGGCCGTTGCCGAGTCGAGCCGGTGTTGTCGCTCGGCAATGGCCTTGTCCAAGGCGTTTTGTTGCTCCTGAAGTTTTTGACGGATGAGTTCCTGTTCCTTGAGAGCACGTTGAATCTTGGCCAAATCGCGAGTGACCACGCCGATGCGTGCACCTGATTTAAGCAAGGTGGAGCGCGCGGGGGGCAGTTCGGATATGCGACCCTCATCGGTTGACTTAAGGGTTACGACCTTGGTGTTAACCACCGCGTGCGAGCTGTAGGGGAACAGGGGAGGCAGCAATAGCGCCCAAAGCGAAATCGCGATCATCGCCGTGGCGCAGACAACCCTTAGCAAGGCCAGAGGCACTCGTGGTCCCAAGTTAATCATAGAAGAATACTCATGTTTTCGCTGTTTCCAGAATGTAAGCCTTTGGAGGGTGTCCGCATGTCCAAGGAAGCTCACCCGGCAGGCTTTGACCATGTAGAGTCTCGACTGCTTACGGACAGCCGAGACTAATAACCACTAATATCAAACCTTCAGACCGCCAAGCCCTGTGGTTAATTTCAAATAAAAAATCGATCATTACCACGGTGAGACCTCGTCACCATCACTACAACATCACGAACGGATTGCCCCATTGTAAGGTCGGCAGCGTCGTTTTCGGTGATTTGTTCGTGTATGGTGTTGTTAATCAGCAACAGACGGGCCTGCTAGAGATCAATCACGCTTGGCATTGAACCTCGTTTTCGAGCATTTGCTGATCACTGAAAGCCTAAGAGCTCCAGTTCGAAAATGAGCGTGGCTTGCGGAGGGATTTTCCCACGGACGCCTTTGGGACCATAGGCCAGCCAATAGGGGATGATCAGTGTGCGGTGTTCGCCTTTTTTCATCGTCATGAGGGCGCTATCCCAACCGGCGATAACCTTGTTTTCGCCGACTACAAAATGAAAGGGGCCACCGTGGTCCGCGGAGGCATCGAACTTGGTGCCGTCCAGAAAGATGCCTTCGTAGTTGACGGAGACGAGTTGGCCGCGTTGCGGAGTGGTATCACCGGTGCCGGGCTGGGTGATGATGTAGCGCATGCCGTCTTCGGTCTCGGCAGCGCCGGGGTAGCGTTGGGCCAGCACCATTTGATCACGTTCCGGCCAGGGGCGGGCCTGATCGGCCAACGCGATACGCATGGCGGCGTTGATGGGCTCGCCGGGGTTCTTGCGGGCAAGCATGCCCGATCTCACCACGATGGCGATGGTGCCGAGAATAACGCCGAGCAGAAGCAGGTAAAAAAAGCTGCGCATATGATTTCAGAGTTTTAACGCAGGGTAGCGGAGACGCAAAGTGCGCCGGAGAAAAAACTGGTGGGATGCGTTGTCCCCAACACGTCCGTTCCACGTCGGCTCATGCCCGGCGAACGCATCGAGGACAACGCGTCCCACCTCGATCCGATTGCAAAATCAGACCGTCGGCAGGAAGCTGCAGATGTATTCGCAGATGCCGTCGGCGACCTCGATGGTGAAGCCCGCGTTGCCAGCGATCTCGAAAAGAGTGCCGGCGGTGTAGTCGGTGACGGCGGTCTGGCCGTCGAGGGTCACCCGGCAGTTGCCGGCGACGATTTCCATACGCTCGGGAGCGGCGGTGCCGAAGTGGTAGGAGCCGGGGTAGATCAGGCCGAGGGTGGTCTTGGCTCCGTCGGCCGCGATCAAGGTGTGGCTGACGACTTTGCCGTCGAAGTAGATGTTGGCCTTGGTGAGGGCGGTGATGTTGGTGAACTGAGTGGCGATGGTGGACATGGCAGTGTGAGAAAAGGTAAAGGGTGAGCCGAATGACAGGTGGGTGTCCATCTCGTAGGCGGCGGCATGGTGATTCGGCTTGGCTGTCCCAGCCTTGGGATTAACGTGATGATCCGTGTCAGACCGAAACGATATTTTCGATGAAGCCCGCCGCGCCGGTATCGATTTGGATTTGCTGGACAGCAATCTGGCCCTGCCGGTGAAGGAGCGTTGGCGCTTGCACGACGAGGCGGTCAATCTGGCGGAATCCCTTCGGGCTGCACGAATCATCTGCGATGCAAAATCTAAACCGCCTGTTACAACGGCTCGCTGAAGCCGGAGTCGATTTTGTGATCGTGGGCGGCTTTGCTGCGGTCACGCACGGGGATCGTCCTACCTCACGCGTGATATCGATATCTGTGCGGTGCTGACTCCCGAAAACGTGGAGCGTATACGTCTCGCCTTGGCGGATTGGCATCCGCGTCATCGAATGACACCCCAAAGGCTTTCGTTTCTGGATCATCCGCCCGCCGACCAGCCGTTGAAAAATCTGTATTTGGAAACCGACCATGGCGTGGTGGATATCTTGTCGAGCGTATTGGGGGTTGGGGATTTTCGGCGATTGAGCGAACAGGCAGATAGCATCGAGGTCGACGGACGGACCTATGCGGTGATGTCCTTGCGCGATTTGATCCAAGCCAAGGAGGCGCTTGGACGGGAAAAGGATCTGCTCACGGCTAAGGAGCTTCGGGTGATCGCGGCCAAGCGCGGCGAGGCTTTGTAGGCTGCTGTGGCGGGCATTTGTCTGAACATGCTGGAGGCGCTTGGATGTAGCCGCCCTCGTCCCCAAGGGCGTGTTGGATGCGAGTCCGCCTGCGATGTCGGTCACACGGCTGGAGACAGCCGTGGCCACATTTAAAGGCATTGAGTTCACCTTACCCGTGGCGGTTTTTTATGACGCCGCTTGGCAAGCGGCGCTCCTTGTATCGACTCACCCGATCAGCTTGCTCAGTCGGGTGCGGTATTTCTGCGAGAGGGCGATGTTGGCCTCCATGCCGCCGGGGATATTTTGACTAGTGACCAGCGGGAGCGGATGGCCGTTGGTGGTGAGCCAGTCGATGACTTCGAGCATGAGCAAGTTGAGCAACGTGCAGCCGATGAACGTGCTGGAGGGGCCGGCCATCAAGCTGGGGGCGACCTCGACGAGCGCATCGCCGGTGACGCCGAGATTATCGAGCGTGTGGTCGGCGATGGCGTGCAGGTTTTGTCCACCTGGGTGCACGGTCTTGGCGGTGGAACTCATGGCGACCGAGGTCAGACCGATGACGGTCATGCCTTTGGATTTGGCGTAGAGAGCGACTTCAATGGGCGAGGCGTTTTTACCGGAGTTTGAGATGACGATGATAGTCTCACCGGCGCGCATGCCGTAGTGGTGATCGTGGCGTTGGGCGAGACGGGTGCCGTAGCCGACGATGTTTTCCGAAAACCCGTAGCCGGGATCGAACAGGCCGGTGACAGGCATCAGTCCGCCGGCGCGGCCGATGATCTCGCGGGCAATCATCTCGGAGTGACCGGAGCCGAAGGTATGCAGGACGCCGCCGGCGGCGATGGCCTTGGCGATCTTCGGTGCGGCGGCGGCGATGACGGGGGCATTGAGTTCGCGGGCGCGTCCGAGCAGATCGGTGGCGGCGTCGTAGTAACGGTCGGCGGAGGAAGGCATGGCGGAAAAAGGGGACGAGATTGGTTTCAGCAAGACGTTTGCTGGGTGACGAAGCAAGCGGGCGAAAGCGGTGGGGGAAACCTGATTCTGGTTTAGGAACCGCCGCATTGGTTCGCCGGGGTGGGGCGCGGTGTCCTCAACGCGCTGGTTTGTGAGGTATTAAACGCAGCGTCATAAGTTTGTTCTCATACTATTGAGCGGAGCGACCCGTTGAGAAATCGGCAGAAATATGGTGGCAGAAATATCGTCGGATTGGCGCTGGGGAAAGAACACGGCGTGGTCGTTAACCCGCATATTTCACCAGTCCGGTGGTGTGATTTGATATTGCCGTTGGCTGTGGTGAAGGTGCGTTGGTGGCATGTCGCAAAAAACGCATAAGCCGGCGGAGCCGCAGTTGGGAGACGTCTCCTTGGAATGGGATGAGGTGTTTGGCTTGCACTTGCAGTTGCGAGGTGGACCCGAGGACGCTGACCAATTGCTGGAAGCACTTGCGGAGGCCGGTTTCGGAGCGAGAGCGACTTGCGAGGGCTCTGAGCGGTTGCGGAGGGTGGGGTGTGAGTTGGTGATGTTATGCGCAGCGGAGCGGAGTGAGTCGCAGGAGCGGGAGTTGCGTGGGTTTTTACTTAAAAACGAGTATGCGGTGAAGCCGGCGACTGGAGTGGCGTGTGTGCCCAGTCCGTATAGTGAACGGCTGCTGCCCCTGTTGCGTCGGGGAAACTATTTTAAGGGCGTGAATCTGCCGACGGCGTCGGAACTGGAGCTGGGGGCGGAGGATGGTCCGGAGTTGCTGCGCATGGCGGTCGATCCGGAGTTTGATCGCACGTGGCATTCGGTGGCGGTGTGGGGCCCGGTGTGGGCTTGGTTTTTAATTGTTGAGCTTAAGCCGTTGGAGGGGGGACCGCTGCTATTGGGATTGTTGGCGCGACTCGATTCGGAGGACGGTGATGATGCGGCGGTCTCGATATTACCGAGGGTGTTCGGACTTATTGGGCCGGAAATAGCACCAGCGTTGACGATGGTGTTGCGCGACGAGTCGCGCGGGCTGGGCTCGCGGTGGGCGGCGGCGAGCGGGCTGCGGGAGATCGCTCTGGCCCAGCCCGACACCCGCAGGGAAATGGTGGCGATCTTGACCGCACAGTTGGAGGAGCAGACGGTGCGTGATGTGGAGGTGAACGGTGCGATTATCGACGTGTTGCTCGAGCTGCGGGCGGTGGAGTCAGCGCCGGTTATGGAACGGGCCTTTGCGGCGCGGCGGGTTTCGGAAGACGTCACGGGAAACTGGGAACACGTGCAGGTGGAGCTGGGACTGAAGCCGAGGCCGGAGAGACCCGTGGGCGAGGAGACTGAGGATTCGTTTCGTCAGTTTTTCGAGGGAGCCGAGTCACGGGCGGCGCGCAAAGCGTTGCAGGCACCAATGGACGATTTGCTCGCCAATGCGGTGCCGGCGGGGACAGTGCGACGGACGGAGCCGAAGGTTGGTCGCAACGATCCGTGCCCGTGCGGGAGTGGGAAAAAGTTTAAAAAATGCTGTAGTGGGTGACGCCTTCGCCAACCTGCGTCGACGTCGGTTTCGCGATCATACTAAAGCGAAAAACTTGAACGCCGCATCATGCGGGTTTTATTTTTCGCCCATGAGCTTCCGATCAAAACGGGGTCGTTCGTCAGGACCAGTGGTGGAATTGCATCCGCCGGTTTCACTGTCGGAGGACGACCGGCGGGCGATTTTTGCGGTGTGTGACGACGTGGTTTATACGGCGGGGCGGACCTCGGTGATGATGGCGTTGCGCGGGAGTCGGGCGCAAAAAATGAAGCGGCTGGGTCTGATCGATAGCGAGGGCCACGGGCACTTTGCGGGGATGAGCGAGGACGACGTGTTGGCGCGGATCGACACGCTGATCCACGAGGGCCTTTTGAGCATCGAACGGAGCCGGGATGGCCTGCCGCTGTTGAGTTATACGGAGAGCGGCCTGGCGGTGGCGAAGGGCTACGTGGTGGAGCGCTGGCTGGCTGAGGTGCGAGCGGCGGTGGGCAAGGACGAGGCGGTTAAATTTCCGTTTCTGATGGAGGTGAATCCGCAACGAAACCACGAGACGGTGGAGTTGCTCATTGAGCAGGTGAGCGCGGAAGCGACCCCGGAGTGGTTGCCGATGCTGCGCCTGTGGCGGACGTCGGAGACAAAACGCCTGCGCGGCCGGCTGGGCGTGGTGATCGCGCGGTTGGAATGTTGAGGACTGCGGGGGTGATCCGCTGGGCTAAAACCCAACCACGATTAGCACGCCGCCGTTAGGCCGTTCCGTAGCAATGAGGGAAGCTCCCTTCGAATTGGCCCCTGATCACCGCAAGGTTAAAAGTTTGACCCCTTCGGTCGCCTAATAGCCAAACAACAATCGGACTAGCCCGTTTGGCCGTCTTCAACGATGGATTCGTTGAGGGCATCGTTACCGACCTTTGATTATTCTGTGTGTCTCACACCTTTCCGTAAGATCGCGCACGCCACGAACAAAGTCCTTTGCCTGATCGAAAGTCACTTCGAGCCGTCCAGGGTTGTCGTGGCTAAGGAAGTTCACCAAATCACCTTGACCAAATACACGGCCAACATCGGTCCGAATCGATATGTCTTCAATCGGAGCCAATTTGATTAACGTATCGCGAATCGCGTCTTGAATTCCCGCGTTCGCGAAATCACCCGAAGTGTATTTGCCGTCGAACTTGAACTTCACCCTCAATTCTAGTTTTGCTGCCGTTCGCTTCAGAAAGTCTTCAAGGATTAGCCGGAATGGTCCGCCTAGTGCACGATAATCGGCTTCGGTCAGATGGGCGTCGACGAATTCCCAGGAGCTATCGATCTCAGACAACGAGGGACCTGAATCTACGCTCCAGCCCTCGACCTTGATGAAAGCCCATTTCCCTTGAATGCCCCACGCTCGCGCCGAAGTGCCAAGCAAGTCATGCCAATGCTCGTCGTGCGTGGTGAGCACGATTTGGTAATCCGCAAACTCTTGGAAGAGCAGTTCACCGACACGGCGGCGGTGTTCACGGTCAATGCTGGTCAGAACGTCATCCAACACGAGAAGTGAGCCCGGAGGATTAAAAATCCTGATCGTCGCAAGGAAGAGACAGAGGCCAAGCGAGTCTAGGTGCCCCTCGCTGAGAAACGCTCGCGGGTCTTTGGAATCAGCCAAGCCGAGAAACTGAATTGCCAGTCGCAAACCTCCGGCTGCGGCCCTCGATGTGGGCTTTAGCTCAAGGGCAGTGCATTCGGAGCGCTCACTGTCGTCTTCAAAATCGTGGAGGCGTCGGTAGTAATCTAGAACGGTTTCCGCAATCGCCTCGAAGACCTTCTGAATTGCACTTTCACGTGCCTTGGAAAAGGCGTCCTTCGCTACGGTGGCCCTCCGCACCAACTCGTTGGCATCGACAATTACCCCCTCGGCCAAGGCGATCTCAGAGTGTTCAGCGATTCCCTTTTCAACCAAAGCGATAGTCGCTTCGAGTTTCGACGTGTCTGGCGGGACCAGTGCTGTCTTTTTCGCCTTCAGGGCTGACGCGCAAGCGTTGCGAGTAGCCGCCAAATTGGAGAGGTGCTGCGGTGCTGTAAAATCTAGACCGGTGGAACTAGCTTCCTCCCGTCTTACTCTACGTAGCCAACGAAGAGTGGATGCGCGTGCGTCACGCAGCGTTTGCTTTGTAAATGGTTCAAACAGCGCTGAATGTTCGAGGTCTTTCGCAATCTGAGCCGCGACAACCTCTCCATATCGCTGCACGCGGCCAACCGCTGCCCTGCGGTTGGTAGCGGCCTCTCTCAGTTCTCGCAAGGCTTCACCGCGCCGTGTGAGGCGAACGAGAACGTCTGCCAGTGGCTGTTCAAAGTCCTTCTCACAAAGTGGACAATTCGTTTCCGTCGGGTGTTTGGTTAGATAACCAACGGATTCCGCGATTATGTTACTTCGCGGCGCATCGACAGACGACGTGCCCAGCGCTGCTAGCCTTTGTCGCAGTTTGTTGGCTGTTGCGATGTCGTCTCCAATGCTTGGAGGAAGCGGGCTCTCCAAACTGACGAATGCTCTGGTCAGGGCATCAATCTTCTCCTTGTTGGCTTCTTGGCGCATTGCCTTGAGAAGTGGCAGTCGGAGTTCCGCATCGGACCATTGAGCCATTTTATCCAGTCCAAATGCCGTGAGCGCGTCTGAAACACGCGCCAGAACCTGCGCGAGATTTTGTGGTTCGAATTTCGTGACAGTGTCCCTGAACACCGCGAGTTTCGTCAGATACGCGTTACGTGCCCGTTGCGCAGAATCTTTCACTTGTTTTTCGGCGTCGACAAAGGTCCGCTGCAACGTGTCGACATGTGAAACACCAAGCAGTTGGATGAACTTTCGGTATCGGTCAGCATCTTGGTCGCAGACGAAATCCAAGATCTTCGAGCGCCGGAGAATAAAGGCATCAACTCCAGGATGATTCGCGACGTAGTCTTTCACTGATTGCCGGTCGGTAATCGAAAGCGTTTCGGAGTCTAGGCTTCGGCTAATAGCTCCGTTCGACGGGATGAGAGAAAGCGTGACCTTGGGAACCCCAAGTTTCTTTACGTGCTGAATCGCGTCGTCGTGGTCGATGCCCCTTGTCCCTGTCCCAACAAAGCGTCCCACCTGCCCGGAAAACAGAAACTCGATGCCGTCAACGACCGCACTCTTGCCTTTCCCGTTCGACCCAAGAAGGACGACGCTCTTCCCCTTGAGATTAAAGTCGCTGTCAGGGAGGCCGCGAAAATGCTCAAACTGGATTGCGCGAATCACCTCACCCATTTGGCACCTCCGGTTGAGCGGGGTCTTCTAAGATGAGTGCCGCAATGACATCAGCCGGGATTGGGCTGCGGGCACCTAGCAATGACACCAACGAGTCACATGCTGTTTTCGGAAGTGTTTTCGCCGCCGAAAGGTTGGCGGTGAATTCTGATTTCAGGTCGAACTCTAGTTCGGCCCGCAAGTCCTTTGGTGTCGGACTCGTCTCAATGTCTAGTGCTGGCGGCTGTGGGATGTCGTCTGGCATGTTGGTTACGGTGTTTCGGCACGAAGGAGCTAAGGGAGCGAGGTGGTGTTTATTGATTCTTCAAAAAGCTAAATCTGATCAGTCGAGCAGCGTCCGCCCCTTGGCGGTGAGGCGGTATTTTTGCAGGCGGCTGTTGGGTTTTTCCGGAAGGGTCATTTCGATGAGGTCTTGGAGGAGCAGGCGCTTGATTTGTTTATGCAGTTCGCCCGACACGGTTTTGTGCCCGAAACGCGTGGCGAGGGCGGCTTTGCCGGCGGGGTTGTCGTGCAGGGCTAGTAGGATCTTGGCCGCAAGGGGCGACTCTAGCCGTGACTCTAGCCGTGACTCGGGCCGCGCTCGGGCCGGACTCGGGCCGGATTCTGTCCCAAGCGTGCCAGTTTCGACTTGCGGGGTATCTTGCGGGGTGACTTGCGGGGTGACTTGCGGGGTCGCCTCCGGATGGACCGGTAGGCGGAGGACGAGGGCGGCGCGGTCGTCGTCGGTTTCGAAGATGGGCGCAGGGGAGCCGTTTTCGCGGAGGACGCGGAGCATCTTGGGGATGCCGGTGGAGCGGCCTTCCGTGAGGTCGAGCTCTTTGAGGAATTCGCCGATGCGGCGGTTGCGGTAGCGGCGGGAGACGGCGCGGCCGGATTGGAGGTCGGCGAGGCGGAGGGAGCGGTCCGGGCCGGGGTAGCTGACGATGATCATCTCCTCGCGGGTGATGCGCACTTCGATGGGTTCGCGTTCCGCATAGCTACGGTGGTAAACGGCGTTGGCGAGGGCTTCCTCGATGGCGGTGAGTGGGTAGTTGTTGACGCGCGTGGCTTCGGCGCGGTCGGGGTGTTTGGTGACGATCTCGGTGATGTAGTTGCGCTCGATGTAGGCGAGGGCTTCGCGGAGCTGGTGGTGCAGGGGGCCGCGAAAGGTTTTTTCGGTGAACTGATCGCCGCCGGGGCCGTCCGGGAACCAGACGACGTCGATCTGGGTGGCGGGGAAAAAGCGGTGGGGCTCGGGGTGGAAAAAGAGCAGGCCGACGTTGAGCGGGAAAAGCGCCTCGGGGGTGCCGCGCGCGATCTGGAGTTGGCGGGCGAGGTCGGGGAGCGGCAGGGTGTCGGCCTCGGCGGCTAGGTCGCTGCCAACTTCGATCAAAAACTCGCGGATGAGCGGGCGGGAGAGGTCTTCGACGCGGGCTTGCTGGTTGGCGCGGTCGTCGAAAGGCACGGTGGCGGCGAGGGAGATGAGTTCGCGTTCGTCGGCGCCGCGGGCGCGCACAGTGCTGGAGCCTTTGCGGATGAAGTAGGCCCAGTCGGTTTTGTCGGCGGCGAGCGAGGCGCGGGCTTTGTAGGGGCGGGTCTCTCCGCCGGGCGCCCAGAGCACGAGAATAGTGCTGCCGTCGATCACATAGGGCGCGGCAATGGGGTGGTAGGCGGGCTGGAGGCAGTTGTGTCCGAGATGGAGAAGCTCTTTCTGGATGGCGTCGAGCGACGAGGGCGAAAGCCCGATAGGAGGCAGAACGGGGCGACCGTTTTGCTCGGCGACACCGATGACGAGGTAGCCGCCGCCGAGGTTGTGGAAATCGTTGGCGAAGGCGCAGAGGGTGTGCAGTGCGTCCTGCGGGTTCCAGCCAGCCTTGAATTCCAAGCGTTCCCATTCCACAGCGTCGCCGTGGAGCAGGGCGGGGAGATTGACCGGGAGCGGCATGGGCGAGGTTGGAAAACGATCAGGGTTTAACCACTGAGGTCCCTGAGAGCACGAAGGGACGAAGGAGGCAGCAGGAGCTCGGTGCGCGTGTGACCGGAGTGATCTTGGTGCGCGACGACATGCGTAAGATGGTTGTGCGCCGGGAGCATATGCAGGGCAAGGCGTTTGGCTGTTTGCACCGTCCGTTTGAAAATAAAACGCCGTCCAAATGAAAATTGGACGGCGGCAGATTGAAAATTGCGCGGAGTCGAAACGGCTCTGCCGTTCCCTGCAGGGTTGGGTCAGTAAAAGTAGCTGAGGCTGAGTGACCCGAAGACTTGGTGCCCGTTTTGGCCGTCGAATTCCTTGGTGCGGATGGCTTGGGCGTAGGTGAGCTGCAGGTGGCGGGTGCCGATGGCTACACCGCCGATCAGGTCGGCGACGAAGGGCTTTTTGTCGATCGAGGGGCTGTCGCGGAAGGTATTCCCATCGAGGGTGATGTCGCGGGCAACAGCGCGTCCATCGACAGATCCGAACATCCAGATGCCAAACTTTTCGCGACGGCCGGCATTGGAATCACCCGAGGGGCGGATGAGACTGGTGCCGAAATCGGCGGGCAGGTGGTAGCCGGCGCGGATGGATCCGCCGGCATTGGCGTAGGTGAAGATGTTGCCGAGTGAGAAGCCGGCGTGGGGGATTAGGTCGGCTCCCCAGCCTTCGCGGGCACCGGCGGTATCGAAGCGCCACTTGCGTTCATAGACGAGATTGATGCCGGGTTCGTTTTCTAGCTGGAGGTCCCAGCCCTTGGCGGTCTCGACATTCATGAAGCGGTGGACGCCGTTTTGGACCTGTTCACCGATGGCGGCTGGGCCGACTACTCCGAGTTGCACTTCCCATGTGTCGAGACGTGCTCCGTGGTCTGCGGATTCAGGTCGGTAGGCTTGAAACATCACGCTGCCGTAGAGCCAGGCAGCGTAGGGGCGGTCGGCGGGTTGCGGGGTGGTGAGTTGGGTATTCTCCGGGGTGTAGATGTTTTGACCGATGGAGAGGCCGAGTTTCGGCGCGGTATCGGACGGGAGCAGGCCGTCGAACGCGTGACTGAGCGCGCGGATGGGACGGGGGACACTCGGGGAGTCAAAGGTGCGCAGGTCGGTGGTGAGCGCGGTGAACTTAAAGCCGTTGGTGTAATTGCGATCGGTGCCGGCGAAGTATTTGTCGTTTTCGGTGTAGAGGGAAAACGAGCCGAATTGCAGACGGTCGTCCTCTTCGACGGAGTCGGATTCGGCGGCATGCAGGACGGGGGCCAGCAGATGGAGACAGGCAAGCAGGACTGGCAGTCGGAGGTGATTCATGGGTGAGTGTTCAGGCTGACCAGCGACCATAGATACCGCAGGGGAGGACCTTGCCGTCGGCCTTGACCGGCAGGCCGACTTCACCGGCGGTGATGGTGCCGGCTTTGTCGTGGAGGAGTTCACCGAGCAGGTTGGCGACGACCGTGGGGGAGAGCCGTGCGGTGTAGGCGTTGATCAAAAAGAAGACCGGGTCGGGCGTAAGCAACTCGCGGCATTCCCGCAGGAGCGGCCAGAGGTGTTCTTCGAGTTTCCACATTTCGCCGCCGGCTCCACGACCGTAGGTGGGCGGGTCCATGATGATGCCGTCGTAGCGGCGGCCACGTTTGATTTCGCGGCGGACAAATTTGAGACAGTCGTCGGTCAGGAAGCGGATGGGCGCGTCGGCCAATCCTGACAGGGCGGCGTTTTCCTTGCACCATTTGACCATGCCTTCGGCGGCGTCGATGTGGGTGACGCTGGCTCCGGCCTTGGCGGCGGCGCAGGTGGCTGCGCCGGTGTAGCCGAAGAGGTTGAGCACGTTGACCTCGCGACCGGCGGCGCGGGCGGTCTTGATGCGGGTCGAGCACCACTCCCAGTTGACGGCTTGTTCGGGGAACAGGCCGGTGTGCTTGAAGCTGGTGGGCGATATACGGAACGTCAGGCCGAGGGGCTGGTATTTAATGGTCCAGTGGTCGGGCAGGGGGCGTTTGTATTCCCAGTTCCCGCCGCCTTTGTCGCTGCGGTGGTAAAAGCCGTCCCAGTCGCGCCACTCGGGTCCGTTGCGTTTAGGCCAGATGATCTGGGGGTCGGGACGCACGAGGGTGTGCGCACCCCAGCGCTCTTGTTTGAGGCCGTTGCCACAATCAAGCAGTTGGTAGTCTTTCCAGCCGTCTGCGGTTATCAGGGCGGATCGTTCGATGTCAGCGGAACCCATGCGGCTTTCAAGCAACGCCTCCGCGTGTTTCCTGTCCAGCGCCGAACGGTGGGAAAGACCGGTTCAGGGAGTTGACTCATGGGTTTAGCCTGCCAAGCGTTTGCGAACTCATGCGTTTCCAAACTACATATAAATCCATCGTTGTGCTGGCCCTTTTGAGCGGTCTGGCATCCCTACGCGCTGACGTAGTGGAAGTTAAAGACGGCTCCCGGCTCGTCGGCACGGTGACCAAAATCGATGCAGGCTCCGTGTCTTTGGACACGGCTTACGCGGGCAAGTTGACCATCAAACAATCCGAGATCGTTCGTCTCGAAACCAGCGAGCCTTTGGTGGTGCGCCTGGCCGGTGGCACGACGATGGCCGGCACGATCAGCAGCTCCGCCGACGGTTCCCTCTCCATCAAGGGCGAGGATGGCACGATCAATACCACGGTGGCCAAGCTCGCCACGACGTGGGAACCCGGCCAGACGGATCCGGCGGTGACCGCTCTGGAGCCGAAGTGGTCCTACGAGGCTACGGTTGATGTGGTGGGCAAGACCGGTAACAGCGAGTCGCTGGGCACCGCGTTTGGGGTTCGCGCCACGCGCGTCAGCCCGCATGAGATCATGCAGTTCTACTCTGCCTATAACCGGCAGGAAAGCAACGGCACCAAGTCGGCCGACCAGTTCAAGGCCGGGTTCGACTACGCCAACAACTTTTCGGGTCGCACATCTTGGTATTTGCGTGACGAGGGTGGTTTTGACCGCGTGAAGGACATTGACCTCTACAACGTCGCGGCGGTCGGTCTGGGTTACGACTTCATCAAGGAAACCAAACAAAAGCTGACCGGCCGTTTCGGTATTTCCCACCGTTATGAGGCCTACGGTAATCCGTTGACCCCTGATCTGAGTGCCGCCGGTTTGGATCTGGCGCTGATCCACGATTACACCTTTGAGAACGCGAAGATGCATAATGAGCTTAGCTATGTGCCGACTTTCGAGGACTTCTCCAACTATCGTGCCAAGCATGATTCCTATGTTGAGATGCCCCTGGGCGCCGGCTTGTGGAAAATGCGTTTCGGCCTGTCCAACGACTACACCAGCCAACCGGGCGCCGGTGTGGAGCGTCTCGATACCACCTACTACACCAAGTTGATTCTCAACTGGGAGTAAGTCTCTGACTTTCTCTGCAAGCGGGCCGGCTTTTCGCGGGCCCGCTTTTTTTGTGCCGGACTTTTCGAACTGGCGCCCGGCGGCGCGTCACGCCAGTCCTGTTGATGCCGTGCGTATCGCTGTTTTTTCCGACACACATGACCACTACCCCAAAGCATTGCCTGATCTTATGCGTGATGCGGATGAGCTCTGGCATCTGGGTGATGTGTGTCATCCTGATATCCTCGATGATTTCATCGCGCTGGGCATGCCGTTGATTTTGGTGCGGGGTAATTGTGACTGGGATGAGTCCTGGCCGCTGAAACGCACATTGGTGAGGGCCGGGCATCGCTTTCATCTGGAACACATTCCTCCCCGCCGGGTGCCGGCGAATGTGGACTATGTGTTGCACGGACATACGCACATGCCGCGCGATGAGACCGATCCGTTGGGGGTGCGTTGGCTGAATCCGGGTTGTATCACCGCGCCTCGGGGCGCCGGATGCAGCTTTGCCTGGCTGGAAATTGAGCCGGGGCAAGCGCCGCGTTGGTTGCCTGTGGGATTGTGATCCGGGTTGCTCCTGCATTGCCCAATGCCGGACTAGGGGATTTGCTCCGACGCATGTATCCGCATCTGGCTTTGGTGTTTGGTATGGTGACTTTAATCGCAGTTCCGATCCGCGCCGAGGTTCGTGTTCCTGAACCACCCGGGCGTGAGGTCATGCGCCAATGGTCAACCATCGACGCGTTGTTGAAGGGTTACTACGATGGAGTGGTCACGCTGGGCGAAGCCCGTCGTGCTGGAGACTTTGGCTTGGGCACACTGGAAGGACTCGACGGGGAGCTGCTGATTCACGAGGGAAAGGCCTACCAAATCGATTCAAGCGGTCGGGTGCATGAGCCGGATGACGCCGCAAGGTTGCCATTTGTCGCGGTCACCCGGTTTGATGCGGACATCGAGTTTGTTGTGCCCGCCGGATTGGATCTGGCGGCATTGCAGGCGCGGATCGAGGCTGCCCGGCCTTCCCCCAATTACATTTACGCGGTGCGGATCACCGGCGGGTTTGCGACAGTGAAGACCCGCAGTGTGGCCCGTCAGGAGCGGCCTTATCCGCCGCTGATCGAGGTGGTGAAATCCCAGAGTGTATTTGAGTATGCCGAGACCAGCGGAGTGCTGGTGGGCTTTGATTGCCCGTCCTGGGTCAAGGGTCTCAACGTGCCGGGTCACCACTACCATTTTTTAGCGGATGACCATGAGGGCGGTGGTCATGTGTTGGGATTAGTCACCGGCGAAGGGGTGCGCGTGGAGCTCGATCTGACACCTGATTTTGCGATGCAGTTGCCGAGGGCCGAGGCATTTGGAGCGCTCGATTTGAGTGGTGATCGTGCGGCGGATCTTCACGCCGTGGAATCGGAACGGCGTTGAACCGCTCGCGGAGCTATTCGCGTGCGTCCAGCAGTCGGCGGGCGGCGTGGAGCAGGGCGCTCAGAGCGTAGGGTTTGACCAGTCCGGTTTTGGACGAGGCCGGGAGCCAGGGGAAGGGTGTTGCATTGGTGATGGCGGTGCAAAGCACCCGGAGGTCGGCTCGTGCCGCGTGCAGTTGATGCATGAGCGCGTCGGCATCGGTCTGGCGCAGGCCCGGGTCGACGATCACCAGATCAATCGAGTTGTTCAGTTGGTCGAGCAAGGCGCAGGCCGCGGTCGGCGTGCCCACGGGGTGGACCTTGTAACCGTCCGCGGTCAGGATGCCGGCCAGCATCTTGCGCACGACCTCGTCTTCCTCGATCAGCAGCACGGTTTCGCGGCCCTTGGTCGAGGGGAGTGGCGAGAGTGCGCCGGAGAGCGGGGCGGCTTCGCCCTGCACCCGCGGGAAGCGCAGCGTGAAGGTGGTGCCGACGCCGAGCTCACTTTGCACGCTGATGTGGCCGGCGCTTTGTTGCACGATGCCGTAGACCAGGGCCAGTCCCAAGCCGGTGCCCCGTCCTTCATCCTTGGTGGTGAAGAAAGGTTCGAACAGATGGCTCTTGGTGGAGGCGTCCATTCCGGAACCGTTGTCGGTGATGGTGACTTCAACGCAGGCGCCGCGGGGACCGTCGTCGGCGGTGGCGGCCAGTCCCCGGAGCGGCGGGCGCAAGGCGGTGCCGATGGTGACGCGGCCGCCGGACGCGAGAGCGTCCCGGGCGTTGAGTGTGAGATTAAGCAGGACCTGCTGGATTTGAGTGGGGTCGACCCGAATATTGGCGGGACCGGCGGTCAGATCGAGGTGCAGGTGTTTGTCCGGGCCGAGCAGACGATCAAGGATGTCGGCGTTGTCACGCACCAGTTGATCCATGCGGATGATTTGCGGAGAGAGCACTTGGCGGCGGCTGAATGCCAGCAGGCGTCGCACGAGACTGGTGGCTTTTTGGCCGGCCTGATGGACTTCACCAAGTTGGTGGCTGGCGATGCGACGCACGGCTGGCATGCTGGCCATGATTTCGCAGTAGCCGTTGATGACCGAGAGCAGGTTGTTGAAATCGTGAGCTACGCCACCGGCCAGCCGTCCGACCGCTTCAAGCCGCTGGGCATGCAGCAATTCCTGCTGCAAGCGCTGCTTGGCGGTCATGTCGTGGTAGGTGGCTACTAGATGGCCGGGGGGCCTGCCGCGGGCGGGCGGCAAAATGCCAAAAGTCCATGAGGCGTAAAGCGTGGATCCATCGTGGCGTTTGAGATGGCCTTCGCCCTTGAGTGTGTCGCCGGGCCGAGCGGTTTTCAGCCAGCGCCGCAGTTTGACGAGGGCATCGCGTTCGATGTGCAGAAAATTGTGCAGTCGGCCCACGAGGCTGCCGACGGTATGGCCGCTCATGGTTTCAAAGGCGGCGTTGGCGTGCACGATGGGCAAGCCGCCGCGTCCGGCCATGTTGGCGAGCAGGAGGACCCCGTCGCCGAGGGACTCGAGCGCGTCGGCCAAAAGCTTGGGCGTCAGCGAACCTTTTTGACGGACGGGTTTGCGCGGTTGATTGCGGGGGGGGGGCAC
>JBBKWO010000057.1:0-106892 GCA_037969015.1 Opitutaceae bacterium
CTTCCCGCTGCAACCACAGGAGTCGCCCCGTGATCGGCGCCCCGCAAAACCGAAATGTCGTCGTCCGAGACATCGATCGGGCCGATCTCCTCCGGTGTCACGACGCCCAGTCCCCCACCCTCGATCTCGATATGACCAACGTCGAGTGGGACGAAAGCGGATACAAGAACGGCAAGCCCGTCTGGCGCACCCACCCGTCTCACGGTTACAGCCAATCCGGCAACGGCGAGACCGGTGCCTACCTGCCTTGGACGGAACAAAACCAACCCGGAGACAACCCGCACTCGTTGCAAGTTGACGCCGATGGCCGCCCCTACGTCCTGCTCCATACCCGAACTCTGGCTAAACCGATCGAATTAGGCAAAGGCCGCACGCTGCCGCATCAGGCGTCCATGCTGACCGGCCAACAACTCGACGAGTGGTGCCATCGCCGCGGTATTTACTCCGCACAACTCATGCTGCCTGACCGCCGTGGAGCTTGGTCTGCATTTTGGGCGGTCGGCCGCCGAACCTCCACCCGCGCAACTCTCTGGCCGCCCGAGATCGACTTCCTCGAAAGCTTCAACGGTGCCTACGGCGGCGACTACCGGCCCGACACCACCTCCGCCGGTCAACACGCCGGTGCCCACGGCAGCGTGAAACGCGAAATCGCCGACGGCTTCCAAGCCGAAGCGATCGACATCGGCTTTTCGCCCGAGCTGAATTTCTTCACCCAAATCCACCACTATACCACCGTGATGGAGGATGAATGGGTAACCCACTTCCGCGACGGCGTGGAGTTCTTCCGCCACCGCAACATCAATGATCCTTCCGATGGAAACACCGACTGGGATTTCTATCCGATCATCAATGTCGCCGTGAAAGCCGGTCGCGACGATGCCTATGATCAGGGCTCCGGCGACATGCGCTGGTATGGCCTGCAATACTACGCACCGGACAGTGGGTATTCACTCGTTCCATACACGGGAAAACCGCCCTACAAAAACCGCGAAGTCCTCCCCCGTCCGAGGTAGGGCGGGGACTCCGCTCCCCGCCTTTCAGCGCGGCACGGCGGCCAGCGGAGTGGCCGCCCTACCTTTTCTCACACCGTCCATGTCCAACAGCTTCGCCACCCCCGACGCCCGATTCTCCCCCACACCGTTTTGGTTCTGGAACGACGACTTGGAGCCTGAGCGCCTGCTGGCACAGGTCGCCGAGTTTCAGGCGCGCGGCATCGAGGCGTTTGTCATCCACCCGCGCATCGGGCTGAACCGGCGGTTCGGATTCTTGTCGCGCGAGTTACTCGACCTCATGCGACTCGTCATCGAAGAGGCCGCACGGCGCGGGATACGGGTCGTTCTTTACGACGAAGCCATGTATCCATCCGGCTCGGCCGGCGGACGGGTTGTCGCCGAAAACCCGGCCCACGCCTGCCGCGGGTTGATCCTGCAAGACGCGCCTCCGGACGATCCCGATCACCATGTGCTCTACGCCGGACCGACCCGATCGGGCCGACCGGTGTGGATCGTTGATCGTCCGCTAAAAAGCGCCATCCGCGGCGTGCATTTCCTCGATGGCTTTGGCGACGAACGCACGCCGGGCTCCGATTGGATGAGCCGGCGCGCGCCGGAGGAACACCCGCCCGCCACCGACCTGCTCAACCCAGAGGCCGTCGCCAGCTTCATCCGCATCGTGTATCAGCGGTTTCACGACGAATTCGGCGAACACTTTGGCAAAACCATTCCCGCCATCTTCACCGACGAGCCTTATGTGATGGGCCGGTTCTCCCCGCTGAAAAACCCACGACCCGGCACGACCGATATCCTGGAGCACGTAAACGCGTTTCTTAATTACGACTTCACCCCGCACTTGCCGACACTGTGGTTGGATAACGAACCGAATGCGATCCATCACCGTGAAAACTATCGTCGCGCGATTCAGCACCGGCTCGGCCAGACCTATTACCAGCAACTCGGCGAATGGTGCGCCGGCCATGGAGTCGCGCTCACCGGACACCCCGAGGGCAATGAGGATCTCGGACACCTGCGTCACTTTCAATGGCCGGGGCAAGACGTCATCCTCGGCGATATTCGCCAAGGAGAGCCGGCAGTCACCGGCGTGCCCTCCGTGCAGGCAAAGTGCGCCGCGTCCGTGGCGATCCACCTGGGCCGCGATCGAAACGCGAACGAGTTCATGGGCGCTTACGGCGAGAACACGTCGTTCGACCTGTATCGGTTTGTCGCGCGCTGGCTAGTGGTGCGCGGATGCAACCTGCTCGTGCCGCACGCGTTTTTTTATTCTGTGCGCGGCGCCCGCATCGACGATTGCCCGCCGGACCTCGGACCGCATTCACCATGGTGGAACGATTCCGCGCTGATTGGGTTTCACCGTGAGATGCGACGTCTCTGCTGGGTCAACCATGCTTCGCTGCCACGTTGTCGCGTGGCGGTGCTGGGCAGCGCGGATCGTTTACCGATAAAGGCCGCGCGCCTGCTGTTCGAGCGGCAGATTGATTTTCATTATGTGGAAGACCGTCACCTCTGGACTAATGCGGTGATCGATGCAGACTGCATTCGCGTGGGACCAATGACCTACGACCTGCTCGTCGCAGAAGAGGCTTGGATTCATCCGCGCGTCGAATCGGCGCTCGGTGCATTCGCCGAGTCCGGCAGGCTCATGATCCTTGAACGCGAGCCCGATCCAACCGGGCGAATGTCTGAACGCGCCGCGCCGGTAGTCGCGACGGCGAAACCCGAGCCATGGCTACGCGCCCGCCTCGTGGACAAAGACGGTGCCGCCTGGTTGATGCTTTTCAACGAAGGTGAAGTCACGATTTCCCCGACGGTGATTTTTCCGGAAGGAGTCGATTGGCAGGAGCTAGATCCGACGACCGGCGAAGTCGTAAAAGACACAAAAATACCGCTGGTGTTAACCAGCGGCGAACTCCGCTTATTCTCCGGTAGGGCGGCCACTCCGCTGGCCGCCGTTTCATTTCAATAGCGACCTATTGAACGGAAAGGCGGGGAACGGAGTCCCCGCCCGACCTTGGCCATACATAACGCCAGTCGCTTGGATCGCAGACCAGACCCGCCCTGACTGGATTGTCTCGGATGTAAATTTCAGCTTCCCGCAACTGCGCCGAGGTGCGCGGACGGTGATCAAAAAAATCACGCTGCCAAGGTATACCCGCAACTCCAGCAAGGTAGTGTTTCCATGAGGCGATTACGCGCGACATGCGCTCATGAACCGGAAACGACACCATCAAATGCAGATGATCGGGCATCGCGAGGAGCAGGGTCACGTGCCAGCGGCCACAGTTATGATAATGCTCAGCGGCGTCTTTTACCTGCAACCACACCGAGTCTTGCGTGAAAACCAGCGCACCACGAGGGCGCGCGCAAAGCGTGAGAAAAAAAGACGTGCCGGCCGGCACAAAATCCGGCGGCGTATGCGGGAGTATCTTACGACGAGGCGGATCAGACGGATCAGCCGACGTCAGGTCGTCGCTCATCCAGAAAACAAAGAGCCGCCAGACGTATTCTGGCGACTCTGAATCCGGTAGGGCGGCCACTCCGCTGGCCGCCGTTTCATTTCAATAGCAACCAACCGAACGGAAAGGCGGGGAGCGGAGTCCCCGCCCGACCCGAGTTGCGAATTACGGCGCGGTGTAGCCGGTGATGACAAATTCCGTCAACGCTGCACTCTGACGCGCCTCGCTGTTGATCACGGGATACAGCGACGTGTCGTTAAAGAACGTCGATGATGTCGTGAAGGATGGCACGGTGACCGTCGCCAAGGTCGCACCGGAGGAACGGTTCTTCAGCTCAATCACCGCACTCCAAGCCGAGGCGCTGACGCCACGCGTCAGCGTATAACGCATTTGCAGCGGCACGGAGATGTTGTCCCCGCCTCCAGAGTTCAGACCAAGATCTGCACCGGTGACGTTGGTGACCACGCTGGTCGCGGGACTGCCGTTGCTTTGATAAAAGCCAATCCGGTAAAGGTCCGTGCCAGAGGCACGTCCGAAGTAAGCCTTCACGTTGGTCGAACCGGAGGTCGTATTATAGAAGTTACTCAGCGAGACGATGGTGTTGGTCGCCGCCGTCGCGGCCGATTGCGTGAAGTCAAAGTCCATCACCGCAGTGCGCGAAGCCGTTGCCGTGAAGTCCGCCGGCGTCTGCCAAACAGCGTTCTGCGCGGTGGTCTGGGCTCCGTTGACAACAAGACCCTTGGTCAGATCGACGTTGAAACTATTCGATCCGGACACGAGTTGCCAAGCTGGCGAGGCACCGGGCTGTCCGTGCAGACTGCCGGTGGCGTAACCTTCGACGGAGGTGAAGTTCACCCCTTGAATGCCTTCGTGGATACGGATGTTCGCATAGCGGGCGTAGATTTTTTTGCTGCCGGCATCGTTGTCATTGGCGATGGCCAGATGAGTCATCGATCCGGTGTAAAACGTGCCGATGGGAACGACGTAGGTTTTGGGTCCGGTGGCGGTGACGTAGTCTTTGAAGTCAGTCCAGGCGTTGGTCCAATTTTGACTACCGGCAACGTGGAAGAGGCGCTTGTTGTCGGAGTTGACGTCGTTGTTTTCGAGGCCGATCGCCACGATTTCTCCGGGGGCGACGGTATCCACGGTGAACTCCAGCACGGTATCGGCGGTGACGGTGTAGGCCAAGGGGAACTTCAGCCAACCATCGCCGGCGAGCGTGAGGCTCGCGCCGTCGTCAGCGCGGGTGACACGCGGGGCGGCGTTGCCACTGTAGTCGGAGTAATCACTGCCGAGGATGACCGCGCCGTCGGGCTGACGACTGGTGGTCGACGGCGCGGGTCCGGTGGATTTCGAGCCACTCCAAACACGCACATAGTCGACGTCGCAGAGCTTGTTATTCACGCCGGCGGTGGGGTTATTACTATCCCAACCGCCCAGCTGCAGGGAGAGCAAAATATAGGCGGGCGTATCCATCACGCGGGCATCGCGGTATTCGCCGGTCTTTTGTCCATCAACGTAAAACTCAATCACGCCCTCGTCCCAATACACGCCGTAGACGTGATACTCGATATCGGTATTTAGCGCGGGCACGGGTCCCCAGCCGGTGGCCTTATGACTGGCGCCGTAGCCATCCCAATGCAAAGCGTGGGAGGTCGTATTTTCACCCCAGATGCCGAGCGTCTCCATGATATCGATCTCCATGCCCTGGCCGTAGGAATCGGTGCCGGTGTTGGCGGTGTTATAGTAGTGATCACGGATTTTGATGGTGTTGGCCGTCCCGTAGTTTACAGTTGAATACGATCCGGCGGACACCATGGCGTCGGCGGTCGCCTGATAAGAGGTTCCGTTAATGATGAGCACCGGACGGTCGGCGGAGTTGCTCGCCTCGCGGCTGTGATAAGTCACGCGGTTGTCCTTCATGAAGGTGTCGGCGAGACAGATGCTGTAGGTCTTGTCGCCAACGGCAGCCTGCGGTGCGACGAAAGCCGTGACGTCAAAATCAATGTAACTACCGGCAGACAATGTGCCCACACTCTGGTCATACCAAAGAGCCTCGGGCGTGGGCATCGAGTCCCAGGTGATGCCGGTTTCGGTCCAGCCGTCGCTGGTGACGCCAAGCGCGACCACATTGCTTTTCTGGACCTTTTGCATGGCGGCGATCTTCACGCGCAAAATGGCGGTGGTGACGCTTGAGGGACTGCCTGCACCCGTGGCGAACTTAAGATAGGATCGTTCAAAACCACCCCAAGGTTCAGTCTGCCCTGCCGGAATACCTGTCGACGGCGGACCGTAGTAGCCGCGATCAGGCATCAGCCAAAAAGCAGGCCACATGCCGGTGGCCTGATCCCAACGCATGCGTGTCTCGAAGTAGCCGTATTGCTGGGTGAATCCTTTTTTTACTCCACCGCTGGTCACATTACTGAAAGTGCTGACCTCACCGGTGGCGTAACTAAACGACGCGCCTCCGTAAGATACGGCGCGTTGTTCAGCTTTGAAGGTGAGCTTGCCGGAACCGACCAGAATATTTTCGCGGGCGTTGCCGCCCACGCCGGCGATACCTTCGTGATGAGTGCCACGGCGCCAGACGTCGCTGTTGATCGACGTTCCGGTAAACTCTTCGTTGAGCGTAAGCGCCCAACTGCCGGGAACACCGACCGGAGATTGTGCAAGCGCGGTGGTTGTGAGAACAGCCGCAAGGCCAAGGAGCGAAGCCAGTCGAGTGGCGGAGGGAGTCGACGCAGCAGCGTGGACGCGACGGTGCCCGGAGGCACGCACAGGGTCGGGAGTAATCATTTTTATGGGGTTAGAACGCTGGGGAAGCGCGGCCTCATACTAACCAAAATTAAAAGAAAACGTGAGACAGATGCCGACCGGCGACGTGGCATTACCCGATCATAGATTGCCATGCCGCGTATTTACATATCCATGACAATAATAATGTCGGCCGACATAAGCAGACACAGAACGCGGTAGGGCGGCCACTCCGCTGGCCGCCGTTTCATATCCACCGCAACCTACCGGACCCAATCCGGCGGGGAACGGAGTCCCCGCCCTACCGGATTACTTCAGATCGGCGCGCTGCCAGACCCGCACGTAGTCGATGGCGAAATCGGCAGGGAGCTCGGCATCAATAGGACGCTTCTCATTGTCCCATCCTCCGATCGGCATGGTAAACATGACTTCGCAGGGGATGTCACCGACGCGCTCGTTTTTCCAGTGCGCGATGACCTTGCCATTGACGTAGTAAGTGAGCTCGCCGGGGAGCCAGAGCACCCCCGAAGTGACCCAGCCGTCAGGCGTGGGATTGAAGTAAACGGCGGCACCGGTCGCTTTGTGATTCTTACCGTAACCATCCCAATGCATCGCGGTGGTGTAGCGGTAGGGACCCCAGCGAGTGAGGTGCTCCATGACGTCGAGCTCCATGCCCACGGGATAGGTGTTTTGGCGCTGCCATTGTTCGCCGGCGTCGACGCCGCGGTCGGGCATCAACCAGAACGCAGGCCACATGGCTGCTTTTTCAGGGAGCTTCATGCGTGCTTCGTAGTAACCGTATTTCTGAGTCCACTTGCCGTAGGTGCGCAAGATGCCGGCAGCATAATCGGCCTGGTGCTTGGTGGCCGGATCGTCGAGATGCCAGCCCGGACGTTTCTCAACACGGAGGCGAACCGTGCCGTCACCAAGGATGACGTTGTCACGCGAATAACGGGTGATCTTCTTCTCGCCCCACCAGTTGGGGCCGGTTGGGTCCCAGAGGTTTTCGTCGAGCGTGTTGCCGTCAAAGTTTTCGTCGATCGTCTGTATCCAATTACCAGGCACGGGCGGACGTTTCCCGACCCATTCGGGCAGCGGCGCGGTAATGACGCCGGCACGAATCGAATCGATGCGCAGTCGGGCGGCACCGGAGTGTTCAAACGTAAATGCCACACGGGATGCTTTTTCGCTTTTGAAACGTGAACCGTCCATGCCGCGACGGCCGGCATGCTCGGAAAAATCGCCCTGCGGCCCCTGCCAAATGTTGCGCGCGGCATATCCGAGAATCACGGTAGCGGACTTGCCGGGCGCGATGGCTGCATCCGGTGAATACGTATCGGTCGACTCATCTCGATTGCCGTTTTGCAGGAAGAAGGCGGGTTTGACCGGAACGGTGCCGGTGTTGGTGAACGTGACGGCGACGTTGGTCGAGTTGCTCAGGTCCCAAGCTCCCTGTTCAGGAACCAACGCGAGGGTAGACTCGCCGCTGGCCGCCAACGTGACGTCGAGCGCGGACTGGCCGGCGTGCGTAATGACGGTCGCCTGCGAGCCGCCGCGTGCCTCGATCTGAGTATCCGCGAGCGTGGCACCGGCACCACCGAGAATGTAGCCCTCGGTCGGGACATGACGGATCGTCCGCGGATCGACCGGCGGCGTTTCTCCGGCGGGACCGGAAGCGATGATCGACTCGATCCGGTAGGTCGTGGTGACCTCAGGGTGCTCGAAGTAGAGCGCGAGCTTGGAGACCCGCGAGGCGTCGAGTTTGTAACCGGGATTAAATCCGTATTGGTGGCCGAAGATGACGTTCAGCGGCATGGTCTTGTCCGGATAGATGCGGGTGACCTCGACGTTCCATGGTTTTTTTTGCCAAGGCCCCTCGTTGTCCACGCGCAGTTCCATGCGCAGGGTTTTCTCGGTATCGGGATTGGTGATAATGGCCTCGATGTGACCATGAGCCGAGAGGTCCCAGACTCCGCCGTCGGCAGGACTGATATAAAGTGTGGGCGTTACTTTTTTGCCTGGGATGACGGTGACGACAAGGGCGTCTCCATCCATGGTCCAGGTTTGACGGTCGGTATTAGACTTAATGGTCAGCGCGGCGGGATTGGCGCCGGGACCGAGCAAAACTTGGCGACCGCCGACATCGTCGGCATGCAGAAACGTGGCGCTCAGCAAAGCGGTGGCTAACAGGGGGCGTAGAGATGGCATCATGGGTAAGGGAGTCTTCAAACAAACCGACGGCGCAGACGCGGCCGGAGCCCGACAGGGGGAGAAGGGTATACGTTTCCATGATAATGGAAACGCGTTCGATCCGATATGGTCACAGCCGATTAACGAAGTGCCCCTTGCCGACCCGACTGATCCAAATCAGCGGGTGACAGTGCGTGGCAACGCGATCAGTTCGAGCAAACGCGTCCGCATCGACGCGGCGCGCTCAGGTTCGACAGCGGCGCGGTTGTTGGCCTCGGCAGGGTCCTCTGAGAGGTTGTAGAGCTCATCGAGCGCGGGATCGTTTTTGCCGCGAGGCTTGATGTATTTCCAATCTCCGGAGCGCAGGGCGAACTGACCTTGATCATCTTGAACCAAAACCTCGTCACGTGGTCCATGGCCATCGGCTTGACCGAGCAACAGCGGCAGCAGGTTGGCACTGTCCGGACCGGCCTCGGGCGGCAGCTCCGCACCAACCAGCGCAGCGGTCGTGGCGAGCACATCGGTCAGACTCACGATGGCGTCGCTGGATGAGTTGGCGGCGACGTGACCGGGCCACGAAACGATCAACGGCGTGCGCACTCCGCCTTCATAAACACTCCACTTGCCACCCCGCAGAGCACCGTTGGGGCGATGGCCATCGCCGGTCTCCTTCCACTGCGATCCGTTATCGCTGGCAAACAGGATCAGCGTGTTTTCAGTGAGTCCCTTTTCATCCAAAGAGGCGAGCAACCGGCCGATTTCATGGTCGAGCTCATGAACGTAGTCCCCGTAGTCGCCACCAGTAGTGAGGCCTCGGAATGAGGGTGCCACGGCCACCGGCACATGCGGCACGTAAGGCGCGTAATATATAAAAAACGGTTTGGGCGAATCGTAGGTCCGCAGGTAATCGATCGTGTGATCAGTCACCCACGGCAAATAGTCCTCCAAGTTGATCACCGGCAGCTCGGCAAAACCGGGAATCGTGAGCGGCTGGTAACTGTCGAGCGAGAGCGTGGCGGTGGCACGATCATTGTCCAAAATGAGCATCTCGCTGGAACTGATAACACCACGCCACACGTCAAAACCCCGGTCGACCGGTCCGCCTTCAATCGGCTGCGACAGATCGATGTTCGCGCCGGAGTCGGGAGATTTGAACTTCCCCTGCCCCAGCGGGGGCCGGCCGTCGGTCGTCGGGTAACGCGCGCCAAGGTGCCACTTACCAAAGCCGGCTGTCGTATAGCCGGATTGTTGTAGCATGCCGGGCAGCGTGACCTGCTCGTCCGCGATCATGGGCCGGTCCCAGTTGCCGAGCACGCCATTGCGCTTCCAGCTGCGCCAGGCGTAGGCACCGGTAAGCAGCGAATAACGCGACGGCGAACAAACCGATACCGGGCAATAGGCCTGGCTAAACGACATGCCTGAAACGGCCAGCCGGTCGAGGTTTGGTGTCGGCACTTTAGACTCCGCGTTATAACTCGCGAGGTCACCATAACCGAGATCGTCCGCGAGTATTACGACGATGTTGGGAGTGTTGACCGCCGCGATGGCAGTGCCGGCCAGGGTCGTCGCTGAAAGCAATCCGATGAGTGTGGCTCCGAGAGTTTTCATAACGAGGAAAGAGGGCGTTCGCTCCGACCACCGGCAACAATAGAATCGATGCGGAAAGAACGCTCGTGAACGGTCTCCTTCGCGGTGTAGATCAGTATCTGTTTTATCAGGCGGGGATTCACCGCGGCATAGTTTTTGGTGGCCTGATTAAAGTAGACCCGTGCAACCCCACTATCGCCCGGTTTTAAGTAAGCGCTGCCGGTGCCACGCCCGCGCGGAATATCACCGGAGGGGATGCTATCCACCCGCAACGAGATGCTCAAAATCCGCTCGCAGGTGTTGGTCAGCCGCAGCTCCAGATAACCGGCATCCGACAAATCCATCGTGTCGGTTGCAAAAGAAAAAGTGACACCCGGATAAATAATGTCCCCCGGAGCGATCGTCACATCCAGTCCGGCGGAAACGGTGGATCGCGTAACCACGACTTGATCTCCTGCCGAAGGCAAAGCGAGCCGCTCAGCTCCCAGCACGCCAAGATCAACGATGGGGCGAACCTCCTCTGCGGTAGTCACTTGGGTTGTATCCGCAGCATGCACCGAGGGCGCTAACGCGGAAACGATGAAGACAAAAGCAGTGATTAAATTTCTCATACAGGGGCTGGGTTGAATCATAAATATCCGAAAAACGGATACTCACTGACAGTGTTCAGACATCACACAAAGGCACCTTGCGAACGGAGCGTTTCGCGTAGCATAGCGATGTCGAGGTCACGAGTGGAGGCGAGATTATGCTTCACACAGAGTCCGGCGGCCGTGCCTGCACCCTGTCCGATCGCCATAACTTGCGGGGTGATACGGATGGCCGCATGCGCCTCGTGAGTGCTGTCGATGCAGCGCGAGGCGACCAAGAGGTTGTCCATCCCGTGAGCGCAAATGCTGCGATAGGGCACCTCATACCAACTGCCCTCTGGAGGATGGGCACGCTCGGTGCCTTCGCCGGTCGGACTGTGGATATCGATAAACCAATTGCCACGGGCAATGCAGTCCTCGAACGGCGTCACATCCATGATGTCATCGGCAGTGATCGTGTAATCGCATTTCACGCGACGCGTTTCGCGCACGCCGATATGCGGTGCGGTCTCCGAGACCACGGCTTTGGCAAAACCAGGGATGCGTTTGCGCAGGAAGGCGGCGACCTCGTAGACTTGGCGACGTCCCTCAATCATGGCTTCGGTGACATCAACGAGCTTGGTGCCGTCCTTGCCGACGATGCGCGTGGTGTTGAAATTCCATTCGCCGGGACGCGGGCTGCGTCCGAGCAACACGTCTTCACGCGGCACGGTGACTTCGCCACGCGCCTTGGCCGCCTGCCATTCACCGGTGAGCTGCAGGTCGATCTTGCGGTAAGCTTCAACCGCGTCGTCATCCACGCCGGTCATCTTGAAAATCATCGTCATCGGCTGCACCGCACCGTCGCTGGCGCGGCCTTTCCCCACCGGCACTCCCGCCAGCGCGGAGACGTCGCCGTCACCGGACGAATCGATGACCACCTTCGCCATGATTGCATGACGACCTTCCTTGGATTCGATGATGACGCCACGCAGTTTATTGCCCTCGCGGATGACTCCGGAGGCTTGCGCGAAAAACAACGGCGTCACACCCGCATCAACGATAAAGCGATCAAGCACGACCTTCGCCGACTCGATATCATAGGAGCCGCCCGCACCATATTTGTCACCCCACGTATACCAGCCGCCTGCGTCGGTCCAGCGCTCAACCAGTTCGAGGAAAATGCCCTTCACAAATGGATACGGCATGATGGCGCTGAGCAGTCCGGCAGTCCAGGTGCCACCAAAGCTACCGAAGCGTTCTACCAAGATGGTCTTGGCTCCGTTACGAGCGGCCGCGACAGCGGCACCGATGCCACCGGGACCTCCACCAATCACAACCACATCGGCCTCGGCAAGGATCGGGATACGACGAGACGGCTCTTCATAAAAACGGGTGTCAGGGGTCATGCACTCAACAGTGGAGCCCATGAGCTTTTTTAACGAATCCAGACGCTTACAATAATTACCTAAAAACATTCAATATAGCACCGCGCCAGAGTGACGAATGTTAGGGCGGCCACTCCGCTGGCCGACTGTGCGGGCTACCTCAGTGGACCACCTTCGTTCAGTCCATGAGGACTCGGCGGTCTCTGCCACTTGCATCTCGGAAAGGCGGGGAGCGGAGTCCCCGCCCTACCAACATCGGGAAAAGACAGCCAACCCGGAGCACCGTCCTACCGGCGCGGGGCGTAGTAGACACTGCTACCTTCGGACATAAACGGGATGAGTTCATCCCCCGAATGCCAACGCACCGAACCGTCGGCATGGGCCACATTCTGCCCTTCCAGCGCTTCGACAGTGAGAGGGTTGGAATGGCCGGTATTATTGGAACCGTTCTTGATTGTCAGACAGCCCCAGAGAGGAAAATTACCAGGGATTTTATCGGCGCGGCGCAGATCATCAGACGTGGTGCCGTAGGCAGCCAGCACCGCCGGATCCACCTGCTTCATATTGAAATAGGCGTAAGTGATAAAGAGCCCAGTGGGACCGCTATAACTGGCGGATTGCGGCCCTCGATAATCCTTGAGCAGACCGGGGCAAAAAAGCGCGGATACATTTTCACGATCGCCCTTCGCATCACCAAGGTAAGGACGAAATAACACGTAGTCGTCTTGATGATACACATGCGGATGCCGCCATTTTTCCCAGTGCGCGTAAGTGTCGCGGGTAGGCAGAAGTTTTTTGTGATCGCTAGAAAAAAGGAGGCTGGCCGAAACGAGTTCGCGCAGATTGCCGGTGCAGACGGACTTACTGGCTGCGGACCTCACCTTGCCGACAACGGGAATGATGATCGCGGCAAGAATGCCAATAATCGCGATAACCGTGAGTAACTCGATGAGCGTAAAGCCGCGCCTGGCCGTGGGGGTAAGCAGGGGTATTGCCATGCCATCAGAAAACCCTGCCCCTCAGCGATTGGCGATGCTCAAGGCTTACAACTATTAACCCATGAGTTTCTGAATCCCACCATGCTAGATCACTCGCCGTCGGTAGTGCGAGGGCGGTCAGCGACCTTGAACATCGTAACGCCAAAGGGTTTTGCGTCAGTTGCCGTCGGTGGCAAATCCGCAAAAAACAAGGTCAGCCGATAGCCTTCACGCAAGTGACTGGGAGAGCCGATGACGCGTTTCCAACCGTCGTCACCAAACAACGCGACACTCAGCCATGGCTGATTTTCGCCGGGAAACGGCAACAGCTTGGCTCCGTTGGGCGCCAACTGGAAAAGCTGTTCGCCGAGCTTCATGGCAACCGGACGGCTGGCCAAATTGAAGGCACGCACATGTCCGGCAGGATGAGCTTTTGCATCGATCGACAATACCTCGGCCCGCACTGGGCCGGGCGGCGCGGCCGGATCGGGAGCACCGGTCAACGGCAGGAAAACCACCAGTGATTCGGCACCGGGCACCGTGCTCACCTTGGTCTCGCAAACGATCACGCGCACCGCCGGCTGATCGGGCTCGGCCGCCGGCACCAAGCGATAGAAGGTCAGCCGCCCGTCAGTTGGCGCGACATACTCGGGAGAGAAACGATTGGAGCCGACCGAGACCACCACGGGCCGGCCCTTGGGTCCGTCCATAAGCAACCGTTCGGCGGGCACCAAGGTGAACAATCGAAATACCGGCGGCGGTGGCGGCGGAGCGGTTTGAGCGGAGGCCGGCGCGTTCGACACGAGCGTCAGCAGCAGGCAGAGCAGAATACGTTGCATGAACATCAGATGTCTTGGGCGTTGAGCCAGCGAAACGAGACAACCTCGAAGCGTCGACCAAAGTTGCGGTTAGCGGTGATCGTGGGCGAGGCGCTGGCGGCGTCACCTGCAGCGACGTAGTCCGCCATGCGCTGCACCACAGCTTCACACCAAGCCCGCGGACCGGGTTCACCCGTGATCGGGTTGATCACTTCGCCGTAGGTGCGAATCAAGAACGTATCGGACCGGGCCGAGAGCCGGGCTCCGATGGTGGAGAGCACATCGGCCTGCGACAGAAACTTGGGCGCCTGAGCGGCCATCCGACGATAGGCCGCGTCGGCAGTGGTCCCGGTCGCCTGGGCCGTGCCTCGTCCGGCCAGCGCGTTGTAGTAGCTGCCGTCGCCTTCCGGATTAGTGAATACCGCCAAGTCGTTCCACAAACTGCCGCTCGTATCGTTGGATGCGTAGGCTCCGCCGCCGGTGACGCGGGTCGCGTCAATCGCCGCCTGTAATGCGCCCTTGATACGTTCGTCCTCGGGCGTCCCGGGGTTGTCCACCAAGCGTCGGTTTACGAAATCGGCCAGCGACACAAACGGACCGCGGGCGCGAATCTCGGTCACGATGCTACGGGCGAGCTGGGCAATTTGCTCGGGAGAAAGTTCGCGGTAGCCAGACCAGAGGTCCTCGGATGCGCCCCCCGAGACCGGCACGGTGGTGCCGCCGGTCGGGGTGGCAAAGCGTGAGAGCGCAGCGCCGAGAGCCGTGCCGATCCCGCGAGACTCGGGATTGTAGGCGAGTTGGTTAACGCCGCCGAGAACCGCCCGCCATGCCTGCTCCGAGGTGGAGTTGATGTTGAATGAGCCGGCCACCAATAGGCCTGCGGCGGCTTCATCGGGATCGGTCAGATCGACCGTGTCATCATGCACCGTAAGGTTTCGGTTGGGCAGCGAGACGGGTAACGAGCCGGTGCGTGGCACGGTCGAAAAGAAGTAGCGGTCCCACAGGGCGCGATTCAGCAACCAGCTGTTGTCGTAATAAACCGGTTGCACACGCCCGAGGGCCGGCTTGCTGATGCTGCGACTGACCGCGGTCGAGACCTCGGCCAGGTTCTTGATGCGGAATTCGGCGTTGGCATTGCCCACCGCATAAGCCGGATAAGTCCCGGAGGTCGAAAGATTCGCGTGCTGCAACTGACCCAGCGAGACCAGATCGTCCCCGGCTTGACGCACTTCAAACAGTGAGGCCTTTACCGCCTGATTATTTTGCCAATCGTGACTCAGACCGGCCGATGCAAGGTCACCCGGAAAATTGGTGGCAAACCAAGTCGGCCACATCTCGGCACGAGTGCCGACCTGGCCGATGTAGTTGGTGGCGAAGCTGGGATCACGGCGCGTCTGATACTGAAGCGGCGCACGGGGATTGCCACTGACCAGCCAGCGTTGTTTCGGGTTTTTTCCGCCGTTCGCCAGACCGTTGGTGCCCTCGCCAGAAAAGACATTGATCACAAACGTCTTCAACGAAGGCTCCTCATCGGCGACTGCATCGGCAAGCAGCTCGGGCCCCTGCAATGGATTATCTACGAGATTGCCCTCATGATAACCGCTTTGAATGGATTGATACCAAGTATTGAGCGCGGGGTCCCAAAGCTGGCGCTGCAGCGCCGTGTTGGGCAACGTGGTCCGCGGTTTTCCCAAGTAGGCGGAGATACCACCATTAGTGCCGGTGCTTGAGCCGGGACCGCCACCGCCAAGCTGTTGGTCACTGGAGGCGGCGAACTTCGCGCCATCGTATTTGTAGCGGCCGGGGACGGATTTAAAGTAGTTGGCGCTGGTGACCACGCGGTAATTCCAACCGAGCTCTCCCGCAGGCAACACCGTGCCGGGCATGGTGGCGTGATTCAGAATATTCAGCCCGGGCTCCAGCGCCACCGGACACGGCGTCAACGTGCCTTCCTGATAGGTTGTGTTGCTGGGCAGGGTAACGACCACGCTTTCGCCTGCGTCCATGTCCTCGACCGTGACTTGAAAACGAATGTAGCGCTCGATGCCCCCGGAGTCGCGGTCGCGCTTAAGTGAATTCGGGTCAGAAAGCGCGACACCACCATAGGCCATGTCACGGGTTTCACGCGGTTGCCAAGCGGCCTCGATGTCGGAAGGATCAATGAGGCTGGGATCCTCGACTTGGAACTGGATGCAACGGCCCTCCAGCCCAAACAACATACCGATCTCGTAAGTTCCACCGCGCATGGGAGTGGTATAAGGATTCCAAAGCACCGCCACAGGATAGAGGTTAAAATTAACCTGCGCTCCCGAGGTGGAGAAACGCATGCCGAGTGACGCGTAAGTTAAAACCGGATACACTCCGGTGTCCTCGATCAGTCCGGACGAATTGTATACCGGAAGTTTCGGCACCAAAAACCCGGCATCGGCACCTGCATCCGGCACCACTGTCTGGTAATGACTGCGCAACTGCCCCCACGTGGGGATCGTGAAGCCGGCAATCTCTTCGGAATAGGTTCCCGGTGAAGCATCCGCCGGATACATGGTGGCCGTGCTCACCGTCGGATCGGAGCCGGACGGCGCGTAACTCGAATCAAGCAACGCGGTAAGGTCTCGCTTGAGACCGCCGGCGTAAGCGTCGGCGAGCAGTCCGGTTGAGTAGGGAGTGAGGTCGTGATAACGACGCGAGACAACCGAACTCAAGGATGCCGCACCGGCCACGGGTAGTTGTTTAAGCGCGAGCACGCGTTCGACGTTGCCGGCGGGGTTGTAAGCGGTGCCGATCCGCGAGGCGGTTAATGCGGGTGCCGGCACGGATGGGTTAACCGCGTCCATCAACTCGATGGCGTCGCGGCTGGCATTGGCAAAGGCAGCCGGTTTATCAGCGGCGGCGGATACCAGCGGCAGATTGACGCGCGCCTTCACACCTTCATCGCCGACCCACCAGGCGTAACGACCGATGGTGGTGGGGGTCGTGCCAGTGAGTCCGGGGATGTTATCGGCGGGAACTGTAATATCCACCAACGGCGCGGCCACGTAGTCGATGGCCTGCCCCCCGGAAACCGCCGAAGTGACTGTGCCCGGTCCCACCAAAAGCGTGGCGGCATGCGATGCATTTGCGGCGTCATTAATGGTCAGCGCGGTGTCAACTGTGGCGCTCGCATCGAGCCCGGAAATCGCAGTGGTCGGAGCGAAGTCGAGACCGGCGCGCAGGCTGGCCGCATCGGCGGTGATGTGGCCGTCAGTCGCCACGTCCGCCGTCGGATCAAAGACACCCTTCTCGTTTCCGCTGATCAACCAGGAAAGCAACCGCGCGGAGGAGCCGGTGGTGCCGTCAACCACGGCGGTGTCGATGAGCGCCAAGGCAGTGTCGGCTGGTCGTTGCGCATAGTTCGCACTGACCGCGCTACCATAGACAGCGGTCCAGCGGGCGTTGGGTGTCGTCTCACCGGATCCGAGATCGGCGCGGGCGGTCACGCGTTGGTCGGGGCCGGCGTTTTTCTGCAACTGACCGATGGCGATGTTAAGCGCCATGAGTGCATTTTGCCGCGCGCCAGAAAGTTGCTGACTGTTTTCCGCCACTCGGGTTTCGACCCGCGTCAACGTGGTCAGGCCAAGAAGGATCAACACCAGGAATGCCACCAAAACGATGGTAATGAGCAGGGCAAAGCCGCGCCGCCGATTACGGAAAGCGAAGCGAACAACTGGCTGGGGTGAAGACAGTGCGGTCATGATCAGGAATGCCGACGCGTAGTGAGCGTAATCATTTTATTGGCTCCGAACAACCTAGAGCCAGCGATTGGCCGTTGGTGCGAATAACCTCCGCATACCAATGCGCGGAGTCCTTCAGAGTGCGTTGCTGGGTGGCGTAATCAACGTGGATAAGACCAAAGCGATGCTTGTAGCCCTCGGCCCATTCAAAGTTGTCCATGATCGACCACTGGAAATACCCGCGCACATCAACGCCGTCCTTCACCACACGCTCCAAGGAGAGCAGGTAACGTTGCAGGAAGTCGATGCGCAGCGGATCGTGGACCGCACCGTCAAGTGAAACCCAGTCGGGTAACGAGAGCCCGTTCTCGGTGACCACAATCGGCAGCTTATAACGCTCATGGAGGAACTTTGCCCCCCAATAAAGCGAGTCGGGAATAACCTCCCAGTTGAAGTGGGTGCGCGGGCTACCGGGCTGCGTCGGTGCGGCCATTTCCTGCCCATCGGGTCCCGCCTGCACTGCCGGGCCGGTGTAAATATTGGCCCCGTAAAAATCGAGCGGCTGCGCGATAGTTGCCATCTCGGCGTCGGTATGCGCGGGCACCGCACGGCCATAAGCGCGCAACCCTTCCTCAGGATAACAGCCAAAGACCACCGGGTCGCCCCACCAGGTGTTGTTCCAAACTCCGCCCGGATAAACCGCCGCCATACCGAGCATCGCAGCATGACGATCTGCCTCGCTATCCGTAGCGGGCGTGTAGGCCGAACCCACCGGCGCCCAACCGACACTCGGCTTGGTTTTGGCCCGCGCGCGAATCACCTGCACCGACTCACCGTGCGCCAACAACACATGATGCGCGGCCAGCAAAACCTCTTCCAGACCGAGCTTAAGACCGGGAGCGTGTTCACCGTTGAGATGCCCCATGCCAACGAAGCATTGCGGTTCGTTAAGCGTCATCCAATTGCTCACACGATCCGACAACCGGTCGACTACGGCAGCCGTGTATTCAGCAAACCACTTCGGACTGTCGGGATTCAGCCAACCGCCGCGTTGAAAAAGCGCGTAAGGGAAATCCCAGTGAAACAACGTCACCCACGGGTCGATGCCCGCGGCGAGTAATTCATCAACCAAACGGTCATAGAACCCGAGACCGGCGGTATTGATCCGCCCCGTGCCCTCGGGCATGACTCGTGGCCACGACACGGATAACCGGTAGGCCTTTAAACCGATCTTCCCCATCAGGGCAACGTCGCCCTGGTAACGATTGTAGTGATCACAAGCCACATCTCCGGTGTGCCCTTGCCAAACCTTGCCGGATTGACGCGTCATCATATCCCAGACCGAGAGGCCCTTGCCGTCGGCCTGGGCGGCACCTTCGATTTGGTAGGACGCCGCGGCGGCGCCCCAGATAAAATCATCACGGAAACTCATGGGAATAGGGATATGTGCGAAAGAGGGAAAAGGGGGCGGTCCGTAAAACCGAGGGACGTTCACTATAGTCCAACTACCGCATCTGCATAAGCCCGCTCCCGACCCGTCATGTGCCGTCTTCCGACCAAAACGGCTGTAAGCTTGAGCCGCCGCAGTGAGGAGGCATTGCATCGCGACATGCCAGAAATCCCCCCAATCATCATTGATCTGTCCGGCCCGACGATTCCGTTCAACCGCTACTTTCAGCGCGGGGTCGGCTCCTGTCACGCTTACCTCACGCTGCGCGAGGATTTCCGTGATCATGTGCGACTCATCCAACGCGAGATCGGCTTCAGCGGCATTCGCTTTCACAACATTTTTAGCGACTGGGTCAGCGTGGTCCAGGGCGGCGAAGACACCGACGGTGGACCGCGGCTCAACTTTCAGAACGTTGATAAGATCTACGATTTCTTCGTTGCGGAAGGCATGACGCCCTTTGTCGAGCTCGGCTTTATGCCGACACGACTGGCGAGCGGACCACAAACCATTTTCGACTATCGCGCCAACGTCACCCCACCGGCCGACTGGGCGCAATGGGCACGCCTCGTGCATCGCTTCACCCAGCATCTAGTCAATCGCTATGGCATCGACGAGGTGCTCGGCTGGCACTTTGAAGCATGGAACGAACCCGATCTGACCGGCGCGTTCTGGACCGGCACCCAAGCGGACTATTTCCGCCTCTACGCCGAGGCCGCCCGTGCCGTGAAGTCCGTCGACAACCGCCTGCGCGTCGGTGGCCCCGCCACCTCCAAAACCGCCTGGGTCCCCGCTTTCCTCGACTACTGCGCCAAGGAAAACGTGCCGGTGGATTTTGTTTCCACCCATCACTACGGGGTCGACGCGGACCTGGTCATCGGCGAGCCCGACGGACCGATGTATTACCGCGGGCCCTCGGCCATGGCACGTGACGTTGCCCGCGTGCGCGCAGAAATCGCCGCCTCGGCATTTCCCGATGCCGAGCTGCACTTCACCGAGTGGAATGTGTCGCCAGCGCACGAGGACATTTTCGGTAAAGACAGCGCCTTCACCGCCGCCTTTGCCTTGCAGTCCATTAAAGAAATTTCAGGCCTCGCCGACTCCTACATGTGGTGGACGCTCAGCGACATCTTCGAGGAAAGCGGCGTCGGTCGCGGACCATTTTCCGGCAAATACGGTCTGCTGAATATTCACGGCATTCCAAAACCGGTCTTCCATGCCTTCCGCTGGCTGAGCCGCATGTATGATATCGAATTGCACGTTTCCCATTCATCAGCCCGAGCCACGGTATCACCGGCCGGCGACATCCGCCTGCTGGCTTGGAACCTGCCCGACATTGACAGCACGAACCTGACCGGTGGCGACTGGGCGACTCGTGGCGGCAAACGCCGCGACGTGTTCAAGCTGGCCGGGTTGCCCACCGGACAACGACAACTTCGTATATGGATCGTGGATACTGAACGCGGAAATGCGGTCACTGCCTGGCGCGCGATGGGAGCCCCCGAGTATCTGACCACCGATCAAGTCGAAGCGCTAAGAGCCGCGGCCGAACCGATGCTGCTACGCGACGAGACAATCGATTCTGACGGAATGGTGGAGCTGGTGATCGAACTCCCCCCGCAAGCCACTGCCTACGCCGAGCTGGCCCGGGTTTGAGGCTTGGAGAGCCCTCTCGCCTGACGCGCCACTCGCCAGGCACGAGGGGAAAAGCCCTCGTGCTCGGTAAACCAGTTGGAGAAATGCGGCGGCGAACTGAACCCCAGTTCAAAGCCCACCTCCTTAATGGGCAATGAACTCTCGGCGAGTGCATGCCTGGCGAGCTCCAGACGCCTCGTTTCATAATACTGAAACGGCGAAACGCCCAAATCCCTCCGGAAAAGTCGCCCTAGCTGGTTTACGCTCAAACCGCAACCGCGCGCCAGATCAGCCTCGGAAAACTTATCCCGCATCCGGTGGTCTTCGATCAGGACCAATGCCTTGGCCACCCGGGAATCGCGTTCATCCAGTGCCTCTGCCACCTCACCGGCCGATTCCATCACATCCACATATCCGCCCAACCAATCCATGAACGCAGCCTCGATACGAAAGTTATCCACCAAGCTCAGCCGTTCACGCGCGATATAAATAATACCCGGTGCACCGACCGCTTCGTAAGCCTCGATCAAGCGACGCGCCACCACCGCCAGAGCTTCAGCGCGCCGCCCCGTCACCACCACATCACTACGCCTAGCGAACAATGGCAGACCTCCGCGAAGCCGTAGATGAAACCGCAACGACATCAGACGCGCTCCACCGGAAAAATGCTGCCGCCCCTGCTCCGCCCGCAATAACAACCATTCCCCTTCGGTTGCCTTCACGGAGCCCCGCGCATAGGATACCGAAACCTCCCCTTCTTCAATATACCAAGCCACCGTTTCCTCCGAGCTCTCGGTCTTGTCCATGTCGCGATACTCCTCCTCGACCATGCGCTCGTTGGCCCACATCAGACGGGCCTGCAATCCGTAGATGTCCATCTTCACACGTTGAGGTGAGCGATCAGCCATGGTGCTATTCTGTATCCTTTTGGTTATTTCGCGCAACCCCTTAAACTTTATAGATCGTGAAAGTGCCCCAAGATCGCAGCACAGTATAACTATGAAACCCCAAATTATTACCTCCCTGCTAGCCCTTGCTTTAACCGCGTCAGCTTCAGCCAGCGTGCTGATGCTCGACTTTGGCCCGACCACGCCGACTAGTGCGACCACCAACAGCCCCTACCACACGGCCAACGGTTCTTTCACGAACGGGAATTGGAATGTGCTCGGCTTAAGCGATATCGCCTCCGGACTTGTATTCAGTGACAACAGTGCCGCAACCGGCGTGTCCGTGAATCTTGGCATCACCACCACCACCACTGTGAACCTAGCCTCTCAGCCAGGCTCTACAAGTGCCCTCGCCGCAGGCACCAGCGTCGGCGTCTACTCAGGAAACTCGGTCGGAACCGATGGTATATTCAGTGGCAATTCCACCAGCGGCACTGCCGTAGGCCTGCAAATTGGCGGCCTATCCGCCGGCACTTACGACATCTATGTCGCTGCGCGTAACACCAACGTCGGCACCAATGCAGGTGCCTACACCCAGATCGTCTACGCCAGTGCAGCTGCCTCCGGAGACCCATTCAATTTCTCCGGCTACAGTAACGGCACGCTCAGCTACACCAGCGCGAGCACCAGTGAATTCACCACAAGCTGGGTTCAGGGTGAAAACTATATCAAACTCAGCGTCTCCCTCTCTTCCGGTGAGCTCCTTAACGTCGCGGTCGACGGCGGCGGCACAGGTCGCGGCTTTATCAATGCCGTGCAGATCGTGCAAACGAGCTCGGCTATTCCCGAGCCTTCGACCTACGGCGCCATTGGTGGTCTGGCCGTCCTCGGTCTCGCGATGGCCCAACGTCGTCGTCGCTGCCAGGGCTGATTTTTTATTTCCCCTGATCGCATTTGCTAAAAACCGCCTTTCTCTCGGAAGGCGGTTTTTTGTGCCGTCAGCACCCGTCAACCCGTCGCTTCACGCAACGCCTTCCGCTGAAACTCGCCCGGCGGTATTCCCACCAAACGACGGAACGCCTTGCTGAAATGAAAGCGGTCCGAGAATCCCGATAACTCCGCAGCGTCCTCAATCGTCACCTTGGGATTAGCCAGCAGGCGCTTGGCCCGGTTAATACGAGCCTGCAGCAGATAAAGGCTGAGATCCGTGCCCATGGACTGCTTGAACTTCCGCCCGAGAAAATCCGGATGGCAGTTCAGATGGTCCGCGAGATCCTTCACAATAAACGGCTCCTGCAAATGCGCCGCGATGTAAGCGATGGCCTCACGCACAACATACGGGACGTCCTCTGGATCGTTGTAAGGGTAACGTAGCGCACGCACCTTGTAGAGCTCCGGACGCACCCCGCTCGCATCAAAGAAAAACCGCGCCAACCGCGCCACCGTGCGCAGGGTCTGCTGGTGCATCGGAATACTTTCCGCATCGATCTTCGGCACCTGCTTCAGCGCCTGCAAATACGGCTCCGGATCATAGTTCATTCGTGCGCAATAGCGCCGGATGCGCAGCGCCGAACGCTTCTCCTGGCCACGCACGACGACCGAACCAAAATAAAATACGCCGAGCACGCGATTGCTGATGATCAGCGGTTCGGCGATGTCGAAAAGCCCCAGATGGCACAGGCCGTTGAGCCCCGCCTTGCGGCGAACAACCAGTCGGTTGACCGCCACTTTGTTACGCGTGCAATCGCGGCTCCAATCCGGCTTCTTCGCCAGCTGGCAATACTCGCACATGTGGAACTGATGCCCCGCATCCAGCCGCATCGCCGGCACGTCCGTATGCGCCCCATTCAACATCCCCGTCAGATCATCGAAGCTCATGTGCATGCCGCTTCCCGCCTCAAACGACTCCATTAACTCCTGAAGCATTGGACGCTCGCTACTGATCGGGGAACTTTCCATGTCGGGCAAAGGCAACACCCTCCAGACAATCGCCGCCCATCCACGGCACAAGCGACAAATCCGCGATGCCTTCCACTGAGTCGGCAGACGACACATCGCAGGTCGGCAAACAGGTCACCCCCCTGAACGGGGTTACGGTAGACTGACGCCCTTCCGATGAAGACCCATTCTCTTAACACCCGCCAAATCCCAATCGACGACAGTTGGGATATTATTGTTGCCGGAGGTGGTCCCGCCGGCTGCACCGCCGCCATCGCCGCCGCCCGTGAAGGCGCCCGCACGCTGCTCGTCGAATCCACCGGATCGCTCGGAGGCTCCGGAACCAGCGCACTCGTGCCCGCTTGGTGTCCGTTTTCCGACAAGGAAAAAATCATTTACCGCGGCCTCGCCGAGACCGTCTTTAACGCCGCCAAAGAAGGTATCGCCCACGTAAAATCCGGCGATCTCGACTGGGTTCCGATCAACGCCGAAAAGCTTAAACGCGTTTACGACGATCTCCTGACGACAGCCGGCGCCAGCGTCCTGTTTCAAACCACACTGTGCACCGTTGAAAAATCGGCCGACGATACCGTGTCCACCCTCATCGTGGCCAACAAGGCCGGCCTCTCCGCACTGCGCGCCAAGGTCTATGTCGACTGCACCGGTGACGCCGATCTGTCCGCGTGGGCAGGCGCGGAGTTTCAACAAGGCGACGAAAACGGCGAGACCCAAGCGACGACTCACTGCTTCACCCTGGCGAACATCGACTCCTACGCCTACGCACACTCCCCCGATCTCGGGTGGTGGGATCCGCTCAGTCCCATTCACAACATCGTCGCATCCGGCCGGTATCCGGAAATCCCCGACAAGCACCTTTGCGCGAATCTGGTCGGACCGGGAACGGTCGGCTTTAACGCAGGCCATATCTGGGACGTTGACAACACCGACCCCAGCTCCATCTCCCGAGCCCTGATGCAGGGCCGTCGCATGGCCGAAGCATACCGCAAAGGCCTCGCGGAGTTTGCCCCGCAAACGTTCGCCAACGCCTTTGTCGTCAGCACCGGAGCCGTTCTCGGTGTGCGTGAATCCCGACGGGTTACCGGCGACTACGTGCTCACACTCGAAGACTTCCTCGAACGCCGCAGCTTCCCCGATGAGATCTGCCGCAACAGCTACTTCATCGACCTGCATCAGACCAAAGAGGAACACGCCAAACACTTGACCGAGGTCGATACCGCCACGCGCTTCAAGCAGTATGGCAAAGGCGAATCACACGGTATTCCCTACCGTTGCCTGACCCCCAAAGGCCTCAAGAACGTGCTCATCGCCGGACGCTCCGTTTCCTGCGAGCGCATTGTGCAAGGCAGCGTGCGCGTCATGCCCGTTTGTCTCGCCATGGGAGAAGCCGCCGGAGTGGCCGCCGCACTCGCCGCCGCCACTCCCGGACACGATGTGCATGCCGTAGACACCGAGATTCTGCGCATACGATTACAAGCTCACGGAGCCCATCTGCCCCCTGTGAAAGCCGCGGTCAACGAACCGGTGTTTTCTTAAACTCAGCACCAAGTCCAGCCCGGCTCGCAGGATCATTAAATACATATCCCCTGGCCACTCGTGTGTAGGCCTTCACCTGCGCCTGCTGCCAGGCCACGTCGTGGCCCAGTTCACGGGCGACCAACCGGGCCACTTCCGGTGCCGCTTCGATCGAGGCCCGGGCATCCAGCAAGAGCGCCCGGGTCCGCCGTGACAAAACATCCTCCACCGTGCGCGCCATTTCCTCACGAACCGCCCAGACCACCTCACACTTTTCGTAAGGGAGATCCTTATGCAGACGCACCGCCATGTGCGGGTCGTCGTCGGCCATTTGCTCTATCTTCGGCGCATCCGCCCCGTAGACCCGCCAATGATCGGCCGCCCCCTGCACCAGCGACCAGCCGTGAATGTGCAACAACTCGGTGTTGCCCTTGCCCAACTTGCGTTCCACCCCCGCCACCGTCTCCGCCTGATCAATCACATCTTCGGCCATCTTGCGATAGGTCGTCCACTTGCCGCCCGTCACGGTCACCAAACCACTCTCGCTCACCACAATCGTGTGATCCCGCGACAACGCCGCCGTATCCGCACCGCCATCACCGTCAGCCTTCACCAACGGACGCAGCCCAGCATAAATACTCAACACATCCTCCGCCGTCGGATCCATCGCCAGATACTTGCGCGCATGCTCCAACACAAAATCGCGCTCCTCATCCAAAGCTCGCGGCTCCATCGATGCTTTCCCCAACGGTGTGTCCGTCGTGCCCACGATCACCCGGTCGTGCCAAGGCACCGCAAACAACACCCGACCATCCGCAGTCTTTGGTATCATGATCGCGGAGTTCCCCGGCAAAAACCGCTTCGGCAACACCAAGTGAATCCCCTGGCTCACCGCAACCATGGGCCGCGCCGACGGATCATCCTGCCTGCGCACCTCGTCCACAAATACGCCCGTCGCATTGATGACCGCCCGCGCCCGCACCGTGAACACCTCTCCAGTCTCTTCGTCGCGAGCCTGCACCCCGTGCACCTGACCGCCTTCCTTCACCAAGCCGATCACCGCACAGTGATTCAACACCGCCGCGCCCAACTCATCCGCCGTCTGCGCCAGATTGATCGCCAACCGCGCGTCATCAAACTGCCCGTCATGATACATCACCCCGCCCAAAAGCCCCGCGGTCTCAATCGTGGGAATGTGGTTGATCGTCTCCTCACGACTCAAACGCCGCGACGGTGCCAGCCCCAGCTTGCCCGCCATCTGATCATAGACCTTTAAACCCACCCCATAAAACGGCCCGTCCCACCAATGGTAAACCGGAATGACAAACGCCATATCGTGCACCAGGTGCGGCGCGTTTCTCGCCAACCGGCCACGCTCGCGCAGCGCCTCCAACACCAGCGAAATATTACCCTGCTTCAGGTATCTCACGCCACCATGCACCAGCTTGGTCGACCGACTGGAAGTGCCCTGCGCAAAATCAGACCGCTCCAACAACGCCACCCGATGCCCGCGCGCCGCCGCATCCACCGCCGCGCCCAGACCCGTCGCCCCGCCGCCGATGATCAAAAAATCAAACGGTTCTGCCGCGTTATGCAGACGCCCCATGGACACCTCGCGTTTCATGTCCCGTCCTCCGGTTCGGCCCAGCCCTTGGAACGTTCCAGCGCTCGCTCCCAGCCGCGTCGCAACGCCGCCGCGTCATCCGCCGGTTTTGCCGGACTGAAGGTCTTGTCCGTATCCCAATGCCTTAAAATCTCATCTCGGTCGGACCAAAAGCCCACCGCCAACCCAGCCAGATAAGCCGCGCCCATCGCCGTGGTTTCAATGTTCTTCGGCCGCACCACCGGCGTGCCCAGCAGGTCGGCCTGAAACTGTAGCAACGGGGCACTGCGCGAAGCGCCACCATCGACCCGCAGCTCCTTGAGCGTGATGCCGCTATCCTTTTCCATGCAAGCAATCAGGTCCGCGCTTTGATACGCGATCGCCTCCAACGCCGCGCGGCAAAAATGCGCACGGTTGGTCCCCCGCGTCATGCCCACGGCCACACCGCGTGCATACGGATCCCAATGCGGCGCGCCCAACCCGGTGAACGCCGGCACCAAAAACAAACCGCCCGCATCCGGCACCGACGCCGCCAACGCGTCCAACTCCTTAACCGACTTTACCAACTGCAGCTCATCGCGCAGCCACTGAATCACCGCGCCACCGACAAACACCGACCCCTCCAACGCGTATTCAGTTTTCCCCGACACCCTCCACGCGATAGTCGTCAACAAGTTGTTCTTCGAAACCACCGGCTCGGTGCCTGTGTTCATCAGCAGAAAACAACCGGTGCCATAGGTGTTCTTGGCCATGCCGGCGGCAAAACACGCCTGACCAAACAACGCCGCGTGCTGGTCACCCGCCATGCCGGCGATCGGCACGCCGCCCGGGAACAGGTTGCGGTCCACCTCGCCATACACCTCAGAGTTAGAACGCACTTCCGGTAGCATCGCCCGCGGCACGCCAAAGAGCTTGAGCAACTCATCGTCCCACTCGCCCGTGCGCAAATTGAGCAACAGGGTCCGCGATGCATTCGTCACGTCGGTCGCGTGGACCTTGCCCGCGGTCAACTGCCAGAGCAGCCACGAGTCCACTGTGCCAAACAACAGTTCACCCGCCTCGGCCCGTGCCCGTGCGCCGGATACGTTGTCCAGAATCCAGCGGATCTTCGTCGCCGAAAAATACGGATCAAGCCGCAGCCCCGTGCGCTCGGTGACCATCGCCTCCGCGCCATCACGCTTGAGTCGTGCGCAGAAGTCCGCGGTGCGACGGTCCTGCCAGACGATCGCGTTGTAAACCGGCTTACCCGTTACGCGCTCCCACACGATGGTCGTCTCACGCTGATTGGTGATACCCACCGCCGCGATGGCAGACGTGCCCAGATTGGCCTGAGCCAGCGCATCGCCGATTGTCGCGCTCTGACTCGACCAGATCGCCATCGGATCATGCTCCACCCAGCCCGGTCGCGGATAAATCTGGGGAAACTCCTTTTGAGCACTACTCGCCACCGCCCCGTCATGGCCAAACAGCATCGCCCGCGACGACGTCGTGCCCTGATCAAGAGCGAGAATATAGCGGGGTTTGCTCATAGGAAAACGCGGGATTTGCACCGAAGGCGCTCACTCGGCGCCGCTGACTATAACTATCATCATGCCAAGGACAAACAACTTGGCACAAAGCCACCCCCGCCTCCTGCAGTTTTTTAAACTCCGGACTTGCACTAGACAACTAGTCAACTATCTATCATTTCATAGCCACTTGATCTACGGTAAATAAAATCGTTATACCAGCTACGGGCCATCGCCCAAACCAGCCATACCCCGCAAAGCCCTGCGTCTTTTTTTAAACCACATACTTTACCATTTAGTTAACTACTCTAATCATGAACGCACTCACCTTTATTCCCGTCACCAGCGCCCACCGCCAGGTCAACCGCAGCGCCAAGACCTCGCAAGCCGCCACCAACCAGCAGGCCGCCCGCCTGGCCGGGCTCATCACCACCAGCCGTCGCCCGGCGCTCTTCTGGGACCCCCACGTGGTCGACCGGCTCACCGCGCCCGTTTCCCGAATCCGTGAATAACCGACCGGCTCCCCGCATCTCCGACCAACACCAATCATCATGAATACGTCCAACAACACACCTGTTCACCTCACCGAGTCCTCGCTTGCCAACGCCATCGCCGCCTCCCACGACCGTCCGGTCCTTGTCGACTTCTGGGCTCCGTGGTGCGGCCCCTGCAAAGCGCTCGGCCCCGTCATCGACCAACTCGCCGCCGAATCCGGCGACAAGGCACTGATCACGAAGCTCGACATCGACGACGCCCCCGAGGCCGCCGCCGCCCACGCCGTCCGGTCCATCCCGACGCTCATCGTCTTCCGCCACGGCAAGGAAGCCGCCCGCCTCGTCGGACTGCAATCTGCCGGCGCCCTCCGGTCGGCCATAAGCGCCGCCGCCTAAAGACCGCGCTGCCAATCAACCAAAACAGCAAAGGCGCTGGCGGGACGCTCACCACACGCTTTTCCCTCCGCGATCTTTGCGACGCGACTCCGCATTAAAACTCCGACTTCTTTAAAACCAATCACGACCTCCATCATGCATCTCCTCCAGCCCGGCCAACTCGGCTCCCTTTCCATTCCCAACCGTGTGCTCTTTGCACCGCTCACCCGCAAACGCGCCTCCCCCGAAAACGTGCCCGGCGAACTCATGGCTCAATACTACGCCCAACGCGCCTCCGCCGGCCTGCTCATCGCCGAAGCCACCATGGTCGCAGCCGACGCCCAGGCCTGGGAACAACAACCCGGCATCCATTCCCAAGCCCAGATCGACGGCTGGCTCAAAGTCACCGACGGCGTGCACGCCGCCGGCGGCCGCATCTACCTGCAAATCTGGCACCCCGGCCGCGCCACCCACCCCGCGCTCAACGCCGGCGTGCAACCCGTGTCCTCGTCCAACAAACCCATCCGCGACGGCCACATCCACACGCCGGGAGGCAACCAACCCTACCCGACCCCGCGCGCTCTGCGCACCGACGAGATTCCCGGCATCATCGAATCCTTCCGCCAAGGCTCCATCAACGCCCAGACCGCCGGCTTCGACGGCGTGCAAATCCACGGTGCGCACGGCTACCTCGTCGACCAATTCCTGCGCGATAGTGTCAACGATCGCACCGACCAATACGGCGGCTCGCTCGAAAACCGCGCCCGCCTGCTCTTCGAAATCGTCGACGCCGCTAGCTCCGTTTTTGGTGCCGGTCGCGTGAGCCTGCGCTTTTCACCGATCGTCGGTTTCAACGACATGGCCGACAGCGACCCCGTAGCCCTCGTCACCCATGTGGCCAAGGAAAGCGAAAAACGTGGCCTCGGTTTCCTCGAGCTCCGTCATGACAACTACGACAGCGCCGCCGAATACGAGCTGGCCCGGATCGCCCGCGCCAACTTCACCGGCGCCCTCGTGCGCAACGGCGGCTTCACCCGCGAAGCCGGCGAGCAGGCCATCAACGACAACCTCGCCGACGCCATTGCCTACGGCGTGCCCTTCCTCGCCAACCCCGACCTGCCGCGCCGCTTCCTGCTCGACGCCCCGCTCAATGAAGCCGACATGTCGACCTTCTACGCCGCCGGCTCTCCCAAGGGATACATCGATTATCCGGCTTTGGCAGTTTAAGCTCCGTCAACATATTCACCAACGTCATGGCTTCGGCACGAACCCAATGTCTTTTGTGCTGAAGGGTATGCCCTTGCTGGCCGCCTCACGCACAAGACCGATGCCCTGTCCGACACTATCGCCAGACGGACCAGGTATCATGAAGACACCGCCAATCGTATTGTTTCGGGTTGATACGATTTTGGTCCTGCCCCCGGATGTAACGGTCGAATAGGTGAGATAACTGCCGGAAAACACACCGGTGGATGCATTGAGCGACGCCTTCCATTTGTTTTTACTGAATTTGATGAAGTAGTCGTGACTGATCATACTCAGCTTGGAATTAAACTGCACGGTAACCGGAACCGCGGCAAAATACACAACGCTGATATCACGACCGCCATCACGTAAGCGACCGGCCATGGAGATCGCCATGACTTGGTTGTTCTCCCATCCCAAGACACTGTTGATGTTCGTCTTCTTACTATAAAGCCAAGGCTCCGCCCAGGGGGAGAGTTCAAGTTCGCCCCTATCCGGATGCGCCGCGGCTAAAATCGGCGACTTCAACCAAAGACCCTCCGACTGGCCGTCGGAGATATGGTAATGATGATCTACACGCTCCTCGAACTGCAGTTCACCCTGCAGGTATCCATTGGCGCCGTATGGCAAAAGATAAACCTGCACAGTCAAGGCGTCATCCAGAACAAGCCGCCCGGTGAGTTTGGTGCCATCGAGTAACACACCCGTAATGGTCGCCATCCCGCGTTGATCGATGACAATGGAGGCATAGCTCTTGCTCCCGTAGGGATAGTTATCCGATGCGGACTGCATAACCATGGTGTAGGGCCCCTTTAACCCCGCCAAAACACCTGCCTCGGGGAGTGCACGTTTCACTCCACCACCCGTCCACACGACCTCGGAATTACTTTTGTCGATTAATACGCAGGCAAGCACACCGTCACCATCCAACAAAAGCTGCAGCTGATAGATTTGTGTCTTGGAAGCTCCCGTAAATGACACCGCCGCGGACGAAACGCCTCCCGAAGCGACCAACTTGCCCTTCAGGCTACGGGCACCGGTGCCTTGGGTGATAACTCCGGAGAAAGACCCTTTGGTGGTGACCGAAAGGTTGAGTTTACCGACTATCAAGCCGTCCTCACGCGCAATAATTTCGTAGTCACCAACCTGATTGGGATTTAACGCGCCGAATGCCGCGGGATTGCCCATCAAAAGCATCAACAAAGTAAACAGTAGAGATGGCCGGATACTCTTCATATTTCAGGAGTTTTAATGATGAATTCCCGAGAGTTACCGCAAGCACGGATACTTCACCTGAAATCTGGCGTCCCGAGGTAGGTCCATAAAGGCCCGGACCTAATTTCGCCGATGGACCCAAACCTGACGCTGCCTGTTTTCAGTCCGCCGGCCCCCCGCCAGAAGACTTGACGCGGGGGCGATTGATTGCACGTTTAGCCCTTCGCCAAACTCATTGCCTGATGGTGTAATGGCAGCACAGGTGACTTTGACTCACCTAGTCATGGTTCGAATCCATGTCGGGCAGCCACTTTAGCCGACTCGAAAGAGTCGGCTTCTTGCTGCCCAGAATGGAGGAGAACCTTGGTTCGACGAAGCGGAGCGGAGATGGGACGCCCACAGGGCGGTCGCGTAGCGATTGGGTCAGCAGACCCAACCAATCCATGTCGGGCAGCCAATTTAACCGACTCGAAAGAGTCGGCTTTTTGCTGCCCAAAATGGATGGCAAGCAGGCCCCTACCTGAGACCAGAAAAAAGGGAGCCGTGGATGGCTCCCTTTTGTGAGAATCAACTGCGCCGAAGAGTCCCCGCTCAGGCGCTGCGGGTGTTACCGCGGTAGCTCTGAATCGGCATGACGTTAATCGTCTTGTTTTTAAGCGCCTTGATGCCTTCCAACGCGGCAAACGCACCGGTAATGGTGGTCATGATGCAGACGTTGTGCGCGTAGGCGGCGGCGCGGATCTTGTTCTCATCCTTGCGGGGGATCATTCCGGCAGGCGTATTGATCACCAGCTGGATCTGGCCGTTCTTGATGAGGTCGATCGCGGTGGGACGACCTTCATCGAGTTTGCAGAGGCGGTTCACCTTGATGCCTTGATCGGCGAGGAATTGCGCGGTGCCACTGGTCGAGTGGATGACAAAACCCAGTGCCTCTAACTCACGGGCGAGCTCGGCGGCGCGGGGCTTGTCGGCGTCCTTCACGGAGAGAAACACGTTGCCCTTGACCGGCAGCGCGGGCTTGGCCGCGGCCTGGGCCTTGGCGAAGGCGACTCCGAGGTCGGCGTCGATACCCATGACTTCGCCGGTCGAACGCATCTCGGGCGACAAGGTGATCGTGGCGCCGGGGAAACGCACAAACGGGAACACGGCTTCCTTCACGCACCAGTGCTTGGGCACGCGCTCCTCGGTGACCCCAAGCTCCTTGAGCGTGGAACCGGTCATGACACGAGCGGCCAGCTTGGCCAACGGAACGCCGATCGACTTGGCAACGAAAGGCACCGTGCGGGAGGCACGCGGGTTGACCTCGAGGACGTAAAGCTCGCCGCCTTTGATGGCGAACTGGACGTTCATGAGGCCGATGACCTTGAGCTCCTTGGCGAGGTTCTTGGTCGCCTTGCGAACCGTGTTGAGCATGTCGGCCGAAAGGGTGTGCGGGGGCATCACCATGGAAGCGTCGCCGGAGTGCACGCCGGCAAACTCGATGTGCTCGAGCATGCCGCCGATGATGGTGGTCTCGCCGTCGCTGATGCAGTCCACGTCGAGCTCGATGGCGTCCTCAAGGAACTTGTCGATGAGCACGGGCTTGTCGGGCATGACGTCGAAGGCCTGGCGGACGACATTCTTAAATTCTTCCTCGCTGTAGACGATGAACATGCCACGACCACCGAGCACGAAGCTGGGGCGGAGGAGCACGGGGAAGCCGATAGTGTGGGCGGCGGCGAGTGCGTCAGGCTCGTTCATCGCGGTGCGATGCTCAGGCGACTTGAGCTGGCAGGCGGTGAGGATGGCGGAGAACAGTTTGCGATCCTCGGCGGCCTCGATGGACTCGGGGCTGGTGCCGATGATATTGACGCCGCGGGCCTTGAGGTCGGTAGCGAGGTTCAGCGGGGTTTGGCCGCCGAACTGCACGATGACGCCGTCGCACTTTTCCTGTTCGTAGATCTCGAGCACGTCTTCAAGCGTGAGCGGCTCGAAGTAAAGACGGTCGGAGGTGTCGTAGTCGGTGGAGACGGTCTCAGGGTTGGAGTTGACCATGACGGTCTCGAACCCGGCTTCGCGCAGGGCGAAGGAGGCGTGCACGCAGCAGTAGTCGAACTCGATGCCCTGACCGATACGGTTGGGACCGCCGCCGAGGATCATGATCTTCTTTTTATTGGAAGGGATGATCTCGTTCTCGTCGCCGTAGGAGGAATAGTAATACGGCGTGAAGGCCTCGAACTCGGCCGCGCAGGTGTCGACGAGGCGATAGGTGGTGTTGATGCCACGGGCCTTACGGGTGGCGCGAACGATGTCGAGGTCGGTGCCGTAAATGAAGGACAGCTGGGCATCGGCGAAACCGAACTTCTTGGCGCGACGGAACAGATCGGTCGGGAGCGTCTCGAGGGTGTGCTTCTTCAGCTCGAGCTCCATGGTGGTGATCTCGAAGAGCTGGGTCAGGAACCAAGGATCGATCTTGGTGATGTCGAAGACTTGCTCGACGTTGTAACCGGCGAGGAAGGCGTAGCGCAGATAGAGGATGCGTTCGGCGTTCGGCGTGGCGATCTTGCGACGGATGGTCTGGTCGTCGGGCAGATCATAACCGCCGAGCTTGCCTCCGGCACCGAAGCCGCGGGCGCCGGTTTCGAGGGAGCGCAGGGCTTTCTGCATGGACTCCTTGAAGGTGCGTCCGATGGCCATGGCCTCGCCGACCGACTTCATGGCGGAGGTGAGGGTGGTGTCGGCACCGGGGAACTTCTCGAAGGTGAAACGAGGGATCTTGGTGACGACGTAGTCGATGGTCGGCTCGAAGGAGGCCGGGGTGAGGCGCGTGATATCGTTGCGCAGTTCGTCGAGAGTGTAGCCGACGGCGAGTTTGGCGGCGATTTTGGCGATCGGGAAACCGGTGGCCTTGGAGGCGAGCGCGGAGGAGCGCGACACGCGGGGGTTCATCTCGATGACGACCTGACGGCCGGTCTTGGGATCGAGGGAGAACTGGATATTGGAACCGCCGGTCTCGACACCGATCTCGCGGATAACGGCAAAGGAGGCGTCGCGCATGACCTGGTATTCCTTGTCGGAAAGGGTCATGGCGGGGGCGACGGTGATCGAGTCACCGGTGTGCACGCCCATGGGATCGAAGTTCTCGATGGAGCAGATGACGACGCACTGGTCCTTGTGGTCACGCATGACCTCCATCTCGTATTCCTTCCAGCCGAGCAGACATTCCTCGATGAGGACCTCGTGCACGGGGGAAAGGTCGAGACCGTTGGCGGTGATGGATTCGAATTCCTCGACGTTGTAGGCGATACCACCGCCGGAGCCACCGAGCGTGAAAGACGGACGAATGATCAGCGGGTAGTCGCCGATTTCGAGAGCGGCGGCGCGGGCTTCGTCCATGGACTTGACGGTCTTGGAACGGGCGACGTCCAGGCCGATCTTGATCATGCACTGTTTAAAGAGTTCGCGGTCCTCGCCCTTGTTGATGGCGTCGGGTTTGGCGCCGATCATCTCGACGCCGTATTTCTCGAGGATGCCGGCTTTGAACAGCTCCATCGAGAGGTTGAGCGCGGTCTGTCCACCGAGGGTGGGCAGCAAGGCGGACGGGCGTTCCTTCTCGATGATTTTTTCAACCATCTCGATGGTGAGCGGCTCGATGTAGGTGACATCGGCGAACTCCGGATCGGTCATGATGGTGGCCGGATTGGAGTTCACCAGGATGACGCGGTAACCCTCTTCTTTCAGGGCCTTGCAGGCCTGGGTGCCGGAATAATCGAATTCGCAGGCCTGGCCGATGACAATGGGGCCGGCGCCAATGATGAGGATGGACTTGAGATCAGTGCGTTTGGGCATGGACGTAGATTGCGCGCAGGGTTGAGCCCCGTTTGAGGCTGGGCAAGCGGAAAGGCAGGGGTGTCCGGAAACGTCACGGACACGGAGGAGAAAACTCTCCGTGGAAAGCGTTAACTGATCCGCGAAACCTCGATCCCAAGAATCTGGGCGGCGAGGGTTTTATCGCCACGGCAGGCTCGCATAACCTGCTCGGTATAATGCTTTTCCTCACCAGCCAAGTAAGCCTCGAGCGACGGCCAAGACTTGAGATCCTTGATGCGAAGCGGGATTTGCTGGATGGAAACCATGCGGGTCTCAGTGCTCGCGGCGATCTTGGTGACAACTTGCCCCAAATCGGTGAGATTGCCCGGCCAAGCGTAAGCCTTGAGTGCGGCGAGGGCATCGGGACTAAATTCCACCAAATTGGCGTCGAAATTGGGGTTCGTGGCCTGGGAGGTGAAAAACTTGACGAGTGAAGGGACGTCCTCCGCACGTTCACGCAGGGGACAAAGCACCACCGGCAGCGCGGCGACGCGGTAGAAAAGTTCGTCGTTGAAGTGGCCTTCATCGGTCAACTTCTCGAGATCGGCGGTCGTGGTGCAGATCAAGCGGAAGCCATGCGCGGTATTTCGCAGCACGCCGACGAGCTCGGCCTGCATGTTCTCGGGAAGCTGATCCAGATTTTGCAGGAGCAGGGTGCCGTTTTTGGCCTGCTGAACCCAGGTGCCTCCCTGGCCGTTTTCGCCGAGCAGGCCGGCCCGGAAATTCTCCTCCGAACTGACAGTGCAGTCGATCCGCACGATCGGCACGGATCCGCCGGCGGAGGCTTCGTGCAGGATTTCGGCCACGGTGGTTTTACCGGTGCCAACCTCACCCTGTAGAAGAACCGGGGTGCGGACCGCGGAGAGTTTTTTGACCTGTTGAACGAGTCGCTTGTTTTCAGCACTGCCACCGACCAGTCGTTGCTCAAGGTTGAGGTTCGACTGGGCACCCACGGCGGCCACCGGTTGCTCATCTGCGAATTGCTTGAACTCAATACCCCGCTTGAGCGTGGCGAGCAGTTCGTCCACCCGGAAAGGTTTTTGCAGGTAGTCAAACGCACCAAACTTGAGAGCTTGAACCGCACTTTCAGTCGAAGCGTAGGCGGTCATGATGATGACCACACAGTTCGGATCGTAGGCCTTTAGCTGCTTAAGCAGGGTGATGCCGTCCATCGGCTTCATGTCGATGTCGGCCAGAACCAGGTCGAACTTGTCCTGCTTGTAGCGCGCCAGCGCTTTTTCACCATCAGTGGCAAAGGCCGTGGAGTAGCCGGTCGGCTGGATCACGGCATCAAGCATCTCGTGAATGGAGAGCAGGTCGTCGACAATAAGAATGGAAGGCATGGAATGGGGGGACGGGAAACGCGGCCGGGGTTAGGCAACCGCGTCGTTATCGAAGAATGGACCCTTAATTATTAAGTCCGCCGGCAACAGCGCCGAGTTGGAAGATCGGCAGGAACATCGCCATAACAATGCCGCCGACAACAACACCAAGGAATACGATAAGCAACGGCTCAATCAGTGAGGTGAGCGAAGCCACGGTGGCTTCCGACTCGGTATCATAAAAATCGGCGATCTTGTTCATCATGCCGTCGACATTACCGGTGGATTCACCGGCCTTGACCATGTGTTTCATCATGGGAGGGAAAAACGCGTTGGCGGCGAGCACTTCGGAAACCTGACCACCCTGGCTGACGTGGCGTGCGATGTCAGCGCAGGCGTCTTCGACCTGAACTTTGTTACTGGCCGCGGCGACAATTTCGAGCGTGCGCAAAATGGGCACGCCGGAACGAATCAGTGTGGCGTAGGTGCGACAGAAACGCGAAAGGGCGATTTTGTGAATCAGACCGCCGAAAATGGGGGCACGCACCAAGGCAAGATCCTTCAATCGGCGACCATTGGGCGTGGAAATGAATTTCTTAAAGAGCCAGACAAAGACGATCGCACCAAGGATGAGCCAGTGAATGTTGTGTTTAAGAAAGTCACTCAGATCGATGAGCATCTGCGTCGGTGCGGGGAGCTTGGCGCCGAAGTCCGAGAACATGTTCGCGAAAACCGGAATAACAAAAATCAACAGCACGTTGACCAGGGCAACCGCCAGACCGATAACCGCGATCGGGTAGGTCATGGCGGACTTGACCTTCTTGGTCAGCTTGACGCTCGACTCGAAGTAGCCGGCCACCTTGCTCAAAATTTCCGCGAGCGCACCGGAGGCTTCACCGGCCTCGATCATCGAGGTGAAAAGCGAATTAAAGGACTTGGGGTAGAGTTTGACCGCAGAGGAAAACGAGTTGCCGGACGAGATGTCGTTGCGCACATCGCGGATGATAATGCGGAAGACGGCATCCTCGGTCTGATCCTGCAGCGCTTCAAGGCATTGCACCAAGGGAAGACCGGCGTTGAGCAGCGAAGAGAGCTGCTGGGTAAAGATCGCGAGCTCGCCGAGCGGGAGCTTGTATTTCTTGGCCCTCTTCTCGAGAGCCTTCTGTTTGGCAAGGGCTTGCGCCGCCCCGAGACTGATCTTTCTTTTCGGAGAAGAGGACGATCCACGCAGCCCAGATCCCTGACCGCCGGAAGCACTGGAAATAAATGCCATATGCTCAGCAAAAACATCCGTTCTCTCCGCGGCAATCCGCGATTTTACAATTCATGCAGGTATATTTCTCCTCGGAAAAACCCGCTTTTGAAGTCGCCGCAGAGTTGACATGGCAGGGCGGGCGCAGGCATTGATTCCGGACCGGTTAGACATGCGGCTGTAGTTTAGTGGTAAAACTCCACTCTTCCAAAGTGGTCTCGAGGGTTCGATTCCCTCCAGCCGCACCACTCTCAAGACCAGTCAGTCAGCGTAGCAGTGTGCAGGCGCAAAAAAGCCGCGCTCCCGAAGGACCGCGGCTTTGTAATTTTGAGACTCCGGCCGCCTTGGGCTTAAGCCTCGAGCTGCGGACGCTTGGCCTCAGGCCAGTCGATGTGGAAGAACTTGCCACGGGGCTTGTCGGTGCGCTCGTAGGTGTGAGCGCCGAAGTAGTCGCGCTGAGCCTGAAGCAGATTGGCCGGCAGACGGGCCGAACGGTAACCGTCGTAGTAGGCCAACGAGGAGCCGAAGGTCGGGACCGGCACGCCGTTTTCGGCGGCGAGGCTGACGACCTTGCGCCAGTTTTCCTGGGCCTTCTGGATGGTCTTGTTGAAGTAAGGATCGAGGAGGAGGTTGGCCAGCTTGGGGTTCTTGGCGTAGGCCTCGGTGATCTTCTGCAGGAAGGCGGCGCGGATGATGCAACCACCGCGGAAGATCTGGGCGATCTGGCCGAAGTTGAGCTTCCAACCGTATTCACCTTGGGCGGCACGCATCAGCTGGAAGCCCTGCGCGTAAGAGCAGATCTTGGAACAATAGAGGGCGTCGCGGATGGCCTCGATGAGAGCTTTCTTCTTGGCGGGAGAAGTGATCTTTTTGACCTTCGGGCCCTTGAGAACCTTGGAGGCGGCGACGCGCTCGTCCTTGATGGCGGAGAGGCAGCGCGAGAACACGGACTCGGCGACGGTGGGGGCGGCGACGCCCATGTCGAGGGCGTTGACCGAGGTCCACTTGCCCGTGCCCTTTTGGCCGGCGGTATCGAGGACGACGTCAACAAAGGCCTTCTTAGAGGCGGGATCCTTCTGCTGAAGGATATCGGCGGTGATCTCGATGAGGAAGGAGTCGAGGTTGCCCTTATTCCAGTCGGCGAAGATCTTGCCCATCTCGGCAGGCTTGAGACCGAGCAGATTTTGCATGAGATCGTAGGCTTCGCAGATCATCTGCATGTCACCGTATTCGATGCCGTTGTGCACCATCTTGACGTAGTGGCCCGCGCCGTTTTCGCCGATGTAGGTGGTGCAGGGCACGCCGCCCTTGACGGGTTTGCCGGGCTTGGCGCCGGGGATGGGCTTGCCGGTCTTCTTGTCGACCTTGGCGGCGATGGCGTTCCAGATGGGCTTGATCTCGTTCCAGGCGGACTTGTCGCAGCCGGGCATGAGGGACGGGCCGAAGCGCGCGCCTTCTTCACCACCGGACACGCCGGAACCGATGAAGCGGAGACCCTTTTCCTTGAGGGCCTTTTCGCGACGGATGGTGTCGGTCCAGAGGGCGTTGCCGCCGTCGATAATGATGTCGTTGGGCTCAAAGAGCTCGGCGAGACCGTCGATCACCGCGTCGGTGGCCTTGCCGGCCTGCACGAGGATGATGGCCTTGCGGGGCTTGGCGAGGGACTCAACGAATTCCTTAAGGGTCTTCGAACCGATGAGACCACCGGGTGTATCAGGATTTTCGGCGACAAACTTGTCGGTTTTTTCGACCGTGCGGTTGTAAACCGAGATACGGAAACCGTGGTCGGCAATGTTGAGGGCGAGGTTTTGACCCATAACGGCGAGGCCGATGAGTCCGATGTCGGAGTGCGTCTTGGACATAAAGTAAAACGCAGGTGTAGGGAGATGACTCCCCGAAACCAATCCCAATTTCATGGATACGTTCTCATAAGGACTAACAGTTTTCCTCATCCGAACGAGCCGGCCCCGCTTCCGCCGTTGCCAGCGACTAAACAACGCAACACGTTCGCCCCATGGAGGTCGAAGATTCCAGCCGCATCCGCACCCAACAAAAAAAGCCCAGCGTGCCCATCCGCGACGGCTTACGCGGCTATTTGACCCGCTACCGCCGCGAGCGCGACCTGCCCCTGACCTACGAACGCCTGCGGCGATTCGCCGACAGCGTTCCTTTGAGTGATGCCAAGGGCCGGGCCACCTTGTGGGACAGTGTTTACTACGACGCTCAGGAAATGCGCTCGCTGCAAGATGACCTCAAACGCGTCTACGCCATCCTCCGCGTCGATGGAGATCTCTCGGTGATGCAACATCTCTACATTGACCGCATCGACTTCTGTGCCTTCGGCAACTCTGCCCCTTTCCGCATCCGGATTGTCAACGCCTACAACGACAATCCCGATCATTTCTACGTCAAACGCGGCGACGCCTCCCGTGTCTACGGCCTCGAGCTCGAGCACCTGCTTTCGCCCAACCGCCTCAATTACCTCACCTGCGGCAACACCCTGGTCGAGGAACACATCGCCGGCATTCCCGGCAACGAGTTCATCGACCGCTGGATGAGCAGTCCCGAGATCAAACCCATCCGCCTCGCCAAGGAACTGGTGAAATTCAACGAGCGCTGTTTTGTCCGCCTGCTCGGCGACATGCGCAGTTATAACTACGTGGTCGTCTTCACCCCCGACTTCGAGGGCGCCCAGATCCGCATCCGCGCGATGGACTTCGACCAACAGGGCTACGAGGGTCGCATGAACCTCTACCGTCCCCAGTTTTTCAAAGAAAACCTGCCCCTCGCCAAGTTCTGCATGAAACACCTGCGGGTTGAAACCGCGCAGCAATATCAACGCGAAGAACAGGTGCTCATCCTTCAACGTGTCGCCATCATCGAGGACCGCCTCAACCTGCTCCTCGACATCATGGCCGCCGATCGTATCGCCCCGCCTGAAAACGTCCGCCAACTCCGCGGCGAACTCGCCCAATATTTTCAGCGCGACTCCTACCTGCACTGCGAGTCCATGGGCGCCCTCGTCCGCGAAAATCTCGCCACCATCCGGCTAAACGTCAGCAACACCCTCGCCCCGAAACCCGGCCTGGGCATGTGATTACCTGCCCCGCGTAGCAAAGGCATTCCCACCTGTGCTTGGCGTCCGCCTCCGGCACATCACTCGCACACGGAAAGCCGCACAGGCAAGAATCCTGAGCCACGCGCCCGCACTCCCTCCGCTTCGTTATTTACGCCGGCACACCTGCCCGCGCATGCTGTCGGTTATCACTGTCACCATGCACGCCCTCCGCGCCCGTAGTCTCATTCTCATGCTTTGCGCCCTTTCCGCGCCCCAGTTCGCCGCGGCCCAAACCGCGGTGGATGAGCTCGCCGGTCTTGTCGCCCGTCAAAAAAACCTGCTGGCCGCCGCCGCCACCAAGGAAACACCGTCCGAACTGGAAGACCTCCGGCCCGGGCTGCAAAAGCTCGTCTTCGACTACAACGCCTTGCTGGCCCGCCACCCCGACTTCGCCGCCGGCCACGCCAGCTTCGGCCTCTTACTCGGCAACCCCGTCATCGGCGAAAACAAGGAAGCCACAAAAGAACTGCTGATCGCCAACCGGCTCGACCCCGACATCCCCGTGGTCAAAAACCAACTCGGCAACTTTCTGGCCGAGGAAGGCCGCCCCATCGAGGCGCTTCACTTCTTTCTGGAAGCCGTGGAGCTCGCCCCCAAGGAACCGCTCTACCACCTGCAAATCGGCACACTCCTGATCGAGGCCCGCGAAGACTTTTTGAAAAGCGGTCAATGGACCCGCGAGAAGATCGACGACGCCATGCTCGACGCCTTTGCCACCGCCGCCGACCTCGCGCCCGAACGCTTCGACTTGGCCTATCGTCACGCCATGGCCTACTACGACCTCGCCGACACCGAATGGCCCGCCGCCCTCGACCTCTGGCGCGAACTCATTGAACGCGCAGCCACCCCGCTCGACCGCCAAACCCTGCAACTCCACGAGGCCAACGTCCTCGGAAAACTCGGCCACCTCGACGAAGCCCGCACCGTCCTTCGCAAAATCACCGAGCCGGTCCTCGCCGTGCAAAAGCAAAAACTCCTCACCGAGCTCAACACGCCGAAACCCGAGCAAAAACCCGCCGCCACCATCCCCGTTGACGCGGCGCCCTAAACTCGCGCCTCAACAATACCCGACACCCGTATCCCCTCTTCCATCGCCTGATGTCTTGGCTCAATAAACTCGAATCCCGGCTCGCTCCCTTCGCCATCCCCCACCCCACGCTCTGCCTCGTCATCGGGCAGACCTTTGTTGTGCTCGCCAGTCTGCTCGGACTGATCGATCCGAACAAACTCCTGCTGGTCCCCAGCCTCGTCATGGAGGGTGAGATCTGGCGCCTGGTGACCTTCGTTTTTATCCCGCCCAACGCCAGCTGGCTGTTCATCGCCTTCGCCATCTACCTGCTCTACCTCTTCGGCACTACCCTGGAGCAACAGTGGGGAGCCTTCCGGTTTAATCTTTTCCTGCTCACCGGCTACCTGCTCACCGTCGGCGTCTCGTTCATCTACCCGCACTCCGTCGCCACCAACACCTTCGTCAACGGCTCCATCTTCCTCGCCTTCGCCCAACTGAATCCGAGCTTCATCATGTTGCTCTTTTTCATCCTGCCGGTGCAAATCCGCTGGCTCGCGATCGCCACCTGGGTTCTCGCCATCATCGCCTTCATCCAAGGCGATGGCGCCATCCGCGTCATGATCCTCGCCGCCTCGGGCAACTTCCTCCTCTTCTTCGGCCGCTCAATCATCAGCGACCTGCGCTCCGGCAAACGCCGTATCAAATACCAGGCCAAGACCGCCTCCGCCCGACGCGAAGCCGTCAGCAAACCACGCCATACCTGCGTCATCTGCGGCAAAAACAGCATCAAAAACCCCGACCTCGATTTCCGCTACTGCTCCAAATGCGCCGGCGACCAGTGCTATTGCCCCGATCACCTGCGTGACCACGAACATGTCACCGAAGAGCAACCCGATGCCTCCGCGTAAACCAAAGTCCAAACCAGCCGTCCCCGCCGGCCCTCCCCGCACCCTCGGCCAGTGGTTGGAGCACGCGCTCGAACGCTACGCACAACACAAGGTCGCCGTCGGCCAGACCACCGACAACCACCACGACGACGCCCTGCTGCTCCTCTTACGCACGCTCGGTCTGCCGCTCGACAGCAAACCCGAAGTCCTCGACCAACCGCTGACCGCCGCGCAAATCAAACGCGTGCAGGCCACCCTCCACCGCCGCATCGATCAACACGTGCCGACCGCCTACTTGATCGGCGAAACCTGGCTCGGCGGTTACCGCTTTCACGTCGACGAACGCGTCATCATCCCCCGCAGCTACTTCGTCGAACTCATCCCCATGCTCTCCGACCTGCTGCCGACTGACACCACCGTCCGGCACGCCGCCGACATCTGCACCGGCTCCGGCTGCCTCGCGCTGCTCCTCGCCCACGAATTTTCAAAAGCCACGGTCGACGCCACCGACCTCTCCCCCGACGCACTCGACGTCGCCAAAATCAACGTCACCGAACACCGCCTCGCCTCACGCGTGAAGCTCTACCGCACCGACACCTTTGCCGATGTGCCCGTGCCTCCCGGCGGCTACGATATCATCATCAGCAACCCGCCCTACGAGCCCAGCGCGCACGTCGACAAGCAACTCCCCGAGTTCAAAGCCGAGCCCCGCATAGCCCATGACGGCGGTGCCGACGGCCTTGTGATCATCCGAAAAATCCTCGCGCAAGCGCTGCCCCGCCTCGCCCCCCACGGCGTGCTCCTGATCGAAGTCGGCGGTATCCAAAAATTAATTAACCGCACCTTCGCATCCCTCAACCCCGAGTGGCTCGAGACCGAAGACGGCAGCAACTGCGTCTGCCTGTTCCGCGCCACTAACGCCGGTGCCACGGGCTGAGAGGCACTGGGATTTTTGCCACAAAAAGGCGCAAAGAATCGGCCCAACGCTCATCCGGCCCGATCAACCGATGCCCATGCGCCTATAGGCGCACAACCGGCGTCCGGCCCGAGGACGGAAATTTTTGCGCCTCTTTGTGGCCAAAACCTCCGGAAAATCAGACCCAGCGCACGGCCTGATTTTCTATGCATTATTGAATGCATTATACCCCGATCACCCCCGAGGGATCGCCTCGCTTTTTTAATGCAGAATTCAATGCATTATGTTTTTACGCATCCGCGCCTTTCCGTCGAAAATCAAAGGCCTACTTAGAAAGCCCCATCACTTGCGATCCAACACCGCGTTCCACTTGGCCAAATTGGCAGCCTCCTTGGCGAACAGCGCGTCGGTAGAGTCGAGCACCTCGATGCTCTTGATCTTGTCCCCCTTCGCGATCGCGTTGACCACGTCCTGACCCTTGGTCACTTCGCCAAAGACGCTGTGCTTGCCGTCGAGCCAGGGCGTGGCGATGTGGGTGATGAAAAACTGGCTGCCATTGGTGCCGGGCCCGGAGTTGGCCATGGAGAACATGCCGGGCTTGGAGTGGCGCAGGTTCATGTTGAACTCATCACCAAACTTGTAGCCCGGACCACCGGTGCCGTTGCCGAGCGGGTCGCCACCTTGGATCATGAAATCAGGAATCACGCGGTGGAAGGTCAGGCCGTCGTAAAAACCGCGTTTCGCGAGATTCAGAAAGTTCGCGGCGGTCATCGGCACCTTGCTCGCGAAGAGCGTGCCCTCGATGTCACCCTTCGTCGTGTGCACCACCAGGCGGATATCGGTCACCAACGGAGCAGCGTCATCGGCGGCACGCAGCCCGGGCAGGGCGGCCAGCAGGGACAAAGAGGTAAAGGCGACGAGGCGACGTAGGAAAGAGGAACGGTTCATAGGTTTTGGATTCAGGGTTTTAAGGGAAGGTCATGAGTCAGCGGATTCTTCCGAAGGTTTCCACACTCCATTCAGATATCTCCCCGATTTGATCGATTCCGATAGAATATGGCAGATTTTGCCAACTTTGGAGCGCGGATTGGCGTAGGGTTGTTCTCAGCACTTCTGCGACCGATATTCTGATCATGGACACCACAGCCTGGCTGCACCCGAGAGCCGAATTGGTCGCGACGATGGACCGCATTTATCGCTACCACATGACCACCACCTCCGGTGGCAATCTCTCCATACTTGATCCCGACGGCTCGATCTGGATCACCCCGTCCCGCGTCGACAAGGGCTCGCTGCGGCCCACCGACGTCATCCGCGTGCACGCCGACGGCACCAAAGAAGGCCTGCATCCGCCATCCTCCGAGTTTCCCTTTCACCGCGAGATCTACCGTCGCCGCCCCGACATCAAAGCCATCGTGCACGCCCATCCCGGCGCGCTGGTCGCCTTCTCGATCGTGCGCCGCCTGCCCGAGACTCGCGTGCAAACCCACGCCCATCACCTCTGCGGCAAGGTCGCCTACGCCGCCTACGCTTGCCCCGGCAGCCAGGAACTCGGTGACAAAATCGCCGCCGCCTTCGCCGAGGGTGCCGACTGCGTGATGCTTGAAAACCACGGCGTGGTCATCGGCGGCCGCGATCTCGCCGACGCCTTTCAACGTTTCGAAACGCTCGAATTTGTCGCCCAAACCGTCATCCGCGCCTCGGCGCTCGGCGAGCTCCACACCCTGCCCGACAACTGCCTCGCCGGTCAGGCCGTGACCGACCTCGCACCGCTTGAAACCGGCGCGCCAAGCAATCAAGAGAAGGAACTGCGTTCCGAAATCTGCAACTTCGTCCACCGCGCCTATCGCCAGCGGCTCATGATCAGCACCGCCGGCTCCATCTCCGCCCGACTCGATGACAAACAGTTCGTCATCACCCCGCGTCGCCGCGACCGGCTTGACCTCAAACCCTCCGGCCTTGTTCGCGCGACCAAGGACTCCACCGAGGCCGGCAAACGCGCCAGCCGCACCAGCCGCCTGCACGGCCTCATCTACGAAGCCAACCCCGACATCGGCGTCATCATCAACGCCCAACCCATGTGCGCCTCAGCGTTCTGCATGAGCGACGCGGAGTTCAGCTCCCGCACCATTCCCGAGAGTTACCTGGTGCTCAACGATGCGCCCAAAGTTCCCTTCGCCTGCGTGGTCAACGACGCCGAGGCACTCGCCGCCCGCATGTCGCTCAAAAAGTGCCCCGTGCTGCTCATCGAAAATGAAGGCGCGCTCATCGTCGGCCGCACCTTGCTCGAAGCCTTTGACCGGCTCGAAGTGCTTGAGGCCACCGCCGAAGCCCTCCAGCTCGCCCGTCCCCTCGGCGCCCTCGTGCCCATGCCCGACAGCGCGTTGCAGGAACTCCGCACCGCCTTCGGCATGGACGACTGAAGTTGTAGCCACGGGCGTCCCCGCCCGTGTAGGCGACGTCCCCGGCGGGCACCCTATCCAACACGCCCCCCCGGGGGACGAGGGCGGCTACACCCCTAGAGCAACACGCCGCCAAGAAAGAGGTAAGCCACGCTGAAGTAGATCACCAATCCCGTCACATCCACCAGCGTCGCCACAAACGGCGCGCTGGATGTCGCCGGGTCAAAACCCAGTCGCTTCAACAACAGGGGCAACATCGACCCGGTGAGTGATCCCCAAAGCACGATGCCGACCAGCGCGCAGCCCACCGTCAACGCCACCCGCATCCAGTGTGGACCGTAGACATCGGACACCGCAGACCACATTGCGATGCGGACGAATCCCACCGCACCAAGAATCCCGCCGAGCGCCAGTCCGACCGCCAACTCGCGTTTCATCACCCGCCACCATTCGCCAAGGGTAAACTCGCCCATGGCCATTGCGCGGATAACCAAGGTCGCCGCCTGCGAACCCGCGTTACCACCCGAGCTGATCACCAGCGGAATAAACAGCGCGAGCATCACCGCCTTCTCGATTTCATCCTGGAAAAACGCCATCGCCGTGGCCGTCAGCATCTCGCCGAGAAACAACACGATCAGCCAGCTCGCCCGCTTCTTCACCATGCGCGAAAGCGCGATACTGATGTAGGGCTCGTCCAGCGCTTCGCTGCCGCCCAGCTTTTGAATGTCCTCGGTGGCCTCCTCGTCGGCCACGTCGAGGATGTCGTCGATCGTGACGATACCGATCAACTTGTCCCCATCGTCCACCACCGGCAGCGCCACCCGGTCAAACCGCCGGAATTTTTCCAAGGCCTGCTCGCGATCATCCGTCGCGTGCAAACGCACAAAGCCCCCGTCCATCAGATCGCTCACCTTGCGATCCGGCGCGGATAATAAAAACCGCCGCAACCGCACGTCGTCGGTTAAGCGTCCCTCGTCATCCAGCACATAAATCACGTTGAGCGTCTCGCGATCGTAGCCGTGGGCGCGGATAAATTCCAAGACCTGCCCCGCCGTCCAGTCCCTTCGCACCGCCACAAAGTCGAGGGTCATCATGCGGCCCACACTGTCCTCCGGATAGGCCAGCAAATCCTTGGCCACCTCGCGCTCAACCGGCGATAGCAGGCTGAGCATCTGCATGGCCACATCCAGCGGCAGCTCCTCAATAAACGCCGTGCGATCGTCCGGTGACAACGCGTTGAGCATCGCCGCAGCCTGCGCCTGACTGAGCAGTTTGAGCAACTTGCGCTGCGCCTCGAGCGGCAGATAACCAAAGGTTGCCGCCGCCAGATCGTGCGACGTGAAACGGAACAGCGCGGCCATCTTTTCAACCGGCAGCTCAGCCAGAAGCGGCGCCAGGTCGGCGTCCATCCACGGCGCCAGATACTTGCGCAAACCGGCCACATCCTTACGCGCGACCAGCGCGTTGATATCAATGAGTAGATCGGCCTCTTCGGACATATCGATGAGGCAGACAGCTCGCCGAACGCATTTCAACGTCCGCCATGTATTCCGCTGCAAATACTCCACCCGCAGATTCCACCAATCCGGAATCGGTCTGGAAAGGAGGCTCAGAGTCTGTCTTACATCATCTCCCCCCGGCTTTATTAAGCCCGCTCCTTTGCTATCTTAATCCGCCCCACCCATCTTCCCCTTATGCAAGTTCACGCCCGTATCTCCAAGGAATGGCGCCGCCGCATGTTTTTCATGGCGCTCATGATCAACGGTTCGGCCGCCTGGTTTCTCTACGACGGCTACATCGCCTGGCCGGCCGAGGCGAAACGCTTTGAGCAACTCGTCCCGATCGTCGAAACCCTCGCTGCCAACGGACAGGACATAGACCCCAAACACCTCGACAAAAACCCCGAGGTGATGCGTGCGTGGGAACGCTACGCCAAACAGCACGATCTTGCACTGAAACTGCCCAAGAACCGCACCGCGGGCGACATGTCCGGCCAGCGCACCATCGGCGGCATCTTGCTGCTTATCGGATTGAGCTTCATCGGCTGGGTCGCCCTGCAACATCGCAAAAGCGTGCGCGCCGACGGCGATATCATCACCGGCCCCGGCGGTGAGAAGGTCGACATCAACACCATCGTCGAAATGGACCGCCGCAAGTGGGTCAAAAAAGGCATCGCCTACGCCATCTACGAAATCGACGGCCGCCAACGCCGCCTCTGCCTCGACGACCATAAATTCATCGGTTGCGAGGAGATTATTCTCGAAGCCGAAAAACGCATCGTGGCCAAAACCCCCAAGGCCGAAAACGACGAAGCCAACGAATCCGCCTCGATCGAGGCCTGAGCGCTGCTCTTAGCTCAGACCATTATTTGATGCCCCTGCCCCGCCTGCTACTGCCTGCACTATTCGCATTGATGCCCGTGGCTCTGCACGCCGCAGACGTGACCGAATTCGGCTCCACCACCCGCAACACCAGTTCGCTGATCGGCATCCTCTACGACCTCAAACAAACTCAGGACGGCGAGAAAACGCCGATGGATGTCCCGCGCTACAACAAGTTCATCAACAAGTTCATCGCCTCCGAGTGGGACGAGGCTGTGCTCAATGACTACTTCCGCGCCCCGCTCCCGCTCTACACAACCCAGATTTTCCTGCCGCTCATGCCGGCGAGCAACGCGCCCCGAGCCTTTCAAGTTGCCGATGTCGTCAAGCCGATGTTCTGGGTCATCCACTACAAGGGTCAGGTCTCCGCACCCGAAACCGGCGACTGGCGCTTTTGGGGTTACGGCGAGGAAGTCTGTAGCGTCGCGGTCAACGGCAAGATCGTGCTGCTCAGCAACTGGAAGGAAATCACCACCCCCTCCGTCAAATGGGAGCGTCACAACGACCGCGGCCAACCCATCGCCAGCGGGGCGTTACACGCCGGCGACTGGATGCATCTGGAGAAAGACCAGGTCATCGACCTCGACGTGCTCATCGGCGAACGCGGCGGCGGCGTTTTTTGTTCCTTTCTGATGATCGAGAAACGCGGCGAAACCTACCGCATGCTCAACGGCGCTCCGGTGCTGCCGGTTTTTAAACTCGCCCCGTCAACCATCCCCCAACCCGAAGTCCCGAGGACCGGACCATTAATCACACAGGACGGCCCGATCTGGAAAGGCGTGGAGTGAACACGGGGCGAACTTGCACGCACCGCTCAATCATCTGTTAAGAGTCCGTGAACTTAAAGAAAGCTCCCGCGTGATTCGCCACGGAGCTTGTGTGTCTCCTTCATCGAAGAACAATTCACCCATGGTTTTTTCGGTTAAAATACTCCGCAAGTTCGGGGCAATCAGCGCCCTTCTGACGATGCTGACGGGCTTGTCTGCGGAAGAACCGCCAAAAGGCCCGTCCATTAGTGACCCCAACAATCCAGACATGGTCGAGTTGCACTCGATGGCCCAATCCCTGTGGGACGAACTCGTGCCTGAAAACATCAAGGCCGAGTATGAACTGATGGGCCCCGATGAAATGCAGGCATTGCTCAACGAGGTCGTTACCGCCGGACAAGAGGAAAACCTGCAAGCCTACATCAATCACGCCCCCGCCGCCCGCAACGCCATGACCGCGCTACAAAGCATGCCTGCGTTTGCCGACTACGCCGGCTGGTTGCGCGCCCAACTCGAAGACATGGAGGCCGCCCAAACCTCTCTCGAATCCTCCCCCATGCCGGCACCCGAGGTGAACACTGTGCCCATGTTGGACGTCTGGCTCGGTCGCATGGCCAAACGTCCCCGTCCCGAGCGTGCCGATAAATTTTTGCCAATACTGACGTCTGCCTTTGCGGCTGAAGGTATTCCCGCATCGCTGGTCTGGCTGGCCGAAACCGAGAGCTCGTTTAACCCCTCCGCCCGCAGCCCGGTCGGCGCGCGTGGACTGTTTCAACTCATGCCCGCGACCGCCAAATCGTTGGGGCTCTCCCTCTTCCCGCTCGACCAACGCACCCACCCCGAAGCCAGTGCGCGCGCGGCCGCCGTGTATTTGAAAAAACTGCACACCCGCTTTGGCGACTGGCCGCTCGCCCTCGCAGCCTACAACGCCGGTGAAGGCCGCGTCGGCCGCACGATGAAAGCCGAGAACGCCACCGACTTCGCCGGCATCGCCGCCCACCTCCCGGCCGAGACCCAACTCTACGTGCCCAAGGTCCTGGCCACCGTGCAAGTCCGCACCGGAGTAACGCCGGGCCAACTTGAGAACGTAAAGTCAGCTTCAGCAAAACCGTGAATACCCAGACTCTGGAATCATCCCCCCGGACGTTACTCGCCCGTCAGGGATGGGCTCTCGTCGACGGCAGGCCTGCAAAATCGATGTCTGAACAGTTGGTCCGCGAAGTCTTTCCACTGGGTGCAAAGACCTCTCGAACCGTCTGGTAAATCCACTACTCATCCTAAATATCACCCCATTGACACTAATGCAGTGCACACTATTATAGTGTAATGAAAAACATTACCCTCAGTGCCGACGAACGCATGATCGAACGCGCACGTGAACAAGCCCTGTCTCACAAAACCACGCTCAACCAATTATTCCGCGACTGGTTGGCCAGTCTGGTGGCCGAACAGGAACGCACGGCCAAAATCGACGCACTCTTTGAGCGTTTCGACCATGTAGATGCCGGCGGAAAATTCAGCCGAGAGGACATGAATGCCCGCTGAACTGTTTCTAGACACCAACATCCTAGTTTACGCCTTCGACCAAACCGCGCCGGCCAAGCGTAACCGAGCCCGGGAAATCATTCGCGGAGACGACGACTGGTCGGTCAGTTGGCAAGTGGTTCAGGAGTTTTGCTCGGTCGCGCTGCATCGCTTCGCCGCACCGATCAGCGCGACCGATCTGCGCGACTATCTGGATGTGGTGCTATTGCCACGCTGTCGGATCATGCCCTCCGCTGATCTCTATCGGCATGCCTTGGACGTGCAGGCCCAAACCGGCTACCGCTACTACGATAGCCTAGTCGTCACCGCGGCACTGGCGTCAGGCGCGCACCGACTCCTCTCCGAAGACCTCCAACATGGCCGCCAAATCGGCAACTTGCGGATCGAGAATCCGTTTTTAGCGAAAACCAGTTGATCGACGCTCCCCTCAGCCCTCGATCACCACGAGCGTTTCGCCGGCGTTGACCGGACGGCCCTCGGCGCAGCGCACTTCACGGACCTTACCGGGACGACTAGCGACCACGGAGACTTCCATCTTCATGGACTCGAGGATCACCAACACGTCGCCTTCAGCCACGGTCGCACCAGGCGTAACCAAGACCTTCCAGACGTTGCCGGGGATGTGCGCCGGCACCGCCAGGCAACCTTCGGGCAATGCGCCTTCATCGACCAATGCCGCCGACTCTTCGTTGGCCGAGAAGTTGAGCTGACCACTTTCCACCCAGCGCTGACGCTCGGCCTCAAACGCGGCCTGTTGGTGCGTCTTGAATGCGGTAATCGTATCGGCGTTGTCGGTGAGGAATTTCTGGTAGTCCCGTAGCTTGAAGGTCGTCTGCTCGATCTTGAGCTTCACCTTACCCTGCGGGAAATCCTCGCGGAACTTGGTGAGCTCTGCGTTCGACACCGGATAAAATCGGATCTGGTCAAAGAAGCGCAGCAGCCACGGTTTGCCGTCCACGAAATCGGCCGTTTGTTTATGGCGGTTCCACATCTGACAGGTGCGTCCGATAAACTGATATCCGCCCGGACCCTCCATGCCATAGACGCACAGATATGCACCGCCGATGCCGACGGCGTTCTCGGGAGTCCAGGTGCGGGCCGGATTATATTTTGTAGTGACCAACCGGTGACGTGGATCAACCGGAGTCGCCACCGGCGCCCCGAGATAAACATCACCCAGCGCGAGCACCAGGTAGCTCGCGTCGAAACAAATACGGTAAACCTCTTCGAGGTTCGGCAGGTCGTTGATGCGGCGGATGAACTCCAAATTGCTCGGGCACCAAGGCGCGTCCTTGCGCACGATCTGCATGTATTTGCGAATCGCCAGCAACGTGGACTCGTCTTCCCACGACAGCGGTAGGTGCACGATGCGCGACGGCACTTCAATGTCGTCGATCGCCGGCAGCTCAGATTCGGCTCGCAGCAAAATCTCCAGCAGTCGCTCCATCGGGAGCAGACGGTAATCGAAATGCACCTGCAACGAACGAATGCCCGGCGTCAGGTCAATGAGGCCCGGCACCTTGTGACGTTCCAGCCAAGTTTTAAGCGCGTGCACCCGCATACGCATGACGATGTCGAGTTGCAGTGGGCCGTATTCGACCAGCAGGTTGGCGTCGCCCTGACGGCGATACACCACTTTCGGCGCCATCGGTCGCTCCGCAAGTTCATGCAGCACAGCAGGCTCAGATAAAGTATAACCCATTGGGTTAAACTTTATCAGGGAAGGTTTGGGCACGCGCTTTAGGTTTTCGATCTCGGACTCTTGGGCGAAAGCGAGTTCGCGGGCCACCTGTGCAGTGAGCGGCAGAAAGCGGACTTTGTCGCCGGGCTTGAGCTGACCCATCTTCCAGAGCTCGGACTGCACTATCGTGAACGGGCAGACGAAGCCACCGCAGCTGGGGCCGTCGGGGCCGAGGATGATCGGCATGTCGCCGGTGAAATCGACGGCGCCGATGGCGTAGGCGTTGTCGTGGATATTACTCGGATGCAGGCCAGCCTCGCCACCATCGCGGCGGGCCCACTCGGGCTTAGGACCAATCAGGCGCACACCAGTGCGGGCCGAGTTGTAGTGAACCTCGTAAGCCGTGCTAAGTAGCGTGCCGATGTCCGCCTCGGTGAAGAAGTCGGGCGCACCGTGCGGTCCGTAGAGCACACCGATGGTCCACTCGCGGGTGAGTGGTGGCTGGATGCTAGCGGGAGCTCGCAGCAAGGGAGCATCATCGGTGACACCAGCCGGCGTGGAAGTATTGACGCGTAACACGTCGCCGACGCGCAGCGCTCGGCCAGCGTGGCCGCCAAAGAGGCCGAGGGTGAAAGTGGACTTGCTGCCGAGGTAGTCCGGCACGTCGAGTCCATGCCGAATGGCGAGGTAACCACGCAGACCGGGGCCGTCGACCGCGCCGAGGCGAAGCGTCTGACCGGCCTTCACGCGAAAGGCGCGGAAGCCGGCAACGGGTTTGCCGTTGAGCGTGGCACCGAGGTGCGCGCCGGTCAGCGCGACGACCGCCGGCGTGTTAAAGCGCAGGGTCGGACCGTTGACGGTGATCTCCAAGCCGGCCGCCGTGTCGGGATTGCCGACGAGGCGGTTGGCGAGGCGGAAGGACAGGTTATCCATCGGGCCGGAAGGCGGCACGCCGACATCCCAGTAACCAATACGCGCGGGATAGTCCTGCACGGTGGTCTGGGTGCCGCCCTCAAGGACTTCGATGGTGGCAGGCACGTAGGGCAGACTGGCGAGATATTTTGTCGTGACCGGACCACTACGGAACCCCTCGCTGGCGATAATTTGCCGCAGATAACCGAGGTTATTCTCGATGCCGTAAACGCGGGTGTCGGCCAACGCGGCGTCCATACGCGCGAGGGCATCGGCGCGGTCGCTACCTTTGACAATGATCTTGGCGATCATCGGATCGTAGAACGCGGAGACTTCGCTGCCGGTCTCGACCCAGGTCTCGACGCGCGCGGTCTTGGCGAAGTGAACATTGGTCAGCAAGCCAGCGGCGGGCTGGAAGTTTTTGCCCGGGTCCTCGGCATAGAGCCGCACCTGGATGGAATGCCCCGTCGGGACGGGCTGTAACCCAATGTTCGTATTACGAACATTGGGATCAGCCTGTATGCCGATGGGGGCGTCTAGAATGTTCGTATTACGAACAAAGTCACAGAGGTTGAGTTCGCCGGCGGCGGCGCGGATCATCCATTCGACGAGGTCCACGCCGGTGACTTCCTCGGTGACACCGTGTTCAACTTGGAGGCGAGTGTTGACCTCAAGGAAATAGTAATGGCCCGCGGCACTGTCGTAGACGAACTCGACGGTGCCGGCATTGGTGTAGCCAGCCGCAGTGCCGAGACGGGCGGCACAGGCGAGGAGCTCGGTGCGCTGTTCGGCGGTCAGACCTGGCGCGGGGGTTTCTTCAACGACCTTTTGATTACGGCGTTGCACCGAGCAGTCGCGTTCGCCGAGTGCGACGACATGGCCGTGGGAGTCGCCGAAGATCTGGACTTCGATGTGGCGGGCGTGTTCGACGAATTTTTCGAGGAAGACGCCTCCGTCCTTAAAATTGTTTTGCGCGAGGCGGACGACCGAGGTGAAGGCGTTGGCGAGCTCGGCCGGTTTGCGAATGAGCTGCATGCCGATACCGCCGCCGCCGCCGGTGCTTTTGAGCATGACGGGGTAGCCGATGCGGGCGGCCTCGGATCGCGCGGTGGCGAGGTCGGGCAGAAGTTCGGTGCCGGGCAGGAGCGGGACGCCGTTGGCCTTGGCGAGGGCGCGGGCGGAGTGCTTGGGACCGAGCAGGCGCATCTGTTCAGCGCGGGGACCAATGAAGGCAATGCCGGCTGCGGCGCAGGCTTCAACAAAGGCGGTGTTCTCCGAGAGGAATCCGTAACCGGGGTGGATGGCTTGGGCGCCGGTTTGTTGGGCGGCGGCGAGGATCTTGTCCGCATCAAGGTAGGATTGCGCGGCAGGCGACGGACCGATGTGGACGGCTTCGTCAGCGAGGGCAACGTGCAGGCTGTGACGGTCGGCGTCGGAGTAAACGGCGACACTACCGATGCCCATGCGTTTCAGCGTGCGAATGATCCGGCAGGCAATGGCACCACGGTTGGCGATGAGGACTTTGCTGAACACGGGAAAAGGGAGAGTTGGATTATTTTTAACCACGAAGGTCACGAAGGGCACGAAGCCCGGACAGCAGAGCCGTTAATCTCTTCGTGAATCTTCGTGACCTTCGTGGTTAAAATTTCAGGGATTCCAGATAAGGACTTCGACGGGGGTGGGGTTCCAACCGTTGCAGGGGTTGTTGAGCTGGGGGCAATTGCTGATGAGGCAGACGACGTCGAGGTCGGCACGCATTTCGACGTAACGGCCGGGGGCACTGACGCCGTCTTCGAATTGCAGGCCGCCTTCGGGCGTCACGGGGACGTTCATAAAGAAATTAATGTTGGCCGGGAGGTCGCGCTTGTTCAGGTCGAAGGAGGAGTCGGGCCAGTTGGCCAGGCCGAGCAAAAAACTCTGGCGACAGGAGTGCATGTGGCGCGTGCCATGGCCGTAGCGGACCGCGTTGCTCTCGCAGGAGCAGGCGCCGCCGAGGGTGTCGTGGCGACCGCAGGTGTCGGCGGTGATGGTAACCAGCGGCCGGCCGGCGTTGGACATGAGCTTGGTGCCGGTGGTCAGGTAGAGCGCGCCCTGTTCACGAATGGTGTCCTGCGCGCTGTAGCGTTCGGTGAAGTCGGCCGCGTAGTAGAAGAGCGTATCGGCGGCCTGGTTGCCCTCGAGATCGAGGATGCGCAGGGTTTGGCCGGCCTTGATCTCATGCATCCAGAAATCACCGGCGGGAATAACCCGGCGGTAGACGGCGGCCTCGGGAACGAGCGTGGATTCGGTGTAGTTTAAAGTGCTCATGGCAGGTGGCGAAGCGCCCGTAAGCAGGCGGCCTACGGTGATGGTTTAGCTGTAGAGGATTTCGGTGTTGTAGAAGGCGCGCTCGTTTTCCGGGCGCATGATGCGGCAGTAATCATCGGCGGCGGGCGGGGCGGATTCCCAGAGCTGCATCCGCACGGGGCGAGGACCGTAGGTCTTGGCGGTATCCATCGGATGGTGACAGGTGGTAAAGACGACGAGCTGATCCATCTCGGCACGCAGATCGATGAAGTCACCGGTGCGGGAATGCCCGGAAGCGAAGCCAAGGCGGCCTTCCGCATCGGACTGAAGCTTGCTGAAGAAATTGATGTTGGGCACGAGGTCGCGGCGGTTGAGGCCGTGTTTGGCGAGCTCGATCAGGAACAGGTCGTGACTGTTGCGATGGTGGGCGTTGCGCGCGGTCTGGTAGTTTTTCTCACTCCACTTTTGCGCGACGATGGCGGGGGTGTCGTGCCCGCCGATCGGGTCGTGCCAGCCGAGGGTGTCGCCGGTGATCGAAAACATCGCCCGGCCCATGTCGGAGACGAGGATGTGGCCGGTGGTCAGCTTGGCGGTGTGCTGGCCCTTGAGGGTGTCGGCCATGTTGTAACGATCAATCAGCTCATGGCGGTTGTAGCAGAGGAAGGAGACGTTGGAGCCGGACTCGAGCGCGGTGAGCCGTAAGGTGGTGTGGCGGCGGACGTTGAACGACACGGCAACGCCGCCGGGGATGATTTCTTCACGCAGCAAACTACCCTCCGGGATGAGCGGCATGGGGACGGGTCGCGGGCCGGACGGTCGCTTGGTGGTGAAAGAGGTGCCACTGGGGGCGGGAGGTTTCAACAAAGGCATGGCGTTAATCAAAAGTGTTACGAAGTGTCGTTTTTGTAATACCGCAAGATCGATGCCAAGTCCTATCCATTGATAAAGATATCAACCGACCCAAGCACCGGCCTCCCACCTGGGTGTAAAATAAATGCTATTTGCCAGCTGGCGGGGCTTCCGTGCTAAAATGTAGTGAGGCGGCCCTACCACCGTGAAGGCATGACAAACAATTACACCTCAAGGAATTCACCGGAACCGTCCGCATACAATTCCAGCGGTGACGGTTGTGTTCACACGCTGTTTTGGCGTCAGGCTTCACAAACCCCGGACCTGACGGCGGTCCGCTGTGGTGACGTCAGCCTGACCTATCGCGAACTGGCGGACCGAGCCGACCGGCTGGCCGCACGACTGGCTGGAGCAGGAGCTGGACCCAACCAAATCATCGGACTTTCGGTCAGCCACTCCGTCGACATGGTCGTCGGCGTGTTCGGCATTTTGAAAAGCGGGGCCGCTTATCTGCCGATCAATACCGACCATCCGGCCGAGCAGACAATCTACATGCTCGAAAACGCTGGGGCGACCACGTTGGTCACGCAGAGTAAACTAGACGCCACTCCCGCCTTTGCCGGATTGCGCCGGGTGCTGATCGACCTAACTACCGCCGAAATGGCGACGACCGTAGTATCCGACCCTCAACCGACAGATCTGGCCTACGTCATCTACACCTCCGGTTCGACCGGCCGCCCCAAGGCGGTGGCGATCGAACACGGCAGTCTCACCAACGTGGTGGCCTCGATGGCCAGCCTCATGGAAATCAGTGAACCCGAAGTCGTTGTGTCGATCGGCTCATTCACCTTCGACGTAACCCTGCCCGATTGGCTTTGGGCACTGATGACCGGCGGCACCGTCGTGCTCGCCCCACCGGAAACGATCCGCACGCCCAAGCTCCTGCAGGCGCTGATCAACGAGGTTAAGCCCACCCATTTCCAAGCCACCCCGGCCATGTGGGAAACCCTGCTCGGCGCCGGGCTGCAACTCTCGTCCGATGTCCGCGTCGTCACCACCGGCGAACACATCAGCACTCCACTGCGCGAACAACTTCGCGTCCGTTTTCGGCGGGTGTGGAATCTCTACGGCCCGACCGAGACCACCGTCTGGTCAACCGCCTGCGAGCTGCACGCCGACCGGCAGACCGACTCCATCGGGGTGGCCATTGACCAGACCACACTCCACGTTCTCGCCGAAACCACCGCACAACCCATCGCCGACGGTGAACTGGGCGAACTATGGATCGGTGGCGTCGGACTTGCCCGAGAATACCTGAACAATGCCAAGCTGACCGCAGAGCGTTTCGTGCTCCTCCCTCAGGCTGGTGGTGAACGGCTCTACCAGACGGGTGACCTCGTCCGCCGTTTGCCGGATGGCGCTTTGGCGTTTCACGGTCGGCGCGACAATCAGATCAAGTTGCGGGGGTTTCGCATCGAGCTGGGCGAGATCAACGCAGCACTGCTCACCAATCCGTCGGTGCAGGCCGGCGTCACGGTGCTGCGCGAGGACACCCCGGGGGAAAAGCAAATCGTGGCCTACGTGGTCCCGCGGACCGGCACACCCTGCTCCTCCGCGCAGTTACGACACGCGCTCCAACAAACCCTTCCCGAGCACATGGTGCCGACGACCGTGGTCCTCATCCCCGCCCTCCCCCTCAACACCAACGGCAAGATCGACCGCCGCGCGCTGCCTCCTCCGCGGGAACTCACCGACACCCGGGCCCCCGTCGCTGCGGACGCGCCGGACGGCCCTGATGAAAAAAACGTGACCGCCATCTGGTGCGAAATGCTCAACGTAAAACATGTCGGCCGGCACGATAGCTTCCTGGATCTCGGCGGGCACTCGCTGCTCGTCATCAAAATGCTCGGCCGGCTCAAACGCACGCTTGGCTGGGATCTGTCCTACGAGGAATTTCTGCGCACGCCAACCGTGGCCTTGCTCTGCGCCAGCCGCGGCCAAAAACCGCATGTCGGACATCTGTTGCCCCTGCGCGCCCAGCCGGACGGGGACGTGCTCGTTTGCCTGCACGGTCACGACTTCAGCAACAGCGCGACCGTCTGGAGCCAACTCATCGGCACACTGCCCGCCAATCTGGCGGTCTGGGGTCTTCAAGGACAAGGCTGGGACGGCGGCCCCGTCCACCGTCTGTCACGCAAGGACATCGCCGCTGACTACGCGCGCCTGATCCGTGACAACTTCCCGGGCCGTCGCATCAATCTGACCGGCTATTGCCTGGGCGGCGTGCTGGCCGTTGATGTGGCCGCGCAGCTGCAGGCACACGGAGCCGCCGTGCATCGCCTAGTGTTGATTGAATCGTTCTCAGCGGCAACCCGCCAGGGACAAGTGGCTGTTGAAAAAAAACTGCGCCGCCCCGCCCAAATCGCCCGCAAAATCCTGAACGCGGACGGCGGATTTTCGGCGGCGTTGGCCGCCCGGAAAATTCGCGGCCAATTGGAGATGATCAGCGCTCGCTCCGGCCGGCAAACCCGTGGCCTCCTCTCCGCCACGTTCGCCACCCTGGGCCTGCGCGTGCCCCGCGCCTGGCGTGCCGCCTACTACGCCGCGATTCAAGGCGATATGCTGCGGGAATCCAGCCAGACCCGCCTCGCCGGACGCATCGACCTGATTCGCAGCTCCGATGGAGAATACAGCCACTCGCCTCACGGCTGGGAGGAACATGCCGAACAGGTCACGGTGCATCCCGCCAAAGGGTCCCACCATGGCAAAATGCTCACGGCCGACAACGGCCGCATTCTCGCGGCGATTCTACAGGCATGAACCCCGACGTTGCCAAGCCACCGCTAATCGCGCCCGCCGGACTTAACTGGGCGCTGGCAACTCCCCTTCACCACGGCGCCACTCCCTTCATCGCCGGCCGCGCACTCGCCTCCCGGCTGCTGACGGATGCCGGCGCGCGCACCACAAATGTCGCGCGGGGACCACGCGGCGAACCCGTATGGCCGGATGGATTCACCGGCAGCATCAGCCATCGCGACGACGACCTGCTGGTGTGCGTCGCCAAAACCAGCGCGCTTATTTCGGTCGGCTGCGACGTCGAGCGCATCTGTCCATGGGAGCCGGAAGCCGCCGCCATCGCCTTCACCCCCGTAGAGCTGATCTGGTTGAATCAACAACCGACGGCGGAACGTGATCGCCGGGCAACCTTGCTGTTCGGTCAAAAGGAAGCCGCGCTCAAGTGCCTTTCTCCATTGCTCGGCCGCATCGTCGACTTCCGTCAGCTGTCGGTGAGCGTCGACATCGCGACGCTGCGTTGGAGTGCCACGTGCGCCCTGTCGGGCGCGAGGCCGGTCGGAGTCAGCATGTTGGACGAAGTGCGCGCCGTCAGTCTGGCGTGGATCACGGCGGGGTAACCCGATAGAAACTCAGACCTCGACGAGGTCTTTTTCGACGCGGAGGTTGTCGATGATGAAACCCTGGCGGTCCGGGGTGTTCTTACCCATGAAGAACGAGAGCAGGTCTTCGCTGCTATGGAGGTTCTTCAAGCTGATGGACTGCAGGCGGATGTTCTCGCCGATGAAGTCTTTGAACTCACCGGGCGAAACCTCACCGAGACCTTTGAATCGGGTGATTTCGGCGGACTGACCGAGCTTGTGCAGGGCGGCCTGTTTTTCGGCTTCGCTGTAGCAGTAGATGGTCAGCTTCTTGGTGCGCACGCGGAAGAGCGGCGTCTCCAGGATGTGGATGTGGCCGTTGGTGATGAGCTCGGGGAAAAACTTTAGGAAAAAGGACAACAACAGCAGGCGGATGTGCATGCCGTCGACGTCGGCGTCGGTGGCGATGATCACGCGGTTGTAGCGGAGCGTGTCGAGGCCGTCCTCGATGTTCAGCGCGCTCTGCAGGAGGTGGAACTCCTCGTTCTCGTAGATGACCTTCTTGGTGAGGCCGTAGGTGTTGAGCGGTTTGCCCTTGAGGGCGAAGACCGCCTGGGTCTGCACATCGCGGCAGGCAGTCAACGAACCGGCGGCGGAATCACCCTCGACGATGAAGATGGTGCTTTGTTCGGCGCGCTTGTCCTTGGTGTCGAGGTGCACGCGGCAGTCGCGGAGCTTTTTGTTGTGCAGGGAGGCTTTTTTAGCGCGGTCGCGGGCGAGGTTGCGGATGCCGGAGAGCTCTTTGCGTTCGCGTTCGCTGGCCTCGATCTTGCGCTTGATCGCGTCGGCGGCCTCGGGATTGCGATGGAGCCAGTTGTCGAGTTCGCGGGTAAGGAAACCGGTGATGAAGAGGCGGACGGTGGGGCCATTGGGGCCGACCTCGTTGGAGCCGAGTTTGGTCTTGGTCTGGGACTCGAAAACGGGTTCCTGCACGCGGATGGAGACGGCGGCGACGATAGACTGGCGGATGTCGGCGGCGTCGTAGTCCTTCTTGAAAAAGTTACGCACGGTGGTGACCAAGCCTTCGCGGAATGCGGCAAGATGGGTGCCGCCCATGGTGGTGTGCTGGCCGTTGACGAAGGAGTAATATTCCTCGCCGTAGTGGGCGCCGTGGGTGATCGCGACCTCGATGTCCTCGGCCTCGAGGTGGGCCATCGGGTAGAGCGGGTCGCCGGTGAGCTTTTTCTCCAGGAGGTCCTTGAGCCCGTTCTCGGAGCGGAAGGGCTTGCCGTTGAAATAGAGGGTGAGACCGCGGTTGAGGTAGGCGTAGTTCCAGAGCATCTCCTCGATGAACTCGGGACGGAACTTAAAGTCTTTGCCGAAGAGCGCTTCGTCGGGAGTGAACTCGATGAGGGTGCCGTTCTTCTCGGTCGAGGAGGCGACCTTATGGTCTTTGGCGAGTTTGCCCTGGGTGAATTCGACGAATTTCACCTGACCTTCGCGGATGGCCTGGGCGCGGAAGGAAATGGAGAGGGCGTTAACGGCCTTCTGACCGACGCCGTTCAGACCAACGGATTTCTGGAAGGTTCCAGAGTCGTATTTGGCGCCGGTATTGATGATCGAGACGCAGTCGATGAGCTTGCCGAGCGGGATGCCGCGGCCGTAGTCGCGGACGGTCATGGTGCGTTCATCGAGATAGATCTCGATCTTCTTGCCGTGCCCCATGGTGTATTCGTCGATACTGTTATCGACGGTCTCCTTGAGCAGCACGTAGATGCCATCCTCGGCATTATTGCCGTTGCCCAATCGCCCGATATACATGCCGGGACGCAGCCGGATGTGCTCGAGGGGTGAGAGGGTTTTGATGGAGTCTTCGTTATAGTTGGAGGCCATGGATGCAAAAACGGGATGCTAACGGGAAAAGGACAGCCCTTGAGGGTTCGGCCGGCACAGGGGGAGACAAGCGAAAAGGGAAATCCGCCCCTACTCCACCACTGCAACCGCCTGCCGATGGTAACGCACGATCACCTGCAACGATCCTTGGCCGGTGTGGAAATCGACCGGACGTGCGGCGTTTTCCTCGGCCAGGTAGGACAATTGCAGCAAATCCCCGCGCCAGCGGCAGATCGCCCGGATGGTCCGGCCGGCGCCAGCACCTGTTTCGCAGACGATATCGAGCGCGGAAGGAACCTCCGCATGATTAAAATAGAGCCACCCACTGTCCGGGGCCGCCCCTTCCGTCTCCATAGTGTAGCGCCCGTCGTTGATAAGCAGACGCGCAGAGGGCACCGGCGCGGGGCCGCCACCAAACTCCACCGACTGAGGAATCCAAATACCGTCCAACATCGCCCCAAACCAGCGTCTCTACCCTTGCGGGGCAAGTCCGCAGACAAAACCAGAGGCGAGCTTGCCCCAAAAGCCCCCCGTCCATATGCTCCACACTTAATCCGTAAATCCCTTCGATCCCAATATTATGCTCAAAAAAATCCTCATCTTTGTCGCGGTTCTCGCGGTGCTCGGCGTCATCGCGCTGGTCGCCATCGGCTTCTTCATCAATCCGATCATCACCAAGGGCGTTAACTCGATCGCCCCAAAAATCACCGGCACCAAGGTCGAGCTCGCCAGCACCAACGTCTCCATGCTCACCGGTGGTGGACACCTCAAGGGCCTGTTTGTCGGCAACCCCGAGGGCTGGAAGTCGGACAAGGCCTTTTATCTCGGCGAGATTCGTGTCAGCGTAGTCCCGACCTCCCTGCTCAGCGACTGCATCGTGATCAACGAGGTCTTCATCGATTCCCCTGAGTTCGTCTACGAAACCAACCTGCGCTCGTCCAACATCGCCGCATTGCAAAAACAGATTCAGGACAACCTCGGCATGGGCGGCTCCGGCAGCGAGCAACCTGGTGAAACGCCCGCCAGCGGCTCGGCCAAGAAAATCATACTCAAAAGCTTCAAGCTCCAGGGCGGCAAAGTCACCCTCGGCCTCGGTGCCAGCGCGATCACCGTGCCCATGCCTCCGCTCTCAATCACCGACCTTGGCGTGGCCGAAGGCGGAATCACTCCCGACCAAGCCGTCTCCGCCGTCATGAAGGCGGTGCTCAATAACGTCACCAAGGCCGCCACCGGCGCCCTGCTCAATGGCGGCGGGGCCGGCGTGGATGGTATCAAAGATGCCACCAAGGGCGTCACCGAAGGCCTCAAGGGTCTCTTCGGCAAGTAAACTGGACGCGCACGCGAGTCGCCGCCTCCGTTCACATCACCAAGCCGGTCCGATTCGGGCCGGCTTTTTTGTGCACTACCCCAAGTCGCGATTAACCCGAGACCATAGCCTGAACGTGGCACAGGCATTCCTTCCTGTGCCACTTCGAAGCGCTCACATTCGGCCCATCAGGAACGCGAAATGGAATCAGTAGTGCGGAGGACGGTCATCCGCCGGCGACGCCATTCCACCACTTTCGCCGGCGGCCTCGCCACCTGCTCCCGGACGTTCGGCCAGTCGCTTCACCTCGGCGCGCAAACGATCCAGCTCACGCGAATACTCGAGCATCGCCTTGTCCTGCTCGACCACGTGGCGCTCCAACCAGGCCAGACGCTCTTCAACGTAATCAAGTCGTTCGTTTGGCATTAGGCTTTTTGCGTGGTGTTTTAGTGGCTCCGATTTCTCCCGGAGACATTTTTTTTAACTGCTCCAACTCCGGCACCACCACCCGTTGATAACAATCGGGGCACACCGAATGGCTGAAGTCGGTGCCGGTGCGCTCGTTGATGTAGCTCTCGATCTGTTGCCAGTAATTGCCGTCATCACGGATTTTTTTGCAGTAACCACAGATCGGCAAAAAGGCCTCCAGCTGACGCACCTGCGTGGCAAACCGCAGGATACGCTCGGCCACCCGCAACCGCATCCAGATCTCCTGACGGGAAAGCGGCTTGGTCAAAAAGTCGTCCACGCCCGCCTCGATCGCCTCGCGCTGGTTGTCCACCGATCCGCTCTGGCCGGTCAGTAAAATGAAATAAACATAGTCAGCCTCGGGCCGGGCACGCACCTGACGGCACAGTTCCAGTCCATCCATTTCGGGCATCACCCAGTCGCTCACCACGACACGAACCGGTTCACGTTGCAGTTGCTCCAATGCCTCCAAGCCGTTGCCAGCCTCGACCACCTCATGACCCAGCATACGCAGGGTCTGGCCCAAAACCGCGCGGGCCACCGGATCGTCTTCTACCGTGAGGATTCTCATAAGAACACCCCCACCCTAGCCGACCGGGACTAAGTAAACACGCCCAAATTTCAGCACCCCCAACGTCGGCTCAACCACTCGCCCCCGGTCCACCCAGAATTCTGATCGCGTCAATCGCCCCCTCCAGCACCTTCCAGTCAAACGGCTTGGGCAATGCTAGCGTCGCTCCGCACGCCGTCGCCAAAGCCGTCAACTCGTGCGGGGCCCGCCCCGACATCAATAGCACCGGCACATCCGCCTGATGCCGACCGGCCCGGATCTCCCGGCACACGTCCGGTCCACGCAGACCGGGCATATCCACATCCACGATCACCAAATCCGCCCCGCCCTCGGCCAGCCTCGCCAACCCCGAAGCCCCGTCGGCCGCCGTCACCGCCTCCAGCCCCGTCATACGGCACCACAGCGTCAACAGCTCCCGAATCGACTCACAATCATCGATGATCAAGACCCGCATCACCGCTCCCCCTCCCCCGACACGCAAGCGCCGGCCGACTGATTCGACTGCATCTGCTCCAACAAAACCAACACCTCCCGGCAAGCCGCCCGGGCCGACTGCGTGCCCTGCATGCGCTCAAGCCCCCGACAAATCTCCACCAACGTCGCCAACACCCTCATGCGGTGCCGCGCCCTGAACGCCAATTCCTCCGTGGAGCGGGCCTTGCGCAGAGTCTTGATCGGCATAAAAACATGTTTTGTGTGCGTTCTATTTTATGTCAACCAACGAGATTTACGGGTTTTCAAATCACCCGCCTCCACGACCGATGTGTGGACCCTGACGCCGCCTGCGTTGACACCGGCCCAAACCCGCCGCTACTCCCAACGGATGCATTACACCCAGCTTTTCCGGAACCTACGGGAAGCCAAGGGCCTCACGTTGGACTCGCTGGCCACCCAAGCACGCTGCCACCGCAACACGGTGATCAACGTCGAATCCGGCCGTCCCGTGAAGTTCAAGACCATCAGCCGCCTCGTCGAAAAAATGGGCTACCCGGCCGATTCCGCCGACATGAAGAGCATCGCCCTGCTCTGGCTCGAAGCCGCCAGCGGCATTCGCTTTTCCCAACCAACCGTCACCGCCGAGGCCATCGACACCATCAATCGGCACCAAGCCGACGTCACCCACGCCGCCGCGGAGCTTCGGGCCGCGGCCCTCGACGCCCATCTCACTCCTGAACAGATCAACCTGCTGATTTTCGCACTTCGCCACCCCGAAGTCCTCAACATCCTCGGGAGCATCCAAACGCTAACCAACCGCCTAGGCGCCTACCCCTTGGCCGATGACGACGACGACCAACGGCTCGTCGCCGAAGACGAGCCCATGTAGTCCGCGCGACAAGCGGGTAACTGAGAATGATAATGAGAAAGAGTAATGACGAAAGATGGGGGCCCCCGCGCTGACTCTTTCTCGTTATTCTTTATCTTTCCACCCTCGCCCCCCTCCCGTCACAACCCCGCCGGATCCGTCACCGGAGCCTGACAGGTGTAATGCTCGCAAACATAAGCCGCCGCTTTTCCGTCGACCGGCACGAAGTCGCCGATCCAAGGCGCACGCTGCAACAACCACGCATTCCCCGTCGCCGCCAACAAGGTCCGACATCCCGTCGGCTTCGCACGCAAGGCTGTTGCCAGCGCCTTAAAATCCGCCGCCGCCGGATCACCTGCCAACACCACTTGCGCCGGATCACCCAAGACCCGCTCAAACGACGTCAACAACTCCGGCAAGGCCTGCGGTGTCTGCATCCACTGCCCGCGCAGCGCCAGCACCGTGCGACGCGCCCGCTCGATCCGCGCCGGATCGCGCAACGCTCCGGCCAGCCGCGCCAGATTCGAAGCCGCCACCGACGAAGCCGCCGGCTCCGCCCCGTCGTAGTCTTCCTTCAAACGCAGCACGATATGCGGATCGCCCGCCGACGCGGTGAAGTAACCACCGCCGACCTCATCCCAGAAGAGCGCATCCATGGTCTCCTGCAACCGGTCCGCCCAACGCAACCAGCGCGCGTCCCAAGTCGCCTCGTAGAGATCCAACAGGCCCGCGATCAAAAACGCGTAGTCCTCGGCAAACCCTTCGCTCTCGCCGCGACCATCGAGCCAGGCGCGATACAACACGCCGCGCTCCGCATCGTAGAGCTCTCGCTCGATAAATTCAGCCGTGCGCAACGCCGAGTCCAGATAAGCATCGCGCTTGTCCGTCATACACTCAGCCGGTGACACCACCGCACGCGCCAGCGCGGAAAGCATCAAGCCGTTCCACGCCGTGATCACCTTCCCGTCACGATGCGGGGCCGGTCGCGCCGCACGGGCCACCCGCAATTGCGCCAACGCACCCGCCAACACCTCGGCCGCCGCGTCGGTGGTGATCCCATGCGCCGCGGCCGTCTGCGCCAGCGAACGCGTCTGACGCAGCACATTGCGCCCGGCCAGCTCACCATGCGGATCTAGCGAGGCGGGCACATTGCCGTCCGCCTCCAAACCGAAGTGTTCGGATACCAGCGTCGCGCTCTCCGGCGACAGCACCGACGAAAGCTCCCACGGCGTCCACACGTAGAAAGCACCCTCCAGCTTTTTCGCTCCGACACCCGCATCATGCGGCCGGCTGTCGGCATCGAGTGCCGAATAAAATCCACCCGCCGGATTTCCCAGATCGGCGATGGGCCAGTCGAGCGTCTCGGCGGCAACCCAGGCCATGCGCTCGTCGCCGGAAAACAAATACGCATCGAGATAGTTCACCGCGATCTGCGCCTGATCGTAGAGCATTTTTTCAAAGTGCGGCACAAACCACGCCTCATCCACCGAGTAGCGGTGAAACCCGCCGCCCACCTGGTCGCGGATACCTCCCTCGGCCATGTGACGCAGCGTTTCCGTGGCCAGCTTGACCGCCTCACGACCGGTCTCGGACTCGATGCCCTGAATCACCGCGACGCGGAACAGGAAGTTGAGATTGGATGCCCGGGGAAACTTCGGCGCGCCGCCAAAGCCGCCGTGCTCCGGATCAAAGCCTTCGTAAAGTTGCAGGAACGCCCGCTCGCAGGCCGCGCCGGCCTCTTCGTGCAGATCGCCGGCCGGACCGCCGCGCTCAGCCTGACCGGCGTGATAGTCGCGCAGAGTGCCAAGGACACGCTCGGATTCATTGACCAACTTGTCGCGCTCGTTGGCCCAGCCGTTGGTGATCGCCTTGAGCAAACTCGGGAAACCCGCGCGGTTGCCGCGATCCTCCGGCGGAAAATAGGTGCCGCCAAAGAATGGTTTCAGCTCGGGTGTGAGCCACACCGACATCGGCCAGCCGCCGTGCCCGGTCATCGCCTGCACGTAGGCCATGTAGACGCGGTCAACATCGGGCCGCTCCTCGCGGTCGACCTTGATGGCGACAAATCCGTCGTTGAGCAGTGCGGCGGTTGCCTCGTCCTCAAACGACTCGTGCGCCATCACGTGGCACCAGTGGCAGGTCGAATAACCGATCGAGAGGAAGATCGGCTTTTGTTCCGCGCGCGCCTTGGCAAACGCCGCCTCACCCCAAGGTAACCAGTCGACAGGATTGTCGGCATGTTGACGCAGGTAGGGAGACTTTTCGGCGGCGAGGGCGTTGAATGACATGTAGGGAAAGGGACTAGGTTCAACCCAAACCCCGGTCGAGTCCAAGGCAAAGCTACTGTGGGCAAATCGCGTCAGCCCTTACTCCGTTCATTAGGCCGTGTTTTCGAAATAAACCGGTGCTTCGTGAGAGGGAAACCATGCTCGGTCAAGGCGACCGAAGCGGAGGCGGGCCAGCGGCCCGTGCCGCAGAAGGGTAACACCGGCCCAGCTTGGTTTCCTTCTCACCCGTAGGGCGTAAGCAGAGCGCTGGTTTATTTCGAAAACACGGCCTAGCCTCAACGACCTGCGAGCCAGGCTGTATTCGGATTTTTAACAATCCCTCCTCGAAACTCTGCCGTATTTTACCCAAAGGGTTCCATGCTGGCCAACGTCTATATGTTACGCCGCTTCCATCGGCCAACACCAAGCCCCTTTACTCCAAATGCCTCGCTTGTCCGCGCTCCTGCTTTTTTCCCTCACCATAATCGGCCTCATTCCCGCTGGGCGCGCTGACCCAAACCTTAGCTCCAAGACGGTCGAGAGGAACATTCCCATAGTGGCATTGCTGGTGGATAATCCCGATCTGGAGGCCCTCCTGATCTCGGAGCTATCCGACGTTACGATATTATCGAGAGCAGACCTCCCGCTCCTGTCCACCGAGCGCCTTCTGGCTGGCGAGCGCGTTGATCTCGTGGGGGCCACAATCGCGATAATCGTGGATCATTCCGACAACCACGGCTCTGTTCGTATGGTCGATTGCTCATCAGCAGCTACAGTTGTGGCACTGGATTTTCCGACCATGCCGACAGCCGAGACCGCAAAATGGATCGTCACTCGTATCCGGCCTCTACTGGACTTCAACATAGCCGGAGACCGCGCCCTCGTCAGCTTGGCCGGTCTGCATTTCGTCACAGATTCGCCGGAAAATCGTTCAGCTGAACGCACGATAAACCTCATACTGACCGCCCGCCTGCAAGCCCGCGGAGCCATCGTTCTCGAGCGCTGGCGCATGCGCGATCTCGTCTTTGAAAAGTCCCTCCGCTCCGAGGAGAGCCCGTTCTGGAAAACTTCCGAACTGGTGGACGGGAGCATTTCCACAACCGAAGGTCGGCTCCAGGCGACTGTCCGCATCCGCGATGCAAACGGCACACAAAAACTCGTTCAAGCCGAGGGCGACGGGCCGTTCGCCTTGGCCGATAAAATCTCGGCATTGATTATCGCGAGCCCTCAACCCGTGGGTAACAAATCAGGGGCGCCATCTGAGGCGGATGCGTTTCTGATCGAGGCGCACTGGATGCTGGACCACGGATTGCCGCGCGAGGGGTGGCAGGCGACGGAGGCGGCGCTCGCACTGGGGGTTGGCCAACGACGGGAGGCCGAAATGCTGCGAGTCAGAGCCGCCGCGATGTGCGCATATCCGGATGATTTGAAGAACAGTGGCTACGGCCAGGATGGCGGCTATCGCGTATGGGCATTCAAAGATTTCGATTTCACCACAAGCGTGGCGGCGGCCACCGAGGCTGTGCTGCTGTCTGGAGATTACTGGATCGCATATCCGCCGGAAGTCCCCTCCCCGCGACGCGAGCTTGGAGATGCAGACAGCCTCGGCATTCGCGCGCTTTACACAGGGCTTCGAGTCTTGCGCGGCGCGCACGCATTCGGCTGGGCCAGTGATAACACCGAAGCGGTGCGCAGACTTCGCGACTCCATCCGACGTATCATGGCACTCATGCAGGACGGCCCCCTGGGTCATCAGCGCACCACTTTTCTAATCTATCTCACCAACTACGCCGGCTACTGGAGTGAGACGCCGGATGAGGCCGTGGCGTTTTATCGCAAGGTGCTGTCTCCAGATTTTGATGCAGGTTTGGTCACATGGCCCGAGGCAATCCGAGGTGAATTGGCCTACAGCGATTTACCCCACCAGCCGTTTCTCATCGGAACCGCCCCGAAGGCGGATTTCCCATTTGGCAGCGGTTCAGAGCGGGTGATCGCGCGTGATGAGGCGACGGCGCGCGATGCTTGGGCGGGTTTCCTCGATGAGTTGGCTCGTTCGCCGCACGCCCTGAACCGCGCCGACAGCCTGGCGCTCCGATGGCAATCGACCGCTGATAAAAACGCGCGCATCGCCCTTGTCGAACGCATGGCCGTCTTCATGTCGGAGAACGTCGAGACGTTGTCCGGACCGCTCGGCTACGCGATCTTCTGTCAGTTTAGGGAACCATTTCGGCACGCGGGTCGCTCGACAGATTTCATGGCCGGGCAACAAAGTGCTATCGACGCTTATGTCGCTCTCATACGAGCGGAGTCGCCGGTTTCTCCAACGATACTCAGTTCCATCTGGGTGTTGTTTGAGAATAGTAATGTAAACATCACCGACGCTCAGGGACGCGCGATACTCGCGGCGCTGGATGTCCGGCAGTCACGGGGCGCGCTTTCTACTGGATATCTCGCGGGAATCGATGACGCGCGCTCAAGTATTTGGGAACGGCTCCCCGCACTGCGTCCGGTGGAAAACATGGAAGGCGCTCTCGTGGCCCGTTCCCTGTGGATCGCCGCTGAACACTGTCCCAAAGACCTTCGCGGACAAGTCGGATTTAGTCCGGATGCCGCGGTTTGGCGGGAGGGTTTTTTGTGGGTTCTTGATCCTCGCCAAGGCAGGCTTTGGCAGATCGATCCGCAGAGCGGCGATGCATCCGTGCATTCGGCTGAGAATCGCCCAAAGCCCGATTACGAATCTCAACTCGTCCCGTGGGGGCGGCGGTTTGCCATCACGGCTGAACGGGGAGTGTGGGTTCTTGACCAAGCCAAGGGTCACTGGGTCCGGCTGGATTTGCCAACGGCCCGCTACCAGATTGGGGTTGCCCACGGTGATCTCTGGGCCGCCTCCGGAGAGCGCGAAATGGCCGGAAGGGTGAAGCAGACCGAGGGAAATACCCTCTACCGCATCTCGCCCGAGCTGACCTGCGAACTCATCGTGTCTTCGCGTCGCCGTCCTCCGGTGCATCCGCTGGATACCGCGTTGGCGGGAGAGCCGTTTTCAGTATCTCCCTCCGGTAACGACGGAGTCTTGATCGGGTCTTTCGGTGAGCGTTGGCTGTTTCAGGATAGCGGAAGTGGAATTCCCCTGAAGCCACTGGAAGAGCGCTTCGTTGGGAATATAGAGGTAACCAGCAACCCGGAGCTGATCGTCCGACACGTCCATCAGGCCGGAGATCGAAACCGACTCGTAGGTATCGAACAATTGAATGCGTCAGGTGCCGAACGGCTGATCAGCCATCCGTCACGAGACCGCCGTGGTCCGGCGCGATTTGTTTACCCGCAGGAACTCGACGATCTACCCGCAACCAAGCACGTGGCAGCTTGGCATAACAACGCCCTCTATGTTTTGGCATGGTCCTCCCGTGGCTCACCGTGGGGAGCTTCCGAGGCCTGGCTCGTGCGCATCAATGCAGAGGGTTACACGCTGCACCCGCTGGCCTTCGATTGGCCTGAAGGGGCAGATAAAAGAGCCCGCCGGTCGGGACATGACCCCCAAGTTTTGCATTACCCAAGTATTGATGCCAAAGGACTGATCTCCACTGATCACGGGCTGGTGATAACTGGACGAGCCATGCCCGGCTTCTGGTTTATCCCCAACGAAGAGCTCGCCCGGTAAAAAGCCCCGACGGCCAAAACCCAAAAGCCCGATAGCCAGAAGGAGCCGGGCACCTGCAATCCACCGGTTGAAATGCCGTTGTCGCCACGGCCAATCCGTGGATTGATTGAGACGCGCCCAGGACAGCCCAGCATGGACGCGTCTCGCCATGGCCACCCCTCCAGCCTGCCAGCCAGCCTTTGCCCCCAACTTGGTTTCAGGTGCACTGACCGCGTTTGTCACCCTCGCCTACGCGAGCAGTTTTGCGCAGCTGATCTTTGGCGGCGACCTTGAGCCTTATGTCGGCCTGGCCCTGCTCGCGGCGCTGATCGGCAGTGTCGTAATCATGTTCACCTTGTCGCTGCGCACTTCCATGTTCTTCAGCATCGGCAGCCCCGACGCCAACCCGTCGGCGATCATCGCGGCCACCCTGGCGATTCTCTCGACCCAGATTATCACCGGGGAGGGAGCCAATTCACCACACCTGCTGCCCACGGTATTGATGTTTGTCTTTATGTCCTCACTCGGTTGCGGACTCATCATCTACGGCATGGGCGAGCGCGGCTGGGGGCGTTACGTGCGCTACATGCCCTACCCCGTGGTCGGCGGCTTCCTCGCCGGCACCGGCTACCTGCTGCTGCGCGGCGCCTACCGCATGCTCACCGGCGCACGTCCGGCTTCGGATATGCTCGAACGACTCGGTAACCAGCACCCGCTCGCGCTGGCCACCGCCGGTATCGTCGCGGCGACACTGTTTATCCTGACCCGCCGCATCCGCCACTACCTGGTCATTCCCGTGGTGATCGTCATTGCCGTGGCGGTTTTTCACGGCGCTCGAATCGCACTCGGTTTCGACCTGATCGCCGCCCGTGACGCGGGGTTTTTACTCAGCCCACTGCGGCTCGGAGACTGGAGTTATGTCGGGCACTTTGATTACCGCGAAGTGCGTTGGGACCTCATGCTTTTTCACGCCAAGGACTTCATCGCCATGACCATCGTGGTAGCCATCAGCACTCTGCTCAACACCACCAGTCTCGAAGTCGCCACCGAACGCGAAGCCGACGCCGATCAGGAACTCCGCGCACTCGGCCTCGGCAATATCTTTGCGGGTCTGGCCGGCGGCATGGTCGGCGTCACGTCCTTCAACCGCAGCCTGCTCAATGTGCAAGCCGGGGCCACCTCCGGCTGGTCGGCACGCATTGCCGCGCTGCTGGTCGCGACCATCATGCTACTTTCGCCCGGCTCGGTCGGGCTGTTGCCCAAACCCGTGCTCACCGGCCTGATCGCCTACCTCGGCGTCAACCTGTTGGTGACCTGGGCCATCGAGTCGCGCCGCCGCATGCTGCCGGTCGACCACCTCATCGTGGTGGCCATTCTCGGCGCCATCGCGCTGTTCGGCGTGGTGGCCGGCGTGGTGCTGGGCATCGTGATCACCTGCCTGAGCTTCATCGTTGGACTGAGCCGGAGCCCAACGATCAAATACGCGTTCACCGCCGGAAACCGCCGATCCAACGTCGAACGTCCCGCCGAGCACCTCGACTACCTGCGCACCCAGGGGGACGCACTTCACGGCTTCGTGCTGCAGGGTGTGCTGTTTTTCGGCACTGCCAACGCCGTGCTGGAGCGCATCCGCGGCACCCTGAGCCAAACCCGTTTCGCGTTGCTCGATTTTCACCTTGTGCACGACGTCGACGGGTCTTCCACGCTCGTCCTTTCCAAGCTGCAAAAGCTCTGCCGCGACGCACAAATCGAGCTTATCTTCACCGGCCTCCATCCCGAGGTGGAGCACGTTCTGCGGCGCAACGCGTTCGATCTCGACCAAGCCGGACTGCATCGCTTCGAGGATCTGGATCACGGTCTGGAATGGTGCGAAGACGCGCTGATCGCTGGATCCTCCGGACTGGCCGGACTGACCACGCACTTCAGTGAATCATTGTCGGACGACGATCTGAGCCTGCTCAACACCAGCTTTGAACACATCACCCTGCGTCCGGGCGAAAACCTCGTCACTCAGGGCGAAGCCAGCGACGCCATGTTCATCATCGAGACCGGCCGCCTGAGCGTGAGCCTGCACCTCGACACCAACGGTGCGAGTAAACGCCTGAGGGCCTACGGACCCGGCACGGTGGTCGGCGAGATGGGCCTCTACACCCAATCTCCCCGCAGCGCCGACATCATCGCGGACGAAGACACCCGCCTGATCAAACTGACCACCGAGCGCGTCGCCGCGTTGGAACGCGACCATCCCGCACTCGCGTTAAAACTCCATCGTCACGTCGTCCGCACCCTTGCTGCCCGCCTGCAGTCGGCCAACGAAGAGGTGCGGCTGATGTCGTGAGTGATGGAAAATACGCTGCCTTGGCATGCGGCGCTATTCCGATCATTTATCGGCGATGGTCCAAAGCTCTTCGAGCAAGCTGTTTTTGTTCTCCGGTCTGTTTGCTCTGCTCTTCCTGATCCAGCTGGGCACGGGAAACCTGCTTTTCACCTCCAAACAATCGGGCATCCGCAAGCCGATCATCACCAAGGAGGACAACGTGGAAGGCTATTGGCTGGCCCAGGGCTTTATCTTAGGCAGTTCGGCCTTCGCCCTCGTCGCCGGCTGGGTTGTGCGCCGCCGGGAATTGTCGGAGGACTGAGAACGATTTACCGGCGCTGACGGCGACGATTCGCTTCCTGTTTCGCGAAGGTCGGCAACAGACGCGCGTTCATGTAATCAAACGCCGTGGCCAATCCGTCGCGTTGATAAACCAGTCCGATCTCCGCCTCGACCCGTGTGGGCCGGGCGATGCCTTGCAGATATTCGTTGGCGGTCAGTTGGCGAAAAGCCGTCGTGTCGATGCCGCCGCGTTCGCGGAGCACACGTTCCCGCGCCCAGAGGCCGAGGACCGCGTCACCAACCCAAGCCAGCTCCTGCTCCGCCGTCGGATCAGACGGTGGGGAAACGGGTTGGAAGACTTGGTCGGCTGACGACGACATAGGGCAAAAATTCCGACTCAGATTTTAACGCAGAAGCGCGAAGCTCGCAAAGGTATCGGAAAATCTATCGCTCATCTGGATCGAATCTCCGCGACCTTTGCGTCTTTGCGTTAAAACTCCGAAACGTATCCTCAGGTCTTAGTTGCCCAAGACCCAAGCGAAGATCAACGGAGCCACGATGGTCGCGTCGCTTTCGACGATGAACTTCGGGGTCTTTTGGCCGAGCTTGCCCCAGGTGATCTTCTCGTTCGGCACCGCGCCGGAGTAGCTGCCGTAGGAGGTGGTCGAGTCGCTGATCTGGGAGAAGTAACCCCAGAGCGGCACGGTGGTGCGGCCAAGGTCTTGATGCAGCATCGGCACGACACAGATCGGGAAGTCACCAGCGATACCGCCGCCGATCTGGAAAAAGCCGATGGAGCCTTCGCCGGTTTTGAGCAGCTTGGCGGTCTTGGTATACCAGCCGGCCAACCAGGACATGTATTCGATGCCGGTGCGCACGGTGTGCACGTTCTTGATCTCACCGGTGATGCAGCGGCCGGCGAACATGTTGGCGAGGGTGGAGTCTTCCCAGCCCGGGACGACGATCGGCAAGTTCGCCTCGCAGGCGGCCAGCATCCAGGAGTTCTTCGGGTCGATCTGGTAGTGTTTCTTCAACTTACCGGACCGGATGACCTTATACATGAACTCGTGCGGGAAGTAGCTTTCACCGGCCTTATCGGCGGCGATCCACTCCTCGGCAACTGCCGCCTCGATGCGACGCATGGCCTCGCCTTCGGGAATGCAGGTGTCGGTCACGCGGTTCATGTGACGGTCGAGCAGCTCTTGCTCGTCGGCAGCGGTGAGGTCGCGGTAGCCGGGAACGCGCTCGTAGTAGTCGTGGGCGACGAGGTTAAAGATGTCCTCTTCGAGGTTGGCGCCGGTGCAGACGATGGCGTGGACCTTGCCCGCGCGGATCATGTCGGCAAGGGAGAGACCGAGCTCGGCGGTGGACATGGCACCGGCGAGGGTGACGAGCATCTTGCCGCCGGCCTTGAGGTGATCCTCGTAACCCTTGGCGGAATCGAGCAGGGCGGCGGCGTTGAAGTGCCGGTAGTGGTGCGCGATGAACTTGGAGATCGGGCCTTTTTTGGCGGCGAGCTTGGCGTTGATGTCTTCAGGGCGTTTCTGGAGCTTGGCTTTCTTCATAAAATCAAGCCCCAGACTTACAGCGTCCCGGAAAGCCGACGCCACAAAAATCCGGTTGTCGCCGATTTGTTACCTAGGAAGGGCCGAGCGACCGCCGCGGCCCTGCTGAAAACAGTCCCTCGCCCAGTAAACGCCGTCATAGCCCCCATCAGGATGAGACGTTGACCCTTGGCACGGCCCCCGCTTGGTTGAGTGGTTTACATGCTGACTATCGCCGACGTTTCCAAGTCCTACGGCACCCGCGAATTGTTTTCCGAGGTATCGCTCTTTATTTCCCGCAACGACCGTCTCGGCCTGATCGGGGCCAACGGCGCGGGCAAATCCACCCTGTTCGGCCTGATCCTCGGCGAGGAAAAACCCGACACCGGCACCATCGAATGGGAGCGCGGCGCCGACTTCGGCTACCTCCCCCAGGAAAGCGCGCCCGCCGGCGACGAAACCATCCTGCACATCGCCACCAGCGGCAAACAGCTGGAGCCCACCGAGGACAACTACGACATCGACTACACCCTCGAACCCCGCGCCCGCAAAATCCTCGACGGTCTCGGCTTCAAACAGGACGACGCCGACAAACTCGCCAAGAGCTTCTCCGGTGGTTGGGTCATGCGCGCCCACCTCGCCCGCCTGCTCGTCGCCGAGCCCGCCCTCCTCCTGCTCGACGAACCGACGAACCATCTCGATCTGGAAGCCCTGCTCTGGTTCCAAGAATACCTGACCCGCTACCCGGGCGGCCTCGTGGTCATCTCCCACGACCGTGCCTTCCTCAACGCCCTCTGCACCGGCATGCTCGAGCTGCGCTCCGGCACCCTGCACTACTACGACGGCAACTACGACCGCTTCCTTGTCGAAAAAGAGGCCCGCAAATCCCAGCAGGCCGCCGCCTTCAAAAATCAACAGCGCGAGATCGCCCACCTTCAAGTCTTCGTCGACCGCTTCGGCGCCAAGGCCTCCATGGCCTCCCGCGCCAAGTCCAAGGAAAAACAGATCCAACGCCTCAAGGACGTCGCCGTCGACGAACCCACCGAGGAGTTGCGCAAAATGAACTTCAAGTTCCCGCAGCCCCCGCGCTCCGGACTCAAGGTCGTTGATCTCCAGCACATCGAGCAGGCCTACGGCGACCACGTCGTCTACGAAGACCTCAACTTCCAGGCCGAACGCGGTCAGGGCATCGTGCTCATCGGCCCCAACGGCGCCGGCAAATCCACGCTCCTCAAAATCCTCGCCGGCGTCCTCCCCTTCCAGGCCGGCACCCGCGAACTCGGCAGCAACGTTGTCCCCGGTTACTTCGCCCAAAACCGTCTCGATAACCTCAACGCCGAAGCGACGGTGTTCGAGAACGTGATGGAGCTGCGCACCAACGAAAACCAGCTCACCGAACAACAGGCCCGCGCCATTCTCGGCGCCTTCCTCTTCCGCAAGGACGACGTGCACAAACCCGTCTCCGTGCTCTCCGGTGGTGAGAAAACCCGCCTCGCCCTCGCCCGCCTGCTCGTCCGTCCGCCCAACCTCCTCCTCATGGACGAGCCCACGACGCACTTGGACATCCAGTCGATCGACGCGCTCGTCATGGCTCTGCGCGCCTACGAAGGCACCTTGATCTTCATCTCCCACGACGTGCATTTCATCAAGGCCCTCGCGAAAAACGTGCTCCACGTTCACAGCGGCAAGCTCACCGCCTACGCCGGCGACTACGACTACTTCTTGGAAAAATCCAAAGCCGGCGACGCCCGCGCCGCGCTCACCTCCGGCCTCTCCGACAACCGCCCCAAGCAGGCCGCGCCTGCTCCCAAGCCCCAGGCCACCAGCGACAAAAAGAGCAGCGGCGCCGGCCAGCTCTCGCAAAGCGAAATCCGGAAACTCCGCTCCGAAGTCGAACGCCTCGAAGCCGAGGTCACTCAACTGGAAGAAAAACAGTCCGAGATCACCTCCGCCCTGGAGGCCCCCGAGACCTACGCCGACAAGGGCAAGTTCCACCACCTCAACATCGAGCTGAGCACCATCGTCGACCAACTCCAACAGGCCACCGCCGCCTGGGAAAAAGCCGTCGAAAAACTCACCGCCGCCGAGAGCTGAGGACCCCTCCGAAGTTGTAGCCACGGCCGTCCCCGGCCGTGTTCCGGAAGCGACGTCAAACGTAGCCTCACGCCAAATACGCCCTCGGGGACGGGGCGGCTACATCACTTTCGCAGCACCAGCATCGTGCCGCTGCCGACGAAGAACCGGTGCTCAACCGACCGCACCTCCACTTCAATGCCGAGCGCAGCCAACTCCACGCGCAGCCGCTGATGTTCGTAATACGAACATCCATCAGAACCACAAACAGGGTAGATGCGCACCTCGCCGCGACTCACGCGCACCAGCTCGCGGCAGGCCGCCAAGTGAAAATTAAAGTCGAGCTGCTTGGCGTAGATGAACAGCAGGTGCGCACACAGCACCGTATCGAAAGCGCCGTCCTCAAACGGCAGGTCCGGCAACGCACCGCCGACATAACGGCCATGCACAAAGTGCTGCTCGTAGTCTTCGACAAATACGCGTGCCGATTCGCGGCGGGAGCCGACCGCCTCGTCGATCGAGCCAAACGTGCCGCGTTGAAACAACTCCGGTTTGCGTCGCATTTCCGCGGCCACCCGGCGGTGGTCGATCAACGCATGCGTGGCCAACGCATCCGCCGTCAACCCGTAGAGCGGATCAACCGCCGTCGCGTCGACTCCACGCGCATTAGCCCCGGCGGTAAACGCCGACGGACCGGCGGCGACATCTAGCACCCGTCGCCCTCGCAGCGCGTCGGCATCGAGTGCGAACATGGAACAGTATTCGTTAAATTCGCGCCCAAAGAACGCGATGGATGACAGGGAAAAGGAGGGAAGAACGGAAGAAACAGCGTGCATGAGAATATGAAATCAAAGGTTGGTTTAGGTGGAACGTGTTGTCCTCAACACGTTCGGTTCGGGTGACCCGTGCGCCTTGGGCAGGAACCCGATGGGCGCTAACCCGCCGGCATTAAATGCCGCGCCCTTGCGGGCCGACCATGTCGGGGTAAAAAAACCCGGCTCGGATTTGAGTCGGGTTCGGAAAACGTGAAGATGGTTTTGGTCGCAAGACCGTGCGCTCAATCGAGCGTCACCATCGCCACGTCAGGCCACGCCACCAGCCCGCACCGGCGTTACCGGCGACAACATGGAAGGACTGCGTGGTGGATTTCATCTGCCGAAACCATGAGGCCGTCCATCGCGTCAGACAAGCGTTCAGATCACTTTAGATCGGTTCAAAGAAAACCATAGAGCACTTCAACTAGAGATGAAGCCACTCCGTCCGAGGTAGACAGCCTACCTGCAAAAAGGCGCTCTGGTTTACTCCCATAATTGAACCCCGGATACGCCCAACCCCGGGGCAAGCCGCGGGCTTACTGCGCGTGCCTCACCGCACCGCAAGTTCGTAGGCCAGTTGAGTCCCGTCGGGCGTCACTGTCTGCGCCTGCAGCACCCATGAATCACCATCGCGGGCAAGATTCACCTCCCTCTCTCGCTTGCCCGTGGCATCAACCGCCCACGCCTGCCATGTCTTGCCGGCGTCCAGCCGCAGTCGGATCTCCGCTCCTCCGGCCCGCACCAAGTGGGGAGCGCCGCCCCGCGCCAACTCCAGACGCCGGTCCTGGTCGGCAAACTTCATTCCTGTGGCCAGCACATCCGTCAGATGCATGACCAACACTCGGCCGCTTACCGCCAGTGATTTCCCATCGAGCGCAATCACCGAAACCGTCCCGAAGGTCGTTCCGTTTTTGACTGTCACGCGCGCGCCCTCGGACAACTGACCGGCCGGCAGCACGAACAACTCGCTGCGTTCCGTCACCACCTTCAGCGCACCGTCTTGCTGCCGGAGTTCGATCTGCCCCGTGTCGCTCACGAATCTCAATCCTTGTTGATCCGTCGAGCCCGGCGGCAGCACCCCGTCGATTTCCAAGCGGCGCGCAATGTCAGCGTTCGCAGGATAGATCCTGCTTGCCGGGTTTTCAGGAGAAACCTCCGTTCCGCCCACGACCGCATCCAGACCGTGACGGGCCAGTTCTTCGGCTGCGGAGCCCGTTCCCGAGCCAATGCGGGTGACGAGACCCAGCCGGGCAAACTCCGCAGGAAACCCCTTCCCCTGCGAGCTGAACGCCTCGGACGCCTGAACCGCATAGCCGATGGCATGACGTCCCGGAGCAATATCACCCCGCCGGAAAAGCAGAGCGGACACGCGGTCGGCAAGCAGGCCGATGGGGTCCTCGGCGATTGAGAACGTGCTGGCGGCTCCTCCATCGAGAGCTGCCGCGCGTTTCGCCGCATAGTCGAAATTGTAGAGCCCGTCCCAATCCTGAAGCGATGCATAGGCGGGCATGAGCACGCCGCCCTCGGCCCGGTATTGGTTGGGCCGGACATAATTGAATTCCGACACAACATAGGGTTTCCCCCACAGTCGGGCCGACATCATCCCGCGCGGGACATGCCCGGCGAAGCGCACAGCACTTACCTGCTCAAATCCATACGGCAGGGACCATTGCTTTTCGGGAAAGCTCGGATGATCCCAATACTGGTGGTTGTCCACGTAGTCGTAATGTTCGCGCAGGAAGGTCTGCGCTTGCGCGTTCATGAAATTCACTCCCGTAATCGGCGCCTTCACTCCGATGGAACGCAGGAAGGCGTGCATGCGCGCGTCCGACGCGCCCTGCCGCTCGTTCAGGAAACGATTAAAACCAACGACACGGTCGCCTCCTGATTTTTCACTGTTGCCGGGTTCCATCCACCACACAGCAAACGCCTCATCATAACGCCGCCGCACGTCGGGGGTGCAGTCGACCCAGACCGTCAGCGTATCCTCGTTTACCGGACAAATACCAATCAGGGCCGGATCCGCCGCCCACGTCAGCCCGGTGTAGGGATTCTCGTGGGTGAGCAGGAGTTGCGCAAACCGCGACCACGCCGCAAACGCATCCTCGGAAATCGGCACCAGCGCCTTGAACTGGGCCACGGTGTCCGCCTGCCGGTCGATGCCCATCGCCGCCATCTCGTCCTTACTGAAGACGCGCACGGTGAAGAGATCGATATTCACATAAATTCCGTGGCGTTTCATCGCGGCGAACAGGTAGTCCAACTTGTCCAGTTGCGATGGATCCGGCTCGTGCGAGGGGCCGCCCTTGGCGATCAGTTCCCGGTCGTAGTGGTGAAAACGCACGGTGTTGTAGCCCGAAGCGGCCAGACGCGCCGCCAGCCGGTCGGCCTCGGCAGGCTCCAGATAGTTGGCCGAAAAACACAGATTCACGCCCCACAGGCGCACGCGCGTCCCCGGTTGTCCCGCAAACTCAAAATGCCCCGCCGGTGTCGCCACCAATGGCCCGTGCTTCCCCGCGGGCGCATCGGCGAGCTCGGAAAAATCAAACACGCCGCCCGACTCGATCTCAACCGAGTGCGCATAAGGCGCCCATTCAAGGCCGGCCTTCACCTCCAATGGAATCATGTGACGAACAGGGGTAATGTCGTCCGGCGAGCCCGACATCCCCGCCACCATCCACAGCGCATCCCCCTCGCCTTCCAGCACAACCTCGACCACCGGTTTTTGCTCCAAGGCAAACCGGGACACATAAAGTCCGACCATGCTGCTGGCGTTTTCGCCCTCCCAGCCCACCACGGCGTTTGCTCGCGGGGTCGGGTGCCACCAGTTGCCCACGTCACGACCAACCTGCACCGCCTGCACTCCCTCGGTGCCGTCGGCGTAACGAACGCGCAACCGCCCCACCGTCGCACCATCGTCCGGCAGACGTTCCCCTGCATGCAGCAGATAAAGATTCCGCCAGACCGGCCGGTCCGGCACAGGCACCACCGCCGAGGCCGCCACGCCACCACGACCGGAATGGCTCAGCACCAGCGCGGCCCGCCCGTCATTGGTGGCCGGATCTGCGACGTCGAACGTCACTCCCGCCAGCGCCTGCGTGCCCGGTGTGAAGGCCGCCAAGTCATTGGTCGGCCCTTGGTCGGTCCAACCACCTTTACGATCATCCTCCACCTCGTCGCGAAATCCGCGGTTGGCCACCCCACGCAACGAAACCGGAACACTGAGGGAGGGAATATGCCGCAGGCTGAGCTTGAGCGCGGCTTGCTTGAGTTGGCCGTCTGGGAGCGGAACCTGCAGGCGCACCGTATAGGCGTCCTGTTTCCACTGGCGGTTATCCTGCACGAGCACGCCAAAGACACCCTTGATCTCGATGGTGCCCGTCGCAGCTGGCAGCAAAAGTGTGCGTTGCTTTACCGCCGGCTCCGCCAGCAGGACCTTGCGTTCCGCCTGCTTCGGCAGCTCCCGTGCCACGCCGTCAAGCACCACCGGCCGTCCGGCATCCAGCTCCAGCGGCAATATCACCTGCAAAGCCAGCTCCTGCGTCTGAATCCCCTCGGGTTGCGTCACCAGATAGTCCGCGTCGAAAGCGCGCCCATCGATCCGCGTGATGCGCTGGTCATAAGAAAGCCTGTCGCCGCCCGGGACCGTCAAAGCACCGCGCGTCTCCCAAGTCGGATCGCCCTGATGGGGATAACCCGCTTCCGGACGGACGCCCTCTTGGGAAACCGCCGACCAGTCGGGACTGAAATGCACCAGCGCAAAGTCCAGGCCATCGAACGAGAAGGCTCCGCTCGAGCGTAGCTTGAGATTCGTCACATCGGGCGCGCTCTCCGCGGCCTTCAGCGGAAACACGCCAATAACAGAACTGATCGCGAGAAACCAAAAACAACGGTGTATCATGGGGAGTTGAAAATGGAACAGGACGTCAGCCCTTGATTCCACCCAAAACCAACATGGCCCGACACTCACGAGTTTCTCGTAGAGCATTTCGAGCCACTCCGTCCTTTGTAGCAAACTGCTTGCAGGCGTGTTCAACGTTACATGACTTATCGCGCCGGTCGCGCCGGCAAACAGGCTGCCTACCAAAAGGCGCTCTAATTACCGGCCTCCGCTCCCGGAGGAGGACGGAGATCTGAACGATCTCACCTGAGGTATTTTTCCAGCCGGCCGAATTGAGAACAGTTTGTTTAAGACCCCGGTGCCGGAACTATGGCGCCGTCAGCCGGCATCTTGAGTTTGCTCGAATCGAAGGACACACGGAACGAGATATCACTGGACCACGCCTCATTCTTGGCTTCGCCCAGCACCCCGTCGATGACGTGGAAACCACGGAAGTGGGTCGCCACGTTGAGGCCGTCGACCGTCTCCCAGTTATCATAGTAAAACAGGGTCTCGCGCTTGCGTCCGTCAGTCGCTCCACGGTCGCCAAAGAACGTCACCGTGTAGCGAATGGCCCGCAACCGGTTCGTCTGCGGGTCGATGTAGACGGCATAAGTGTCACCGGGAGCGTCACCAACGCCGGACTTAAATCCCACCTGCACGACGTCGTAGGTTTTGCCCTCAAGCTCCTCCGGCGGGAGCTCGGTGAAGATCAGTCCCGGGTCGGCGAATACGAAGGGGATCGATTGAAAATAATACGGTGTCAGCGCCCAGAACCGGGCGTTGATACCAGAAAAGTCCGCCGGCTGCACCCAAGCCTCTTTGCCGTCCCAAGCGAAACGCGCAACGACCGCCTGCGCCGCATCGTCAGCACCATCCGACTTGATTTCATGATAAACCTGACGCGTTTGATTGTCGGTCACGAGGTAGGTTTTGAAGCGCTTCTCCGAGCCCAAGTTGGCGTATTCCCAGTAGTAGGCGCTGGTCGGCGCCGCATACCAGGCGGCCAAACCGCCATGCGCATTGATCGTATCCAAAATACGTTTACCGCCCGACGAGGCTTCCAGCCGGCTTTGAGCCGCCGCCACTTCCGACGCCACCGCGCCCGCAGCCACAACTGAATCATCGGCCGGCGCTTTCTCTGCGCAGCCCACGGCCAGCACCAGCAATCCCGCACCCAACACGGCGCACACCCGACGAGTCATGTAACCAGATAAACGAAAAATCATGCGCACACCTTTTCCCCGGAATCAGCAACCGCAACCCCGGGCCCGATTTTTGTGGAAAAATCACGAACGCCAGAGTCCACGGTCGCCTCCCGGGCCTCGCTTATTCTCGACCAAAAAGGATCGCCTGCATCTGGCGGGAGATATCGGGGTTCTCGTAGAGCGCATCGATCATGCGGACGTATTGCGCTGCAAAGATCGTATTTGAGGCCAGGTCACCAAAGACGGCTTTCACTTTCAGGAACGCGAGTTTGTCTCGCGCTGTTTCGACCGCGGCGGCATGCAGCTCCGCCTTCATGCCATCGACGATGTCGAGCTGCGCACCGTGACGGCTGGTGCCGCGGTCGCTGTAGTAACACCATGCGGCAATCACCAGCGTGGCGTATTCGATGCCACCGCCGCGGGCGAGATTCTCGGTGATGGTGGGGATCAGAAACTTGGGCAACTTGGATGAACTTTCGAGGCAGATGCGCGCCAGGTTGTCCTTGATATTGGGATTTCCGAAACGCTCGACCAGGCAAGCCTTGTAGTCTTCCACATCGATTCCGGGCACCGCATCGAGCACGGGAGTGGCTTCAAAGTCCATAAACCGCCGCAGGTAGGTCGCGAAAAGCGAATCCGCCATGCAGCCGTCGATCGTCGCGTGACCGTGGATCGACCCGAGTAGACCGAGCACGGAGTGGCCGGCGTTGAGCAGGCGCAGCTTCATCTTCTCGTAAGGGGTAACGTCGGACACAAACTGCGCGCCGACTGTCTCCCAAGCGGGTCGTGCGCCGGAAAAGTTATCCTCAATCACCCATTGAATGAAGGGCTCGCAGGTGACCGGCCATTCGTCCTTCAGGCCGTATGTCGTATCCAGATATTTAATATCCTCCGACGTAGTGACGGGCGTGATGCGGTCCACCATCGCGTTGGGGAAACAGACTTCGCGGCCGATCCATTCGGCGAGTTCGGGGTCCTGTCGCGAGACGAAGGCCAGCAGCATTTTGCGGGTCACGTCACCGTTGTGCTGGATGTTGTCGCAAGACTGCACCGTGAAGGCCGGACGGCCCGATACCCTGCGCTCGCGGAGCGCGGCGGCCAAAAAGCCAAACACGGTCTTCGGACGGTCGGGCGCGGCGAGGTCGTGCTTCACGTCGGGTTGCTCAAAGTCGAATTCACCGGTCTCGGCGCTGAAATTGTAGCCGCCTTCAGTGATGGTCAGGGAAACGATCTCGGTGTCCGAATGCACCATGCGGGCGATGACCGCGCCGGGGTCGTCGCAGCTGAGGAGAAAGTCCGTCAACGAGCCGATGACACGCGTCTCCACGCGGCCACCCGGATGCTTCACGATCAACGTGTAGAGGTAGTCCTGTTTTTTAAGGATGTCGCCGATCTTCCGGTCGCTCTCGCGCAAGCCCACGCCGCAGATGCCCCAGTCGGTCGCGCCGGTGGACTCCATCAGTTGATCGGTATAGAAGGCCTGGTGCGAGCGATGGAAACCGCCGACGCCGATGTGCACGATACGGGCCTGCAAGCGGCTGCGGTCATAGGTCGGCCGCGCGATATCGGACGGGAGGAGGGCGAGGCTTTGCTGATTCAGTCGAATGGATTCTTTCATAGGGGGGCTCCTGTTTTTTTAAGGTTAGACTTGGGCGGCTTTGCGACGGACCAGCGCCCAGTAGGCGAAGCCGAAGTAGATCAATGTGCAGATGAAACCGTAGCGGAAGAAAACATCGCGGTTAACTTCATACGCGGCCATGTCCGGGCTGCGGAACATGGTGATAACCGCCAAGGCTAGCGTAACGGCCAGGCTGATACGCGCACCGAAATGCAGTCCACGTGAAAGCAGGGAACGATCCTGCACCGTAGGTTTAGCCTGCTCTGACTGGCGTTCTTGATAGGCTGCGATTTCGCGGTCGCGGGTCTGCATGAGAGCCTCCGCTTCCGGGTATTTTTGCGCGGCTCCATATTTACGAGCCAGCAGCGTGTAAACGATCACGGTGACAAACCAGGTCGGGATGAAGAGGTAGTAAAACGACATCACGTCGAGAGCGTTCAACCCAAAGCCGAAGACCAGACCAACCGCCCACGAGGCCACGGCCGGAGTGCTGTGCGTGAGTTGTCGATAGGTCACCCAGTAGCGGGTGAGTCCGATGCGCGGGAAGATCACGTGCTCGGCAAAAACGATGGCGCCGACCGGCACGACCAACAGGCCGGCGTAGGTGAGCATCGGCAGCATTTTTGTGAAGACGAACGGGAAGCAAGCGACGATCACGGTGACAATGCCGACGGCCAGCGTGGTTTTTTTGCGCGAATGCTTTGTGAAGATGGCCTGCGCCGCCAGACCCGCACGATATAAGTTGGCGTTGGCGGTGGTCCAACCAGCCACGAGCACGATGACAAAGCCCGACATACCCAGCGCATGGAAGGCCACGTCGCCCGGATCCAGTTCGACGATGGTGGACTTGACCAGGACCGCCGTGCCCGCACCCATGATGCCAGCGGCGATCCAGGCGATGTAGTGGCCGAACAGCATGCCCGAGCTGGTGCAAAGTCCATAGATGGATTTTTTCGCGTAACGCAGTAGAGCCATGTCGATGAGTCCGACATGGGTGATGGTATTGGCCGCCCAGGCAAAGCCGATGACCTCCAAGAGCCCGATACCGGGTTCCCCCTGAGCATTCACACCCGTCCAGATCGACTCGTTACCAATGGTGATAAAATCATTCCAGCTACTGAGCATCGTATGCCCCAGCACCGCGTGGGCGAGCACCGGCATGAGCACCAGCGCGCCGCTCGTGAACATGACAAACAACCACGGTCCGCAAAGTCCTGAAAATTCGGATACGGCGCTGAAGCCATACATCGCTACAAAGACCACGATCACACCAACCGCGAGCACCACCCCGACGAACCAGAGATCGGTGGGATACCAGTTGAGCTGCGCCGGGATCTTAAAGAGGAAACGGACCGCCGTTGAGGAGACCGTTATCATGGCCGCCGATATCACCGTGAATATGACCACGTTGGCCCAGTTGTAGAGCTTGGTCATCGAGTCACCGGCGATCTTGTTCAGGTAGGTATACAGGCTCAGCCGGGTCTGCACCGCGATCGGCGAGGTGATCAGCGTCCAGCTCAGGATGGCGAGGATGTTGCCGATCAACAGGCCCAGCAGGATGTCCATCGTCTTTGCACCGAGCGCCACGAAGGTCGCACCGATGACAAACTCGGTGGCGGCCACGTGCTCGCCGGCGTAAAGGCCCATGAAGTGGGTCCAGCCATGCAGTTTATGTTTCGCGATGGGCAAGCGTTCTTCGCTCACGTTGTCCCAGGCTTGGTCGTTGTTTGGGGTATTCATAATCGGGGGGGTTACAGTTCGGACGTTTTAAATGTCTGGCCGGTCATCGCAAAGCGGCTCGGAAGAAGTGGGGTCGCGCCTTTTTGAGAGCACACAAACGCAGCCACTTCGTTGGCAAATTCGTTCACGCGCTCCAATGGCCAGTGACGCAGAAGCCCCATGCAGAGCGCGGCCGTAAACGAATCGCCGGCGCCGACCGTATCGATTGCCGGGCCATGGCGGCCGGCGAAGTCGTTCAATTGATCGGCCGTTAACAAAACGCTGCCGTCGGGCCCGCGCGTGTAGGCCACCAGCTTGAGATCAAAGCGCTCGCGCAGCGCCTTCAGCCGCGCTTCTTCGCCGCGGGGCAGATCAAAATAATCCGCCAATACCGGCAGCTCCTCGTCACTGACCTTAAGAATAGACGCCAGGTGCAGCGATTCCTCGACCAGCTCCCAGGAATAAAAAGACTGTCGAAGGTTAACGTCGAAAATCTTCAATGCATCCGCCGGCATCGCACGCAGCACCGCCCGGATCGTGTCGCGCGTCCGCGCCGAGCGCTGGGCCAATGTGCCGAAGCAGATCGCGTCCAGCCTTCCCGCCAGCGCACTCAGATCGGGAGTCAACTCCAGGTGATCCCACGCGACGTCACCAAAAATCAGATACGAAGGTTTCCCCTCAGCGTTCAACGACACCTGAACCGTCCCCGTCGGGCGCGCCGCGGTGGACATGACGTAACGCGCATCCATGCCCATCTCCCGGAGTTGCGCCTGCGCCCGTTGCCCCAGGGAATCCGTCCCCACGCAACTGATCGGATAGGCGTTCGCACCGAGCTGACGGCAATGCCAGGCGAAATTTGCGGGGGCTCCGCCAAGGTGCCGGTGATGAGGAAAGATATCCCAAAGGAGCTCGCCAATTCCGGCCACGGTGATCGATCCGTTCATAGGGGTATTCAATACTTACGGGGTTAAAAGGGGCGACAAGGGGGCTTGCCGAGGGTTACACCATCATCACCGCACCAACTTTAATGTAAACATATAAAATTACATTTACATCATAATATGCTTACATTAACTTCTCATATTATTCGTGAATCCCTCTAAATTAAGATACTTACAAATCTACGAGAAAATCCGGGGCCTCATCCAGAACCAGACCTACGCCCCCGGAGACATGCTCCCCACCGAGACCGAGCTGTCGGCGACCTACGACGCATCCCGCCCCACTGTCGCCAAGGCGCTCAACCTGCTCAGTCAGGATAAACTCGTGCGCCGGCGCGCGGGCTTCGGCACCCAGGTGCTGCCTCCGAGTCGCTCGATGCTGACGGCCGGCCTGCTCATCCCCGAGCTGCATGCAACCGAGATTCTCGAGCCCATCTGCGCGAGCATCACCGAAACCGCCAGCATCGCGGGCATGCGCATCATCCGCCCCGCCGAGCTCAACTTGCGCCAGGATCGCCGCATGTTGACCGAGTCGCTCGCCGACCAGTTTATCGAGGCCCGCGTCCAGGGAGTGTTCTTCACGCCGGTCGAGTTTATCCCCGATCAGGAGGCATTTAACCTCGGGATCATTAACCGGCTGACCGCCCACGACATTCAAGTTGTGCTGATCGACCGCGACGTGTGCCCGTGGCCACGGAAAACAGCCTACGACCTCGTCGGCATCGACAACATCGAGGCCGGCTACGTGATGGGCAGCCACCTGATTGCCAACGGCTGCAGCAAACTCGCCTTCGTCTCCGCCCCCAATCCGGCGATGACGGTGCAGCTGCGCAGCATCGGCTGCCGCGAAGCGCTCATCCAAAACGGACACCGCGCCAACAGCCTGTTGAATATCGACCTACTCGAAAACCAGCCCGAGAAGACCGCGCAACAACTCCTCGCCAAGCAGGTGGATGGCATTCTCTGCGCCAACGACGCCGCTGCCGCCCCACTCCTGCGCGCACTCATCGATTTGGGCGCGGATATCCCGGGCTCCCTGCAAGTCGCCGGCTTCGACGACGTCAAATACGCCTCGTTGCTCAGTGTCCCGCTGACCAGCTACCGCCAGCCCTGCGACGACATCGGCAAGGTCGCCACGGAAACGATGATCAACCGCATCAAGCACCCCGCCGCCCCCACCCGCCGCATCACGCTCACCGGACAAATCATCCCGCGTAATTCGTCCTCCGGCCCACTCACCCGCAAATCCGCGAAGCCCCGGTAAGCCGGAGCCAGAACCATAACCCGATTCGACCACCGTAGCGATGCGCTTACCCCGATGTGCCGATACAAGGACTCGCAAGGCGAGGGCCAGGCGTTGAACGACGCGGGAGCGCGTTGGACATCAGACACGGCCTAATCGCGGCGATGCCGGGCTCGCGACCGCACTACAAACACAGACCCGGCGGAGCCGTAACGCCCTGCGAGTTGGCTGCGCAGGCTTTTATCTCCAATTACTCGATTTGCGATAACTCAACCAAGTCGCGAACGACGAGGTCGGGCTGATACTCCCAGGGGTCAAAGATCTTATCCAGATCGCGTTGGACCCACGCCGCGTTGAGTCCGGCCGCTTTGCCGCCGATGACATCCCACGGGTTGCCGGAGATCATCCAACAATCTTCGGGCGCCACACCGGCTCGGTGGAGCAGATGCGCATAGACGCGAGGGCTCGGTTTAAAAGTGCCCACCTCATCCACACTGATCACATCGTCGAGCAACGGTAACACGCCACCGTGCCCCAGCAGCGCGCGCACCGCCGCCACCGGCCCGTTGGAGAAGGCGACGAGCTTGTGCCCGCGTTGTTTTAATGCCGTCAGCCCCGGCCGCACATCAGGAAAAGCATCGAGCTCGCCGAATTTAGCCATGAGCTCCGTCACCTCATCATCCGACAGCTCGACGCCAAACACTCGCAGGCAGTAGTCGAGCGCCTGCCGCGTGCAGACCCCAAAATCGCGATACCGCTCCATCAGGCCGCGGCGAAACGCATACTCGACTTTCTTTTCGTGCCAGAGCTGCCCAAACGCCCGCGCCCGATCACCGAGGTGCACTTCCAAATGAAGCCCCATTTGCACGGGATCAACCAGTGTTCCGTAAACGTCGAAGGCGAAGGTTTTGTTCATGGCGGAAAAATGTGATCAGTGCGTCACGGTGCGATGGATACGACCACCCGGCCACGGACCTGACCCTGGAGAAACCGCGGAGCCTGCTCAATAACATCGGCCAACGGCACCTCGGTCACCATCGCGTCCAACTTGCCAAGGTCGAGTTCCCGCGCGAGGCGTTGCCAAGCTTCGATGCGTCGCGGCAACGGACACATCACGCTGTCAACGCCCGCAAGCGTAACGCCGCGCAGGATAAAGGGCGCCACCGTGGTCGGCAGATCCATGCCGCCCGCCATACCCACCGCCGCCACCACGCCATTGTAGCGCATTGCCGAGAGCACGTTGGCCAGCACGACGCCACCCACCGTATCGATCGCGCCGGCCCAGCGCTCCTTCGCCAGCGGCCGGCCGGGTTGCGAAAATTCAGCCCGATCAATCACTTCCCGCGCGCCGAGTTCGGTCAGGTAAGGCGCCTCCTCCGTGCGACCCGTGACCGCACAAACGTGGTAACCACTTCGGGCCAGGAGCGCGATGGCCACGCTGCCCACGCCGCCCGAGGCTCCGGTCACGAGGATAGGGCCGAGGTCAGGCGTCACCCCGTGCCGCTGCAACGCCATCAGGCACAACATCGCGGTGTAACCAGCCGTGCCGATTCCCATGGCCTGACGCAGGCTCAGGCCCTCCGGCAACGGCACCAACCAATCGCCGGATACGCGCGCCCGACCAGCAAGGCCGCCCCAGTGTTTTTCGCCAACGCCCCAGCCGTTGAGGATCACTTTGTCACCAGGCTGAAAACGCGGATGCGCGCTCTCCGCGACGATGCCGGAGAAGTCCACACCCGGCACCATGGGAAACTTACGCACCACGGGCGAAGCGCCGGTGAGAGCCAGCGCGTCCTTGTAGTTGAGCGTGGACCACGCGACATCGACCAGCACGTCGCCCTCGGGCAACGCGGCGTTGGTCAAGATCTGCAAGCCGGCCGACTGGCCCGCTTCGTTTTTTTCGATGACGATAGCGTCGAAGGTTTCGTTTTTCATAAAGATGTGCGGGCCCCGAGGAGCCCAAAGAAGGTCGTGGCGAAGCCCGTGAGCGGCGCCCCCGAGCGTTCGAGTTTTGCCCGCAATACCGCCCCCTCCCAGCCAGTCCAAAAGAAGACTGCGAGAGCCGCAGGGTCGTGATGCGGCTCTAGTTCGCCAGCCGCTTGAGCCGCGCGCAGGCAGTCCGCTGTGCGCGCCTGCCAGCCCTCCAAGACGGCGATGAGTCTCGCACGTAACACTTCGGGTAGCGCCCCCATTTCCTGCCCCAGATTGCCAATCAGGCAACCGCGCCGGTAGTGGTGTTTGGCCATGCCGCGTTCCGCCGCGGCGATGAAGTCACGCAGCTGCCGCAGAGGGCTGAGCGCAGGATCACCAAAACAGCGCTTCAGGCGCCCGGTGAAATACGCATCGTAGGCGTCGATCAACTGCGCCGCAAAATCGTCCTTGCCGCGAAAGTAGTGGTAAAAACAGCCCTTGGGCGCGTCGGCCATGGCAAGAATTTCGTTCAGTCCGACCGCCGAGTAACCCCGCTCGGTTAAGTGCTCCAACCCCGCCCGCATCAGACGCTGCCGCACCTCGGCATCCGCCGGATCACGCCGCGGACGACCCCGACCACGTTGAAGCGCAGGTGCCGGTTCCTCGCCTTGGGCGAGTTCGACCAGCGCAGACGCGGAACGTTGTGGGACTTTTCTCATTAAATAAACCATCTGGTCCATTATTATGAAAAGTCAAATCGCTGTTTCGATTGGACGCGCGCCGCGATCGTGCAGGCAGACATTTTTTGGCACGTAGTTGAATTTTAGTTACAATGAATACGCGAAGCCCGCCGGCTGAGCGGTGCGTCTCAATGCGCCACCTTCATCGATCCGGGAATGCCGCGGAAGGCGGATATGACTTGGTTACTCGCGGGCGAACCCGCGTGGTAGTGATAGCCGCGAATGTCGTCGTAGTGACCGCCGCACGCGTCGAGGTCGGTCGGTGCATTACTCGCCGGATCGAGGTGCGCGAAAAGGCCGAATCCATCCAACGCGTAGCCGATCATCGGCGCGTGTCCATCGGCTTGGGCGACCTCCTTGGTTTTACCCGTGGCGGCGTGATAGTGGTAACCCTCGTGGGGGTTGATATGACCACCGGCATCGTCGAAGGGAGCGATCGTGTGGGCTTCGAGAATGGCATCAAGCGGTGCGGGCGGATCGTAGTTAACACCATTAAAGGCGAGACCAATGCCCCCGCGCCGAAGCCGCGACGGACGCTCCTGATAGATCGGCTTAACCGGTATCACGTAGGTGAATACATGACGGCCAAACCATTCCGCGCGGCCCTCCACGACGTAGTTGTTGTAACGAGGATCAACGTCGGGGCGGGCGGCCGCCTCAAACGCCTCCTTGGTGTCGGTCACACGCACCGTGCCGTCGTCGCGGTAGAGCTTCCATTCGGAATCGTTGTAGAGTGCGGAGATATTTTTCACGAAGTCACCGTCAACATCGTAAACCTTGCCATCGAAAAACCAGATGCCGCCGGCCTCCTTTCCGTCGGTGATCGTCTTCGGCGCCCACGGCCCCATCTCATGTTCGTGCGGTTCGGAGTAGGTCTGGATCACATAGCACAATGCCGTGGTTCCGTCGGAGAGCGTCCGCTCCTCCTGGACGATTTCACCGACCAATGCGTCGGTGATGAAGTAGGCCGGATTCACCGGCACCACCACGCGCTGCGTTTTCGTCGCCTCGGTATCCGCCACGCCGATCGACGAGGAGGCGGTGAATGCGGCAATGAGAATCGCCGTTCGTGAATAGAGGCGAAAGGGGGTCGATTTATCGGGCGGCAGGAAGGAAGTCTCAGACGTTTTCATGCCGGCACTCTACCCGACCGAACCTTTGGCGAACATTAAGCGGACGCGTCTTTGCGGAACTATTTTAACCAAAAACCGCGAGTAGACAGATGAAACGTCAACTCGCCGCGTGATCGGCCCACCCGACAACCGACTCGACGAGCGCCGTCGGCAACACCGCAGCCCCACCCAACATCATCGCGTCCACAGCCTCCGATTAAGCCACGGCAACTTCGCCTCATCGGCTTGCGAACAACCGGTCACCCGTCAACGTCCGGATCGCCAAACGCTTTGTCGTTCTGCACGTTAAAAAAAACTCCAAGGATTCCCCGCCCCACGCCGTCTACATCTCTGTTCCCGCTTCATGTCCACGGCCACCCCTCCTCCAATCCTGCCCGGTGCTCCCTCGCACGAATCCGTCGCGGACATCGACCTGATCCCGCTCGCCACCGCCGGCTCGACCGACGCATTTACCACACTCTTCAATCGCCACTACACCGCCATTCACGCCTACGCCTACCGCCTCTGCCTCTGTTCCGCCGAGGCCGAGGACGTCGCCCAGGAAACCTTTATCCAAGCCGCCCGCTCGCTCACTTCCTTCCGCCGCGAAGCCTCCTTTAAGAACTGGCTCTTCTCCATCGCCACCAATCGCACCCGCGACCGCCTGCGCAAACGCCGGCAACGCGACCGCCTCGACTCCGCCCTCGCCAACCAACCCGCCCACGAAGCCATCGACCATGTCAGCCTCGCCGCCGGCGCATTAGATTCACAACGCGCCGTCCAAGCCGCACTCGCCAACCTGACCACCGACCAACGCGAGGCCATCACCCTCGTCTACTACGAAAATCTCAACCACGCCGAGGCCGCCCGCGTCCTCGGTTGCGCCGAATCCACTGTCTCCTGGCGCCTGTTCCGCGCCAAAACCAAACTGCGCAAAACCCTCCGCGCCCACCGTCATGACTGACCACGACCTTCGCCACTCACTGGCCGCCCACCAAATACCCGGGCCCTCCGCGCAGGCGCGGGAACGCGCACTGCATCGCGCCACCATCGCCCTCGCCAACTCCACCCACACCACCTCGACCGACACACGCCGCCGGTCGCTCGGCATCGGCTTCGCCCTGTCCACTCTCACCGCCACTGCCGCGATCATCCTGTGCGCATGGTTCGCCCTGCGCCCGGCCCCTGTGCAAACCGCCACCGCCACCACGTCGCCGACCGGCGGTGACTTGCTTGCCAAGACCGGCCTGCTCTTCCCCGGACAACTCAACGCCATCGTCATTCAAGATGGCGAAACCCGCCTCGATCTGAGCCCGACAGCCACGTTGCCCGCCCCTGATGATCAGGCCGTTCTCGTTGAACTCACCCGCAACGGCCACACCCTGCGCGTCCTCGGCTACAGCGGCCGGTCCGTAAGCATCGAATTCGACGGCACCGAACTGCGATTCGTCCCCTTGCTCACCGCCACCGGCGACATCCTGCTCTCGGGCGATAACTTTATTTGGTCAAAAGCCGAGCCCGCGAAAATCGCCGGCTGGAATGTCAGCACACAAACCCTCGAGGTGAGACTATGAAAACCATCCTGCTCCTACTCGCCACCCTGACCCTGCCGATCGCGACGACCTACGCCCAGTCGCTTAAACTCGTCGGCACACCGGAGCGCCGCGCGATGCAAACCCCGTTCCCCGTTCTCGCCGGTGAAAACGTCGCCATGGAAATGCTGCTCATGCCCGACACCGACATGCAGACGGTGCGCGCCGACCTCGTGCAACTGGCTGGCACGATCGCCGCCCCCCTCGACATCACCGTGACGGTGGAGCCCGCTCCGCACGACGCGCGCCTGGCACTGGTTCGCTTCACCGCACCCAAGGTGAAAAGAATCACCCGCCTGCGTCTCCGCCTGACGGACCAGACAGCCTGGCCGATCATCGTTTTTCCCTCATCCGAAGAACGCGAAGACCGCCCCGTCCTGGCCGACCTGCTCAAGTCCTCCCGCCAACATCTGCTGGTTTGTGGTGCTTCCCAAGAACTGCGCGACTTCCTCGCCAATCAACACCTCACCTTTGAGGACCTCGGCCCCGACGCGCCCCGACGTCTGCGCGACGACGAGGTGCTCCTTGGTGAAGTCGCCTCAAGAGACTGGTCCCGCCTGACCGCCCCCGATGCCGAAGGCCGGCTGATCGTCACCCTCGACGACCCCGCGCTTTTGCCCGGCATTTACATCACAACACGACCGTCCGGTCTCGTCTGTAAAATCACCCAGCCCCTCTACTCGCTCCTGCCCGACAATCCTCAGGCACGCGAAACCCTCACCCAACTTCTGCTCACCGCGCTCACGCCCGAAACCCGTTAATCACCACAACCCGCCGTTATCATGAATACGTTCAATCTCACCCGCCCCCTTGCCGCCCTGGTGCTCTGCGCCGGCGCGTTGTTCGCCACACCCGCCGTCCACGCCGCCGACCCGTTGCCCATGGCCGTCTTTGACTTCCAAGCCGGCGAACGCGGCCTGGAGAAAAAAGGCGCCGAAATCGGCGTGCTCCTCAATGCCTACCTCTCCGTCTCGCCCGACGTCTTCCTCGTCGAACGCCAGGAGGTCGAGAAACTCCTCGGCGAACAGGAGTTCGGCCTCTCCGGCACGGTATCCTCCGAATCCGCCGCCAAGATCGGCGCATTGGTCGGTGCCAAGGTCCTGGTTACCGGCCGCGTCTTTGAATCCGGAGGCAAAGGCTACCTCGTCGCCAAAATCATGAGCACCGAAACCGGCCGCGTCTTCGGCGAGATGACGACCACCAAATCACTCGAAGACCTCGACGCCCCGGTCCAGCAACTCGCCGACAAAATCGCCGCCGTGCTGGCCAAACAATCCGATGCCCTCATCGCGAAGATCGAAACGATGGACGCCCGCGTCGAACGCCTCAAAAAACTCGTCGCCGGCAAAACCCTCCCCGCGGTCACCATCGCGATCACCGAGCAACACCTCGCCCGCCCGGTCATTGATCCAGCCGCTCAGACCGAGCTGATGATCCTTCTGCAGGCCATCGGCTTTGAAGTTGTCCCCGCCGATGCGATTGGTAACCGCACCGACATCGCCACCATCAACGGCGAAGCCTTCAGCGAACTCGGTATGCGTCGCGGCAACCTCGTTTCCTGCCGCGCCCGCATCGAAATCATCCTCAAAGACACCACCGGCAAATTCATCACCACCGACCGCCAGACGGACGTCGCCATCGACATCGCCGAACACATCGCCGGCAAGAAGGCCCTCGAAAACGCCGCGCTCAAACTCGCCGACCGCCTGATCCCTCTCCTCGCACAGTAACCCGATTATTCGTCACCACTCACCACACCTATACATGAAGTCCCCCAACCTGATCCCCGCCCTTATCATTGCCATCGCCATCATTGTTACCGGCGCACTGCTCAAGCCCGCTTCAACCGTCAAAACCTTCCTGACGGATCTGGAAACCGCCGCCCAGACCAAGGACGCCGACGGCAAGACCAGCTTCACCCGCATCATGGAAGGCGTCACCTCCTCGGCCGCCACCAGCATCCAAGCGGGTTTCAACTCCGGCCAGAACGAAAAGTCCAAAGCCGAGCTCGCCGTCATCGAGAAGCTCGTGATCACCAACCAAAGCATAGTCGCCGGACAGCAAAAGACCCAGGAACGCGTCATCGGCACCCTGCGCAATGACTCCGACCGCACCATCCGCGATATCAGTTTCAACGTCTCCTTTAAGGACGCCGCCGGCAAACTCATCGATGTCAGCGCCACCTTCTCGCGCCTACAAGGCACACTCAAGCCCGGCGACGAGCTCGGATTCGAGGTCAAACGCGACCTCGGCGAATTCCGCGAAGACCCGGAAGTGCTCGCCAGCCGCAAGGCCGCCGACGCCACCGTCTCCGTCGTCGATCTGCGCATCGTCGAGTAATCTTTAGCCTCAGGCACCTTCTCTTCCATGCGCCTGCCCGGGTTGTTAATGCTCATCGTCGCCCTAGCCGGATCGCTTGGCGCCACCCCGTCGACCCCGGCGGAGTTGGCCGACGCGCTCCAGACCGCCATCCTGGCGCGGGACCACACTGCACTTCACCAACTGCTCTTCATCGAACACATGTCGTCCACTGACATCGAGAAGACCCACACCCGACTCGACGCATTGATCGACGGCAAGGGACAGCTGTCGGTCATCCCGGACCGGTTGTCCGAACGCGTCTCATTCATGCGCATCAACCGGGGGTTCCGTATTGAACCCAACGTCACTCCGACCGGCATCATCCGCATTGCCTGGCAAGACGGCCGCGCCAGCACGGTCAATACCCTGCCCTGCGGCACGGTTGGCGACCGCTGCCTGCTTACTGGCATCACCCGCACCGACCTCGGATGGAAGGGCCCGCCCGACCACCAGCTCGGTTTCAGCCTGGAGGACAAACCCGCCGGAGTTCATCTGATCGTCGTGAAGTATAACGTCAGCGGGGTGGATGTCGAAGAGCGCTACTCCAGTAAGTCCGCCGCCTTCGAAGGCCAGCACATCGATGAACTCACCATTACCGGCATCACCGAAAACTTTCACGGCAAGCTCGTGGTGCGTGATCAAAGTGAACCGATTTTCGAATCCCCCGTTCTTTCCGGACAGACCGCCTTCACCTACCGACGCCCCCAACCATGATCGACGGTTTCGCCCCACCCATTCGATTCGCAATCGGATTTTTCACCTTGGTATCACTCGCTTGGGCCGGCCCGCGGGTAGCCGTCAGTGTGACTGCTGACAAAGACGCCGAGCTCTGGCAAAGCGTGCTCACCGCCGGGCTGAACCAAGCCGCCCCCGATGCCGAGATCGTCGAGCGCACCGAACTCGCCCGCCTCTGGCGCGAACGCGAAACCGCCGCGCTCAATGCCTCTGCGGCACCCGCGCCGCTCAACATCGACCGCTATGTTCACTTCCGACAAACCGGAGGGACACACTGGATAGTCACACTCGTCGACGCGATCTCGAGTCGGGATCTCGGCGCTCTCTCGGTCGACGCGGTCGACCCCTCCGATGCCGATCACCTCGCCCGGGCCGCCGCTCAACTGCTCGAAACACCTGCTCCCGAGGTCAACGAACACGCTGGCCGCATTGCCGTCGTGGAAAACGCTCAATCGGCCGACGCCTCCCTCTTCGCCCTGGCCTCGCGTCTGCGCACCACCCTGTCCGACGCCGGACTGGTGGTGGCCGATCGTGCCCTGACCCAAGAGCTTGTCGTCGAGCAAAACGACGCCACGCGTGGATTTCGGGCACACTCGCCGACCGGCGAGCTCCTCGGTCTCGACCACTGGGTCGAACTTACTCCACTTGAGGCACGGCTCGTAAGGGCCCGCGATGGCATCGTGATCGGGATCCTCACCCGCGACACCAGAGACCCCGCCGAGGTCGAGGTGATAAGGCGCTGGCTTTTGCCGCTGCTCGGTAAAGCCGACGAAGCTCCGGCCTCCAGTCTTCCACAAGTCGAGACGGAGGCACTGGAGCCGTTCTATCGGGGACTCACGCTGTATGAGTCCGGCCAATACATCGAGGCCGTCTCCGAGTTCACTCGAGCGTATCTGGCCAACGACCGTTTTATCCAAGCCTACGAGTGGGAGGCACGTTGCTACGAAGCGCTCGAAATGCCCCAGATGGCCGATGCCGTCCGGCGCTTTCTAAATGTGGGCCAGGTCGAAAACATGATTGCAGCCTCGGCGCGCACCGAGACCGGCGCATCCATCGCCTTTGCGGGCGTGACCACCGGCGGGGACGCCTCGCTCGCCCCGCTGGCGGAAACGCTTTCCGCCTCGGTCGCCTCCGTGCTGGTGGAAAGAAACGACATTGATCTCAGACTGCCGGACCAGCTTGTGCGCCTTCGTCGGGAATACGATTGGATGAGTGGAGGGTCGGCAACCTCAGGCCCGCGTTGGGAACAGGCGCCATCTCTATTTAGCCGCACCGCGGTGTCCGCCCGTCTGGAAAGAGTCGGGGACCGTGTCCGGTTGTCATGGCAACTCCGCGATCTGGTTTCTAACGAGGTGCGCACCGGCCCACCGCTGACGCTGGCCAACGATCCATCCACGTGGCCGGAACAAATCAACACCAGCGTGAATAGCTGGAAGGATTTCGCAGCCCTGTCGGCAAAACCGGACCGGGTTGTCCGGACGGCGGTCTCATCCGAAAAAATCAAGCTTCTGGCCACGGCCTTCGCACGGTCATCAGGGCTCGCCATGAACGAGGCCCGGCTCGAGCTGGCCTTCGCCGACCCGGGTAATCCCGTGCTGCAGGCCCGCGGTTTCGAGAAGGGCAGCCTGCATCAGATCGAAAGTTTCACCGACATACTCGAATACGCCTTCCGCGACTGGCGTATATCCCAACTCCCTCCGGAATCAGAGACCCGGCGCTGGCTCGAACTGGAACGCGCCAGAGAACACATCGGCCCGTATTCGATCGGAGAAAGTCGCCGCGGGTCAGCGCTGGACGGCGAGGCCGAGCTGGCCCGGCTCGCCGCCCCTCCGCGAACCGACGCCCCGGGGCTGCTCGCCAGACATTTTCAACTCTACGCCATTCAGGCGCAAATGCCACCGGACCAGTTGAACGACGCCTGCGATGAACTTCTGGCGGATCTGAACTCCATCAACGCCGCCATCATTCCCGAATACAAACTGCTGCTCACCCAAGTCACCGCACTGGCCCGCACCGCCCGGCTCGCGGCCGGCCGTGTCCCCGAAGACGAACCCTTTGTCTTCACCTCCCAAAACCCGGAACCCCGTCAACTGACTCTGAAATGGCAGAGAGACGGCAACCCACTTCTCACCGGAGGCACCTACCGGGTCAGCATGCGCTATCTGGACCGCCAGACCCAAGCCCAGCGTATCACCGCCGCCCGTTTTGCCCTGGCTGTCAACGGGCGGACCGAGAGCGACGTCGATCCACGCTGGCTGACCGACTTCCCAGACACCCTAGAGGTCTCCGGACCGATCAGCCGGATGTTGTCTGAAATCGATTTTTCCGGCGGACTGCCGATCCGCTACCCATTGGAGCCGGAACGGCGGCGCGAATATCTGTTGGCGGTCATCCATTATAACCAATCACTCATCGAACGATGGTTAGCCCGGACTCCCGATACCACTATGCTACGCCAAATGGACAACGTGGCGGGAAACTTCTTTCACATCCTGCAGGGGCATACCCTCCGCGAGCTGATTTCCGAAGAAGAATACGGAGAAATGAAACAACGCGCGGCCACGGCCTTCGACGAAGCCATCGAACGTGTTGGCAAACTGCCCGGTGGAAACTGGTCCAAGGTGATCGACTGGCGCGATCTCACCCGTGAAAAGGCGCTAGAAATGCGGCGTGACATTCTCCGCTACACCAGCCGCTGGGTGATGAATGTCCCGGCCCTTGAGCGCGAGTTCACGGAGGAAGACGCAAAACTCGGCAATCGTCCGGAGGGCACCCCCTTTGATCTCCCCGCGTGGTGGACGCTGATGCGCAACTGGCGATATGAATACACATTCACCGCACCCGAGATAGCCGCACTCTACGCCAAAAGAACACCGGAGGCACTGGCATTTGTGCACCAGCCGGGAAAAGTCGCGCTTAAGGATGCCCAAGCCCTTTTCGAGCAAGCCCTGTGGCTACACTATGGTCGCCGCGAGGTTGAAGCGCAGCAGCTCTATCAGGGATTACTCGACCTAAAATCCGGCATGAGTGATTCCTCCATCGAGTGGACCGAGCTTCAGGCCAACTGCGCCTTCCGGCTCGCCCAGATCGCCCATTGCGAAAGACGTATTCCTGAGGCCATGGCCCTAGCCTCACAAGCCTTGGAAATGTGCGCTGACGCCTCCCCACGGATGATCTCGCAACGATACACCTACAAGTGGAACGACAACGTTCTTCGTAACAATTGCGTCCGCCTCTTACGCGAGCTTCGACTCGATCCTGAACGTCTGTCATTGCCACCTCGCACACACGTGGTTCGGGTGCCCACCGAAAATGGGGACAACCCCATCGTCTCCGTATTCTTCCGTCTGCCTCCTCCTTCGCAGACGGTCAAACCTGGCAACCGACGTGTGCTGGTGCTATCGCCGATCAACAACCAGGAAGCTCTCGTTTATCTGCGCCAAGACTGCGAATGGGCCCGCTTTGCCGACGCTCACAATCTAGTGTTGGTGGTCCCGCAATTCTACGCTTCGGATGCCGCCATGAAAGCCGACCATCGTTTCACCCACTCGCGCTATGCCCAGATCTGGTCTGGCCGCGCTTTACTGAACGCACTTGATCAAATCTCCCGCATCACGCCCATCGAATCGGGCAACCTGTTAATGCACGGCGACACCAGCGGAGGCGGCTTTGCGACAAACTTCGCCGCCTGGCGTCCGGACCTCGTCTCGGCTGTTTCCGTCATCAATGGCAACTGGAGCATGCCGCGGACTTCGTTGCCCGGCCTGACTCCACGCTCCGAGTGGAGAAAGGTGCGCTATCACATCGCCGCCGGCGAACTCGACAACTACCGCGGAGACGGCGGCGTTCCCCGCTATGATACCTCCGTTGACTTCGTCACCCGACTAATGGGAGACGGCGTCCCCGTTGAGTGGAAATCATGGCCTGAAGTCTACCACGAACCCACGGTCGAGATGGAAGAGGAGGCGCGCGCGTTTATCGCCCGCCAGCTAAAGCCATGAAATCCGCCATCGTATTTCTCGCCCTCCTGCTTGGCAGGCTGCCAGGCGCAGATGTCGCCCCCACTCCGATCCCCGGAGAGACGATCACTCTGTCATTTCCGGAGCTAGCCCCGATGCAGGATGGCCTGCCCGCTGCCTGCGAAGTCAGCATCCCCACAACTTACGATGCGGCCCGGCCGGTTCCTCTGCTGGTTTGGTTTGGCGGAGGCCGGGGATCTCACTCCGTTAACGGCGCCGGCGGAATCGTCGACTTGGATCGCTTCGTGGTCGTTGCCCTGCCCTATCCAAACGGAGAAGGACCGCGCGTGGCGGCCGAAGAACTGCGCGTCGCGGATTTCTGGACCTATCATCGCGTCATGCTCGCCCGCATTCACGCAATGCTGCCCAACCTGGACCCGGAACTGCGCATCGCCGCCGGCACCAGTAACGGCGCCCACTATATTGGTTATGGCTTGGACCAACAATGGCCGGGATTCACGGATGAGTTTACGATTTTTATCCTACACGAGGGAGGCGCCGCTCCGCTCAGCTCGACAATCCCGGGGGCAAAAGGCCGGAAGCTACTCGTCGCCTGGGGCACCCGTTCCGAGTCCATCTGGTGGCGCGAGTGGTTCAATGACCGCATCGCACTGGTCGGCGCTGATGTCACATTCCTTCCCATTCCTCGTGCCGGCCACGGCCTCAACGAGGACGGGTGTAAGGGCATCCGCGACTGGATCGACAAACTGGTGGCCAAGCGCAGCGCTCGATATGGGTCGAATGCTGACGCCGTGTTCACCCCATGAAAATGATGAGACGTTTTTGGATCTTTGTTTTGGTAACGTCGTTGATGAGCCTTGGAATCGTGCGCGCAGCTCCCCGCGTCGCTCTGCTCATTGATGAGCCTGATTTGGAAGCGCTTTTAATTTCCGGATTTTCTGGAGTCGAATTGTTGTCTCGTGCCGATCTGCCCAAGTTGTCTGCCGAGCGTTTGCTTGCAGGAGGGAGCCTCGGACCAATTGGAGCCGAGCTGGCAGTGATCGTGGAGCACGCGGGAGATCGTAGCGTGGTGCGGATTGTCGACTGCCACTCCGGCGCGACGATTGTGGCGTTGGATTTGCCCAAAATGCCGGCCGAGGAAACGGCACGCTGGATCGTGACACGGACTCAACCGCTACTTGGGTCCGCGGCCGACGTGTCGCGACCACGCATCAGTCTGCCGGGATTGCGTTTTGTGACTGACTCCGCGGAGAACCGTTTGGCGGAGCGTGCGTTGAATCTTATGCTGACGGCACGGTTGCAGGCGCGTGGTGCGGTGGTGCTGGAGCGTTGGAGAATGGGCGATCTGGTATTTGAAAAATCGCTTGGCGCGCATGATAGCCCGTTCTGGAACGCAGCCCGAATCATCGATGGCAGCGTGTCATCGGAAGGCGACCGACTCCACGCACGGGTGCGTATCCGTGATGCTGAAGGAACGGAGGTTTTTGTAATGGCAGAAGGCGAAACAAGCGGAAGCCTGGCCGGTGCGATTGCGGAGCAAGTGCTGGCAGGCACCGGAGAGGTCGGAGTTGCGACCACGAAGGAAACCGAAGCCGATGCGTTTTTGGCCGAGGCCAAGTGGATGTTGAAACACGGATTGACCCGCGAGGCGTGGCAAGCAACGGAATCTGCGCTGGCGCTAGGTGTGAGCAACAAGCGAGAGGCCGAGATGCTGCGCGTCCAAGCCGCCGGAATGTGTGCGTATCCGGATGACCTAAAGATCTACATGTCGCGGGACGGTTATTATAACGCGGAGGCATTTGTGCCATCCGAACTACCCATGCGGTTAGTGGCGGCCACCGAAGCCGTGTTGTTGGCGAAAGACTACTGGAACGCCTACAAAACAGACGCCCCACCGACGAGCCGGGATCTAGAGGAGCCAGTCGTCCTCGGCGTTCGCTCGCTTTATACTGGGCTGCGGGTTTTGCGCATCGCCATTGAAACAGGGGAAAAAACGAATGCGGGCGCCGTGCGCGGGCTCGTCGAGGCCATCCGCGGGAACATCGAACTATTTAGGAATGCTTCATTGGGACGGGATCGTTACCGGCTCTTCATTCATCTGACCAACTACGCCGGCTATTGGAATGAAACCCCGGCAGAGGCCATCGCCTTTTATCGCACAGTGCTGGACCCCGATTTTAAAGCGGACCTCGCCACATGGCCGGCAACGATCCGCAAGGAACTCATCTACAGTGACCACGATTACCACGGAACCATCCCCCGGCTTCCGGTTCTGGATAAAGCCGACGGCAAAAAAAGTGGCCCAACCAGAATCGGGGCATGGCGCGTGCCCAATCCGAATGACGCGGCATCGCGTGCGGCCTGGGCGGCGTTTCTGGATGAGTTGGAGCACTCCCCCGAGGTCTTGCATCAGGCGGACGCCCTTGCGCTACGCTGGCAGTCGACCGTCAGTAAAAATGGCCGCCTGGCACTGACTGACCGCATCGCCGATTTCATATACACGCATGGCGATGCATTGTCTGGCCCGTTTGGATACGCGATTCTTTGTGAATTGATTGATCCACTGCGCGCCATTGGCGGCACACCTGAACTCGCCGGAGCTCAGCAGAAAATCGTTGATGTGTTTCTTTCGATGATCCGCTCGGAATCGCCGGTTCTCTCGAACGTATACTATTATATTGATATGCCCTTTTTGTCCGGCAATAGCACCGGCAGTGAGGACCGGGGACGGGCTCTGCTAACTGCTTTGGCGGAGAGGCAGGCCAGACCGGCCACCCAGAAGGATGAGTTTTCCTCAATCGATTACGCCCGTGATAAAATATGGAGACGATTCCCCGAGCTTCGCCCCAAGGCCAACATGGAGGATGCCATTCTGGTCCGATCCTGTTGGATAGCGACCGAACACGCGCCGGACGAATTGCGCCGGTATGTCGGGTTTAATCGTAACGCGGCAGTCTGGCACGATGATCACCTATGGGTGCTTGATCACGACAAGGGCGGTCTTTGGAAAATCGACCCTCAGAGTGGGGACACGTCCATCCTCATTCCTGAAAATTGGCCCCGGAAGGTCTATGAAGGCACCGGATCTCATGTCGTCTTCAATGACTATCAGCTGGTTGCCTGGGGAACCCAATTCGCCATCGCAGCAGAGGAAGGAGTATTGGTCCTTGATGGAGCGCGGAAGCAATGGCGCATGCTCGATCTGCCGAACGCGCGTTATCGGATCGGAGTTACCGGAGGTGATCTTTGGGCCGCGTCCGGCGAACGGGCACGGGGCGGACAAGTAAAGACCACCGACGGAAGCGTGCTTTATAGAATATCACCAGAGCTGAGCTGCGAGCTGGTCGCATCCTCACGTCGCCGTCCGGTTGTGAATCAGCTGGATGCCATTCTTTCCGGAGCACCGTTTTCCGTGTCGCCGTCCCTGAGCGGCAGTATCGTGATCGGTTCTCTCCATGAGAATTGGGGCTGGACGTTTGTGGACAGCAACAGCGGCACATTGCCCAAACGGCTCAATGAACAATTCGTGGGCGATCTAAGGATTACCAGCAGTCCCGGTCTGCTCATTAGATCCAGATATCCTATCGGAAGTGGCAGTCGGTTGAACCAGCCGAAGCAGATAGAGTTAATCGATGTGGCGACGGATGAATTACTGCTTGCACCCCCTTCATTGGATCCGTCTGGGTTAGCGCGCTTTCCTTATCCAAAAGACCTCGTAGGGATGGCCATATCCAAATACCAAGCAGCATGGCTTGACGGTGAGCTCTACGTTTTAGCATGGCCTACACCCGGGTCACTGTGGGCGGCCTCGAAAGCATGGCTTGTGTGCATCAATGCTACAGGCAGCACAGTGCGTCCGGTCCACTTCGAATGGTCAGACGATCTGGAACGGAGGGTGCGCGCGCTCGGACGTAACCCCAAGAGCTTCCAAGATCCTAGTCCAAATGAACGGGGACTCATTGCCACAGATGAGGGTCTGGTGATTATAGGTGGCAGCATGCAGGGCTTTTGGTTCATTCCGAAGGAAGACCTGTAAGCGCTGCGAAAAAAGGGCGAAAGGGTTACAGTGAAATAAGGCCACGAGCTTGCCCGGCCTGGGTCGAACTCAACCGATGACATCCAACGCGCCTACAAGCAGGCAGACTACACCCGGCCCACGATCAGCGGCAACGACTCCGGCTTTCCCGCGCCGACCACGAACGCGCTGGCCAGACGCTCCTTCGCGGCGGCGAGCTTGGTTTCGTCGTTGGCGTGGATCTCCAGCAGCACCGCGCCGGCCTCAACGTGCTCGCCGACTTTGGCGATGCGGGTGAAGCCGACCGCGTGATCAATCGCATCCGCCGCAGCGCGGCGACCGGCGCCGAGGTCGAGCGCGGCCAATGCCACGGCCATCGCATCGACCGACTGCACGTAGCCGGCGGATGATGCCGTCACCGTTTCCCGAATACGCGCAGTGGGTAACGGCGCATCGGGGTCGCCGCCCTGCGCGGTGATGATCTCTCGGAACTTCGCCAACGCCTTTCCGTTGGCGACCACATCGCGGAGCATGGACTCCGCCGCCTGCGTATCCTTCGCCACCTTCGCGAGGCACAACATCTCCGCGCCCAAGGCGTAGGTGACCTCCATCAAATCTTCGGCGCCGGGTTCCCCTTTCAGACACGCAATGCTCTCGGCGACTTCGACAGCGTTGCCAACGGCGCGGCCCAGCGGCTGGTCCATGCGGGTGAGCAGCGCGCGGGTCGGTTTACCCATGGCGTTGCCAATGGCGCACATCGCCTCAGCCAGCGCCCGTGCCTCGGGCAGGGTTTGCATAAAAGCGCCCTTACCGAACTTCACGTCGAGCACCAGGGCGTCGATACCCTCGGCGAGTTTCTTTGACATGATCGAGGCGCAGATGAGCGGCAGGCAGGCGACCGTGGCGGTGACGTCGCGGAGCGCGTAGAGCTTCTTGTCCGCAGGCGCGAGGTCTTTGGTCTGGCCGATCAGCGCGCAACCGACCTTGGCAACCTGAGCACGGTATTCATCGAGTGAAAGTCCAACCCGAAACCCCGGGATCGATTCTAGTTTATCAAGCGTGCCGCCGGTGTGGCCGAGCCCGCGGCCGGAGATCATCGGCACGGGCACACCGCAGGCGGCGACCATCGCAGCGAGCGGCAGGGAGACTTTGTCGCCGACGCCGCCAGTGGAGTGTTTGTCCACTTTGATACCGGCAACGTGCGAAAGATCCGCGATGGTGCCGGAGCGCATCATGGCGGCGGTGAGCGCGGTGGTCTCAGCCGTATCCATCCCCCGGATATAGATGGCCATGAGCAACGCGGAGAGCTGGTAGTCGGCCCACCCTCCGTCGGTGGCGCCCTGCACGAAGGCGGCGATCTCGGCTTCGGTCAGCGCGTGGCCGTCGCGTTTACGGGCGATGATGTGCTGGGGAAAAACGTTGGCCGCCATACCTCCCAGCCTGCCTACCCGCCCCGCCCCCGCGCGACC
>JBBKWO010000058.1:0-16308 GCA_037969015.1 Opitutaceae bacterium
CGGACCGCTGGGCCGTCCGGCTCGACGACAGCAAACGGTGGTCAATTGTCGCACGCGGCGGGCCCAGCGGGCCCGCCCCACCCAAAGTCTGGTTCTTTACGGGCTGTTGGTATAACTCACGTAGAATTCGTCCCCCTGTGTTGGCCGCTGTATTAACCAGAAGCTATTTTGACTTTCGTGAGTCACTCGGGATCACAAAAAACGACGACTTGGCTTCAACTTTTTGCCGAATATCCCAGCCGAGAATAACGACCTCTCCGTCCACTTCGCCGACTGATAAGTTCATCTGATCGGAATAGACTACACCTTCAAAACCGACCGCGAACACTTTCCAGCGGTTATCGCCTGGAGAAGAATTTTCCCGCCACGGTTTGATCGACCAATTAGTCGCCGAGCTCGCGATCAGCATAAATTGCAGATCCGAAACCTCGCTCAGTATCATTTCCTTCGACTCCAATCGACGCACTCCTCCGGGTATCTCCATGCCAAAGTAACGGAAAGCTCCTTCACCGCCCTGCTGCACCAACGCCGTATGGAGTTTATTCAGTGTCTCCTCGACCGATGTTGGCTCCAGTTTTGCCTGCAGGTTGGTGCAGACCAAAGACAACGCCACCAATGCCACGACACGAGCAACAGTCAAAATCGTCATACGCGGATTAACACAATGCACGATTACCGCCGCAATGCTGATTCAGAGCAGGGTTTCATCCCAGGCACTGAACCCGTCACACTCCGCTCTTCGTTTCATTTGGAAAAAAGCTCCGCGATCTCGCGCCTCCGCGTGAACTCCTTCCGATCCGCCGCCCTTCTGTCGTTCCGAATTTGTTCCTTTCACTGCCCAAAGGGCACCCGTGCCAGTCACCCCTGCGGGGCAAATCGCCCAGCGATTTACCATCTGCGGCTCCCGCCTCCGTCAGATCCGCCCCCCGTTCGTAACCAGCTCACGGCTAAGAGCTAAAAGCTAACCGCTCTGCCTTTTCCCCTCGCCTGTGTTATGAAAATGGCAAAACCTCCGGCCATCATGAACTCCGGACCGGTCACCCCGCTTCTCTCCCGGATTACGAACGCTGCCGACGCGTCGGTCTTGGACCCATGTCGACACACCAGCCGTATCAATACGCCGCACATGTTAACATGTTTCGGCCTGACCCCTCCGAGGCAAACATACCCGAGAATGTCATTCTATATTTCGTAGAAAAAACAAAAGACCAGTCAAATTACACACCCATTCGAATCAACGAATATGGCGCTATACCAAACTGGCCAAAGGGCTTTTTCGACGAAAGCGAAGGCAACGCAGCCGACATCCTAAGTGCAGCAATAAAAAAGCGTCGCATTAAAAAAGCGTAATGAATACATTATACTGCGATGCATATCTTTACGCATGCCCAAATACCGATGAAGGAAAAACAAGATTTGAGCAATTCATCGACGGCATTCTCCTCCTTCAAGAAATCCCGAGCGGTAATTGGCTTCAGGCCTGTATAGACAATCATACCCTCGACCTACTCTATACCGAAAACAAAATCCCGATACGTCCAATCCTAGAAAAAGCCCTTGAATTATACGGAAACAACGAACTACAAGCCCAGGACATCATAGCCGTAATAAATAAAACAATTAAGCACTTTCCCACGCTAGAAAAACTGACCGAAGCAAAGGATATTTTGTATGAAGACTTCAAATTATCACCCAGCATTAATACCTCCCATAGAGGCGCCCCACTCAACGAAGCCTTTACCAGATTCGCAATACTCGCCGCCCACCATCACTCCTACAACAATAATCGCCAGGCGACCCCCATTGAGCTACTCACACATACAGGCGATGCGATAAAATATACCAACATATCTGCTACAATAACATGCGCAGAAGGCCCCTGCGACACACTAACACCGATACATATATCGAATGATGCGAATATTATAACAAATACCAATTAACTCCTTTTAAATATCAAAACCGACGATTGCATCTCTGACTGCACCAGCTCAGCAGACCTAATAGAAGTAATTAATGCGCATACCGCCAAACACGCCCTTGCACAAGGTATTAGCGGAAACCCCATTAGACCATACTCCGTTAGTTCGAAATTCCTCCAAAGCATACTAGACTTAAACCTCCACGCCCAGCCCCTATGCAGTAAATTACTAAAGTCATGCGCAGAGACTATACTAATATTAAACACCAGTGCCACGCATGCGCTCCGCGAAAAATCGGGAGGCGGCAGCAAGCAAATAACACGCGGTAAATGTAAGGCATGGCGCCGGGACATTGACTACGAATATCATCTTCATTATTGGGAGTGCGGAAGTGAGCTGGAGTTCGCGATAGCTGTGGTTCACAATGATTTCAGTATATAGCCTTTGGTGAGCAAATGGCGTCGAGCGGTCGAGCGGACGGGGTCAGGCCGTTAGATGCTACTTTATTGCCAAATCACTTTGAATGTAGCGTAAGCGCCCGGGCGGGTGCCACCTTGACGAGTAGATAAAGAGGCGGACGGGAAAGGCTCTACATGGCTATGATATCCATGCAGAGGATGCGCTTGATGAATATGATATCTCTGATCCCGGTTTATGCCGAGGTAACTTGAGGCGTCCAACGGCGTAGTGTGAGCACGTCGCGCAGGTAAACGAGCGGCTCCACGCCGTGGCGCTGACACGAGACGATGATCGAGTAGAGGATCGCCGAGCGTTGGCCTGCCTGGGAATGACCGATAAACAGCCAGTTTTTCTTGCCGACAGCGGAAGACCGGATCGCGTTTTCAACGTAAGCGTCCCGCGCGGTCACGGATCTAAAACGCTCTTCAATGAAATCATTGCTTCAGCTATTTATAATAGGTGTCGGCAGTCTCAGCCTTCTCATATCAGCACCTATCGTTACATATAAATATATGGCATATATAGGTTCCGGCGGTGATCTCAAAAATAGAGACCATCTCTTGCTTCCGAATCCATTTCTAGCCGCGGCACTCTTTACGGCAGGAGTTACATGCAGAAAGTCTGACTCAGAATAAGACGAACCACGCGGGCTAAGCTTTCCGTTTCAATAAAAAGCCCGTCAGCCATCGAGTTTTACTGTCGTGAAATCGACAACGGAAATCCCGTTAAGTAATTATTCTTAATGAATTTAGCGATGCAAACTCCTATGGCCCTCCACCGGGACACTCCATGAAATCGCCGGGCACCATCTGCTGTATGAAATCTGTCTCGTTTGAAATACAGCCAGATACAGAGCGGTAATAAAATTCCATTACGCAATTTACGTGATGAGCGACAGATCGCTGCTGTCGTCGCCAGACCCCACTCCGCCCCGTTCCGTTTTCAGTAAAGCATATGAAACTCATCCCTACCCCCGCCTGTTTACCACTACCTGAACGCGCCCACCGCCAAGAGAAGGCATCGGGCTTTACCCTGATTGAGCTCCTTACCGTTATAGCGATTATCGGAGTGCTTGCGGCCATTCTGATCCCCGTCGTATCGTCAGTTCGAGCAGCCGCCAAGAAGACCCAGTGTTCATCGAACTTAAGAAGCGTGGCCGGAGCGTGGCTGATGCATTTTATCGATAACCGAAACTATTTCGACAATGAGCGGGTTGATACCAACGGAGTGACCACCATCGACTACAACCCCTACTATATCAACAACGGCTACTCGTTGTATCTGGGTGCTCCCGACAAATCGGTGCACACCGAGGCGGAGGTTAGCCCGCTGGCTCTTTCGAGTGAATTCAGGGGGAAGTTCCTAACGACAGGCGCGAAGAATACCGCTTACTACAAGACTACATCCTATTGGCATAACACGGCGGTCTGGAGAGCGAGCACCCATGCCAATAATCTCTATACCATATCTGATGCCCATGGGCGATTGGGCCCGCTCGAACCGACTCGAACTCCCATGCTGGGCGTAGCAGACCACGAATTTCTACAAAGTAGCGGCGGCTTTGTCTATCTGTGGGACTGGACGCCGCAGCGGTTTGAGAACTACGGAGGAAACACGACTGTTTTGGCCTATTTTGACGGACATGTTGAGCCCATTTCCATTGATGCGCTTCCGGATCGCTGGCTCGGGTTTAATTAATCCATAGCAGTTGGAATAATTGACCCACGGCACAAATCTGCGGGCACACAGACGGGGTCGGTCGTAAATGGGCAAGAATTGACGTGCAGCTGAAGCATAAGCGCGGGGGGATTCGATCTTCCTTAACGTGGCGGCCCGAGCACGCGTAAGGCATGCCCGTTGTTTCGGAAGCCAAACCCGTCCCGCGATAATACTACTCCAGCCGGGCGGAGGTGAGGTGCCCGTTGATAATCTGGTCTCCGGTGATTTTGTTGCGCAGGTCGAGAATCATGAGGTTGTTGGCGTAGAGGGATACCGCGGTGTCATTGTTCTGTGAGGCGGTGGTTTTACGGACGGTTTTGCCGTCGGTTGTCAGCTCCTCCGATACGGCCACGAGCAGGCCGACATAGTCGCGTTTGCTCAGGTTGACCGTGTTTTTTAGATCAAAGTTATCTTTAAGAAGCAGTTTGGCCACGTAGCCGGTGTCGGTTTTGCCTCCTCCCACGTAGGAGGCAAAATCCAGACCGCGACCGGTCCAGGCGCGCAGGCCGATTCCGAAAAAGGGTTCCTCCAAGACATTGATGAAGGTCTGGGTGACCTCTCGATCCACCCCGATGTCGGCGAAACGATCGGTGGGACGGAAATCGAGCATGAGATTGAGCCCGTCGCGGTTGAAGGGCCAGGTGCCGCCGGATGCAATGTCGCGGTCGAAGACCTCGAAACTAAGAGTGAGTGAATCGCCGGAGCGGGTGACCTCCCAATTCGCCAGGGGGTTGCCTGCAGGGCGCTCGTAGTCGGTCTCCACCACGCCGGAGACTTTGTCGTCTTTGAAGTGGAGGACCTGCGTGCGGCTCAGATCCAGGAGGTAAAGCTGCGAAGCGTCTCCACTACGCACGGTGAGCAGGAGATTGGCGCTTTGACCCGGCTCCTGCGGCAGCACGTTGTTTGCGAGCGGGAGAGTCCAAGAGTTGGCTCCGGCGACCAAATCGACGGTCGCGGTGCCCTTGGCGGTGGTATCGGCATAGACGGCTTTATCGGTGGTGCGTTTGGCTAGGCTCCAAGTCAGCTCCAAGGTGGCCGAAGTCTCGGCCTGAAAGGTCAGACCGACTCCGGTGGCGTTGGTTTGCACGAAAGGTGACGCCAACGACGCCGATACGGCGGGAGTAGCGGACGCGGTCGCGTAAACCGAACGCTCGCCGCCGGAGCCCAGTGGTCGGTCAAAGCCGCAAGCTTCCCAGAGGCTGCGGGCGATCAGATAGTGCCCGAGCGCCGAGGGGTGCACACCGTCGGTGGTGAGCGCGATACCGCGGGGTGCATTATCCTGGTAGTTGGAGGACATTTCCTGCGTGGGGATGTAATGGGCGCCTTCGGCCTCGGCCACGGATTTAACGATGTCGGCGCACTCACGAAGGAAGCCAGGGGTGCGATCCAGAGTGAAGTAGCTGTGATTGGAAGGATCCGTGAGCGTGGGTGACATGAGAAGCACGGTGATGCCCTGCTCGCGCAGGGTGCGGGTGATGTAGGTGAGCGCTTCGCGGTAGTCGGTTTGCACGCGTTCACGAGTCCATGCGCCACCCCATTTGTTGATGGCTTCGTTCATGCCATACATGACGCTGACGATGGTGGGGTCATACTTCAGCACGCGTGAGACCAGCTTCTCGGGACTCGCACTGGCGGTGTCTCCACCCTGACCGCTATTGATGACCGTAAGGGTCTTGTCGGGATGGTAGTGGTTAAATACCCGGCTGAGCAGGGGCGGGTAGCAATTGAGGGCGGTAATACTGTCACCGAGACAAACCCACCGATCACCGTCGTGAACCATGCTGACGGCGGGGACGGGGACGCCGGCATTAACCCCGGCTGATTTAAGCGCCCAAGGCATTAAAGTAAAACAAGCTCCAATAAAGATTGAGAGGGTGCGCCGGGGTTTAAACATAAGTGCCACCTCACGGAGATGACTGGTGGTGGTCGAGTGTTTTGTGCCCCCCCCCCAGCCCACCGGTTACTTGCTAGTGTAAACGCCGACGCTCCACTTGACGCGGCCACGCAACCCCTACTAATCATCCGCCAAGCTGGTGTGGTGAAATGAAGCCTTTCTATTATTACCGAGCAGGGCTATTTCCACAGTTCATGGAACCCGCCTCTACCCTACCCCAAAACAAAAATCTTTTGGCCAAACTCATCGGGGCGATCGATCCCAAGGCCGTTGCCTTTGATCTGCTGATAGGGTGGCTCGTCTGGGTCACCATCATCGTGGTGAAAATCCTCCAGAACTCGGATTCATTGCCATTGGGCTACGCCCTGTTGGACTTGGATGGTCATTGGCAGAGCGCCTTTTTATGGAGTCTGCCGGTTGTCCTGGTGGTAAGTTTAATCCACCACCTCCGACTCAACCGGCCTTGGCACGCAGCCGTCACCACGTGCATCCTCTATATCGGCCCGATGGCGATTGGACACATCGGTCTCATGCTGCTCGCCACTCAATTCCACGGCTATGCGCAAGCACACGATACCCGGCAAACCCTGGGGCTAATCACCATCGTTTTTTATCTGGTTGGCATTGGTTACCTCGCGGTCAAGGCACGCCAAAATGACGATCAAGCCATCGCCGCATTACTGATCCCGCCCTACGTCGTGGTGATACTGACGGTGGCGCTCTCGGTTTTCCAAATCATCACCTCCACTGACTACCGTTATCGCAATGCCTTTCAGCTCACCGTTGAGAGGTTTGAGACCCGGGACGGTCAGGTTCACATCGAGGGCTCTCTGCACGTGACCAAGCCGGGAACTTACGCCTTCGCTGCGATTAGCAACCGTCCCTTCGAAATCGAGGAGGACCCATCGTTGGCCCCGGCAATACTGACCTGGAAGACAGGCCAACCGGCGGCCGAGGGTGACTACACATTCGAAATCAGGTGCAAAGATTCAGAGACGAATCACGATGCCCCCCCCAACCCCGCCGAGGGCGATACCGCGACTTATACGCAGTTCCCAGAGGACGTCTACGAACCTTGGGGATATCTCCAGATCAGCGTTCTAACCAACAAGGACCCGAAGTCCGCCAAGACCCTGAAGGCCATCCCGATCAACACATGGGAAGGCATGGATTTCCCCACTTCGGGCAGGTAAGCCGGGATATAGTCAATCCTTGGCTGCACTCGACCGTCCACCTCGCGCTGTCGTTTGACGCCGCAATTTCCGCACATCCGCTAGTGTCCCGTCATCGAAGTGCCTTGCATTAAACCCCATGGATTATTGGCCGCAAAAAGGCGCAAGAGTCGCAAAAAACAATCCATCAGTCATACTGCCCGTTATTTTTGCGCTTCTTTGTGACTCTTTGCGGCTATCTCTGCCGAAGGAATTATTAAGGGCATTTGAATGACAGGACACTAGGCCGTGTTTTCGAAATAAACCGGTCCATCGCAGTCGCGCTACGAGTGAGGCGAGAAAGCACGCTGGACCGGTTTATTTCAAAAACATAGCCTAACGCACCGCATGAAAAACCTGCTTCGTTCACTCGGACTCTGCACTTTGTTCCCTTGCCTGGCCCTCTCCGCGGAGCCACCGACTCATGCCGATGTCCGCTACAGCACGGATTACGAGCGGTCGACGCTCGACCTCTGGCTACCGGAGGCCGGCGACAAGCCCGCACCGCTGGTGGTGTTATTTCATGGGGGAGGTTTCCGCTATGGGAAGAAAACCCGAATCCCGTTAAAGAGAGACTTTTTGCAACTGATCGAGCGCGGCTACGCCGTGGCAAGCGTCGGCTACCCGCTGCTCGGCGACAAAGGAGCGAACGACAACATCGGCCCTCAAGACTACGAAAAAATCTTCGTGCAGACGGGCAAGGCGATGACCTTTCTGCGCGAGCATGCCGCCGACTATCGCCTCGATATCAACCGCGTAGTGACCGGAGGCACCTCCGCCGGGGCGATGGTCGCCGAGTATCTCGCCTATGAGCGGGACTTTGGCGTCAAAGCCTGCATCGGTATCCAGCAGCCGTTCGCATTGGAGCCGGCACTGGGTTTCATCAAGGCGGGCGGGCCTGCACTCTTCCTTTATTCTCAATCCAGCACGCGCGACAAAATCCACTCGCCGGTCTACGCCCGGACCATCAAGGCGCATTGCGATGAAGTCGGTGTCGCCTGCGAGCTCTACGGCACCCGGGCCAGCGAACTCCCGCCGGTGCCAAAGGGGAAATCACTCGTCGAGCACGCCTTCGCGATCATCGAATCCAGTTGGTAAACGAGAACCTACTATTGCGACCTCAACCCACCCGACCGTGGGCACAATTCTTTTCATGATCAAACGAATCAACGCACTGCCGACATCGCTCAAGGTCGTCGTCTGGGTAAATCTGGTGATCGGCGTGATCGGTGCCGTTCAAACCGTGGCCTCCATGCAGGTGCTCCCGCTCAACCAAACGGTGGTGAATGGTCTCAACTTCGTCTGTTGCGTGCTGGTGGTCTTAGGCATCCTCCAAAAATCGCGGTTCATCCGGATACTCACGCTGATTCTTTCCTGGCTGGCCGTTGTCTTGTTGGGCGTCTCCGCAATCATCGCATTCTTTGTGATCGGTCTTCAGGTCCTGGCGGTTCTGATCCCCGTGCTGGTCTCCGGTGCCACCATCTGGGGTCTGACAACCAAAGAGGCCAATATCTACTTTGGTCTGGATAAACCCGCCGGACGGGATTGCCCACCGGAGTTGCCTGAAACGAGTCTCGATCCGGACTCAGTGATTTGATTGGCCTACAAAAAAGGCCGCGGAATAAATCCGCGGCCTGAACGTATAAAGTTAGCTAAGATGCTTACTTCTTGGAGGCAGCCTGAGCTTTCTCGATCTGGGCGGCTTCCTCGTCAGTGACGAGCATGTAGACGTCGGCCTTCTCGATGGAGACGGTGTAGGAACGCTCGAGGGAGAAACCGTAGGTTTTGATCATCTTCTGGTTGTTCTCGTTGAGCTTCACGAGCAAAGCGTCGAGATCAGCCTTCAGCTTCTTCTTCTTCTTGGCGTCAGTCTCCTTTTCGAGAGCGGTATTGGTGTCGATTGCCAGCTTACGCTGAGCCTGGACGAGTTGCACATTGGCTTGGAACTCTTGGTTGGCTTGAGCGGTGTTCAGCGTGCAAACCTTGAGCAGCTTTTGCTGTTTCGCAGCAGAAGCAGCCGGGGCGCTCGGGAAAGATACTGTATCCGCAGCCCAGAGGGAGGCGGTCAGCATGGATGCGGTGAGGAGGAGGGCACGAACGGTGGTTTTCGTCATAATGTTTATCTATGGGTTATCGAATATTCTTATCTGGGATAGAATAGATCTGTTCAAATTCTGAAGGATGCAGGCGAGTGGCAACTCCGAAGTAGCCGAGAATATAACCGGCTGACGGGGCGAAACCACCGCTGGTGCGTTTCCACAGAACACCCTGTAGATTACGCCTGCGGATAAAAGTTCCCAAATAAAAATACTTCAATCATCTGAATGTGAACAGATTGCTGAATCCATCCACAAAAAGTCCGCCTATACCGCTCCAATCATCCGGGGTCCTTGGCGTCAGCATTCAAGCTTGTTGACGCGCACGACCATAGGCCACCCCTAGAAATGTCAGCGCTGCCATGCCCAGTGCATAGCTCGGCGGCTCGGGTAAGACGTTTGCGGATAGCTGCAGGTTAATCACCTGAAACCGCCGTTTCGAGATAGTCGGATCCGATATGAGTCCGGTTGACTGCCAGACATCTGCCGCACCGTCATAGGCGACCAATTTCAGGTTCTGCGAATTCACCAACGAGCCATAGCCGGCGATAGTCGTGCTGGTGGCCCCGCTGGACCCGTATGAGATCACGACCATTCCAGAGGTATCGCCTTCAACTAATCCCCAATTATCTGAGTTTATCGCCACCTGAGCCCGTCCCTGATTGGCCTGAAAGAGCGCCGCCGTTGCGCCCAGCAGAAAAGTGGCACGCAGCAGTAAGGTGAATTTCATACGGGAGGTTTGGTTACGGGCCGGTCAGGCAATGATCAGGCAAAGAGGACGCACGACTCCATAAATACGTAAATTTCGCGTGAAGGATAATCAGGTCCATCCCTAGCTAAACCACAGGAATTCCCCCTATGAGGTTGGGATATCAGAAAAAAGCCGCCCCCGTTTGGGAGCGGCTTTCGCTAATGAAATGTGCGGAAACGCGGAGCCGGATCAGTTACCGCCGCGCCACTTGGCCAGCCAATGATCCATCTGCTTGCCGGCGGCTTCGCGACCGCCCAGGCCGAAGGACAGGGCAACCGCCACGGCGACGGCACCGAGGGTGAGACCAAAGGCGAGGTTCACGATGTCTTCGCCGATGCCCATGGCGCGCAAACCGAGCGCGAGCACAAAGCCGAGAATGGCGATGCGAGCGATACCCGCCGAGAGAGTTGGTTGACCGTCCTTGTGCATACGCGTGTAAGCGATCCCGGCCAGCCAGCTGCCCACCGCGATGATGAACAAGCCGATGACCACGTTGCCGGTAAACGCCAGCAATGAACCAAAGGCGTCGGCCAGACGATCAAGTTGCAGGGCCTCAACCGCGGACAGGGAGGCACCCAACATAATGAAGAACAGCACGAGGTTGCCGATGGCCGAGGACGCGCCCTTCGCTCCGCAGAACTGGGAGGCGCCGATCTTTTCGGCTGCGGTGTCTGTGCCTGCGTTTTTAAGCAACTCGACAATGATGTTCCGCACAAAGCGGCCCACGATAAGGGCCACGCCAAGAATGACTCCGGCCGCGATCAGGTTGGGCACAAAATCCAGCAGCTTTTGCAACATCGCGGTGGCCGGCTCGGAGATGGAGGCAATTTTCAGGGCATCGAGCGCCGAGATCAGCACCGGCACGAGGATCAGCACAAAGGTGAAGGTGCCGAGGAGCTTGGAGATTTTAAAATCTTCGCCAAACCCGAGCTTGGCCGAAAATTTATCGAGTCCCACCGAAATGATCAGCACGGCTCCGGAAATAATCCGGGCAATGATGTAGCCGGCCACACCGATGAGTCCGGCGGCGATGACGTTGGGGATCATGTCGAGGAACTTGGCCAGCATCTGCTTGGCCGGATCCAGCACGCCTTCAATACCGAGCACGCCGAGCGACATCAGGGTGACATAAAGGATGATCAGGTAGAAAACGACATTCGCGATCAGTGCAGCCAGACCGAGGTCACGGCCGGTCTTCTCTTTCATCGTGCTGTCCAGACCGATGCTGGTCAGCCCGCGGGCAATGCCCATTTTGAGCAGACGGGCCAGCAGGAAGCCGACGGCGAAAATGATCAGCGCGCCGATCACGGTGGGCACATACTGGCCCAAGGTTTCTGATATACTGTCTATGAATTTTTCCATGTGGAGGTTGGTGTTTCTAGGATTGAAGGCTGGCAGATTTCCCGAGACGTAGGCCCCGACAACGCGCGCACCGCTGCGCGTCAGGCTGAAAGTATTAAACTAATTCGCATCACGCAACCCGCTAAGGCTTACTATTCCGCAAGATCCGTGAGGTTTTTTGTAAAAAATCGACCGCGGAATGTTTCGACCCGAATATCCGTGCCCGTCACCTTTTATTTGCAGGTCGACAAGATTCCGTGCTGTCCGTCCCTGACCCGCCTCCATCGATACCAATGACTCCTTTTCCAGAGGCACCATCCGGGTCCACCCAAGATGCAGCCGATCCTTCCCGCGACACCACAATCCAAGTGCGCGGATACGACCAACTCGCGCTCTGCTACAAGCCGATTGAGTTTCTCGTATTCGGGCGGGCCTTGGAACGCGCGCGCTTTCATCACTTCGCTCAACTGCGCGATTGCCAACGCATCCTCCTGCTCGGCGATGGCGATGGTCGCGGGCTCAAACACATCTGCCGGATCGCACCACACGCACAGATCGATTCAGTGGATATCAGCGCCGGCATGCTTCGGCATGCGGAACAACGCCTGACCAGCGAGGAGCGCGCCAGGGTAAACTTGCGACAGGCCGACGCGCTCACGACCACGTTTCCCGCCGACACCTACGATGCGGTGACCACCTTGTTTTTCCTCGATTGTTTTTCGAACGATCAAGTGGAGCAATTGATCGAACTCCTGCTCCCCGCACTCAAACCCGGCGCACTCTGGCTACATGCCGATTTCCAATTGCCCCGGCGTGGCTGGCAACGACTGCGGGCACAATGCCGGCTCAAACTCATGCTGATGTTTTTCCGCTGGCAGACCGGTCTCGCGGTGCGCGGCCTGCCCGAGTCTTTCCAACTGCTAAAGTCCGCGGGCCTGACCCTGCGCTCCGAGTCCACCTGGCAGGGCGGATTCATCCACAGTGCCAGTCTGGTTTTAAAACGGCAGCCCTGACGACCTACGCCCGTCCAACGAAATTCCGGTCATCGCGTCTGCCACGTTGCGGTAAACGGTGATCCCGATTAGCTTCAGCACATGAGCCAAACGCCCCTGCCAAAAGTCGCCGCAACGCTTTATGACTCCCAGGTTTTCCGCATGGCTTGCCGCCAGTTTGATCTCGCGGCGGACTTGATGAATCTCGACCCGACCCTGCGTGAGCGAACCAAACTCCCCAAGCGGTGCCTCACCGTCACCGTGCCGGTAAAGCACGACGACGGCACCGTGCACGTCTATGAAGGCTACCGGGTGCAACATCACCTTTCGATGGGACCAACCAAGGGCGGCATCCGGTTTCACCCCGGCGTCACCATCGGCGAAGTCGCCGCACTCGCCATGTGGATGAGCTGGAAATGCGCACTCGCCGGCCTGCCCTACGGCGGTGCCAAGGGCGGCGTCGCCGTTGACCCTCGACAACTCTCGCTACGCGAACTGGAGAACCTCTCGCGCCGCTACATGCAGGAGATGATTCCCTTTGTCGGACCGAGCACCGACGTGGCCGCCCCGGACATGGGCACCAACGAACAGGTGATGGCCTGGATGATGGACACTTACTCCAACCAAGTCGGCCACTCGGTGCCCGCGGTCGTCACCGGCAAACCCATTTCGGTCGGCGGCTCCGAAGGTCGCCGCGAGGCAACCGGCCGCGGCGTCGCCTACCTGATCAAGCGCCAGCTCGAGGCCATGAACATCGATCCGCGCACCGCCACCACCGCGATCCAAGGGTTTGGCAACGTCGGTGCGGAGGCCGCGTTGGCGCTCGACGAATACGGGGTGCGCGTCATCGCGATCAGCGACATCTCGGGCGGCTACCACAATCCGCGCGGCGTCGATCTCAAGTCCGCCCTCACCCACGTGGCTGTCCATCGCAGCCTGGCCGGCTGGACCGGTGGCGACGCCATCACCAACGAAGAGCTGCTCGAGCTCGAATGCACGGTGCTCGTGCCGGCCGCGATGGAACGCGTGATCACCCCGGCCAATGCATCGCGCCTGAAATGCCGCGTGCTCGCCGAGGCCGCCAACGGCCCGACCACCAACGAGGCCGACAACATCCTGGCCGAGCGCGGTGACATCGAGATCATCCCCGACATTCTCTGTAATACCGGCGGTGTTGTGGTGTCCTATTTCGAATGGGTGCAAGATTTGCAAAGTCTGTTTTGGACCCGCGACGAGGTCCTGCAAAAACTCTGTTCCATCCTCGACCGCTCCCGTGAGGCCGTGGAGAACCAGCGCAAAAAGCTCGGCTGCTCGCGCCGTCTCGCGGCACTCACGCTCGGCATCGGACGCGTGGCCGAGGCCAAGGCCGCGCGCGGTTTGTTCCCCTGATCCAGAAAACTCGCAAACTCCGTTGTGGGTATGCTTGAAAGTGTGCCATGAGCACACTGATTCAAAACCATGGATGAACTGCAGCAATTGGTCGACGAGGTCTATCTGGAGTTGAACGCCCGCGAACAACGCGGGCGCGTGGCCGACTACATCCCGCAGTTGGCCAAAGTGCCGGTGACCAAGTTCGGCATCGCAATCGCGCCGCTTTCGGGGCCTGTCGTGACCGCCGGCGATGCCGATGAACAGTTTTCCATCCAGAGCGTGTCCAAATTATTCACCCTCACGCTCGCCTTGGGCCGCTTGGGCGATCGCCTCTGGTCCAAGGTCGATCGTGAACCCTCCGGCAATGCGTTCAACTCGATCGTGCAACTTGAGCACGAGAACGGCAGACCCCGGAACCCCTTCGTCAACGCCGGCGCCATCGCCGTCACCGACGTCATCCTCGGCGGACACAAACCCAAGGAGGCGATCGGCGAGATCCTGCGTTTCATGCGTTTTCTGGCCGGCGACGAGAACATCATCATTGATCGACTGGTCGCGCAATCCGAGCAGGAGCACGGCCACCGCAATCTCGCCCTCGCGCACTTCATGCGGTCCTACGGTGTGATTGAACACGACCCGGACCAGGTTCTTGGCGTTTACTTCCACCAATGCGCGATCGCCATGTCGTGCCGGCAACTGGCCCAGTCCGGCCTGTTTCTTGCCAACAAAGGCAAGGACCCCTTGACCGGTTTAAACGTGGTCTCCCCCACCCGCGCCCGCCGCATCAACTCGCTCATGGTCACCTGCGGACACTACGATGGCGCCGGTGATTTTGCGTTCCGGGTCGGCCTGCCCGGCAAAAGCGGTGTGGGCGGCGGCATCCTCGCCATCGTGCCCGGCAAAGCGGTGATCACCGTCTGGTCGCCGGGTCTCGACGCAAACGGAAACTCCCTGCTCGGCACCGCCGCGCTCGAGCTGATCGCCCAACGGGCCGGTTGGTCGGTATTTGGTTAAAGGATAAATGTAACCACGCCCGTCCCCGGTCGTGTGTTCGACATCACCAGCGAGAATCCATTCAACACACCCCTGGGGACGGGGACGGCTACATGATGCAGCATTTCCTGACACCAACCCAATATTTCCATCGACGCCCCGAATCGCCCCGCAGACGTTTCTCAACATGCCTGACTCAAAATCCGCCCCCACCGTCATCACCGTGAAAGCCGAGCCGATCGAGCTCTGCCAGCTGCTCAAGTTTGCCGGGCTCGCCGAAAACGGCGGCGCCGCCAAGGCCGTCATCAGCGAAGGCCAAGTGCTGCTCAATGGCGTGGTCGAGACCCAGAAACGCAAAAAGGTCATGGGTGGTGACCGCGTTACCTTCGGCCAGGAAACCATTGTCGTGCAAATCGGTTGATCCTGAGCGCCCGAACCATTTCCCCACTTTCACCATCATGGCCAAACCCGAACTCAAAATCGAATACCTCAAGGCCGGCAACGGTCCGACGCCCAGAAAGGGTGACCTGGTTACCGTGCACTACACCGGCCGATTCACCAACGGAAAGGTGTTCGACAGCTCGGTTGAAAGTGGCGAGCCGTTCAGCTTTGTGCTCGGCGCGCGGCAAGTGATTTCCGGCTGGGATATCGGCGTCGCCACGATGAAGGTCGGCGACAAGGTGCAACTCACCCTGCCGCCAGAGTTAGGCTACGGCGCCGAAGGCTATCCCGGCGCGATCCCGCCAAACGCGACCCTGATTTTCGATGTCGAGCTGCTAAAAATTGGCTAAGGAACCGACCGCGGGGTTGCACGTGGCAGTGATTTCCATCACCACGCCTTCACCCCATGCGTCGTCTCCACCTGCCGGAATCTGTTTTAAACCTCCGGGTGACGACACTCTTGGTCGTGACCGCCCTCGTCACGATCGGCACCGGGTGCAGTGTGGCAAAAGTGGCCGGCAAAGCCACCGTCGCAACCCTGTCGCTCACCACGGACGTGACCTCGGCGACGGTCCGCGGCACCGGCAAAATCACCTACACGGCGGCTGATGTTTCCTTCCACTTAGCCAAAGGCGGCATCTCGGCGGCGGCCAAACTTTCCAAGCACGGCGCGGTGGTGTTTTTTGACCCGCGCACCGGCGTGGTGGCCGAGCTTCCGTGGAGCAAGGAACTGACGTTGCTGGCAGCCAAACAACTGGCGGGCGTAGAGGGTGTCAGTCAGGCGGTGCGGATCATCCGGGCCGGCCGGACCATCGAAACCGCCCGAGGCGCGATCAATCCAGTGCTCGCCTCCGGTGATGTGATCGAACTAGCGGCGCAGGCTTCCCCGGCCCAAATGGCACTGCGCCGCGCACGGGGTTAAGCGCGTGTAAACACACGATTTGATACTTTCACTCAGGGGCGTTTGGTTATAGCGTTTATAACAAATCTTTCCGCCGCGTCCGGTGGAAATAAATCGGTCAAATTTTCCTTAATTTTCTGAAATGAAATGAGATAAAAAATTGAGACCACCCGAACCAACGCCAGACGTTTGGTTTTTCCAAAGCCCCACCCCACCC
>JBBKWO010000059.1:0-131749 GCA_037969015.1 Opitutaceae bacterium
GGGGCGGCTACATCTCGATCCGGGCACACCGGACCCAACCGGCTTCATTCCCCCTTGTAGCCACGGGCGTCCCCGCCCGTGTGGGCGACGTCGCTGGCGGCACCACATCCAACACGCCCCCGGGGACGAGGGCGGCTACATCTCGAGCCGGGCACACCGGACTCAACCGGCTTCATCCCCCCTTGTAGCCACGGGCGTCCCCGCCCGTGTGGGCGACGTCGCCAGCGGCAACACACCCAACACACCCCCGGGGACGGGGGCGGCTACATCTCGATCCGGGCACACCGGACTCAACCGGCTTCATCCCCCCTTGTAGCCACGGGCGTCCCCGCCCGTGTGGGCGACGTCGCTGGCGGCACCACATCCAACACGCCCCCGGGGACGAGGGCGGCAACATCTCGATCCGGGCTGGTGGTTATTTGCCGATTTGGATGGTGCCCCACTTGGCGGGTCGGACCGCGGCTTCGGTGGGGATGTCGGAGACCAGACCGGTGGTCTTGTCGTGCCAGTAGATGCGGGAGGCGCGGTTGGTGCCGGAGGGATCGGAATAGATGACGCCGATGATGCCTTTCAACTCCTCGACCTCGGCGGGGTTGATGCCGAGCTCCGCCATTGGAACCACCATGAGCACCGAGTATCCGCGTTGGCCGACCTTGACGGTGAGCTTGGCTTTTTCGAGGCGCTTGACGATGTCGAAGGTCTGGGCGTTGGCCTGGTTGTTGGCGACGACGTAGGTGGTCGGGTTGTCCTTGGTGTCGGCTTTGCTCTGCCAGTAGACAACGGTGTTTTGACCGCCGACCGGTGCGGCCAGCAGACGCACGGTGCCGCGGCCAGGGATGTCGAGCTGGAGGTCCACGGAGTCGCCCCCGATGAAGGCGTGGGTGAAACGGCCTTCGGCGTTTTTCCAGGGGTTGGCATCGTTGACCTGCCACATGATGGCGAGGTTGCGGCCGTCGTGCACGAAGCTGGCGCGGAACCAACGGCTGGCGTCGCCCTGCTCCTGCACACGGAAGGTGGCGCCGCCGGCAATGAGAGCATCCTTGGAGCGGGTGTCGGGATCGACGGGCTCGGACGGCAGACGGGTGCGGTTGATCACGAGGGTGTCGGGCTCCTTCGGCTCGGCGGCGAGACGGCTCTCGGCGAGCTTTACGCCGGCGGTGATCTGGGCGGCGGAGATGTTGATCTTCTGCTGTGTCTTGCGGATGGTATCGAGACCGGTGATCTCAACGATGCGATAGGAGGCGCCGCCGAGTTGGGCGAGCACGCGGCCGGTTTCATCGCGCCACATGAAGCCGCCGAAGGATTCCTGGCCGACAAAGGTTTCGTCGAGGGTGACGTCGCCTTTGGAGTCCTGGAGGATGCTGGAGATATAGAGACCGTCCATCGACATGAGGAACCATTCGCCGCGATCGCCGCCGATGGCGGTGATGCTGCCGACGCCGGGCACGCCTTCGACCACACCGTTGGTGCGGAACGGGGCGATGAGCAGACCGCGGCGGGCGGCGGGCGCATCGTGGCGGCCGAAGGGATTGGGATAAACGCCGGTGCGGCCGTCGACGGTGGCGTAGTTAATGCCGTCGGAAACGTTGCCGGCGGAGTCCATCGCAATGGTGCCGGAACGGTTGGAGGAGAAGTCGGGCTTAAAGCCGTTCTTGGGGGTTTGCGGACTGCCGAAATCGTAAACCGGCACGCCGCCGTCGGTCAGGCGCTTGAGCGGGTAGACGTTTTGATCGGGCGTGATGAAGGTGAGGTCGGGGCCCATCCAGCCGTTGCTCCAGTAATGGGTGCGGCCGGTGAAGTTTTCGGTGGTTTCGCCGGGATCGGGCAGGCCGTTTTCGTTGAGATCGGTCCAGGTCTTGCCGGGCTCCTTACGGTTCGGGTAGTCGATGCGCACGACGGGCTGGAAGACGCCGGCGGCGTTGCGCTTGGCGATGACGACATGGGTCTGCTTGTTGTAGCCGGGCACGGTGACGGCGTATTCATGACCCTGATACTTGTAGACAACGCCGCGTTCGTGACTGAGCGCGGGGTGGAAGCCGAGCGGGGTTTCGTTGGTGGGCCGGTTCATGATGTCGGGCGAGGGATCGAGCTTGAACTCGACGCCATGCGCGATGAAGCGGGTGGAATCAAAGGTGAGCGGGAAACCGGCCATGGCGCCGTAGTCGGCGGAACCCCAGAACTGTTGGATGAAGTTGCCCTCGGCGGACCAGAGCGTGATGCGACGGCAGCTCTTGACGGCCTCGGCAAGCCAGAGACGGCCCTGGGCGTCGAAGTCGAGACCGAGGGGCTTGATGAGGTTGGTGTTGATGAATTTGCCGGCGGGGCGTTCGCCGCTGTCGGAGACGTAGGGCTCGCCGATGGTGTAGATGAGTTTGCCCTGGGCGTCGTAGACGAGGACCTGATTGGTGCCCTGATCGGTGATGGCGATGCGGCTGTGGTCGTTGTTGAAGGCAAAGCGCACGGGCTGACGAAGGCCGCGGGCGGTGATGACGGCGGGACCGCGGAGGCCGTCGGTGTCGAGGCGGGCGATGGTGCCGTCGGTGAAGAGGCCAAAGAGGTGGTCGTCGAGGTTGTCGATGGCGACGAGGCCGGCGGGAATCGCGAGCGTGGCCTCGATGGCGCCGGTGTCGGGTTCGAGGCGCCAGATGGCTTTGCCGGGGATGAAGCCAAAAATCTTGCCGTCGGCGTAGGCGATGGTGGCGTCCTCCACCTCGTTGGGCGGCACGGGCAGGAGGATCTCGGTGGAGCGGTCGGCGTTGTTGAACAGGGTGATCTTGCCGGTGTTGATATCGAGCCGGCGGATCATGGTGCGTTTGCTGTAGCTTTCAGCCGAGATGAGGTAGGCGTTCGTATCGGTGGCGGTGATGTCGAGCAGCTCGGTGGAGTCGCTCCAGAGGATCTTGCCTTCGGGGTCGATGCGGATGATGCCGGAGGTGCCCTCGGTGCCGGTGAAGCCGATCAGAGTGACATCGCCGCGGGTGGCGGCGGAAGTCGGGTGACCGTGGTTGCTGCCCCAATAACGGGCGCCTTTGTCGGTGGACCAGGGCGGAGTGGCGGCGTTGTAGAGACTGTTAACAAACTTCACGCCGACGGGCGCGTGGTCGACGATGGTGGCGGTGTAGGCGCCGGGGGCGACGGGGGTGCCGTTGTCATCAAGACCGTCCCAGTGGTCGGTATTGGCGCCTTTGTCGCGGGGGAACTGGCCAAAGAGATTGCGCACGCGTTCGCCCTTGGCGTTGTCGATGGCAATGGTGACATCACGATCGGCGGGCAGGTCGTAGGTGATGTCGACGGGGCCGACGGTGTCGAAATCAACAAAGAGTTTCAGCCGGGTGGCCTCGAGCTGCTTCTGATCTTCGGTGGTGGAGATGTTGTTTTTGTCGCCGAGCACGACGCGGCCCCAGCCATCCTTGGCGCGGAAAAAGAAGATGCGGTTGACGAGGTCGTTCTTGAGATTGTCGACGAGGCGGTGGGCGAGTTTGGTGCCGTCGGCGTTGCCCCACATGGCCTCGATGCCGAAGATGAAGGAGTCGCCGGCCTTGAGGGGTTTGGCGCTGGTGCGCAGGTAGGACCACGGCCAGAAAGACTCCATATTGTAGCCTTGGCCGTCGTCCCATTCCTTGAAGGCGATCTGGCCGCCGAATTTATCCATGGAGACGCCGTATTTTGCCTCCTGGTCGGGGCGGGCCGGACCGGTGTTGTCGTAGGGCGGCTTGGTCTTGAAACCACCGTGGCGAACGATCACGTAGGGGCGCTCCTCGGTGGAGGAGTAAAACTGGTTGATGTGCATCTGGTGCTCCTCGGGAGTGCCACCGTCAAACACCACGCGGCCCTGGAAGGCGTCGGCGCGCCAGCTTTGGTCGAAGTCGACACCGCGGGTGGCGTTTTGCAGGGGGGTGATGTCCGAGTAACGCATGAGCAGGTAGACGCCCTTTTGATCCCACATGACATGGGTCCAGACGGAGTATTTTTTGACCAGCGTGGGGTCGTTGTAGCTCCAGATGCCGCCGGAGAGATCCCAGTCGTTGTCCTTGCCGTCGATGACGACCGCACCCGGGGCGGGCACGGCGATAATCTCGTTGTTATTGGAGGTGGGATTATCCGGATCGTTCTGCGCGAAGACTGAGGGCAGCGCGGATAAAACAAGTCCGGTCAAAAACCAGGCGGCGACGTGGCTGCGGAGGGATTTCATGGTGGTCAAAAAGGGGCCGGTAATCCGGCTTTGCAGGGGGGATGTAAATTTACCTTACCTCCGCAAACGACGACACGGCGCGGGGCAACATCACTGACTACAGGGGTAAGGAGAAAGAGGTTTTCGGCCGCACGGGTCTACCGTTGAGCCGACCCCTAGCTGACCCGTTCAGGGTGCCCGTGTAGAGCAATACACAAAGGAGACAGGCGAAACAGCCGTGTGGTTGTGTATCCGCACGCCTGCAGACTGCCATCGTGCCCGTTCAGATTGCCGTGCGACGACGACGGCGAACGAGGGTGACCATGACAACACCCAGCCCGGCGTAGAGTGCGCCGGTGGACGGTTCGGGGATCGGCGCGCCGGTCGAGGTGAGCGTGAAGTCAACGTAGTCGGCACCGATATCCAACGAGCCCGCCCAGTCCGTCGGCAGGGTGTTCAACACAAAGCTGCCCGTGACCGATCCGCCATCCAATGAGAAGAGCCGGTAAGTGGTGCCGGCGGTGGCGCTGCCGTCCAGATCGGCCAGCGTCAGTATGACCCCGGAACCGATTTCCAAATTATAACCCGCCTCAATCACCACCCGGCCACTGGAATTTGTGTCGGCGCCAATGGCGAAGAGAGTAGCTGCATTCGCTTCAAACCACAGATCCCCTTCGAACGACAGGGCACCCGCCCCCACCCCGGCCGAACGGGTGTCACCGGCCACCAGGCGTCCGCCGTCGGTGATGATGGTGGTGCCCAGTCCCTTGATGAAACCGACACCGCCAAAGTCACCGCCATCAATCTGGATGATCTCGGCATTGATCACACCCCCGCGCTCCAAAACCGTGCGGGCGGTGGGGGCGGTTTGCGAGTAGGTGGATCCACCGGTGAGCGTGAGGTCGGCACCGACATTATTCGCGTTGCCGCGGATGTGGACGAGACCGCCGTTTTCCATGGATTTGACCGAAGTGAAGGTCGCGGAGGTGTCGGCCAGCGTGGAGTCGTGGAGGACCTCGATCGTGCCGGTGTTGGTGAAGGTTACGCCGGCCGCATTGATGGAGAACACCGCCTTCTGAATGAACGTCGCAGCCCCGGAGGTGCGTGTCGTGGAATTCTGAATACTCAGTAATCCGCTGTTGGTGAAGGTCGCGGTGCCAGCGAGATCAATGCGCGCGCTGTGCTCGGTGGAGCTGTCACTCGCGACCGTGCCGGTATTCGCCACCAACGTGGTGCCGGTGTTGTCAAAAGCCGTGGCCCCATCCAGAGTCGCGTTAACAACACGGCCGCCGCTGACAATGGTTCCGGACGACACTGATTCAAAGGAGCCCTGATTATCGATGGTGACTCCGGTGAAATTCGAAGTTCCCGTGGCCTGAAACGAACCGCCCACCTCAATTACGCCGCCCGTCTCACTACGGACAGTGCCGCCCTCGGTGATTCGGGTCAGGTTCATGAGGGCGCCTGACTTGGCGAGCAACAGACCGCCGGCATTCGTGATCTTGCCACTGCCAAGGTTTAACTGCAGGGCCCCCTGGGAGACCTGGATGGTGCCGGTATTGTTTATGGTGGGACTGAGAGCACTGTTCCAGTTGAGCTGCAGAACAATATGATCCGTCGAGCTCAGACCAGAGGTGATCAAACCTGCGTTGTCGAAGTTGCCATTGTTGCGAATCGAAGTGGCCGTGCCGGTCGGAGAGATCCCCGAAAAGATAAGGGTGTTATATTGACCGATGCTGACACTGCCAGTGTTTCGGTTGTCTGGACCATTAACAATCGAAGCTTCAGCTGCGGTGTCCGAAGTGCCGTTAAGCAAAAAGTAGTCTCCGGTCGTATTGACGGGAAATGCACCGATCGGAGCATCGTTTTCATCCACCCAATTACCAAGTGTGCCCCAATCGCCGCTGGTGACATTCCAATAAAGATCGTCGGCATCTGCTTGTGCAAAGTTCACCAAGCAAAGCAGCGACAGGAGTGCCGGAACTATCCTGAATGACGTGTTTTGAGTAGGAAGAACAGGGGTGAGGCGGGGTAACTTCATGTGGTAACGTTGTTGTTCACTTGCAGTTAATTCAAAACATTCAGTATTCATTCAATATGCCCCGACCGCCGATCCGCACATTGTTGCCCGCGTTGGAAATTTGCCTGCCAGACTTCACCGGATTTCCTGCCGACGCCGGCAAGACCGAGAGTATCGCGGGACACCTGCGCTCAATCGTGCTGAAACATCGAGACGCGACCAACCTGACGTTCTACACGTCCCGTGACATCGCCCGTTTTTTTGGTGTCTGCCAGCAGACCGCCACTCTCGCGGTGGGGGTTCTGGAAAAGGAAGGTCTGTTAAGACGGATCCGCGGCAGCCACACCGTGATCACCGGCAAAAGTAATATCACGCGGATCCCCCTCCGGGCCGTGGCCGGCTTTCCCATGGGGTTTGTGCAATCCCGCTATTCCTATCCCCATAAAAGACTTTCGCGTGATCTCAGCGACGAACTCTGGCGCCATAACATGGCGTTGGACATCATCTCTTATGTCGAAATCGGCGGACATCTGCCCGACTTCAACAAGCGACTGCACGGTCATGGTATCAACTTTGCGATCTGGATTTCGCCCCATACCCATGACCGCTCCGCGATGTTGCATCTGGAGGACCAGGGCGTGCGCAATCTGATCGTCGACTACAATACCCGCACGGCCGGCTTCAAACCCGACATCATCATCGATATCATGCGTTGCTACGCCGCGTTTGGCCGCAGGTGGAAAACGAATTATGGCATTCGGAAGGTGCTGGTCATCGAACCGTCCGAATACCCGACGGAACGCATCGAAAGCTTTGCCAAAGTCATGACCCAACACGGACTCGAATGCGAAGTGCACAAAAGCACGCCGACGCTCGCGATTGAGCTCGAGGAAACCTACCGGGATGCCGACCCCATCGGTATCGCGATTCTGGACGAGCGCGCGACCGCCGAATTCACCTTTTATGCACCGGCCGCCTTTGTCGCCCTGGCCCGACGCCATCGGGTGCTCTATGGCAATAATTACACCGAGGTGCCCTTTGCCGGAAACGGGGAAATTCTCGTCGACCGTATCAGTATCGACCACCCCACCCTCACCAATGTCATCTGCGCCACGTTGCTGCGCTGGCTGAATAAAGACTACGCCCACCGGCCGACCAAGGTCGCGACCCTGCCCGGCTACGGTATCCCCCTGTGGCGTTATCTCTAAAGGCACAACGAAGCTGGTGCCGTAAGTGTTTCCTCTGTGCACATAGTGTATAACAGATGGACATCCTGAAAAAATATCCACTAGCTGACGTTTTCCGACCGTTATTACCCCGCCGTCCCACTTTACCCCATGGCCCGTAAACCCATTCAGCGCGATCTGCCCCCGTCGAACCTGCTCACTTCGGATTTCGGCGGGTTTGATGAAAAACTCAGTAAGCAGGCGACCCTCACCTCGCACCTGCGCAAGGTCGCCAAACGTCTGCAACGCGCGCAGTCCCGCCCGTTCTATTCGATGCGCGAAGTCATGGGACAATTCTCCGTGCCCCTGCGCACCGTGGCCCTCGCCTACGAAAGCCTGGAGCACGAAGGCCTGCTCAACCGTCGCCGCAGTTCACAAACCCTGCTGGTCGGCAAAAAGATTTCCCCGCGAAAAGCCGTGCGCGCCGTGGTCGGCATTCCCGTCTGGCTGCACGCCATGGTGGTGGCCCCTTACTCACGCATCCTGCACATCGAATTGGAAGACCGTCTGCGCCAACAGGGATTTGTCGCCGACCTGATCTTTTTCCGCGGCGAGGAAGCCTGGACCCCTGACTTCGCCCAGCGCCTGATCGAGCACAACCTCGACTACGTGCTCTGGCACACGCCCCATCCGCACTCCATCGACGTTCTGCGGACCCTGCAGGACCACGGCGTGCGTCAGGTGCTGATCCAGCCGATCGACAGCCAGCTGCGCATCGCGCTGCCCACTTACCTGCAGGACTGGCAAGTTGCCTACCGCAGCATGGCCGAGGCCTGGCACTCCGCCGGCATCCGCCACGTGATCATCGTCGACCCGGTTTACCTGCCCTCCCGACGGGCCAAGACGGTGATCGCCAACACCCTTTCCGCCCACGACATGCAGGTGCGTTTTGTCGATGGCAACGCCGCCACCTTGGTGGCCGAAGCCTCGACCCACGCCCCAGGCGAATGCGCAGTCGCCTTTATCGATCAGGAAGGCGCCGACGGCATCTGTAACGAAGAGCCGGTGTTGATCGAAAAACTCATCCAGATCTGCCGCGTCGGCTTTTGCCGCGGACCGATCCGCCTGCCGTATTTCCACCATCGCGAGGCACGTATCGATATCGTCCGGTTTTCAGCGACCGACATCGCGACCCGCATCGCCCAGGATTTGAGCGAGACCCTCACCTCCAGCCAGCAAGTGCTCCACACCTTCGAGGCTACTTTCATTCCACAAGTCTCGTTTAAAGCCAGCGCCGAGCTGCTTTGATTTTTACGACGGGCCACCCCCGACGTTTCCACGATGGCAATATGGAACACATTCCATACAGCAGGCTAAGGACTTTACCCCAGCTGAGTTGGCAGCCAGTCTTATTGCAGATAATTTACTTCGCCCCTGCTGAATGCCCCTGCCCCTCGGACGTCAGCCCATCCCCCACCTCGGCCCCAAACCAAAACGATGTTTACTACCCCATCGCGTTTCAACACGCGCCTATTTCGTATCCAACAACTGCTTCTGCTTTGCTCCGCAGCGTGCGCGACCGGCCTGTATGCTGCCGACGGCACTTGGGACGGCGGAGGTGCCGACGCCAACTGGACCACTCTCGGAAATTGGTCGGGTGACGCCGAATTCCCGGGAGCCACCACGGGGGAAACCAATACCGACACCGCCACTTTTGACTCCGCCATCGCCAACACCTGGGGCGAGAGCGGCACGCCCATCCTGATCGACTCGGCGACCTTCAATATTCGAGGCATCACCTTCGGCACAACCGCAGTCGGCGACTACACCATCGGCACGACCGGCGGTAACGCCCTCTATCTCACCAGCGGTGGCACCATTCAAATTCTTGCCAATGCGGCGGATACCAATACCCAGACCATCTCAGCTCCGCTCATTGTCGTAGGCGAAAACGCCACTTACACGTTCAATAATGGTCGCGACAAGAATACTAGCATAATGATTCTCAACGGATCCATCAGCGCCGGTTCCACCGGTGCGGCGGACTTGAACTTCTACGGTAGACAGGGCAGCGCGCCCAATGAAGCCAACGGTATCATCTCCGACGGGGCCGCCGACAGCGTAAGCCTGAACCACCAGACCGGCACCTGGTATTACTCCGCCAACAACACCTACACCGGAGACACCACCGTTAACGCAGGTGCGGCTCGCTTCACCGGCGACAACTCAGGAGGGGGCAACTTCACCATCAATTCCGGAGCCGGTGCCTACTTCACCGGCACCAACAGCTACACCGGCTCATTCAGCCTGATCAGTGGCGTCAGCAACGCTCAGCTCTTTCTGGGCGCCTCCGACTCCACCACCGGCTCCATTCTAGGCGTGACCGATATATCCGTCAGCGGCGGCCGTTTCTACATCGACAACACCGCCGGCAATGCCGACCGCCTGAACGACAACGCCACCATCACGCTCTACGGAACCAACGCCATCTTCGAACTCCGCGGCAACAGTTCCGTCGATACAACCGAGACCGTGGGAGGCATCATCATTGGACCGGGCACCTCCAGCATTAATCTCACCAACCTCAACGGCCGTATAACCACCCTCAACGCCAGCTCACTCTCCCGCGAATCGGGCAACGGCACCCTTCTCATCAGCAGCCGCACCCTCGGCCTGGGATCCTCGTTAAGCGGGCGGTTTTTCCTGACCGAAGCCCCCTCCGGCAACGATTTCGTCGGCACCGGCGGCTCCCCGTCTACGATCAACTCCGGCACCACCAATCTGGCCATCATCCCCTGGCTTTACGGCAGCGACAGCGGCACCGGTCGCTTCATCACCCACGACTCAATCAACGGCCTGCGTTACCTCAGCTCAAACGAAACAGCAGCCACCATCGCCGGTGCCGCTACCCCCGCACCCGGCGAGACCGGTGACAACGTCCTGCTCACCACCAGCGAAACCGGGATCACCAGCAAGACCATCAACTCGCTGATGCTATCCCCCGGCGCACTTCAAGCTGTGACCGGCGCCGGAGCCGGCAACTCGCTGGTCATCAGCAGCGGTGCCCTCGCGAACAGCGCGGCCGCACTCGCCACCCTCTCCGGCTTCGACTCCATAACCTTCGGTAATGGCGAAGGCGTCATCACCACCGCCCATCCCAGTGGCATCATCCAAATCGACTCCGCCATTGATGTCACCGGCGGCGGCGGGCTCACCAAGACCGGCAGCGGCCGGCTGATTCTCAACGCGGAAAATCTCTACACCGGCAACACGGTGGTCAACCAAGGCGCACTGCAGATCGGCAACGGCGGCACCTCCGGCAATATCGGAACCGGCAACCTCGTGCTCAACCCAGGCACTACTTTAAACTATAATCGCACCGATGCCTTGGCAATCGGCTCGGTCAGCGGCGGCGGAGACATCAGCCTGGATCAGGCTACCGCCACCCTCACGGCCAACCAGACTGGCACGGGTAATGTGATCAACTCTATCAGCGGACAGGCTGGCTCGACCTTCATCTTTGGCGGTTCAGGCGAAACCACGGTCTCCAATAGATTAACCACTGAAGACCAACTGATCAAAATCACCTCCGGCACGGTCAACCTCTCCAATTCACGTCAGACCTCCGCCAACCTCGAAATCACCGGCGGTGTGGTCAATGCTCTGGACAGCCAGGCATCGCTGCGCCGTGTCACCGCGGGCACCCAAACGTTCACCATCAGCGGAGGCGAATTCAACGTATTCAATAACTTCGGCCTCAAGGGCATTAATAATGACGGAGGTAACAACAACGTAGCCACCGTTTTCATCGGAACCCAAACCGGTGGCACCGTAAACATCGCCGGCCAGGGCAGCGATGACCTTTACATCGGCAACAATACCGCCGGTGGCGACACCACCTACTCTCTCTCGGGCGGGCGGTTGAACTACCTCGGCACGCGAGGGATTTCATTAAGAGCCCATTCCACCGGAGGCAGCTCCACCACGTTTAACCTCTCCGGAGGCACCTTGCTGGCCAACAATGGCATCAGCGGCACCAACGGAAACGGAGCGAAACAGGCCTTTGTCTGGACCGGCGGCGTGCTTGCCACCCGCAGTTACGACGCCACCAACCTCACCTCAACAGCCGGCGCCGCCGTCGTCACCAATACCACCAACACCCTCACCAACGCCGGCGGCACCCTGGCACCCGGTGACATCGGCACGACCGGACGCACCGACATCTCCGGCAACTATGCGGTCACCTCGGCCGACGCCGCACTGCATATCGATATTGGAGGTTCTACGGCCTCTGGCGCTTTCCAAGATGCTCCCGGTGCCGGCAAACACGATCAGGTTAACTTCATCAGCAACAACCGCATCGTCGATCTTGCCGGTAAACTCTACGTCAACCTGATCGACGACTTTGATGGCAACGGCTCCTTCGTCATCATCAACAACACCGGTTCGGGCGGACAAATCAACGGCACCTTCGACAACCTGGTGGCCGACGCCCTCGGCAGTGATGATCGTGTTGTGCTCGACAACGGCCTGAGCTCCTACGCGGTCGTCAAAAACGCCACCAACGTCACTCTTAATTCGTTTATAGCGGAAAACGTTTGGGCCGGCTTTGACGGTTCTGACTGGAGTGATGCCATCAACTGGACCGCGTTCTCTCCGCAAGCCGCCGGACACCTCGCCAAGTTCGATGCCTCCGCCTTCGATTCCGGCGATCACTCCATCAATCTCGATGCCAGCCAAACCATAGGAGGTATCATTTTCGACAGCTCCGATCACAACTACACGATCTCCAGCGGCAACGGCAGCAGTATCACCCTCGACAACACCACCGTCTCCGCCGGAGCCGCCGACTCCGCCATTACCGTCACCCAGGGCACCCACACCGTCGCCGTGCCCGTGACGTTAAACAACAACCTCAACATCACGACCACCGGCGCCACCTCCGGGCTGACCATCTCCGGCGTCATCGACGGCACCGATCAGGCCATCACCAAGGACGGCACCGGCAGCCTCAACCTCACCGCTGGCAACACCTACACCGGCGGCACCTCCATCGTCGCCGGCAGCCTCTTCGCCAACAACAGCACCGGCTCTGCCACCGGCTCGGGTGATCTCAACGTCTCCGCCGCCGCCACCCTCGGAGGCAACGGTAGTATCGGCGGCGCAACTACGGTCTTCGGTTCCATCGCCCCCGGCGCCAACGCAAGCAGCACCGCAGTGCTCAGCTTCAACGCCGGCGTAACCCTCAAGTCCGGCTCCGCGATCACCATCGACATCAACGGCTCCAACGCCCGCGGTGTCGATTTCGACGGCATCGATTTCAACAGCTCGCTCTCCATCGAAGGAGGCACTCTTACCTTCAACTTCGGTTCCGCCATCGCCGACGATACGGTGCTCAACATCTTTGACGGCGCCGCCCTCACCGCAGACTTCACCAGCGTCGGTGCCACCGGCTTGGGCGATTACAACGGCACCTTTGCCCTCAGTGGCGATAACACCGCCTACATCGCGCTGTTCGGCAACCAGAACGTCGCCTTGGATCTGGCCACCGGCAACCTGAGCTTCTACGCCTCGGCCGCCGTGCCCGAACCCGCCTCTTTCGCCGCACTGCTCGGTGCCGCCACTCTGGCGCTGGGACTCGGTCGCCGCCGCAGACAAGTCAACGGCCGCTGAGTTTCGCTGTCTTGGAAGCAAAGGCACCCCGCGGCAAACACGCTACTCCCGGGACTAAACACCGGAGAATATCACCCGCTCATATCCACGGTGAAATAGAGTTATGAATGATATGTGTGTCGATATGACAGAATCGACGAATCGGGTAGGTTGTAATCACCCCCGTTACCCTCACGTCCGATTCTGTTAAAGTGCCATTACCCATATTATTTCCCGCACGCTCAATGAGCGCGATTGCCCGAAGCACTCATTTCCCTAAAAAACGTCGTGGTTTTGCCCTGCTGATCACCATCACGCTCGTCGCCTTTTTGGTTCTGGTGCTGGTTGCCTTGGCAACGTTGACCCGCGTCGAGACGCAGGTCGCCTCCAACGGCCAGCAGCTCAATCAGGCCCGGCAAAACGCGCTGATGGCCCTCAATATCGCCTTGGGCGAATTGCAAAAATACGCCGGCCCTGATCAACGCGTCACCACCACCGCCGACATCACCGCAACCACCGACAAGACCGGTGCCGCCACCGCCACGCCGATCTTTCCAACGGACAGCCCGCGAGTGGCCGTGCAACCCGGCGCACGCTACTGGACCGGTGTCTGGGGCAACAACCAAAGCAACATCCGCTACCAGCTTCGGCCCAATCAAATCCCCCCGACCTCAGGCAACCGCCGCGGAGTAACTCCAGCCCTGCTCAACTGGCTGGTTAGCGGTAACGAATCCGCCTCCTACTCCACCAATGGCTCTCTAGGCGGTGTCGCGCCGGGCACCGGCTTCTCCTACAGCCCCGCATCCACGGTCAACCTCACCGATCCGGCCAATCCCACCATCGCCGGCAACCCCGCAGTCCTGCTGGTCGGAGCCAACAGCGTCGGCACCGGCACAAACGCCACGCAAAACTACGTGGCCGCTCCGCTGGTCAACATCACCGCCCCCGCCGGCGCCCAGCCCGGCATGGGCAGCACCGCCACCCCGGTCATCGGACGCTACGCCTGGTGGGTCGGCGACGAAGGCGTCAAGGCACGCATCAACCTTCAAAACGGTTACCAAAAATCCGGACAGGCTTCCGATCAGATCAACAGCTTCATCACCAGCCAGCGCTCCGGCGTCGAGTTCATGGATCTGGAGCCGGCCGGCACGGCTTCCGCAACCCCGATCGGTGCCGACTACGACTTCACCAAGACCGGCATTTCCAATATCGTAACCGGTAAACAACTACAATTGGTCGGCGATAACCCGGCGGCACGCACGCGTCTGACCACGGCCTCCCAAAACCGTTTTCACGACATCACCACCCGAAGCTACGGAGTGCTCTCCGACACCTACGCGGGCGGTCTGAAAAAAGACCTCACCGCCGACATCGCCGACACCTCCGGGAACTTCAGCTACCGGCCCACTGACGATACTCCGATTTTCACACCGATCAGCACCACCGAGGAAAACCTGCCCACTTGGAAACATTTGCGTTCATGGGCACAAACCTCCCCCGACAGCTCGGCCCTGATCGATCCCGAGTCCACCGAAGCCAAGGCAGCCGGCATTGCCCCCGTCGTGCTGTTTGCGGGCATGGGCATGAACTACTACCTGGATGCCCTTCAAGGCATCGCGCCCAACCAAACCCGCCGTTTCAAAATGGCGTTATACCCGATCGTGGTGCTCTACAATCCCTACTCGTGGCCGATCAAGGCCACGGATTACGACGTGGCCATACGCTTCGGGAATTACAGCGGAGATACCGCCGGGATCGAACCGCACAACACCTTCGTCATCCAGACCAAAAAGACCGCCGACACCACCTACACATCACTGGCCTACATGGACATGAGTTCGGTTTCAATCCACGCCACGAATGTTTTGGCTGCGAATCTGACCAAAAGCTTTTTCCGGCTGCGACTGAGCGCCAAGGACCAATCCGGCGCGCCCAAGGACATTTTACCCGGTGAGCGTTATGCCTACATGCTGACCACCGCGGCCATTAACGAATATTCACACTCAAACCCTCCTGAACTCAGAAGGGTCGATGCGATCAGCGACAATACCACCAACTATTTCACCCTGACGTCCGCACCGCTATCCGGGCTGGAGGACGATACAGACCATATCCTGCTCTCCGGCAGCGATGGCGCGTCAAACAACAGTGGCACCACCACCAACAGTCTCCGCTACATGGAAACCAGTGTCGCGCTGGCGAAGAAAGACGCCCTGGCCAGCCCCGATTGGACCACCTACAACCCGGCGGATTTCCACTTCTCGATCCTGAATATGTATCAGATAATACGGGCCGGCATCGGTTACCGACAATTCTGTAAACTCGACGCCGATCCACCGGAAGAACCAATCAGTAACCGCGTCATACCCTTTTCGCCCAAGGCCAAGACCGCACTCCGGATCGTTGCGGTCAATGAAGGCCGGATCTACTGGTCATCAATATATCGCGCTGGATTTGCTTATGGCATGGCGCGTGATCGCTACGTCGCGGATACCAACATCCGGGCTCCCTACATCGCCGGCACCGCCCTGGAGAGCAGTAATTCAGGAAACGTCATGGACACTCGTCTGACCGCCCGTCCATTCGGATCAACCATCCATGGTGGCTCCGACGACGGGGGCTTGACCCTGTTCCCCGGACCGAGCATGCAGAACAACAGCTTCAGTATCGGATTTCAAGACCCGGCGATGGGTGTGGGTCTTCGAGCCATTCTTTTTGATCTGCTGGAAACACCCGACCGATTGCTTTCCATGGGGCAGTTACAGCACGTGCCTTGGGCCAGATACAGCTTCCATACGAGTTATCCGTTCGCCAATTCCTATGCTCCGCTGCGTATCCAGAGGGACCTGACCTACCGGACCGCCCAGATCCGTCGACCAGGTGAAATGCTGCAATCGGGCACCGCCGCCAGCGGCAAGGATGCGCTCTACGATCTTTCCTGGCATCTGAACCGCGCGCTTTGGGATAAATATTTCATCTCGGGCGTTCCTTCCAATCTGCCTGACACCCAAACCGCGCTGCCGAACGCGCGGATGACCTATTACCACCCCGACAATACAAGCATCCCACTCAGCTCGGTAAAATACACCGGCGGCGCGACCAACCCAGCTTACGACAAAGCAGCCGCCAACTTGCTCGTCTCGGGCTCATTCAATATCAACTCCACCTCCGAACAGGCTTGGCGCGCGATTTTGTCCGGCTCCAAGGGCCTGACCACCAATTCAGCCTACGCCGACGCCGCCGATGGGGTCGAAACCGCCATCCCCTATCCCCGCTTCAGTCGTAATATGACCGGTATCGCCTCGACCGCCGACGGTCCCTACGCCGCGTTGAGCTCAACCATGAAACTGGCCGGAAGCGACGCGCGCACCATGATGCAAACGACCAATCGTGGACTCTACTTAAACTCACCGGGGCAGACCGGAAATACCTCGCCAGAATCGGTGGTCAACGAACTCGCACGCTCCATCGTGAATGAAATCCGCACTCGTGGTCCCTTCATGTCCTTGGCGGATTTTATCAACAGACCGCTTACCAGCAGCACTGAACCCGCGGGCATCAAAGGTGCACTAGCGGCCGGTCTGGACAACATGGACCCCGCGGTAGCACAGGTAAACCCCGACAGTCTGGCTACAGCAACGGGCGGGCTGCAGGCGCCCATCACCTCATCCAACATCGTGGTAACGGAATACAAATGGGATCCCGACCACCTGATCAGCAAATCCAGCAGTGGCCGGAGCTCGATTCTCACCACCCGCTGGGCCATGAGTCCCCTCCAAATCACCCAGGCCGATCTGCTTTCATCCATCGGCCCCATGCTCAGCGCCCGCTCCGACACGTTCACCATTCGCACCTACGGAGAAACCCGAAACCCCGCCACAAGTGACGTGAACAGCCGCGCCTGGTGCGAGGCCGTGGTCCAGCGGGTTCCCGATTACATCGGTGGCGAATCCGCCGAAACCGCTCCCGCCGACCTGACGACTAGCAGCAGCCAAACTTTTGGCCGCCAATTCAAAGTCATCTCCTTCCGCTGGCTCTCTCCCGACGAAATATGATCACCCGCGCCTATCATTGGATTTTACTGATCGCGGTATGCCTGGTCTCCGGCCCCGGGCTGCACGCGCAAACTGCGACCGGTGATAAACCGAAGCCAACGTTTCGGATCGTATCTGTGGTCGGCAGTTACGGCGAACTTCACTACCGCATAAACGCCAAGGAGCCTGATCGCATAATCACGGTCAATCGTGCGCTATCGGCCCCCTTGCCGGCACCTTCGGGTCTGTTGGAAATTTACCGTTTGGTTCCGCCTCCAGCCGACTCCCCCGTCGACACTCCCCCGACCAGGCAGGTCGTCATCAAGGCCGACCTAAACTCCAATATCCCTGAAAGTATTGTAGTCGTGTTGCCCCTGACACCCACCGATCAAAAAACCCTGTTTGAAACACGCGTCATATCCCCGGACAGAGATTTCGAGGCCGGCACCTGTCTGATCGCCAACTTTTCCTCTTTTGATCAAGCCGCCGTCTCGATCAAAAAAGACATCCACACGGTGGGTATGGGAAAAATCGACATCGTTAATTTTACCGACGGGCACAACTTGATCAAAGCCGCGGTCGAAAAGGGTGGCAAGTGGGCCGTCGCCTGCGACGACGCCTGGCGACTTTCATCCCAATACCGGGGTTACATTCTGATCTTTCCGTATATCCCGGACCCCGATTACCCGCCCCCTCCGATCGCGCCACCGGTGATTGTGCGCATCAACTTCGAATTCGCGCCTGTTCCCCCGGCGAAATAAGCGGCGACAAGGGCTGCGCGACCATCGTCCGCAGGATTCCCATAATATCGACCGCCTCAGGAGTGAGGCACCAAAACTCAAAAAAACACGTTAGTGAATATGGTGCCTTCCTGCACACTCACGTTGGGATCAGGGGAGAACTATTCGAACATTTTAAATAAAAGCCGTTCCCGGGTGACGCCGCCTGCGTCCCCTCCAATCCGTGTCGAAAAAGTGGGTTGAGTGACATTGTATATGCTGCATTCGATTATCCCTACACGGGCCATGTCTGGCGGAGCTAATTTTGCGTCCGCCTCTTTCCTGATTGGCTCGTGCTTTTCAGGAAGTAGCTACGAGCATTCCCACACAGTAGGATAATCCGGAATAAGAGTTCGGCGAGGCCACCGACTAGACCAAACGAAGCGATTCGGCACGCCTCCCCAAATCACAAATATCCTTCCGAACTACAACCAAACCCGAACTCACCTCCCGTTCCCAACTAGAGATGCAGTCTCTCGGATTAGATTGCGCAGATCGCCACACAACCCGAGCCAATGGTGTGAGTGCTCCCTTGATCCACATTACGCTACAACAAACCGGTGAACTCGGGCCAGGTAACTCACTGCCCACGGTAAGGGGACAAGCGACCAGATTGGCAATATTGTATGAATTGTGTTCAACTCTCCTGTCCTGATAAAAACTGTAGGTTAACTAAATCCTTTTAGTGCTCGCCCCAACTGTCACCTCATGCCCCTCAGTCTCTATGTCCTGCCTGCACGCATGCACCGACTCAGACAAAAACTTTCGCCCTACGCGTCACCCACACCTCCGACCAAAGGAGCAACCGCACCATGTGCTTGAAATGATTAACAAATCATTAAAATTGCCTCCACCCTCCCCTACTTCTGTTAGCATGTTGCCGTAAATCCTGAGTGGCATAAACTTTACCCATGGTTCGTTACCCTATCCCCAGACTGCCTGCATGCGAGAATCACCATTCTCGCAGTGGCTTTGCCCTGCTGATCACCATCACCCTCGTCGCCTTTTTGGTTTTGGTGCTGGTTGCCTTGGCCACCTTGACCCGCGTCGAAACACAGGTCGCCTCCAACGGCCAGCAACTCGACCAAGCCCGTCAAAACGCCCTGATGGCGCTCAACATCGCCTTGGGCGAATTGCAAAAATACGCCGGCCCCGATCAACGCGTCACCACCACCGCCGACATCACCGCCACCACCGATAAGACGGGCTCCGCCACGCCGGATCCGGTCTTCGCCGCCGACAGTCCACGACTGGGTGTGCAACCCGGCGCCCGCTACTGGACCGGTGTCTGGGGCAACAATCAAACCAACATCCTCTACCAGCTCCGCCCCAACCAAATCCCCTCCACCTCCGGCACCACCAACCGGCGTGGAGTCAGTCCCGTTCTGCTTAACTGGCTGGTCAGCGGTAACGAAGCCGCCACTTACGCCGACAAAGGTTCCCGGGGCGGCGCGGCACCGGGCACCGGCTACGTCTATAGCCCGGCATCAACCGTCAATCTTTCCGACTTATCTGCCCCCACCATCGCCGGCAACCCCGCGGTCCTCTTGGTCGGAGCCAACAGCGTCGGCTCCGGCGCCAATGCCACGCAAAACTATGTGGCTGCTCCACTGGTCAAGATCACCGCTCCGGCCGGCTCCACGCCCGGAATGGGCAGCACCGCCACACCCGTAATCGGTGGTTACGCCTGGTGGGTCGGCGACGAGGGCGTCAAGGCACGCATCAACCTGCAAAACGGCTACCAAAGCCTGTCCTCCTCCGCCGATAAAACCGCGGCGGAGATCAACAGCTTCATCACCTCCCAGCGTTCCGGCGTAGAATTCATGGACTTGGAGCCCGCCGGCACCGCCTCCCCGACACCGATCGGCACCGACTACGATTTCACCAAAACCACACTACCCAACATCGTCACCGGTAAACAACTACCGCTGCTCAATACCGACACCGGTGCCCAGACCCGCCTGAGAACGGCTACTCAATCGCGTTTCCATGACATCACCGCACGCAGCTTCGGCGTGCTCTCCGACACCTACGCCGGCGGACTGAAAAAAGATCTCACCGCCGATATCGCCGACAAATCAAGCGACTTCAGTTACCGCCCGAAGGACGACGAGAATATTTTCACTCCGATCAGCACCAGCGAAAAAAACCTGCCGACATGGGGCTTCATTCGCAACTGGGCGCGCATCACTCCCGGCAACACCGGCGGCACGATCATTCCGTCCACACCGAGTGACACCAATGGCGGCATCTACCCCACCATCGCCTATTTCTCACTGGGATTTAACTACCTGCTCCAGGGCTCGAAGTTCAAGATGGCGTTTTATCCCATCATCTCACTGCACAATCCCTACCCCTTTCCGATCAAAGCGGTCGATTATGACGTGGGCATGCGGTTATCCTCTCAAGCTGAATTTACCGTGCAAGTCGACCCCGACGGCGATCCCATCGTCGACTCCGGTGGCCTGCCCATCCTCGATTCATTCGGTAACAATACCTACAGCTATGACGATCAGATGATCGTCAGCATGAGCAAGCTCACCATCGGTAAGATCGGGGATATCACCAGCGGAGCCGACACCTTCCTGCGTATGCGTATTCACGGCGTGGAAATTCCTCCCGGGCAGCGCATGCTGTTTGTCCTGCCCGACTCTCGGCACAACACCGAATACAGCCACAGCAACCCACCCGTGCTTGAGCGCGCCCCCGACACTTCGCTGGGTCTCGGCGAATCCAATTATTTCGTATTGACCGGTCAGGACCTCGACTTGAGCGCGGCCACCGCCAATGCCCACATCCGCCTTAAAGTTATTAACAACTACACCGCCTCCGAGGGTTTCAAATACACCGAGGTCAGCCTCGCTCTGGCCGAAGACAACGCCCTGTTCAGCACCACATGGAATCCCATCGCACCGGGCATCTATCAAGAAATGCTGGGAGTCTACCCCTCCATCTCACATTTGATTAATTTTGGCGGTGCCGTTGGCTACAGTTCGGGCGCGGGTTATTACTGTGCCACGACAGCCTTGGGCGATCTCGTCTCGGCGAAACAAGTCCCGCCGTCCTACGCCAACTCAGCCTTCCGCGTAGCCACCGGCTATGAAGGCGGCGGCTGGTGGTCCAGCCAATGGAAAATGGGTTTTGTGCACCTTTACTATCCCAGTCGCGTGATCGCCGACGGTTCCCTGCGCGCCCCCCACATCATGGCCACCTCGCTGGAGAACTACGACAAGCGGCCGGATGGCAACAATCGCGGCATCGATCAAAGTGTTGCCGCCGGCATCTTTGGCTCACGTATCGCGGATGCCAATGCCGACCAAGGACGCGACCCCCACCCCGGCGTCGCCTATTACCGCTACACCACCGGAGTTGATGGCGGACCCGATACCGGCAGTGCTCCCAACTATTCCATTCTCTGGGATGTGCTCTCTACCCCGGACGACCTGCTCTCACTGGGCCAACTTCAGCACGTTCCGTTTTCGCTGTTTGATTTCCAGCCAAGTTATCTCTTCGGGAACTCTTACGCCAATAAACGTATCCCCCGCTATCTGACCTACAACACCGGCAAACTTCGCCGGTTGACCGAAGGGCCCACTACGAGCCCGTCGCAGCCACTCTACGACACCTCCTGGCTTTTGAACCATGCGATGTGGGATAAATACTTTGTGTCCGGTGTGCCCTCAGGCTGGGACACCAATGACATTAAAGACCAGACCACTCTGCCCAACGCGCGGATGACCTATTACAATTACAGCTACTCGGCCGCCACTGCTCCCTCTTTTCTAAACAAGATCCATTACCAGAGCGGCACCAACGAAGCCTATGATCAGGCTGCCGCCAATCTGCTCGTCTCCGGCGCCTTTAATATCAACTCAACATCGGAACAGGCTTGGCGCGCCATTCTGTCCGGCACTTATAAAATCCCCCTCAACCCGGAATACGCCAACTCCGGAGACGCGGTCGAAACCGCCATTCCCTACCCCCGCTTTACCCACAATCTGGCCCAAGGCGGCGACACGGTTTTCCCTGCCAGACCCGTAACCATGAAGCCCTATCCGGCTCTCACCGGGCTGAGCGACGGTCAGTTCGGAACCAAGCTCCGCAATACCATGCAACTCGGCAACCGTGGCCTCTACCTCAATGCCGAAAACAATAGCCTGCCCGAAAATACCAGCGCCCAGGCCGTAGTAGCGGAATTGGCCCGCTCCATCGTGAACGAAATCAGACAACGTGGCCCGTTTTTATCGTTGTCCGATTTCGTCAACCGCCCCCTGACCAGTGCATCGTCCTCAGTGCCGTCCAATCCCTCGACCGGCGGCACCCCTGATCCTGCAAAAGTCGCCGGCATCAAAGGCGTGCTCCAAGCAGGTATCGACAATATGAACCCCGCAGTCGCTCAGGTTAACCCCGTCAAGTATCAGGAAAAGGGCACCAGCGGTTATAAGAGAGGCACGGCTTGGCCCTACTACGATTGGGACAGCGAAAATGCAGTCGGCGGCCCCATCATCGACACCAGTAGCACCTATCCCGCAGCCGAGGTCTATCGCTCTCCTTTCTCCATGGCTCCCAAGATGCTCACCCAGGCCGACCTGCTTTCCACTCTCGGGCCCGTTCTCAGCGCCCGCTCCGACACCTTCACCATTCGCACCTACGGAGAGAAACGAAACCCCGCCACCCTCGCGGTGGAAGGTCGTGCCTGGTGCGAAGCCGTCGTGCAACGCGTGCCCGACTACATGGGCGGGGAACCCGCCTACACTGATCCGTCCAGTCTTTCGTCCACCTCCTCCAGCAAGTCATTCGGTCGCGCCTTCAAGGTGGTCTCCTTCCGCTGGCTTACTCCCGAAGACATATGAAAAAAGCCTTTTTTGCCCTCCTGTTGGGATTGTTCGCCTGCCAGATTCTTCCGGCCCAGACCCAGGATGCGCCGCCTACCTTTCGCATCATCTCGTCTTCGGGCAGCTATGGCGGTCTGTTTTATGACATAGGAACCGGTCGTAATAAAATCACCATACCGGTTTCACTTAACCAGACACTGTCCGCGCCCATGGTCCGTCCGTCAGGCTCAACTCTGGAGATTTATCGCCTGATCCCGCCTCCACCGGATGCGCCTCCGGACACACCGCCCACCCGGGTGGTGGTGGTGGATGCCACATTTCCCTCGGCCGAAACGGATTATATTGTCGTCGCATTTCCGCTACATCCCACGCGTGACACCCTGATGATGACAAAACTCGTCCCTCCATCCAACAGCTCACATAAAGCCGGCACGGTTAAGGTGATCAACTTTTCCAGTTTCTCCGCCGGAGTCGGTCTGGATGAAAGCCAGCGGGCTTTAAATTCAGGCGACATCAGCATCATGCATTGTGGCACCGGGCGCGTGCTCCTGCAGGTTGCCGTCTCCAAAGGCGGCGGTTGGGCCAAGGCATTCCGTGGAGAGCGTCGGCTGGCCCCGGAACTGCGTGGGTATGTCTTTATTTTTAACTACATGGTCGACCTCGACTATGGACCCGATGCCATTCCCCCTCCCGCACTGGTGAAGACCTTTTTTGAAGTCAGCCCCGAGACTATCGAGATTGCCAAAAGGTAATCTGGCGCAACGCTTCGGCACCTTGCGCAACGCCTGACCCGCGTGGCCGCCGAAGAGGGATTACATCAAATGAAACGTCTTTTAATCTGGCCGCTCCTCCTTTTTTCCACAGCAGGCTTTCTGTCCGCGGCTCCCGTCACGCCAACATCCAGATTCAGAATGATTTGTGCCGTCGAAAGCCACGACAGCCTGTTCTACGACCATACAGTCAACGGCCGTAAAACTACATCCGGAGTAACCATAAATCAAAGCCTGTCCCCTGCCTACACCACTCCCGCAGGCGGCAATCTTGAGCTTTATCGACTGATACCTCCTCCGGCTGACTCTCCTCACGGCACCGCGCCCTCCAGGCGGGTGGTATTCACCGCCGAACTCCCCTCGACTGACACGGACTACATCGTGGTTGCACTGCCGGCAGCGGACCACGCAGCTGGCACGCTCCAGTCGCGGGTGATCAGAGAAGAACCCGAATCCCACCACGCCGGAGTGCTTAGAATCATCAATGTGTCCAGCTATGAATGCGCGGTGAGCTGCGACAATCAAAGCAGTATGGTGGCGAGTGGGGGCACTGCCCTTATGAACACGGCGGAGGGCCGGATTCTCATCCAGATTGCAGCTCATAAAGCCTCCCGGTGGGTGCCCGCCTTTGCCGGAGAGCGCCGCCTGAGCCCGGCTTTGCGCGGTTACCTGTTCATCTCAGATTATTTCGCCGGACCAACTCCTGCATCAGACCTACCGCCGCCTCCCATTCTGGCCAAAACCATTTTTGAAATCGCACCCGTCCTCAATCAAACCGCGGACATCAAGTAGCGCTTCCTCTGCGATAAGCACACCCGCATAGCTCATCGGCCTAAAAGTATCGTTTCTGAATACCTTTACCCGACGTCGCCATTAAACTCGGCTACCCCTTTCATTCCATGTCTGCCTACCCATTCCGACGCCTTCTCCTTTCCCTCTTCATTCTGCCGCTCGCCGCGCTGACCGCGCGGGCCGAAACCGCGTCTCCGGCCAAGGCTCCCAGCGTGGCCGATTTTATCGCACGCGCCGAAAAACATGAACCGCTGTCCGTGGTCTTTTTCGGCGGCTCGCTAACTTGGGGAGCAAACGCCTCCGATCCCCAGCTCACCAGCTACCGTGGGCGTATGATGACCTACCTGTTGGAGAAGTATCCCAACACTCCGTTCACCTTCCACGACGCAGCCATCGGCGGCACCGGCTCCAACCTCGGCATCTTCCGCATCGAACGTGACGTGCTCGCCTACAAACCCGACATCGTCTTCCTCGACTTCACTGCCAACGACGATCCCGAAGGCACCGACATCCAGTCGCTCGCGTCCTACGAACACATCATCCGCACCCTGCTCTCCCACAACACGGCCGTGATGCCCGTGCTCACCATGTTCAAGTGGCACGTCAAGGAAGAGGGCGCCACCGTTCCTCCCCGCCACGAAGCCCATCTCAAACTCGCCGCCGCCTACGGCCTGCCCGTCGGCAATGTCCTCGATTACGTCCGCTCCCAAATCTGGTCTGGCAAGGCCGACATCCAGAAAGCCTGGGAACTCGACGGCGTTCATCCCGTCGACGAGGGCTACCAGCTCTTCTTTGAAGCTGTGCGCAACCGCTTCGAGCAAGCCGCCTCCGAAACCATCCCCACCGTTATCCCGGCTGAAACCGTTTTCGAAAACCTCTATCCAAACACCACCCGCCACGTTCTGACTGACAGCGATCTCCCCGAGGGCTGGACTCATGAACTGACCTACCGCACCGCCCTCTGGTTTGACGGACAGGCCAGCCGCTGGATGGGCAAAGTCGCCACTGCCTCCGCCAAGCGCAACTCCGCCGCCTTGGAATACAAATTCACCGGCTCGATGGTCGGCTACTTCGGTGAGCGCAACGGCATCTCCCCCGACATCAAAGTCTGGATTGACGGCAAGCCCGTGCAGCAGCCCAAAGCCAAAGAGGGCGACTACCTCTGGACCACCAACTCCTCCAGGTTTGCACCGCCCAAAAAAGGCTCCAGCAATCTGTTCATCTGGCAGGTGTTCGCAACAGATCTCACCGACGGCGAACACACCCTCCGTATCGAGCCAATCTGGGAAGGTGCCGACGAAGGTGCCGAACTGCGCATCGAAAGCATCTGTTCGGCCGGTCGCTGAATCAGCGTGCCCAAGAGGCTGGGACGCACTTTCCGTCTCCCGCTCTCGTCAGATAGAATTAAGAGCCAATGAATATACTGCTTTAATCCTCAGTATTCTATCTGAATAAGTTTTCCCCAAGCCCGTTCCGCGATTTGCTGAACGGGCTTTTTATTAACAGCTTCGATCACTTTACACCATTGCCAGCCCCTGCGTGTCAGCCACCCCGTGGCTCCGCCGCCATCATGTCCTCTGTCACTATCCCCACCGCCGCTGATTTTCATGCCCGAGCGGTAAATCGCGAACCACTCAACGTCGTTTTTTTCGGCGGCTCCGTCACCTGGGGCGCCAACGCCTCCGACCCGCAGCGCACCAGCTATCGCGGTCGCATGATGACTTGGCTGCGCGAAAAATACCCGCACACACCCATCACTTTCCACGACGCCGCCATCGGCGGCACCGGCTCACAGCTCGGTATCCATCGCCTTGGGCGCGACGTGCTGTCCTGCGCGCCGGATCTCGTCTTCCTGGACTTCACCGTCAACGACAACGCCGAGGGTTCCGACGTCGAACAACTGGCTTCCTACGAACACCTCGTCCGCGAAATGCTCGCACACGGCATCGCGGTTATGCCCGTGCTGATGGCCTTCCGCTGGCATGCCGAAAATACCGACGCACCACTGCCGGCGCGCCATCAGGATCATCTCAAGATCGCCGCCGCCTACGGTCTGCCCGCCGCCAACACCGTGGACTACATCCGCGCCAAGGTGAAATCCGAGGGCCTCGATCCCGCCAAAGACATCTGGAACATCGGCAACGACGGTGCCCACCCCGGCGACGAGGGTTACCAGCTGCTCTTCGAAGCCGTGCGCAACCGCTACGAACTCGCCATCACCGAGACCACGCCTTCGGTCATCCCACCGGAAACCGTTTTCGAAAACCTTTACTCCAAGACCACCCGGTTACTGCTCGCCGACCAGCCCCCCGCTGGCTGGGTCCGCGCCAAAACCTACCGCACCGCCCTTTGGTTCGACGGCTTGTCCAGCCGCTGGATGGGCAACGTCGCCCTCGCCGCAGCCGCCAATCGACCCGCTGCAATTGAGCTGGAATTCGAGGGCTCGCAGATCGGCTTTTTTGGCGAACGCAATGGTTTCGCCCCCGACGTCAAAATCTGGATCGACGGCCAACCCGTGCCCGCCCGCGATTCCAAGGATGGCGGCACCCGTTGGCATATGGCCAGCGACCGCTTTGCCCCGGCCCAGAAAGGCTCCGGCAATCTCTTCATCTGGCAGCTCATCAGCAACACGCTGACTGACGGCAAACACACCTTGCGCATCGAACCCGTCTGGGAAGGTGCGCACGAAGACGCCGAGCTGCGGATCGAGAGCATCTGTTTCGCCGGACGCTAAACCTCCCTCTCCAATTTCAAATCCTCCCCTTTCATCGTGACCTTACAAGATCTTCAAAGCGCCTCAGCTTCCCATCATCTCGAAACTGCCCGCCGCATCGGCATGGCCCTGGTTACCGATCCGGCAACCCGCACACCCGCCGCCGTGCTCGGCCTGCATGACGCGCTCGCCGCGCTGACCGATTTCCGCCCCGCCAGTGACTTGCTGGATACCCACGCCGAGTTGCTCAAGACCGAGCCGTTTGCCGTCATCATGCGTCTGGCCGAAGACGCGCAAGTGCTCAGCGTCGAGGGCAACTATCGTTTGTCCGAGGAGGCCCGCATCGGCCTCACCATCGACGAATACCTCACCAAGTATCGGGCGCTCGCCACCGAGCGTTTCAACGAAGCCATCCGGCTCGCCGACACTCCCGCCCGGCTGGATGAACTCCGAGCTATCGCCAAACGCTGCAGTCGCCCACTCCCCGCCGGTATCGCTGCGCCCGAAGCCGCCAAGCCCGCCCCTGCCGCTCCTGTCGGCACCGGGAAACTCCACGGTGTGATCGTCCTGCCCGACAACACACCCGCCGCCGGCGTCACCGTCACGCTCGGTTTGGAGCCGCATATCGTCCACGCCGACCCCATCACCCATGAGAGTGATTCCTCTCATTATCATCCGAAAATCGGCGACCTGAAATCGCTCAAGACCACCACCGACTCCAAAGGCTCCTTTGCCTTTGATGCGGTGCCGGCCGGTAAACATGACTTCATTGCCGTCACGCTTGATCCGGCAACGCACGCCATCCCTACCCGCTTTATCGCCCGTAATCTGGTCGTCTCCAGCGGTGCCGATACCGACACCGGTCCGCTCGTCGTCAAGGAATGGAAAAGTGCATCCAGCGCCGTCTACACCAGCCCGCATCCCGCCACCCTGAAAGCCGACGGACAGCTGTGGGTCAAGTTCGACGACGTGCGCTTGCACAACCCGTTCTACTACGACTTCCGCCGGCAGGCGTTGCGCCTGCCCTTGCCCACCGCTTTTAACCCCGCGAACCAGTCACTCCGCGTCGAAATTGAACCGGGTAAATCCGAGCCGTTTCAAATCATCGGCCGCGAGGTGCTCCTCTTCACCAATCTTCCGCACCGCTCGAACCGCAGCATCGGCTTGTTCGCGACCGAATCCGCCAATGTCGCCACTGCCTTCGCACCCTCAGTGACGCTCAGTCAGGAATCCGCCACCGAGTGGGTGCTCGACACCGGTCGCGCCCGCTTTCGGATCGCCGGTCCCGCCGCCGCCTCGGATGCTGCACCGATCCTTGCCGTGCAAGGCGTCGACCAACGTTGGCGTGGTCAAGGCCGGTTGGTATTGCCCGACGGAGTCAGCGTCGCCTCACGCAAAACCACCGTGGTGCATACCGGCCCGTTGCTGATTGAGGTGCGCGTGACGCTCAACCTGAGCAACCACTCGACTTACTCATTCACCCTCACCGCCAACGCCGGTGAACCGTTCCTCGGCGTCAAGGAAACCTCGCCCGACATCCCCGGCGCGGCGTTTGAGTTTTCGCTGGCCGAATTCACCGGTGGTCGCGGTTACCTGCACTGGAATTCAGAAAAGCCCTACGGCGGACGCCATTGGTGGACCCTGGAAAACAAGGACACCTTGATGGCCCGCCTGCCTGAGTCTGTTCCGTGGTGGGTGCCTCCGCAGGGGTTCGGTTACGCATTCACTCCGGACAGCGTCATCGAGCAGGATTTTATCGGTGTCGTCACGCTGCGTCGCGGCGAGTGGATCGACCGCGAGTTTGAACGTATTGCCCAAGGACCGATCGATGCCGACGGCACCGAAAACCGCGAACTCGACTGGCCCTACCCCGAGATGGTGGGCTCCTCCATCTCGATGATCACCGGCCACACCTCGGCCGACGGTGACGTGTTTTTCCGCTTCGGTTGCTTCGACGGCGAGCGCCAGTGGGCCCTCTACGTTTCCTCTCTCGATGCCAACCACGGCATCACCAAGGAAATCGCCGGAGTCCAACACGCCTACTCCTCTCCGCGCCTGCAGGAACTCAAGGACTGGCACTTTGACATGCCCGATGCGCATGCCCGTCCGCATGTGGTTGCCTCGCGTGATACGTTGATCGGTTTGCGCGAGAAAACCCGTTCGCCGTTGCTCGGCAAAGTCTGGGAAAAAATTCGGACCGGTCACGTGCCCGGTCCGGCCGCCGGTTTGTCATTCGCCGTCGAGGCCGATCCGGTGATCGCCTGGCGCAAACGTCTCGATCTCGTTCGCGTAGCCGAAATCCAAGCACGCAAGGTTTTGCTTGGGCGTGATCGTGGCGACGCCTACTCGCCGGTGATGGGCCGCCCCATCACGCCTTGGGCTGAAGAATACGACCTGCTCGCTGCCAGCGGCGTCTTCGACGAAGAGGAGGAACGCACCATGCGCGCCTACTTCATCTTGATGGGCCACATGTTCATGGAACCCGATTTCATGAACTGGCAGTTCAACGCCCGTAACGCCAACTTCGAGGCCGACCGCACCGACATCGTCGGCGCCGTGGGTCTGGTCTTCGACGGACATCCCGACGCCGATAAATTCCTCAACCACGTCATCGAGCTCACCAAAAAATGCCTGCTCGTTTACTGCACGCCCGGCAGCGGAAAATGGTATGAGAACCCCGCCTGCTACTACATGCAGGCGTCGAAGTGCCGCATGAATCTGCTTTACCACCTCGTGCGCCACGGCCGCATCGGTCTCGATGAAATCCCGCGCCTCAAGGACTTCCTGCGCTGGGGTATCATATTGCTCCAACCGCCTTCTCCCGTCGCCTACGCGGTGATGCGCGACGGCGGTGGTGCCGGAGCCTACGCCGCCACCGAAAAAATTCGTAAGGTGCCGCCCATCGGTGACCACGCCGGCCTCGGCCGTTGGCTACCGGAACACTACGCGACCATCGGACAACTTTTCCGCGAACTCGATCCCGCGTTCGCCAAGGAACTCACCGACGCCTACTACGCCTCCAATGCCGACGGCCTTCGTCTGGCGACTGGCTACACCAAGCCGATCGCTCAGGTCGGCGAGAGCGTTTTCCACGAATCCTGCGCCGGAGCCATCTCAGGAAATCTCCCGTTGTTCTTCTCCGTCATGGAGGCCGCCGATCTGCCGACCGCCGTGCCCGCGATTCCGCTCGCGAGCCGCCGGCTCGAAGGTTTCGGTGCGGTCTTCCGGCACGCCCTCAACACCGATCGTGAAGGCTACGTCCTGCTCAAACAGGGCCCCGGTGGTTACCGTTATCAACGCACCGAAGGCAGTATAATCTTCTTCGCCGACGGCCACCCGCTGGTTTATGAAGGCGGCGAGGCCGGCGAAACGTGGCGTCACAGCACGTTGTCCTTTCACGATGTGCACATGCCGCTGATGAGCGGTCACGTGGAGCGTTGTTTCACCACGCCCGAATTTCACTTCACCCAAGGCGTGCACCCCGGCGCGGTTGCACCTGGCAAACCGGTTTTTCTCAACGACAGTTGCGAACACGAGTTGGTCGAGGAGTCCTACCGCCGTTTCCGGATGGAGCCTCCGGCCGTCGTTCGCTCGCTCGCCTGGCTGGGCGGTCGCACCTTGATCGTCCACGATGCCATCGACCTGCCGGCCGAGATTCCCTCGCACTGGCACCTTCAGGTCGTCGGTGATACACCGTCGGGCGACGTTGCCGCCGGCTTCCGCTTCCCCGGTCGTTTCGGCACCGATTTGCAGGTTCTCTTCCCCGGTCAAAAGCAGGCGACCGCGAGCGTGGTCAACCTGCCGGTGCTCGAGCACCACGGCGAGGAGCACGAATGGTTTGTCCAGCAACACCTGCAAGTCTCCACCCCGGGAGCACGCAACTATCTTGCCGTGCTTCACCCCGTGGGTGAGTCGGGCGAGGTGTCCGCAGAAGCGATACAACATGGGGGCCGTATCGTCGGAGCCACCGTGCGCGGCGACCATGGCACCGATCGCGTTTGGTTTGGCCGTTCAGCCGTTGCTTCAAGCGATGCCGAACACTCCTTTGACGGCACCTCCGGTTCGCTGCGGATCGGTTCCACCGGGATCGCTTTCGCCTTGATCGGCCGCGGTCGGCTTCAGCATGCCGGCACCACTGTCGAGAGTCAGGGCGCCGACATCATCCTGACCGTGACGGACAACAACGCTCACCTGCTCGCCCAAGGCAGCGGCGCTGTGTTGATCACCATGCCCGGGAAATCCGTGCAGACCCTGAACATCGACGGCCCGACCGATCTTACGTTCGCAGTGTGATCCAACACTCCGTCACATGAACTGGTCGCTCTCCCACTTCGCCTGCGGTTCAGCGGCGGATTTCACGGCATGGACTCCCGGCGTGCCCGCAACCGAACCCTGGCAACCGGCCACCGTTCCCGGCTGCGTGCAAACCTCGTCGTTTGGCCTGCCTGCCGACGAGGTGCTCGTGCACAAAAACTGGGAACAGCTCACCTGGATGGAATCGCGCCTTTGGGTCTACCGCACCGAGGTGGAAACGAAGAATGCCGGCGATGGCCGTGATGGGTTGCTCACGTTCAACGGGCTCGACTACCGCACGCGTATCTTTGTCGACGACATCTGTATCGCCGATCACGAGGGCATGTTTTCGAGGGTCTCGATCACGTTGCCCGCCAAGGCCGGACGCCACGTCATCCATCTGGCGTTTTTGCCGCCCGAGTTGATCGGTGCGCCTTTTGCACCCGGCAGCGAAAACATGCCGGTGCTTAACCTCAAGGCCCGCTACATGAAGGGCTGGGATTTTTGTCCGCGCCTGCCCTGTGTCGGCCCATGGGATGAGGTCACCATTGAACAACGTCCGACCGCCCGCATCACCGACATCGGCGTCACTACGCGGATCGAAAACGCCGCGCGCGCCGAGGTTGGCGTGACCATCCATTTTAACCGCCCGCCCGGTCGCGGCACCGTGACTGCCAAGCTGGCCAGCACGTCGATGACCATTCCCACCAACGGCGACCGCACCCGTTACACCGTGGTCGTCCCCGTGACCAATCCCGTGCTCTGGTGGCCGCACACCCACGGCAAACCGCATCTCTACACCCTGGAGGTCGTGCAGTCCGATGCGCAGGGACAAACTGGCGACACGATCACACGCCGCGTTGGACTGCGCACCGTGCATCGCCGTCCCGCCAAAAACCAACTGCCCACAGCTACGCCCATGCAGCTAGAGATCAATGGCGTGCCGGTCTTCATCAACGGCATGAACCTCACTCCGTTCAGTTCGCTGCCCGCCGAGGTGACTCCGAAAGATTACGCCCGAACGCTCACTCCCATGCGCACGGCCGGGGTCAACTTCCTCCGCGTCTGGGGCGGAGGCCTGCGCGAAAAAGCCGCTTTTTACGACTGGTGCGACGAACACGGCATGCTCGTCATGCAGGAATTCCCGCTCGCCTGTCAGCAGATCGCCCGCGATCCAGACTGGCTCGACCTGCTCGAACGCGAAGGGCGCGCCATCGCCCGCACACTCGCCTCCCGCGCCTGCGTGATCTGGTGGACCGGTGGCAACGAACACTACCACTTCTGGGAAGCTGCCGACTCCGGCACGCCACTCATGAACGGCATCAAGGACGAGGTCCGCCGCATGTTCGCCATCGATTCCACCGACCGGACTTGGCGTGGCGGCGATACCATCGACCACCCCGCACTGCGTCTGCTGGAAGGCGTTTCCCGCGAGGAAAACCCCGGCAGTCTTTACGACATCACCTCCGCGCTCGAGGACCAAGGCGACGTGCACGGCCCGTGGAACCTGCGCCTGTCCATCGGCGATCACCGTTTCCGCGATAAAGAGTTCTTCGAACACTGGCGCACCGCCCGCGCCCATCTGTTTTCAGAATGCGCCGTTGCCACCGTCGCACATCCGGAAACCGTTGCGCAACTGCTCGGCCTGCCCGATGTCGATGCGTTGGCCGGACTCGCCGCGCCCAAGAACGATGACCCACTCTGGATCGCGCACAAGGCCTTCGCCGCCGCATGGGACGCTCATCCCGATCTGTGGTTGGATATTCCCGAAACCGAACGCTTCTTCGGCCCGATCCCGCGTCTTACCGATCTGCTCTTCGCCAATCACTACCTGCAGTGCGAAGCCGCCCGCTACATGGTCGAGACGCTCCGCCAACGTCAGGGCCACACCACTGGCTTTATCTGGTGGGGCGCCAACGAGCCGTTCCCCGGACTCGCCGGCTGTGCCTTGGTCGATTTCTACGGCCGCGTGAAACCCGCCTTGCGCGTGCTCGCCAGTGCCCTCGCACCGCACCTGCTCTCGCTCGCCCACGAGCGTTGTGTGACCCGAAAATTCCGCGGTGATCTCGTTTTCACCAACAGCCTGCCTGTTCGCTTTACCGGCCGTTACGAGGTGATCGTTGCCTGGTCGCGCTCCGCCGAGATCGTGGACACTTACACCGGCCGGATTGATGCGGATGGATACTCGGTCGTGCGTCTGCTCGAATTGGTGCCAGTGCCACTGCGCGACACCGAGCCGCTGAACATCCGGCTCAGGTTATTCGACGGAAACAACACCTCCGCCGTGTTGACCAAACAATACAATCTCTTTGACGACTCCTCGTCTTCCCCGTTGGCCTCGCTACTCAGTCAAGCGGACCAGCCCGTTGAAAACTTCTTCCTTTAATACATGTCCAACATTCCCCCTTCCCAATGGCCACATCCTCTCACCGAGTGGAAACGTCCGTCCCACTACACGGACTTCACGCTGACCCAATCCATCGTGAAAGAAAATCCGTTCATCAACCGGATGCCCGACCGTGCGTTCCCCAAATCCTTTCACGAGGCCAAACCCGCGCTGCCCGCGCCCTTCTGGGACGGCCACGACGACGAGATCGCCAGCTACTGGGAGGCCTGGAACTACGCCTTCCGCAACATCAAGCGCGCCCCCCTCAACACGGGTTTCATCACGCCCTTCATCGACACCGCGTTCAACGACTGCCTGTTCATGTGGGACTCGGTTTTTATCCTGATGTTTGCCCGCTACGGTGAGCGCGCCTTCCCATTCCAGCAAACGCTCGACAACTTCTACACCAAGCAGCACCAGAGCGGTTTTATCTGCCGCCAGATCTGCGAATGGAACGGCGAAGACGCCTTTCACTACGCCGACCCCAACAGCACCGGCCCCGACGTCCTCGGCTGGGCCGAGTGGGAATATTTTCTCCAGTTCGGCGACCGCGCTCGCTTAGCCGATGTCTTCCCCTGCCTGCTCGCCTACCACCGCTGGATGCGCCTCAACCGCACCTGGCAAAACGGCACCTACTGGAGCACCGGTTGGGGTTGCGGCATGGATAACCAGCCTCGCCACCGTCCGGACGTCGCGCATCACCACGATCACCTCACCTGGCTCGACGCCACGGCGCAGGCCGTGCTCTCCGCACAAATCCTGCAACGTATCGCCACCGAACTCGGACGCGAGGCCGACGCCACCGATCTCGCCCCCGAGATCGCGCACCTGACCACCTTTATCAACGACCACATGTGGAACGAGGAACAGGGTTTCTACGTTGATCGCCGCGGCGACGGTTCGCTGAGCAGCGTTAAATCCATCGGTGCCTACTGGACTCTCCTCGCCGGCATCGCCACGCCCGAACGCAGCGCTGCGCTCGCCGCCCACCTCACCGACCCCAAAACCTTCGGCCGTCCCTGGCCAGTCCCGTCGCTCTCCGCCGATGACCCCGCCTATGTCGGCGACACCGGTGGCGACTACTGGCTCGGCGGCGTGTGGCCGTCCACCAACTACATGGTGCTGCGCGGACTCACCGCCCAGAGCGAAGACAACCTCGCGCACGACCTCGCCCGCAAACACGTCGACTGCGTTACCCAGGTTTTCAAAAAGACCGGCACGTTCTGGGAAAATTACTCCCCCGAAAAACCCGAGCAGGGCAACCCCGCCAAACCGCATTTCGTCGGCTGGGGTGGCGTCGGCCCCATCGCCGTGTTGCTCGAATACGTCTTTGGCCTGCGCCCCGACTTCCAGTCCGGCATGCTCGTCTGGGATATCCGCCTCACCGAAGCTCATGGCGTCGCCAACTACCCGATCGGCCAGGAAACCACTCTCGGTTTGTCCGTCTCTGCGCGTAGTAACGTCAGCGAAAAACCCGTTGTTACCATCACCACCAACCGCCCCGTCCGCATCGAAATCCGCTGGGCCGGCGGCTCGGAGATCCTCGACTGCCAACCCCAAGAGTGACCGATCAAAACCAACCGCTACCGCTCCACTATTGCCGCCCGGGCCCGGTCGCCTTGGGCGCGTCCAAGAGCATTCAAGATCTCTCCCCGTTCACCCGCATGGCCGATATCGGCGTGCCGTTTTTTCAAATCAACGCCACCGCCTCGGCCGATATCTACGATGACAATCCGAGCGTCTGGCTGGCCCCCGATACGTTCGACTACGCCACCCAGGAGGCCGGCTGGCAGCGTCTGCTCGACGCCTGTCCCGACACCAAGCTCTGTCTGCGCATCTTCCTCGGCTCCCCCCAGTGGTGGGACGACGCCCATCTCGACGAATTGCAACGCGGTGCCGATGGCAGCACTCGTTTCGAATTCCGCCACACCAGCCGTCAAACCGTCCCGAGTATCGCCTCCACAAAATGGTGGGCCGCCAACGCCGACTGCCTGCGCCGTTTTCTGGTCTGGCTCAAGGAATCCGGCTGGTCCGAACGCATCTGGGGTTTCCTCGTCTGCGCCGGCATCACCTACGAATGGGGCATTCTCGGGGCGGAAAGTTTTCCCGATACCTCGGCCCCGATGCTGCGGCGCTTCCGTGCGTATTTGCAGGAAACCTACACCAACGAAGCGGCTCTTCAATCCGCATGGGGCGAAGACTCGGTCACGTTTGCCACTGCCACGATCCCCGGCCGGACCGCGCGCGAAGCCGGTGACGGGGACCTGCGGGTATTCCCTCGCGACCGGGCTGCCTACGACTTCCAACGGTGCCTCTCCATCGCCAATGCCGAGTGGCTGATCGCGTCCTGCCAAACCCTTCGCGAACACGGCGAATCGCATTATCAGATCGGCACATTTTACGGCTACACCCTGACCGCCCGCGCCGGCACCGGCCCATCCATCAGCGCCGGCGCCGGCGGCTTCGCCGGAGGTCAACACGCGCTCACGCAAGTGCTACGCGCCAAGGTGCTCGACTACATCGCGTCCCCCTACGCCTACGGCGACCGCAACCTCGGCTGCGGCACCCTCGTGCCGCACTTCCCGTGGTCGAGCGTGCGCCATCACGGTGTGAAGTGCTACCTGGAAAACGACGTGTGGGCGTTCACCAATCCTCGTATTCAAAAGGGCGATATGTGCGTCGGCCAAACCACCACGCGCGAAGATTCCATTCTGCATCAGCGCCTCGCCTGGGCCACCGCGCTCTGCCGCGACGAAAGTCTGTGGTGGTTCGATCTCACCAACTCACACCTGATCGGACGCGAGGTTTCCAACTACTCCGATCCTGCCATTCACGAGGAACTACGTCGCCAGTTCGCCGCCTTCGGCCGGTTGGCCGCAAACCGCGGCGGCTACGTTGCCCAAATCGCCCTCGTGATCGACGAGGCCGGCAAGGACGCCCTCAAGCTCGACTCGAAACTTTTCCTGCATGAAGTCTATCACGCGATGGAACGTTGGTCCTGGTGCGGCGCGCCGTTCGACGTGTGGCTCACCTCCGATGTCACCGCCGAAACCATGGCGAACTACCGTCTGGTCCATCTGTTCGCGCCCGATCTCTCGGCCTCCGAACAAACCCGACTCGCCGACGCCCTTGACTCTACCGACCGCACCTTGTGGCTGGCTCCCGGCACCGAATTGACCGGTGCGGAAACCGCTCTCCGCCAGCCCTGCGCCACCTGTTCCGCCACGGACTTATCCGCCACCGCTGCGCGAGCGGGGGTGCATCTTTACGGTCAGGCTCCGCTCCAAGTGTGGGCCTCGGAAAACCTCGTCGCCGTCCACGCCCGAGACGCCGGCGAATACCAAATCGCCTTCCGCAACGGCGGCCGCTGGCGCGAGTTTTTTGGCGAAACCGAGGTTACCGGACCGTTCAAGTTCTCCCGCCATGACGTCCGGCTCTTCACACGGGTTTCCACCTCCTAAATACATGCACACCCTGCCCTATTCTCGCTATCAGGATAAAGTCATGGCCGGCTGGATCGGTAAATCCATCGGCGGCGTCATCGGTGCCCGGCTGGAAAACCACAAGGAACTGAAGTCCTTCTCCGTGGACGAGCTCTGGCCTGACGCGATGATCCCCAACGATGACCTCGACCTGCAGGTGCTTTGGCTGGAAGCCTTGCAGGAACGCGGGCTCTATCTGTCTTCCGACGATCTCGCCGCCTTCTGGCAGGACCGCTGCTGGTATTTTTTCTGCGAATACGGAATCTTCCTGAATAATCTCCAACGCGGCATCGCCCCGCCGCTCTCCGGCACTTGGAACAACGCCTACTTTAAGCACTCCGAGGGTTGCCCCATTCGCGCCGAGATCTGGGGTTACATCGCCGCCGGTAATCCCGCCCTGGCCGCCGACCTCGCCCGCCTCGACGGCCAGCTCGACCACGGCGAGCTCAGCATTCAGGCCGAACAGTTCCTCGCTGCCGCCGCCGCACAGTCGATCATCACGTCCGACCTCGATACCGCCCTCGCCGCCGGCCTGTCGGTGGTTCCCGTCCAAAGCCCCATCGCCCGCGCCGTGCCACGCGTGAAGGCCATCGCCCTTCGCTACCCCGACACCCGCCAGGCTTGGCGTGTGGTCATTCGCGAGTTCGGCAGCCGAAACGCCAACGACGTTGTCACCAACCACGCGCTCGCCCTCCTCGCGCTCTTTATGGGCAAGGGCGACCTGAAGCGCACTATGCAGCTCTGCGCCGAGTTCGGCTGGGACACCGACTGCACCGCCTCCACCGCCGGCGCTCTTCTTGGAAGCCTGCACGGCACTGCGGCACTTCCGGTCGACTGGCTGAAACTCCTCGGTGAAAACCTCATCTGCGGCATCGAGGTGAAACACAAAAACGCCACCCTCGCCGCACTCGCCGCCGACACCTGCCTGATCGGCGCCGAGATGGCGCTAACCCGCAATTCCGTCATCACGTTTTCCAACGCACCAGCCGTAACGGTGCGACCAGCGCCAACCCCGCAGGTTTCCATCACCATAGAATACCCCGGTCAACCCGTGCTCTGGCGCGACCGACCGACCGAGGTTCGCATCCGCATCAACAACCCTTTCGCACAAGCTCGCTCGGGAAGTCTCACGCTCACGCCTGCCGTCGGAACAAGCGACACGTTTGACGACGCTTCGCTCACGCTCTCAGCCTACGACTCCACCACCCTAACCGTCCAAATCCAACGCACCGCCGACAGCGGCGTCTGGTTGCCCGACAAAAACCTTTTCCATGCCACCTGGATTGAAGACGGCACCACCGTCGCCACCCGCACGTTCGGCCTCGGCGGCGCGCGCCAATGGCAGGTTTACGGTCCGTATTGGGACATGTGGGACAAAACCAAAAACGCCGTCTGCCCTTACAATAACGCGGTGAATGTCAGCGGCCCATTCATGGTGAATCTCACCGGCGACTGCTATAACCACTACGTCCGCATCGATCACACCTACCTCGATGAGTCTGCCCTGCTCACCCGCGATCTCCCCAACGAAGTCCCGCTTATCCTTGAACACGGCGAAGATCATCTCGCCGCAGCCGACATCGGCGGCTTCGAAGGTCAGGCCTGCTACTATTTTGTGCGCACCATCCGCTCCGCCGAACCCGACACCGAGGTCCGCCTGATGCTCGGTCGCAGTGGCCCCTACCGCGCCTGGCTCGACGGCAGCGAGATCGGCCGCAGCGACGAACTCCGCGGCTGGGCCATGATGGACGATGTGAATATAAACCTCACGCTGACCGGCCTCCCCCAACGCCTGGTTCTCAAGTTCGCCCGCCTCACCGACGCCTTTGATTTCAGCCTCTTCTTCGTCATCCCAGGCATCCCCGACCGTTTCCACGGGCACTCCAACCTCCTCGACTCGCTCTCCGACTTTGCTCCCACACTCAACGAATAACCCTTCTGTCATGTCTACCACCCTTTCCCACCTGAATCCCGTCCCCCTCCGTGAATTTCTCCACGGCGTCCCCTACTACCCCGAGCATTGGCCCGAGTCTGTTCGTGCCGGCGATGCCGAGCTGTTCAAGGCCGCCGGCTGGAACGTTGTGCGTATGGGCGAATTTGCCTGGGACATCTTTGAAGCCGAGCCCGGCAAGTTCGACTTCACCCTCTTTGACCAAACGATCGAACGCCTCGCCGCCGTCGGCATCCGCACTATTTTTTGCACACCGACCGCCGCACCTCCCCGCTGGCTGACCCGCGACCATCCCGAGGTCCTGCGGGTCAACTCCAGCGGTATCACCCAACGTCACGGTTCGCGCCAACACGCCAGCCACTTCAGTCCGCTTTTCCGCGAACACAGCCGCACCATCACCCGGGTCCTCGCCGAACACTACAAGGACAACCCCAACGTCATCGGCTGGCAGACCGACAACGAGTTTCACTGCCACTTCGCCGAGGATCACTCGCCGGTCGCCCAGACCGCGTTCGCCGAGTTCCTGCGCCAACGTTTCAACAACGACATCGGCGCGCTCAACCGAGCCTGGGGCACCGCCTTCTGGGCACTGACCTTTGACCACTTCGAAGACATCCCCACTCCCATCGCCGGCCGGCCCACCCATCCGAATCCCGCCTACATTCTCGACTACCATCGTTTCCTCGATTGGGGCGTGACCCTTTTCCAACGCGATCAGGTCGAAATCCTCAAGGCCGCCAACCCCGACTGGTTCATCACCCACAACGGCTGCTTCGAATCCATCGACTACCACGGCGACTTCTCGCGCGATTTGCATTTCCTCAGCTACGACGCGTATCCGTTTTTCGAATTCAATCCGAATGAACGCCGCTTCTGGCAGGCCTTCAACCTCGACAATGTGCGCAGTTACGCCGGCAACTTCATCGTCATGGAGCAGCAGTCCGGCCCTGGCGGCCAGAGTGGCTACTTCCACGACAACCCCGAGCCCGGTGAGATGCGCCGCATGGCCTATGTCACCATCGCCCGCGGCGCCGACGGCCTGCTGCTTTTCCGCGAACGCAGCTGCCCCTTTGGCGCGGAAGAATACTGGTGCGGTGTCATCGACCACGACAACGTTCCCCGCCGACGCTATCGCGAAGCCGTCCAACTCGGAGCCGAGCTCAAACGCATCGGCCCCGCAGTGATGGGCACCCACGTGACGGTCGACGTAGCCGTGGCCGGCGAGGACTTCACCAGTTTACACGCACACCTGCCGCTCTCCCTCGGCCTGCCAACACCCAAACAAGCCGCCAGAGTCATCCACCGTTTTTTCTACCAGCACGGACACGCGGTCGGCTGTGTGCATCCCGACGATTCACTCGCCGGCGTAAAATTCTACATTATCCCGCACTTCACCACGTTTGCCCCCCAATGGGTGCCCGCTCTGACCCGGTGGGTCGAGAGCGGCGGCGTGTTGGTGATCGGTGCCCGAACCGCCACCAAGGACCTCAACAACAACGTCATCACCGACACGCTTCCCGGCGTGCTGGCCGAACTGGCCGGCGTCACCATCGAAGAATACGGACGCCAAAACGCCGCGAAAGTCCGCCCGCTCTGCCTACGTATCGGCGACGGTAACGAACTCAGCACCGACCTCTGGTATGAACAACTCAACCCTGCCGCCGGCACCGAGGTCGTCGCCACATGGACCTCCCGCCATCTCGCCGGCACGGCAGCCGTCACTCGCAAACCGCACGGCAAAGGCGCCGTTTACTACGTTGGCACTTACTTCGACGAAGCGCTGCTGACCGGACTCGCCACCCACTGGTCCGCGCTGGATGAATTGCCTGCGCCGGCTGATTTATCCATCGGCATCGAACAGGTTGTCCGCCAAGGCGCCGACCACCGCCTGACCTTCCTCATTAATCACCAAGACAGCGCCGTGACCATTCCTCACCCGCCCGCCGGCCATGATCTCATCTCTGACGCTCCGGTCTCCGGTCCGTTAACACTCGAACCTAACGGCGTCGCCGTCGTCCGTTCGGGTTCTTGAGTTGCCCCCCCCTCCGTCCGCCTCCACCCACGTATGAAATCAATCGTTTCCCTCCAAAGGCTACATCTGATCGCCGCTGCTTTGCTGACGGTGAATTTCGTGGGTCAGGCACTCCGCGCCGAACCAATTGAAACGAAACCGTTCAATGGCATCACCGTCCTGAGTCAGACGCTTGAGTCACCGCGACTCATAAGCCTGCAACTCGTCAGCATTGACCTGCTCGCCCCGGGTATTCGCCTGCTTGTTTCCGACGGGCGAAGGACCACCGACGGGCCCGTCATTCGTGAAACCACCCGTCAGTTCGTAGAACAAACTGGTGCTCAGATCGGCATAAACGGCGGTTTTTTTGCGCAAAGCTCATGGACGGACATTCTCTCCGGTCAGACCCGCTTGTTATCGCTCAGCGTATCCGACGGCAAACGCATCTCCCCCTGGCATCCCACCTCAGCTGGACACAATCACGGGATCAATATCTCAAAAGACAACGAGGTCACTTTCATCGAGCCTCCGGCCGGTGATCACGACGGTTACGCAACCGCGCCAGACGTCACTCTCTACAATGCCATCGCGGGTAATGTGCGTCTCATCCGTGCAGGTAAAATCGTTGCACGAGCCGGAGGTGATTCAAACTACCCACAAAGCTGCATAGGACTGACCGCCGACCACCGCCTGCTTCTGTTTGTCTCCGATGGACGCCAACCGGAATTAAGCGTTGGCATGACTTATCGCGAAGTTGCCGAATTTCTCGCCGCCCACGGTGCGGTGGATGCGATCGCTCTCGACGGCGGCGGCTCGGCCACGCTCGTTTTGGCAGACACACCCGATGGCCGCCCCCGCGTCGTCAATCATCCCTCCGACGGAATGGAACGCCCTGTCGGCAATAGCATCGCGGTGTTCGCATCCAGGCACAGTTCAGAAACGGCCACCGAGACAGCGCTCTCCCCATAGTTGCACCTTTTTTCGATTCCCCCATGCCGTGGCGCAGAATCCTCCGACTTCGCCCTGGATGGCCCCTACGATCGGCTCAGTTTGGAGGCGCCGGGTCTGCCGCGAACCGCCCGCGTTTTTCGCCAAGCTCCGGGCGTCTCTCCGATCAGTGCCAAAAACACACGGTTGAAATGCGACTGCGTGCCGAATCCGCACGCCCAGGCCACTTCGCCGATCGACAACCGCCCCCCGGCCAGCAGCTCCTTCGCCAGATCGAGCCGCGCGCTGCGAATACAGTCCAACACCGTCCTCCCCGCTTCCCGCATCATCAACCGCCCCAGATGATCGGGCGTGCATCCGCATTGCCGCGCCAGCCAGACAACATTCAGCTTCAAATCCGCCAGATTCGCCTGAATCAGGTCAAGGCAGCGCGTCACCAACGGATGGTGCGACGTTGCCCGTTTCGACGCGCCGCTTGGCAAGCGGCGCATCCATGCCAGCGCCGCCAGTAACAAGCCGCGCACATAGGGCTCCTCCAGTAGGTGCCCATCCGTCCGATCATCCTCAGACGCACGCGCGATCTCGTCCCAAAAACCCGTAAACACATCGATGTCGGCCACGGGGAAAAAATCCAATCCTTCTGCACGCCAGCCGAGCCCGGAATCAGTGCCTATATTGTAATGAAAACTGTAAGCCGCCGGATGACACATCGTCACCAGTGTGCTGTAAGGCCGTTCTCGTGCCTCCACCCGTTCCTCATGCGGCACACCCTGCGGCATCAGACAGATCTCGCCCTCCCGCAGCACGAACTGCTCCTCCGGCATCGTGAACACCGTCGCTCCCTCCTGCTGCAAGAATACTTCCGGCGTCGCGTGGAACGGCAACCCCGCGTGCCGCCGCCGCACGCCCCTCAAACGCGGTATCCGCAACCGCAGCGCGCCGCTCTCCAGCTGTTCCATCGAACGCTGCAACGTCCGCACGTAAAAGAAACGCCGAAGCTCCAGGTCAAACGGTCCGAACCTAGATCGTTTTTCGCTTAAAGAGATCGTGGAATCTGCAAAGTCCTGCATTGGATGATATCATCCCTGGGATCAAATTCACACTTAGACAACCCTCAAGACTTAGTCCTTATCCGGCCCAAACGGAAAACCGTATTTGGGCTAAATTTAGCCCCCATACCCAGTCGAATAGATCCCTCTACTCCATACCCCCTACGTCCATGAAAAAAACATATCTAGCCCTCATAGCCTCGGCTTCTCTGGCCGCTCTGACCGTCCAAGCCCAAGTCATTGCCAATTTCACTGACGGCACCGGCACGTCCTCCGTGGACCAATACGCCGGCAAAAGCGGTAGCGGCTGGGCTGCGGGTTGGGTAACTTCTGCCCCGGGCGACAGCGGCAACTTCACCGCTAGCGTGCAAAACACCTCGCAGTTGAAAAGCGGCGGCAACTATCTCTCCGCTACCTTAACCACCACAGCGACCCGATTGGGAGCCGTTTCACGCGATTATACCACCAACGGCACCTTCACTTCTCTGACATCTCCCTATGTCATCCGTTTCGACTATCGGCTGGATTCATGGTCAAACTTGGACAATTCGTCCGATTTCATCGATATCTTCGACCGCAACACCGTCGGCCAAGGCTTTGGAGGTGATGCGACTTGGGGTATTCGCGCTTATGGAGCCAACACCGGAACGGCACTTGCGAATAAATGGTCTTTCTACAACGGCGGTAAAGATGGAGCCAGCTTCAATACGAGTCTCTATGTTAGCAGCACCATGTCTGTGGTCGTCGGAACGACCTACTCCTTTTCGATCGCAGTCGATCCAGTCGCCAAAACGTATATCGTTACCATAGACAACGGAACCACCTCAATCAGCTCCAGTGCGATGGGGTTCCGCACCGCTGGCACGGCCTCCACTCTTAATTTCGGTGCACAGACCACCGGGGCCACAGATTCCATGACCTTTTCCGTCGACAACATCAGCATCGGCGTCGCCGCCATTCCTGAACCCGCCACCGCCGGGCTGCTGATCGGCGCCGCCGCCATGTTTTTGACCGCCTTTGGCCGCCGCCGCTTCCGCTCCTGCAAGTCCGCAAGCTGACCCTGCGGCAGCACTCGCTGCAACCGCTCGGTCACCAGTCTACCTAGTTGATTCCCTTCGCCGTCCGCTGTCCCTCAGGACAGCGGACGATTTTGCGTTAGCCCCCCCATATTCACCTTATGCCCCCCATCCGTCTTCTCCCCAGCCGCCTCGCCCTCTCGTTCGTCTTTGCCCTCCTGAGCTCCAGCGCACTTCACGCGACCCAGACGGAGAACACCGGCATCCACGCCACTCCCGTCACCACACCTGTCGTGATCGACGGCGATTTAAAGGACTGGGACCTCTCCGGCCAGACGTTGATCTGCTACGACATCGAGTCGCTCAAGGATGTCTATTCGGGTCGGATCGCCATGATGCACGATGACGAAAACCTCTACGTGAGCATCCACTGGAAGGACGATGTCCCCATGGGCAATAGCCACGATCCGCAGTTCCAAGCCGGCCGGGGCTGGGCCGCTGACTCCGTGCAGATGCGCTTAAAAACCGACCGCATCAGCCACATCACCGCGTGGTATTACGCGCCCAAAAACGAACCGTTCATGAACATTGGCTACGGTAGCAGCCTGACCGAGCCGTTCGGCGGCGGTGAAATCAAAATCACCCGCACCGAAGGATGGAAAATGACCAAAGGTGCTGAAATGGCCTTCAAAGCCGATGCCGACGGCAAGGGTTACGTCCAGGAGATGAAACTGCCGTGGTCCCTGATCACGGATAAAAAAGCCTACCGCGCAGGCGACAAATTCAGCTGCGGCATCGAACTACTCTGGGGTGAGGCCGACTGGCCCGCTCACCGCTACGCCGATAATCTCAACGAAGGCACCACCAGTCGTGAGTTCTTCTGGACCGCTCACAACAACTGGGGCCCCGTCTTTCTCGAATCCAAGGGCAATCTCAACCTGCCCGAACCCGCTTACCTCATCGCCGCACGCCAGGCGGAAGCCCCCGCCGAGGGCGTCGTGGACATCAACTACGACCTCCCCAAGGAAGCCCGTGTCACCCTCGCGATCGACGACGAAAACGGCACCCGTATCCGCAATCTCACCGCCGCCGCGCTCCGTCCGCAGGGTAAAAACACTGAGAAATGGGACGGCCTAGGCGACAACGGTCGCGCCGTGCCTCCGGGCAACTACCGGTTCAAGGCCATCTACCATGACGGGATCCACGTGAACTACGTCATGAGCTTTGCCTCGCCCGGCAACCCCACGTGGGACACGTCCGACAACAAGGGATCTTTCTACGGCGATCACGCCGCGCCACAGGCTGCTGCTGCCGGCGGCGATTTCGTCGCGCTCGCGGGACCTATCGGCGAAGCCGGCAAACACATCATCGGCGTCAATCTCGATGGCCAACGCCAGTGGGGTCTGGATCACCGCCTTTCGTTTTCATTAAACCGCATCTCCCTCGCCACCGATGGAAAGCTCCTCTGGGTGTCGCAAGACTCCTCCGGCACCGTTTATCGCGTGGATATTGCCACCGGGAAATACATTCCCTGGAAAAAATCCATCGTCGACGCCGAGGGTAAGTCCACCGAGGTCGTGGATCTGCCGGTGACCAGCCCTCGTCCCAAAGCCAAAGACGCGCACACCGTTCCGGTAAATCTCGCATCCATCGCGGTCGGCGGCGGCCGGCTCGCCGTTGCCCTCACCGAAGACAACCTCGTGAAATTCTTCGACGCCGATACCGGCGAAGAAAAAGGCAGCTTGGAAATCCCCTCCCCTCGCTCGGTCGCCGCGGCCACCAATGGCAACTGGTTGGTGCTCACTCAAAATCACCTGCTGCTCGTCTCCCCCGACGGGAAAACCACCCCGTTCTCCGACCTCGATTTCACGCACGCCCACAGCGTCACCCGCGCTCCCGATGGTCTCGTTTACGTTTCCGTTCGCGGCACCGATCAGAACGTCAAAGTCCTCTCGCCCGAGGGACGACTCCTGCGTGAAATCGGCGTGCGCGGCGGCCGTCCGGCCAATGGTGTTTACAACCCCGACGGCATGCTGAACCCCGCACAAATCGCGGTCGACTCGCGCGGTCAACTTTGGGTCGCCGAGGAAAACATGAACCCCAAGCGCACCAGCGTGTGGGACGCCCGCACCGGCACACTCTTGAAAGACTTGGCCGGCACCACCACCTACTCCGGCGCTGGTGGTATCGATCCCGCCAATCCGTCCATCGGCTTTTCCAATAATACCATCTACCACATCGATCTGACTTCGGGCACGTGGAAACCCATCTACTCGCTCGCCGATAGTCCGTCCGGTCCTGACGACCTGTTCCCGGCGACCGTCCAGTCCCGCTCACGCGTGGTTAACCACGGCGCGGACACTTACATTTACATGAGCAGCCGCATCGGGGAAATCCGCGTTGTCCTCGATCGCGCCGGTGAGTGGCGTCCGGTCGCAGCCCTTGGTTACGTCAGCCCCGGTCGTCGTGATAAGGAAATCGGCGTGGACTACACCCGTGCTCCGTTCGCCAGTAATCCCGGTAAGTTTTATACTTGGGCCGACCGCAATGGCGACGCCCTCGTGCAGCCCGACGAAATCACCTTCGCGCAACCTTCCGCCAACGGAAAGCCCGCTGAGCCGTCCATCTGCTACTGGGGCACCCTTCCCGGCAACAACGGCACCGTCACCATCCCGGTCAAAAACCAGCAGACGCTTTTCCAATTCCCGATCACCGGCTACACCCAAGCCGGCGCTCCGATCTACGACATCGCGCAACCCAAGGTGCTCACCGCACCGGACGGTATGACGCCCAACGGCAAAAACCTCGCCATGGTCATGACCGGCAAGGATGACCGGGTTTATCTCAACCAAGAGCCGCTCACCGTCGTGAATCGTGAAGGCGCAGTCATCGCCACGTATCCGAGCGCCCACGTCTCCGTCCATGGTTCCCACACCGCTAATGCCGCGCGTCCGGGCTATTTGATCGGTCCCAACTCCATTCTCGGCACAGCAGATTTGGGCAAGGAAATCGGCGAGGTATTTTCCCTCAACGGCAACCTCGGCCAGAACTTCCTCTTCACCGAGGACGCGCTCTGGATTCAGACGCTCTTCAAAGACACCCGCCTGCCCACCATCAAACCGGATCGCGCCATCCGCGGCATGAACATGGATGCGATCACCGCCGGTTCGGAAAGCTTCGGTGGTTACTTCGCCAAAACCGCCGACGGCAAAATCTATCTCGTCATCGGCAGCACCGACGCCCGCGTGCTCGAAGTCACCGGACTGGATAGCATCCGCCGCTTCAACGGCAGCTTTGTTTACACGCCGCAGCAATTCACCCTGGCCCAGACCGCCGCGCAGGAAAAACTGGCCCGCGAAAGCGTTGCCAGCACCGCCCAAATCATCCGGACCTCCCCCCCTCCGGTGATCGACGGCAAGGCATCCGAATGGCCCGAACTACTCGACAACAAGTCCCCCGACGCGCTCTCGATCAGCGAGAGCGCCCGCAAGGCATTTGGCCGCGTCGCCCTTCGCTGGGATGATCAGAACCTCTACATGGCCTGGCGTGTAATCGGTCCTCAGAAGCCTCGCAACGTCGGCCAGGATTGGCACCTGCTCTTCAAAACCGGCGACGCCGTCGATCTCATGATCGGCCCCGACAGCAGCCCCAAGGGCATTGGCAACAGTCGCCTGCTGATCGCGTTCCCCGGCGGCAAACCCGTTGTCGTGCTTAACCAAAAGGTCGCCCCAGACGCACCCAAATCCGAGGCCTTCGGTTTTGGTTCTCCTTGGCGCACGATCACGTTTGACCGCGTCGTCAAGACCGACGCGGTAACCGTGGCCACCGGTTCCCTCAATGACGGACACCTGGTCGAAGCCTCCATCCCTTGGGCGACTCTCGGGCTAACCCCCAAGGCCGGACTCAAGCTGAAGGGCGACGCCGGTCTGCTCTTCTCGGACAGCAGCGGCACCCAAACCGTCTCACGCCAATATTGGAGCAACAAAGCCACCGGTCTCGTGAGCGACATCCCCGGAGAAGCCGACCTCACGCCCGCGCTCTGGGGCACATTCGAATTGAAGTGAGTGGATTTAAAGCGGCCAGCTGATCACGCGATTCTCTTTCGCGGAGCGCGCCCACGCCTCCATGATTTCGACGCCGATCAACGCGTTGCCCACATCCACCCTCGTCGCCGCGCCGGTCCCATGGGACTGCGCGACGTCGAGTAGCATCCGGTCGAAGTAGAGGTTGGTGTAGACTGTTTCATGGTGGAAATTCTCGTTGGCCACCGGGCAGCTGATCGGTCCGGAGTCCATTGATACACCGCGCAAAAATCCGGTCTCGCCCGCCTCCGGTGTCAGGACCAGTTCCGAAAATCCACGATCACCGTCGGCGCGCAGGATCGGTGAGCGGCTGGCCGTCTGCGCTCCCGACTCAACAACCAAACGTGAACCGTTGTCAAAGTGCACCGTGCCCAGCAACTGCTGTTCAACCGGATCACCTTGGTGCAGTTTATCAGCCGACCATTGGATGGCTGCATAGGCGGTTGCCGGTTTGGACGGCGAGAGCCAACCAATGGCCGTGTCCATCAAGTGCGGACCAAAATCAATAAAACCCATGCCGGGATGCACGATGCTCACCGAGCGCAACTTGCCAATCCGACCGTCTTCGATCGCCTTTTGCGCGGCCTCGAACGGCGCGCCGTAGCGACGTTGAAATCCCACGACGATGCGGGCGCCGTGCGCCTTGGCTGCAGCAACCATGCGATGGGCCGAGGCCGATGAAGTCGCAAAGGGTTTTTCCGCCCAGACGATCTTTGCCCCGCACTCCAACGCGGCCAGGACCATCTCCTCGCGGGCATTGGGAAACGCACAAACGCTCACCATGTCGGGCATTTCGACCGCGAGCATTTCACGCCAGTCGGCATAGATTTTTGCCTCGGGATATTCGGCGGAAAAGGTCGCCGCGTTGGCCGGCGTGCGCGTTGAAGCAGCCGTCAGAACGACCTTACCCCCGCTGCGACGCATCGCCTCGGCGTGGGCGTAGCCGATGGAGTGACAACCGGCCTTACCCTGACCACCGCGACCGGTTCCGATGATAACGGCCTTGATCATGTTACGGCTCCTTTCCAATCGATCACCGCGGAGAACAACTTGCGCTCCTTCAGTCCCGCGTAGGCCTCGGGCGCACGGTCGTAGGGAATGATCGCGTCGACAAACGTCTTCGCCACAAAACGACCGGTGCGCACGTGTTCGACCACCCGCTGACGCTCCTCGGTGCCACGGTCACGCGGCGTGATGATGATCACCCCCTCGCCCGGCGCGGTGTGGTCGGGATTCCAAGGAATGGTCTCAAGGTAGTTGGCCTGAAACACCAGACGCGGCCAGTCGCCACCGTAGAACTTGATCGGCTCCACCGTGTATTCCTTCGAATAGTTCTGGGGCTTACGACGCAGCAAGGAACGGGCGAGTTCGATACCGGGGCTGGACCCCGAAGCCTCAACCACGATGTCGGCACCGCCATTGGTAAAGACCTTCAGCCGCTCCTTCAAATGCGGGTCGGCCGGGGAAACAGTCAGAGCGACGCCATTCAGACGGGCGCGCTCAAGACGGCTTTCCTCAAAATCCACGACGGCCACGCGACAGCCTGCGCGCACCAGCCAGGCGGCGGACAACGCACCGATGAGCCCCTGCCCGATCACGATGGCCGTCTCGCCAGGTTTCGGGTCCGCGGCCTCGACCCCACGGAGCGGAATCGCCCCGATCTCACACAACACGTAGTCGAGCGGATTCGCGCCAACCGGCAGCAGAACAGGGCGGTCGGTGCTGTTGGTCGAAACCACATTGATCGCGCTGTGCGCGCCCCAGAGACCCTTGCCCTCGGCGAACGGACGGCTGTTGCGGGCGCTCACCAAATCACCCACGCGCCAGCCCTTGGCTTCGGTGCCGACCTCGATCACCTCACCCACGGCGCTGTAGCCGGGGACAAACGGATATTGCCCCTCGGCACCATAGTGACCAGCCAGCATGCGCAGCTCGGTGCCGGGAGAAACGGTGGAGTAAATCGTGCGAATGACAATTTCGTCGGCACCGCATTCAGCACAACGCACAGAGCCTACCGCAACTTCATTGGGAGCGGTGAAGACGACCGCAGGGTTTGGGGATTTCATGGACGCCATACTGCTTCCCGCCCGTGCCGGCAGGCAAATAAACGAACCGGCTCTTTATTCCACTTTCCGGCTGTCTGGATTGATTCACGTTTGCCAGTCCTCGGCTTGTATTCAGTCTATTGCCGTAAAATATGCCATTAACCGGCTCCGATTCTCACGCTCAGCTTATCCGGTTGCTGCGGGCAAAGCCTCCGCGCTTTGTCTGCGCTTGGTCACAGGAAACCACCTTGCGCCCCTGTCCGTTGCATGATCATCCGGTGATGGAGTTGGTCTATCATCCGACCGGTTCAGGAGTAACCGGCTTGGCCGACGGCACGACCCTCCCCTACGAGCCCGATGCGGTCGTGCTCTATGCCAGTCGGGTCGCCCATGACCAGACACCCGCTGAAGTCGGTGCCGACGTCTGCGTCCATATTGAAGTCCCCGTGGCACTGGAAAAACACCTGCCTGCAGCGGCGGTATATCCGCCTTCGGGTGATCCCTATGTCGGGGAAGAATTCTGGTCGTTGTCACGCACACCGCCCGACATCGGGCCGGGTTTGCAGGCGGTGCTCGATCTACGGGTGGCCGCGCTGCTGCTGCGTCTGCTTGTTTCCAGCAAACGCCCCGACCATGCCGCCGACCCGCAGGCGGTGCACGTGCAGCGGGCACGCCGGTATTTGCGCGACAACTTCGCGAGTTCCCCCGACGTCGCCGAGGTCGCCGGCCACGTTGGAGTGAGTCCCGACTACCTGCGGCACACGTTTCGCCAACGGATGCAGACCACCCTAAACAAGGAACTCACCCGCATTCGACTGGAACGTTCCAAGGAGCTCCTGCGTCACTCCCGGCTTCCGCTGAAGGACATCGCCGCGCAGTGCGGTTTCCAAAACGACCGCTATTTCTGCACCCGTTTCTCCGCCGTGGTCGGCCTGACTCCCGGAGAGTTCCGCAACCAACCCAGCTGCCCCAAGCCCCCGCCGCTCCCCGGCGAATAACCAGCGTAATCCGCCTCCCTCCGTCGTTCAATTTTGATTCGCCAGCGCTTTCCGGTAGCCGCCCGGCGTTCCGCCTGTCATCGCTAGAAACACCCGGTTGAAATAGGACTGCGTGCCGAAGCCGCAGACCCATGCGATCTCGCCAATCGATAGTTTGATATCCGTCAGATGCTCCTTCGCCTGTTCGATGCGCCGCTCGTGGATGAAGTCCAGCACCGTGCGCCCCCGGTCGCGCCTCATTAACCGCCCCAGGTGATCCGGCGTGCAGCCAAGTTGCTCCGCAATCCACGTCACACTCAGTCGCGGCTCCGCCAGATTCGCATGAATCAAATCCACGCAGCGATTCACCAGCGGGTGCGACGGCGTCGTCACCGCAACCGGCGCTAACAGTAATCGCTGCATCCACCCCAACGTCGTCAGCACCAGCCCGCGAACATAGGGCTCCTCCAGCGGACGCTTCAGTCCCGCCGCTTCCACCGTCTGCGCGATCTCATCCAGGCAACCGGTGAACTTCGCCATCTCCGGCGTTTCAAACCAGTCCACCGTCTGCGTCCACCAACCCGTCTGCGTATCACCGCCGAAATTGTGGTGCAGGCTGTAGGCGTTCGGGTGGCACATCGTGACGAGATTACAGTATAGCCTCCGGTTGTCAGCCACCTCTTCGCCATGAGGCACTCCACGCGGCATCAGGCAGACTTCACCCGGGAGCACCGTGAACCGCTCCTCCGGCATGATAAAAACCGTGCGACCCGACTGCTGCAAAAAAAGTTCCGGAGTTGCATGGAACGGCTGCCCCACGCGCTTTCGCCGAAGCCCACGCAATCGCGGCACCCATAACCGCAACCGGCCGTGCTCCAGCGCTTCGATCGCGCAACGCACCGCCTCCTTATACGCCGCCAGCCGCTCAGGCTGGGAAAGCTGCCGGTCACCGAATCGGTTTTGTCTTAAACTTATCGAAGGAATACCAAGGTCAGGCATAGCGATGTCCATAAAAACCCTCCATGGTTAATCACGGCAAACCCCAAACGCTGGCCAAACCCCGTCTGCTTTCGGTGATCGGTTACGTCTTAACATTTATACCATGATGCCACGTCATTCCTACCTCGCCCTCGCACTGGCCGCGTTCGTCACCACGACTCCGGCCCTGCTCGCCACCCAGACCGACAACACCGGCATCCACGCTCCCCCCGCCCCCAGGTCCGTCGTCATCGACGGCGATTTGAAGGACTGGGATCTCTCCGGCCAGGTGTTGATGTGCTACGATATGGAATCCCTCGCGGATGTTTATTCGGGCCGTATCGCCATGATGCACGACGCCGAAAACCTCTACGTGAGCGTGCACTGGAAAGACGGCGTGCCGCTGGGCAACAGCCACGATCCCCAGTTCCAACCCGGCAAGGGCTGGGCGGGCGACTCCTTGCAGTTGCGCATCAAGACAGATCGTATCAGCCACATCACCGCCTGGTATTACGCGCCGAAAAACGAGCCGTTTATGACCATCAGCTATGGCGTCGGCATGGAAACGCCTTTTGGAGGCGGAGAGCTCCAGGTCACTCGCACCAAAGGCTGGCAAATGGCAGGCGGTGCCGAAATGGCTTTTAAAGCCGACGCCGACGGCAAGGGCTACGTCCAGGAAATGAAACTTCCCTGGTCCCTGATCACCGATAAAAAAACTTACGCCGCTGGCGATCGTTTCAGCTGCGGCCTGGAACTGCTTTGGGGCGAGGCCGACTGGCCGATCCATCGCTACGCCGACAACCTCAACCCGGGCACCAGCAGTCGTGAATTTTTCTGGACCGCGCACAACAACTGGGGCCCCGTCATCCTCGAACCCAAGGGCAACTTAAAACTGCCCGAACCCGACCACATGAAGATCGTTCGCCTCGGCGAGGCCACCGCCGACGGCCCGGTTGAGATTATTTACGATCTGCCCAAGGACGCCCGGGTCACCCTGGCCATCGATGACGAAAACGGCGTTCGCATTCGCAATCTTGTCGCCGCCGCCCCCCGCACTCAGGGCAAAAACACCGAACGCTGGGACGGCCTGGATGACAACGGTCGCGCGGTGCCCCCCGGCAACTACCGCTTCAAGGCACTCCATCACGACGGCATCCGCACCCACTTTGTCATGAGCTTCGCCAATCCCGGCAATCCCTCATGGGACACTGCGGACGGCAAGGGCGCGTTCTACGTCGATCACTCCCCGCCCCAGGCCGCCGCCGCAGGCGGAGGCTATGTTGCGCTCGCCGGCAATTGCGGCGAAGCCGGCAAACACCTCATCGGGGTCAACCTCGACGGACAACGCCAGTGGGGCCTGCCGCACCGCCTGTCCTTTGCGCTCAACCGCATCTCCCTGGCCACCGACGGCAAACTCCTGTGGATATCCCAGGATTCCACCGGCACCGTTTACCGCACCGAACTGGCGACCGGCAAATACGCACCGTGGAAACAGACCACCCTGGACGCCGACGGAAAAGAGATCGACGTCGTTGACCTGCCTGTCACCACCCCGCAACCCAAAGGCTATAACCAGCCGGTGAACCTCGCCGCCATCGCCGTCGGCGATGGTGAAATCGCCGTGGTCCTCTCCTTGGAAAACTTGGTCAAAATCCTCGACGCCGAGACCGGCGTCGAAAAACACCGCATCACCGTCCCCGCGCCTGTCTCCGCCACTTATGGTGGCGACGGCACCTGGCTTATCCTCTCGCAAGGCAAGCTGCTTCAGGCCGATCGCGAAGGTCAGCTCCGGGCGTTTGCCTCCTCCGACTTCACCCACGCAACCAGCCTCACCCGCGACACCGCCGGGCTCGTTTACGTCGCCGTGCGCGGCACCGACCAAAACGTCAAAGTCCTCTCCGCCGGCGGCAAACTCATCCGCGAGATCGGCGAACGCGGGGGCCGGCCGGCCCACGGCGTTTACAACCCGGCCGCCATGCTCAAGCCCGCGCAAATCACCGTGGACACCCGAGGCCACCTCTGGGTCACCGAGGAGAACATGAACCCCAAGCGCACCAGCGTCTGGAACACCCAAACCGGTGCACTCGTCAAAGACCTCGCCGGCACCACCACCTACGCCGGAGCCGGCGGCATCGACCCCGCCAACCCTTCCGTCGGTTTTTCCAACAACACGATTTACGACATCGATTTGATCACCGGCGCTTGGAAACCGGTCTACTCGCTCGCCGACGATCCCGCAGGTCCCGACGATCTCTTCCCCGCGCAGATTCAGTCCCGCTCCCGCGTCGTCAATCGCGGCCAAGACACCTACATCTACGCCGGCAACCGCTCCGGCCAAACCCGGGTGACGCTCGGACGCAACGGTATCTGGCGCGCCGTCGCCGCCACCGGCTTCGTCTTCGCCAAATACAAAGACGAGGAGGCCGGCGTCGATTACAACAAGCCTCCTTTCGTGGGCAACGAGGGCAAGTTCTTCGTCTGGACCGACCTCAACGGAGATTCTCGCGTGCAGCCCGACGAACTCGTATTCACCCAGCCCGGGTTCGACGGAAAAACCGTCATGGGCGCGGCCGGCTATTGGGGCATCCTGCCCAACGATCAGGGCACGATCACCCTGCCGCTTCACACACCCGACGCAGGGCTTCTCCAGATGGCCATTTCCCGCTTCTCCGAAAATGGCGCGCCCGTTTATGACCTGACCCAGGCACGCGTGCTGACCCCGTCCGCCACCGGTAAAGATCTCGCCATGGTCATGACCGGCAAGAACGACCGCGTGTATCTGAATCAAAGCCCGCTCACCGTGATCAGTCGCGAGGGCAAACTCATCGCGACCTATCCCAACAATCACGTTTCGGTCCACGGTTCGCACACCGCCAAAGCCGCCCGTGCCGGCTATCTCATCGGCCCCTGCTCGATTCTCGGCACCGCCGACATCGGCGGCGACATCGGCGAGGTGTTTTCCATGAACGGCAACCTCGGACAAAACTTCCTCTTCACCGAAGACGCCCTGTGGGTGCAGTCATTGTTCAAAGACACCCGGCTGCCCACCTACATCCCTGACCGTCCGGTGCGCGGCATGAGCACCGACGCCACCACAGCGGGATCCGAATCTTTCGGCGGCTATTTCAGCAAGGCCACCGATGGCAAAGTCTACCTCGTCATCGGCACCACCGATGCCCGCGTCCTCGAAGTCACCGGCCTCGACTCCATCCGCCGCTTCGCCGGCAGCTTCACCTACACACTCAACCAGTTCGCCGAGGCCCAGACACTCGCCCAGGAAAAAATCGCCCGCGAGAGCAAGTCCGGCACCTACACGATCACCCGCGCCGCCACCGCTCCCGTGATCGACGGCCAGGCCGGCGAATGGCCCGAGCTGCTCGACCCCGCCTCCCCTGCCGCGCTCTCCATCCACGAGGTCGCGCAAAAACCCTTCGGCCGCGTCGCCCTTCGCTGGGACGATCAAAACCTTTACGTGGCCTGGCGCGTCATCGGCCCCAAAGCCCCCCGCAACGTCGGCCAGGATTGGCACCTGCTCTTCAAAACCGGCGACGTCGTCGACTTGATGGTCGGCCCCGAAACCAGCGCCAAGGGCGAGGGCAACAGCCGTCTGCTGATCGCCTTCCCCGCGGGCAAACCCATCGCAGTGCTCAACCAAAAAACCGCCCCCGGCGCACCCAATTCGGAGGCCTTCGGCTTCGGTTCTCCGTGGCGCACGATCACCTTTGATCGCGTCGTCCAGACCGGCTCCGTGACCGCCGCCACCGGCCCGCTCAATGATGGACATCTCGTCGAGGCCTCCATCCCCTGGAGCGTGCTCGGACTCACTCCCAAAGCCGGGCTAAAACTCAAGGGCGACGCCGGTCTACTCTTTTCCGACAGCGGCGGCACCCAGACCGTCTCGCGCCAATACTGGAACAACAAAGCCACCGGTCTCGTCAGCGACGTGCCCGGCGAGGCCGACCTCACGCCCGCGCTCTGGGGCACATTCGAACTCAAATAATGACCACTGTCGCCACCCGCATCACCACGTTCAGGAACCGGCACCTCTACGCAGCCTACGATCCCGCCCGACCTTGGGTGCTCACGCTTAAGGGGCCGGGGAAAACCCTCACTCTACCCGTGCTCGGCGGCGTGCATCCGGCCGGGCGCTGGGATGGACTTTCCCGTCCCCGCCTGCTCCCGGCTCGCGGCGGGGACGCGGGCTCGGTGTGGATCTTCACCGCCCGGTCCACCCTCTGGAAAACATTCCGGACGGTGTGGACGTTCACCGCCGACACCTGCCGCGTGCACCACGAAGTCACCGGACGTGGCGACGTCGATTGCATCGTGTTCTTCGAAACCGCCCGCGCCGAACGTCTCCCCGAAACCGGCTCCACGTTATCGCTGGTCCGGTCCGCCCGACCGCCCCTCCGACGCTACGCCGAGCCTGCGCCCTACGCCCACGCCCGGCTCTACAACCCCCAGCCCTATTCCGGTCTGGACCCTGTGCAACTCGCCGACCAACCCGCCCGGATCACTGCCGCCTGCACCTTCGGCCCGGTGGATTTCAACACCTGGTTTTCCCCCGGCCTGTTCTGCTTCGGCCTGCTCGACAAAAGCAGCGCGGGTCTTTTTGCGGGCCTCAACGCCGCGCCGGGCGGCCACCTGTATCATACGTTTAACTACAACGGTGGCGGCGGGGGCTGGAGCCTGTCGGCGGACTTCGACGGCAAGGTCCACGTGCGCGACCGCTGGCGCTCCCCCGAGGTCGAGCTCGCCTGGGCCGGCGATGTCGAATCCGGCCTGCGCGCCCACGTGGCCTCGGGCCGTGCCCGCGGATGGTTCCCCGAACCGGCCCCCACACTGCCTCCCGAGTGGGCCCGCCCGATTTTCTGCGGCTGGGGCCAGCAGGAGGCCTGGAGTCGCGACATCAAAAACGGCTTGATTCCCTTCAACGACCTGCAGGTCAGTCCCTCCGCCGGCGAACTCTCCAGCGAAGCCGCCTATCGCGAAATGATCCGCCTGCTCAACCAGTCCGGCGTGCCCTTCGGCACGCTCACAATAGACATGGGCTGGAGCCTCACCCAGGCCATTCCGCAAGCGGACCCCGCGAAATGGCCGGACCTCAAAGCGTTCATTGCCGAGCAACACGCCCAGGGTCGCAAAGTCCTGCTTTGGCTGAGTTGCTGGACTCTGCACGGTCTGCCCGAAGGACTCTATCAAATGCAGTCCAAGCCCGGCCTTCGCCCGCTGCTCGACCCCTCCCTGCCCGCTTTCCGCAAAGCCCTCTCCGTCGCCATCCACGAAGCGATCTCCCCCGAAGGCCTCAACGCCGACGGCTTCAAAATTGATTTCTCCGGAGACATTCCCCGCGGCGATGGCTACACCGCCCACGGCTCCCTCTGGGGCGTAGAACTGCTCCGCGACTACATCGGTTATATTTATCGCCGCACCAAGGCCGCAAAAAAAAACGCCGTGCTTCAGACTCACTGCGCCAATCCGCTCTTCGCCGACCGCACCGACATACTCCGGCTCAACGACATCTTCGACGACCGCGTGGACGTGCGCCCGATGATGCGTCACCGCGCGCAGATGGCCCGTATCGCCAGCGACCGCTGGCTCATCGACACCGATGGCGATCCGTTTATCAAAACCTCCGCGTGGTGGGATTACCTCCAACTCCAACCCGAACTGGGCGTGCCCAGCTTGATGACACTCACCGGCATGACTCGCTCGCTGGAAGAAATCCCCCCCGCCCGCCTCCGTGCCCTGGCCAAGCTATGGGGAAAAGCCCTCCCGACCGCGCCCTGATCCCCTTCCCCGCACACACGGATAACAATCCATTCACATTCATCGCTCTTGGCGGCGGTGCGCGACCCGTGCGTTGGTTTTGTTTCCCCATGCGCCCACCCCGTCTGCTCACTTGTGCATTCATCCTCGTCGGACTGCTCGCGCCACTTGCCGCCATGACGGTCAACGTGGCCAGCCCGTATAATACGACGCCTTCACGGCCGCGTTCACCGGATGTATTGTTCACCGCGCCAGCTCACGAGGATTTCCTCTTCACCAAGGCCGGCGACACCCGGCTTATTTGCCACACCTATCTGCGCGCGTTTGATCTGAAGTGGACGCTTTCACACGAACGGGTGAAAAAGCCTCTGCTGCAGGGCGCAGCGGAGGTTCGTCGCGACAACAGCTTTGCCCTCGATCTTCCTCTGGCCGATCTTGCCCCCGGGTTCTACAGCGTGAGCGTCACGATAAATATCGGCGACACCCGGTCGTTGAGAGCCAGCACCACGATTGGCTGGCGAGTCGATGAACTCGCCGTGCATGCCGCGTGTCCCGAGGACTTCGACGCTTACTGGGCAACACAACTGGCGACACTCGACTCCATCGCACCCGCCCCCGAACTCAAACTCGCGCGAACCTTTCACGACGAGGAAATCAACGCCTACAACCTCGCTGCCGCAGCGCTGCCGGCCAACTATGATCCCGCCGGTGCACGCACGAACAAGGTGGACCTTTATCGCGTGCATTTCGCCTCTGTAAACGGGGCGACGATCGAGGGCTGGTTCGCCAAACCCGCCGGCCCCGGCCCTTTTCCCGCGTTGCTCATCCTGCCCGGCGCAGGCAACGGTCCGCGACCGGCTCCGCTCGAACATGCCCGCCATGGCTACGCCGCACTCGACATTCAGGTCCACGGCAGCCCCGTCGATACCGGAAAAAACAAGCGCTACGCCGACACTCTCTCCATCTACCTCAACGCACTTCAGGCCGCCCGTGCACTCAAGCAACTGCCCGACGTTGACCCCGAACGCATGGCAGTGCTCGGCGGCAGTCAGGGCGGTCGCCTCACCCTTGTGGTCGCCGCACTCGACCCTTCGTTCAAGGCGGCCGTTCCCGCCCTGGCCCACTCGATCTATCAGCCCTGGCGCCGTTGGACCCAGCGCTTGAACGACAATAAGGATACCGGCACCGCTGCGGGATTTACCGAGGACGCAACTTCCAGTGGCAGTAGTCGCGGAGACTATTTTGATGCGTTAAATTTCGCTCCGCGCATCACCTGCCCCGTGCTCATGAATGTCGGCCTGATCGATCCGCTGTCACCGCCCACCAGCGTTTACGCCGCTTACCTGACACTGGGCGGACCCAAACAAATCATCGTCCTGGCCAACACCGGCCACGACTGGGCTCCCGCCTTCGACCGCTTCGCTTGGCGCTGGCTGAATTATAGGTTGGATACCGGCCTGCCGCCGCGTTGATCACCGAATGTTCGCCTAACAGTCCGTCACCACGAGAGCACTACAATCGATTCATTCCAACTGGGGAGTCGGCACGAATTTCAAGGCCCGCACGATTTTGGTGAGGTCATCACGAATCGTCGGCGTCACGGCATCCTTGGCGTTTTGATCGGCTTTAAGGGTCAGACCATCGCCGCCGCGATCAACCACATAGATCCCGTAACACTGTGCAGCGCGGGCGATGACCAAACCACCGGGCGATAACTTCAGAGAGTCCAGATCCAGCGACTGCGGCAGTGCGAGTAGCGCGCCCATCGGGACCGTCCCCGCGTAACCATCGTTCATATCGAACGCCAGCGCCGGGAACACCGCTCGAGGCGCCAGCAACGCCGCCGGAAAGGTGCAGGCCAATGCGTGCTCGATTGAACCGGAAGCCACCTCTCCCTCGCGAATCAGTCCGGCGTAGTTAGGAATCAAACTGGCGCAGCGACCATTCGCGCGCCCCGAACCGTCGCCAGTCGGATCGCTAAAGCTGGCCATCGTTCCGATGACATCGCCGTTTTTGCAGACGACCGCTCCGTAAACTTCCAGCACGGTTCCATCGGGTTGCCAAATCGCCAGATGTCCGTCGGTATCGGGTGACGGGAAAAACGCTTCCGTCGGCACATAGATTTCGTCGCGCCAATCCAAATGGATGTCCACCACGCCCTCCGGAAATGTGCGTTTACCCGGAGGAGACTTCACGGTGGTGGAGTAATAATTCGCTGGAAACGAATTCGTTGAAACGGATGCTCCCCGTAGCCCGGCTTCAACGAGATCGGGATTATCGATGGCCTTAACCGCTTCGGAATGTCGCAGCCTCCATAATGAAGATGGATGAATGAAGAGCAGCGCTTTACGCGAACCAGTATCCGTTTTGTAAACGAACGTGGTCCAGCGGTCGTTCCAGTTGATGCCACCAAAACGATTTTCGAGACCGGCCACCGGCTCGTAGTTTGCATCCTCGGGAATCGGGCGGTTCCAGACCGAATCCAGATCAAACGGTTTGGTGAATGTGTCACCGGCGAACACTAAACCGACTAATGAAACAGCACACAGGGCTATTCGCCAATGCGTAGTCATACGCCGAGCTGTTTCAGTATCTCCGGAGTCACCAGCCGCGCATAACCTTCAGCCTGCGGGTGCAGCGCGTCGGGCACCAAGGACCGGAACATGGCCTCGTCACGCTCCAGCAACTCCGTCCACGCAGGCATGTGGTCGATGCACAGCAAACCGCGTTCACGGCCGACGACGCGGTAGATATCCTGATAATCCGTAAGTGACGGACGATACCCTTGATGACCTTCTGGCCGATCCAGCACCGGGCTCATCACTTGCAGAATAATTTCACATGCGGGGTTCTGCGCGCGGATGCGATCCAGGATGTTTTCCAGGTTGGCCCGCGCTTCAGCCGTGCTGATTTCGAAACGCGCGCAAGCGTCGTTGACCGAAAACTCGACAAAGACGACGTCGGGCGCGTGGACGAGCACCCGCGCATCCAAATTCTCAACACCCCAACGCGAATGCATGCCGGACTCGGCGCCGTTGAACGAGGTCACTTGACCGGGGAAGCGTTGTTCCAGCGCAGCCAGCAACTGCGGAACCCACGCGCCGGCGGCGGTCAAGCTGGTGCCAAAAAAGCCGACTCGCAGATGTTCGCCGACAGCCAGTCGTTCGACAAACGGATGCATACTCACGAACCACTCTCTGCGACCAACGCCTGAAGACGGCGGCCGTAGGCGATGAAGTTGTGACGGGCGAGTTCCGCTCCCGTCAGGCCGGTATTTTCAGGGTCACCGGCGATATGCGGCTCGATGGAAATGGTGTGCACTTGGCCACGTTTCAACACGTCGGCAAGGATACGCTTAACATCTCCCTCGCCCTCCCCCGGCCAGGTATGCAGGCGGACTGGTTGGCCATCCTTCTCGCCCTGCACGCCGTCCTTCACATGGAAGTAGTCAACGTGATCGCGAACCTTTTGATAAAACTCCCAAGCCGATTGTTTGGGCCGTGGCTCGGGTTTGGAGTGGTCGTCGGTGCCGACTGTATTGCCCGGATCAAAGATCAGTCGCAGGCCCGGCACCGCTTCGACGAGGCGCAGGGTATGTTCGGCGCTGAGTCCGCCGTAGTTCATGCAGTTCTCGTGCAGAGCGGACAGGCCGGCGTCGGCGAAACGCGCGACCATCTCACGCAGGCGGCGGATACGCTCCGGTTCGTTGAGATCAACGTCCGGCTTCACCGCAAAGCTCATGATGCGGATGTTTTTTGTGCCGAGCGCCTGCATGCGCGGGATGGCCCGATCCATCTCGGCGATGGTCCGGTCAAAGGGTTGGTCAATGTGCGTGCCCCAGTTGCCGATGCTCGAGGCAAAGGTGTGGACCTTGACCCCGGAGCCATTCACCTGATCGACCAAGCGCTCGAATTCCGCCTCGGGCAGATCGTGAACATTCGCGGCCTTGGCTCCGTCGACCGAAACGCCGCGCAATTCGAGGTGACTCCAGCCGAGCTCACGGATGGTCGAGAGCTGATTAGCCAAGGAGGAGCCGGACTCATCGGCCAAACCGGTGAAGATCATCGTCGTGCCCGGGTTTCGGGATTTTACTTAAGGACGTCGCCGGTTTCTTCGTCAAAAAGGTGTGCGTTTTCGACCCTGAAGGTGACGTCGATGCGTTGGTCGGTCTGGAAGTTGTCGGTGGGCTGGACCCGGGCGATGAAGGCGCTGGCACCGGTGGTCAGGTAAAGGAAGGTCTCGGCACCCATGGGCTCGGACACCTCCACGGTCACCGTGGCGGTGCGGGTGGGGTCGGGGTTGGTCAGACGCAGGCTGTCCTGCACGTCCTCGGGACGGATGCCAAAGACGGTGGGCTTGCCAATGCGATCACGGGCCAGGCCGGCCAGCCGCTCGGTGAGAGTGACGACCACCGGTTTGGCGGTCTCGTTCTTTTCGACGAACTGGAGCTTGCCGCCTTCCTCGCGGATCGTGCCGTGCAGAAAGTTCATGGGCGGGCTGCCGATGAAGCCGCCGACAAACATGTTGGCCGGGGTGTTGTAGAGAGTAAGTGGCTCGGCGACCTGCATGATGTGCCCGTCCTTCATCACGCAGATGCGGTCGCCCATGGTGAGAGCCTCGATCTGGTCGTGTGTCACGTAGATCATGGTGGCCCCGAGTTTGAGGTGCAGCTTGGAGATTTCGGTGCGGGTGGAGACGCGCATCTTGGCGTCGAGGTTGGAAAGGGGCTCGTCGAAGAGAAACACCTTGGGCTTGCGCACGATGGCGCGGCCGACGGCCACGCGCTGGCGCTGGCCACCGGAAAGCGCCTTGGGCTTGCGGTCCAGATATGGGTCCAGACCGAGCATGGCCGAGGCCTCCTTGACGCGTTCGGCAATCTCTTTTTTCGGGAACTTACGCAGCTTCAGGCCGAAGGCCATGTTGTCATACACCGTCATGTGCGGGTAGAGCGCGTAGTTTTGGAAGACCATCGCGATGTCACGGTCCTTGGGCAGGACGTTATTCACGACCTTGTCATCGATCGAAATCGTGCCGCCGGAAATCTCCTCCAATCCGGCGATCATGCGCAGCGTCGTTGATTTTCCACAGCCGGACGGACCGACCAACACCATGAACTCCTTGTCCTTAATATCGAGGTTGATGCCGTGAACGACTTGCACGTCGGGTCCGCCTGAGCCGGGATAGATTTTTACGAGGTCTTTGATGAGAACGGTGGCCATGGGAGTATTTTTACTGAGGTTAGAACAAGGTTATTTCATGGAGGGCACAATGATGCCGCGCATGATGATTTTTTGACAAAAGATAAAGACGACGAGTGTCGGGATGGACGTGATCACAAAGCCGGCCGTGGTTATCCACGGCGAGCCCGCCCACCAAGTGTTGGCCTGATAGAGCCAGACGGAGAGGGTCCACATGCTCTTGTCCTGACAGATGATAAGCGCCCAGGCCCAGCCGTCGTAGGCGGCGATAAAGGCGTGCAGTGCGTTGATCGCGAGAATCGGCGTGACCATCGGAATGGTCACAAAAAGGAATATCTGCCACTCACGCGCTCCGTCGATGGTGGCCGCCTCGTAGAGTTCCTGCGGGAGGGAGTCGAAGAAGCCCTTCAAAATAAAGATGCTCATGCCACTGGCCGCCGAGGGCAGAATCAGGGCAAAGAAGGTGTTCAACATGCCCAGATCGCGCATCAGCAGGTAACCGGGAATCGCACTGACCATCGCGGGGAAGGCCGAAGTCGCCAGACAGAAGAGCAGGATTTTGTCCTTCGACCTGAGGTTGAATCGCGAGAGGGCGTAACCGGCCAGCGGGTTGACCGTGAGGGAAGACGAGATGCTCAGGATGATGAGCCAGAGCGTGACCGGGATCGAATTGCCCTGATCCACCAGGAAGCGCATGATCGTGCTGTAATTAAACAGGAACGGCCGCGAGAAAAAGGCGAGCTTGTGCTCCGAATAGGTCACCGCATAGGCCTTGTCCAACGGCATGACGGCTTCTTCCCAGTAGTTGAGATGCCAACCATAGGCCTCGTTCAGGACCTCAAGCGTCTGGTATTTATTCTTTAGATACGCCTGCCAGGACGCATCGCCCGATGAGATATGGCGATCGGAGAAGGGCAGCGTCTTGGCAAAGGAGAACCAAACCTCACGAAGACCGGTGGTCTGGTCGGGCTGTTCATCCGGCAGTGTCACGGGCAGCGGCACCTCGGACCAGTCTTTATAATTTTCGCCGAGGATCTGGTTGAGTCCACGAATGCTCCCGTAGTTCTTCTTCAAGAAGGACTCATAGCGAACCCGAAGCTCAGGAGTAACTTCCAGACTGGTCAGACGCAGCGGATACTGGCGTTCGACAAAACTTTTCCAGATTGGCTGTAGATCCGTGAAGCCCTGTTCGGGAAGCGGGAAAGGCGTATCCTCGAGGTCGGCGTAGGTGGTGCCGGCCAAGCTATTGTAAAGGGCGACATCAAAACGTTGTGTGGCCTTCAACTTAAGCAGGTCGCGAGCCTCATCGCTGGTCAGGTAATTGACCCAGGTTTCACGCAGCGACAGCGGAATCACCGGCGAAAGCGGAGCGTTGACTTGGGCAAATTCCAGCCAGAGGGAAGTGAGCTCCGGCGGAGCATCCATCGGCAACGGACTATAGCGTTTGATATCCTCGCTGCTGTAGTCGCGCTCCTTCAAAAAGTCTTTCCAAGCCCCCAATACACCGGGCGTCTGCGCACCGTGCTGCACGGCGAAACGCAGGGCGTTGAAGTCCTTCCACTTGGGGCCACCGGACGGCACCCAAGACTGCTGGGTAATGGGACGGCCGACCTCCAGGTCAAAGTTAATGCCGATGTAATTTTCCACCGGCACACCCCAGGTTTCCGAAAGGAGCTTGAGGGCTGCTTTTTCACGGACCGAACCACGCTCGTCCGCAAGCGACGGTTCCTGCTCGACCGCCAGATCAATGTAATGGCTGAGCATGAACTCGGCGGACATTTCGCGAGTCATGGCGGCCTTGGTATCGTTCAGGGGATGGGCGAGCGCAAAGGCCGCGTAGTCCGCAGCCTGCAAACGCCAGCGAGCCCAGTCGGATTCCGGCGCCTTCAGATAACGATTGGAGATTTCATCACTAGTCTCCTTATCCAGACCAATCGAACGCCATGAAGTCCAGAGGGCGGGTTTGTGCGGAAAAAGATCACCCGGCTTCGCAAAGTAGGGCGTGCCCTTCATGAACCGGTCGGGTGCCGACCAGATCGAACGCGGGGCGATGGCGTAGCGGTCGTAGTCGAAGTCGTTCGATGCCGAGCTGGTCAGCATGATCATAAACGGCACGGCCATACTGGCACCAAAAAAGGTCAGGGCGCCATAAACGAACCAGACAAACAGTCGTTGGGACCAAGTCTTGTTACCTACGGTGGAAAGGATGGGCATGAGTAAAAATTTACAGAGGTTGGGTAACGAAACGGCGCATCAATCCTGGGCTTTGCGGAACTCGACCCGCTTGAGAATCTGCATCTGCAAGAAGGTGAAGCTGATCAAAAACGCGCCCACGATCCACGCCATGGAAGTGGCGATACTGAAACGCAGGTTATTGTAGGCCTCGATCCAGATTTTCATACTCACCACCATGGTCGATTCGCCCGGACCACCGAAGGTCAGCAGGAAGATGTTACCCATGTTTTGGAAGGTGGCGATGAAGGCGCCCAGGAAGTTGATGATAATGAGCGGCAGGAGCACCGGCAGGGTGATATGGCGCAGTTTAACAAAGATGCCGCCACCGTCGATTTCACAGGCTTCGTAGGTGTCTTCAGGCACACTCTTGAGCGCTGCAAGGTAGATAAGGCTGGAGATACCGGCACTCGCCCAGGCTCCCGGAAGAACCACACAAAGCATGGCGATGGAAGGATCCTCCAACCAGGTCTGCACACCAATATGGACACCCGGGATGTGATTAAAGATGGAGACGATCTGATTAAAAATACCGTTGGGACGCGGATCGAACATCAGCTTCCACAACAACGCGATGATCAGTCCGCTGGTCACCTGCGGCAGGAAAAACAGGGTGCGGTAGAGAACCTTCCCGCGCGGCACCTCGGATAGCATGATGGCCAGAATGATCGGTGCCGTGAACGAAATCATCATCGTCAGGGTGACGTAGTAAACCGTGGTGCCCATGCTCGCCCAGAAACTGCTATCCAGTGCCAGGGTGATAAAGTTATCCAAACCGACAAAGGGACTTTCGCCGGCAACACGAAAGTTCTGAAACGCCATCACCATACCCCGTATCAGAGGATAGTAACCCCAGGTGCCGATCAATACCAAGGCCGGCAAAAGGATCAGCCAGGGGAGGAATTTGTTGTCGACCATACCGGCCTTGCCGGCGGGCTTACGCTTAAACATCGAGCGAACAATCAGGATGGCCATCGTCACGAAGCCGGCGGCGACGAATGCGAAGATCGTGCGGGCGAGCGGACGATGTTCATCGAGCTGGGCCTTGGGCCGGGCAAACATGACGCCGGAATTCGCCTTGGCATTCACCGCATGCAGAGCGGTCTTGTAGTCGAAACTCTCACCACTCTGTGAAATTAGAATGCTCAACACCTCCCGGTTCAGCGAGCCATCCATGGTGGTCCAAAAGCCCTGATAAGGCTCCGTATACATTTTCACCTCACCGGTATCGATACCTGCAAAAACCTTCTGCAAGGCGACCGGAATCGTGCGCACATAATCTTCGTAACCCAGACGGATCAGGGTCTTGGGATTGACGAACCGGGAGAGACCAAAAGCCACCATCCGCTCCGCGTCGGCATCCCGGGCCGCCTCATCGGTGACACCTGTCAACACCTGCCAGACCTTGTCGCGCTCGGCCTTGGGGCGCAGTCCCACGTTCGTGGCCATCGCGGTATAGTGTCGCTGGAGCTGGACGACCGGTGATACCTCTTTCGAAGCTGCCGGAAAAGGAAACCAGCTGAGCAAATCGGGATTCAGGCCGGAGCTGTTACCCGTCGAGGTCAGATCGGTCACAAACCAAGTAATCATGCCCACTTCACCGCGACCAAGTAATTGCAGCGGATCAGTTTCTCGCGAACCAAGGCTGGCCCGGGCAACTCCGCGCTGAACCTCTTCCTGAGTAAATTTAACCGTGCGGTCCCCGACCATTACCCGACCGGATACTGCTTCGGCGTCGCTGAGTGAAATGGGGTTACCCGTCTCGGTATCGATAATCCAGCGCCCCCAGCTTAGGCGGCGATAAAATTCGGTGGCCTTGATCGCCTCCGGGGAGTCGAAGTTGGCCCTGAACTCTGGTTCTACGTCCGCCAAATCCGTGCCATCCTCCAATACGAAGGACTTGGTCGTGATCGGAAAAACGTGTTCCTTGCCCGTCTGAGGATCAACACGCACCTGCACGATCGGCTCACCGCCGGCACTCTGCACCCATGGCAGCCAAGTAAAACCATGCGGAACCATCGCAATGGCCCTCTGATCCTCCATGTAGAGTCGATTTGACACCGGCACGGTGGGCTTGGTGAGGCGCATGGCCCAGTCGTAGAATTCATCCCACGTCTGAGGCGGATTATTCGGATCAAGACCCGCATTCCGTGCCAAGTCGGTGCGGAAAATCACCCCCATGGTAGACTCTCCCGCCTGCGGCAAACCATAGATCTTGCCGTTTTCGGTGGCGACCTTGCGCCAAAGCGGCGGCACGTCCTTCCAACCCGGCCACTTGGCCTCACTCAAGTCGACCTCACCATCACCGTTAAGGTCATCACCGATCCACTCATTAAGCGGGTAGAGGAAGCCTTGGTCGATATCGGTTCGGATGATGTGGAACCAAGATTCCATGATATCCGGGGAGGTCTGACCGGCAATCGACATGATGATGGCTGAACGGCCACCACCGCCGGGCAGCGCCAAACCGCTCCACATGTCGATCTTCAGGTTCGGATCATCCTTCATCATCTTGATCAGATGCGGGGTGGATTCCGGCTGGTTGGGGTTATAAAAACGGCTGACCACGCTCACGTGAATCGGCTCTTCCTGGACAGACTCGGCCATCGTGGGCCAAGCGGCAACCAAACCAAGAGCTGCACCAAGTGCTAAGCGAACCGAACGGCCGAGGTAAACGAATGACGAAAATGGCATTTAGGAAAGGGGACGCAGACAGGGGGTCATTTAGAGCAAAGGAGTATCAACAATTGATAGAGAGGCTCTAGCGATGGAAACAGATAATATACTTTACTGAAAATTTTTCTAAATTCTCCGATCTGCAGGAGATGGCTCACTGTTGCGCATCAAACCCGACTTAGTGGGTCACCACCGAGACGGCAAAGTCGGTATAATCCGAGGCAAAAGCCGTCGGGAACCGTTAAGTATATGACCACAATATGCTTGCAACAGAATATCGGTCGCCCGGTTAACGCATGACTCCGAGGTTGCACCGAAGTATCCGGGGATCGTGCAAACATCCCCCTGCACCACATATCGAAGCCCGGAAATACGTTCGGCGTGCGCTGACGGCATGTGGGAAACCAGAGACGCAAAACCGACCACAACAGTTGCACACAGAAACCGTAAAAACCAGGGACGGGCGTTGGTCTAGTGGAGTAACATATGACTATCTAATAAAAGGAGTTAACGCAGATCTAGTAATGCAAAACAATTGACTAGTCCCTCTACGATCCGGCGCCTAAAGCCGGGTCACTCGCAGTCGCATAAACTGCTTGGTGGCCGTGCTCAGCGGAGTCGTGCTTTGGACCACGACGTCTTGCGTCTCACCATCGGGATTGTCGGTGACGCTGACCGTCGCCACCTGCGCGGAGTCCGAGTGCCATTCGACAAGATCACTGGAAACTTGCGGCAGCAACGCGATGCCAGTTGCTGATTTTAAACGCGAAAAGCTCAGCGTGAGATAATCGACGTCGTCACTGCTCACGACCTCCGCCTCCGGCAGTCTGATCGTCTCGGGTGCATGTGGATCGAGGTTCAGTGCATACTTCAGCAAATTGGGAATGCCGTCACCCGCAGGACTCGCCAGATCACCGGAAATATCAGGATCGGCCAGTTCCGACTCGGAAAACTTCAACTGCTGCCAGCCTGCAAAAGTCGCTTGAATATCAATCGTCACGTTGGAGATGGCGACTCCATCGGCGTTGGTGGCGGTGATGGTCACCTCGCTGCGCCCATACGTCGTGGGGGTGCCGGAGATAATGCCGGTCCGGGCATCGATGCTCAAGCCGGGTGGCAGTCCGGTTGCGGTGAAGGTAGTCGTCGTAATTTGGTAATCAAACGGCACATTAGGCGTCGCTGTCGTCGTGCTTGCGCTGGTGATCACCGGCACGCTGGCAAATGACTCCACGGAGCAACCCAGGACGAGTGCGCCGAACGCGAGACAAAGCGGGAATCGGATTCTTTTCATGGGGCTGATGGTTATCGATCTGCGGAGCGTCATTTGATTCCGGATACTAATTGGAGACAGTGAACGAATCGAAATACGCACGATACGGGGCATTGCGGCTGGAGATGGTAAATTGGTTAAAGAGTCCCGTGCTGAAATTGGCGTCGGTGGCACTGCCCAACGAGACGTAAGCCCCGGCGGTCGTGTTGTAATAAGACACCTCAATCGTCATGGTTGATGCAGCGGTCTTGGTGAGCACCATTCGGAAGTCCTGAAACGAGCTCGCTCCCGAGGGAAACAAGTAACCCGTTTTCGACGCGTTCACCGCCGAGCCGGACGCGTTCCGGTAACCAAACAGCGTGGAGCCGGTGGGCTGAATGGTGAACGATGCGGATCGTGTGCCGGGGGACGCTTCCGTCGCGGTGACGCCGAAACGGCTCCCGATGTTGTTCCCGCCATCGACCCGCACCCGCGCGTAAACCGAGATCGGACCATTCTCCAGATCCAGTGCAGTGGGCAGCGTAAGCAAAGAAACCACGCTGCCGTTGTCAGATTCGACACTGGGATACCACACGGTGGCCCCGAACCAGCCGGGATCGGGACCGATCGTAGCCTTCGTGGTTCCTGCTGCGATGTTCGTCCAGCTGTTCGCATTGCCATGAGAAAAATCCTCTTGGAAAATCACGTTTGCACCCGGCACGAGCACACTCAAGGGCTTGGTTCCGGTTCCGACGTTGTTGGTGGCGCTCAAGGTGACGCTAACCACTCCCGATGAAGTCGGCGTGCCGGAAAGCTGGCCGGTGGTGGTATTGACGACCATCCAATCCGGTTTCGCGATGACGTCGTAGCTGGTCGGCCCGTTGGACACGGTGACCTGATAGGAAAATGCGCTGCCCACCGTGCCGGTTGCTGTCGTGCTGCTAGTGATCGTCGGCGTCTGATTGCTCGACACAAAAACCGTTGCCGAAGGCGGCCCCTCGAAGCCCGGAGCAAGCCCGGACACGGTATAATAATACGAGACCCCGGCTTCCACATTCGGGTCGATGAAACTCGTCACCCCGTCCATAAGATTCGCCGCGATGAGCGTGTAGGGACCCGAAATCGACGTCGCCCGCCTGACGTTATAATGTAGATAATTCAAAAGGCCCCAGCTCAGCCGGATCTGGTTTCCCGACCTGACCGCCGTGAGTGAGGACACCTCGGGGATCACGTAGTTGGCCAGCACGGAAACATAGGTTTGCGCAACGGTGGCCACCGTCGACTCGCTGCTCCCCGAAGACAGCAAGCCGGTGTCGCCGCTCCAATAATCAAACGGTTGCCCGGACAAGGTCGGTGCCGTGATCGGCACCTGGGTATTTAAGACATGTGAAGTTCCGGTGCTCGAGTCGCCCGTGTTCACCACCAGCCTCACGGTCTCGTTGGTGCGGAAAGGCGAAGCGGGCACGCCATCAATCACCGTGCCGTTTCCATCAACGACTTTGTTGTAAAGATTGGCCGCGGGATTGGGGTCCCACGCATATTGCACATGCACCGGAGCGGTCACACTGGGACTGGAAACCACCACCGTATTCGTGGCGTTATCGATGACGGCCGTGGCGGCGACAAACACCTGGTTCGCGCCCGCAATGGTGAAGCCAGTCAGGGTTCCTCCTGCCGCTGGCTGCACCGGTGAAGTCAGCGGGTCAAAGGTAAGTCTCGCGGTGGCATCATACGTCAGCGTTTTGGTGCCCGCCATCAATCCGGCCGGACCTACATTGCTGAAGGAACAGCGAATGGCACTTCCCTCGACCACGGCTCCGGTGAAGAGCGGGGCTTGCCGGCCGAGATCTTGCCCGTAGGCCAAGTCAGCTGCCGCCCAGGCAGCCCGCAGGCCCAAATCCTGTTTATTCCAAGGGTGCAGCACCCCGGGGCCGCCGATGTCGATCGTGGTCACCAACCGGCTGTGCGGATCATTTTTAACCACATTAAACTCCGTCTCGCGCACCCCTTGGAAGGTGTAGCCGGTGTTGGTGATATTGGGCAGTTGAACAATCAAAAAGGGCAGTTCGGGCTGGGCAAAAAGCGTGCGCCAACGGCTCATCAACGCAGGCAGCAGCCGGCTGTATTGCTCCGGCGTGGTGTAGTCGAATTCGCCCTGATACCACATGGCGCCCTTGATTGAAAAAGGAGCCAGCGGCGCCATCATTGCATTATAGAGACCGGAGATCGTTTCATAGCCACTGAGTGCGCTGCCTTGATTCAACAGCGGCCACGCGAAGTCGGGAAAACCCGCGGCAAAATCCGGATCAGTCCAGACCTTGATCGTCGTCCCCGCCCACGAGGAAGAAAGTATGCCGATGGGCACCCCCTGCTGCTTGTAAATCTCACGAGCGGTGAAATAGCCCGTCGCGGTGTAACCGCCCGTCGTTGAGGGACCGGCCACGGACCACGACGCCGCCGGAATCGTTGTCTGCGGTGTGGCGGCTACGGTCTTCGCCACCAGAAAATGACGAATCTGTGGGTAATTGGCTGAGTCTGCGACTTCCTGCGCCAAGTTATAAACAGGCAGGCCGCTCAGCGTGTATTCCATATTGGACTGCCCCGAGCAGAGCCAGACGTCACCGATAAGAATATTCGTAAACGTCGCGAGCGTCTCGCCGGAAGCCGACACCGTCATACTGTAGGCCGCATTGTTTTCCACCAACGCAAACGGCCCCACGGCAGTCTGCCAGCGACCGTTCGCGTCGGCCACGGCAGTCGCGGTTTGAATCGTCGCGCTAGTCTGATCCCTGACCGTCACCGTCACCGTATTCCCCGCCGTGGTCCAGCCCCAGACCGGGTCCACGGCATCGCGCTGCAACACCATGTTACTGGAAAAAAGCTTATGAACGAAATTCGCATTGGCTGCCTGCAAGCCCGAAGCTGCCCCGGACAAAAGCAAAACACCGGCAAAGGCCGCCACGAGCCCTCGCCTCGGCGCCAGACGCGCCACCAACCGGCAGATGAAGAGCGGCAGCACAGTGATAAAATCGAACGTCGGTTTGGTCATAACGGGGTATCGGGGCACAAATATGTATCAATAGCTCGAATACGAAATTCGGCCATTTAGCGGGTCTTGTTCAACCTGCGCGGCTGCCGGATTTATTCAAAATCGGGATGATCCCACAACTGATTCCCTTGGGAATCCGTCACCTGGAGGTTGTCGAGATAGATCGGTCCCGCCAAGGGAAGCGCGGATAGCAAAAGCACTAATTTCCCATCGGCCGAATCCGTTTCTTCTTTCAAGGGCAGCTCCAGCGTGAACTCAACCCACTTGTCAGTCGCCGAACTGACCTTCACGGTTTTGTCCGCGTAGATGGGCAAACCGGCGGCGGTGCGCTTGCGCACCGTAAAACGAATACCGTCAGGATAAGCGGCAATCGATCTTGGCACGTAATACAGTCCCTTCACCTTGATCAGATTCCCCTCGACCTGATTGGACGAGAGCTGGAGCCAGCCGTTGTGATGGTCCTGGAGCGTCGAGGGGTTTTTCGGATTCTGTATGCTCTGATCCAATACAGCCACACGTTCGCCGCTCGGGGCCTTCACCGACAGATCCTTGGCTGACTTGACCTCGATCTCCTGCGCCATACCGGGCAGTCGGATCGGTTCAGCCAACGACGCAGTGCAAACAAAAACCAAGCCGCATGATACGAGCAGTCCCAGGGGTAGAATATTTTTTTTCATAATAGAGATTTCAGGCTAACGCTTTTAATCCGCCGCGCTCAGCTTTGAACTTTAATCAGCTTTTCTGCGAACGGCGGCGACGACGGAATGCCGCTGCGCCCAACACCAACCCGCCGAAAATCATCGCGTAGGTGGAAGGCTCGGGAATGGGCGAACCGGAAAAGGTAAAATCAACAAAATCAGCTCCGTAAACCAGATCCCCCGCCCATCCGGACGGCAACGTATTCAAGATAAACGTGCCGGTCACAGATCCGCCATCCAGTTCAAACAGGCGGTAGGTGCCGCTGGTTGCGCTTCCATCCAGATCCGCCAGCGTGAGCAAGACGTTGCTGCCGATGCCAAGGCCAAAGCCCGCGCCCAGCACCACTTGGCCGCTGGTGGCGGTGTCCGCCCCCAGGGCAAAGACAGCCGCCGAATTATTATCAAAGGTAAGATGCGAGTTGAAGGTGAGCACACCGGCACCCGCTCCGTCCGACAACGTATCCGCCGCCACCATACGCGCACCTGCACCAATGTAGGTATCGAGGCCCGTCACCGTGCCGACACCGCCGAGGTCACCGCTGTCGATAAATATGCTTTCCGCAGAAAGTTGCCCGCCACGCTCCAGCAGAGTGCGCAAGCCCGTGCCGGACTGCGTGTAGGCATTGCCCGAACCGGTAACAATAAACGACGCTGTCGCAGCGGCGGTGCCCTGCACCCGCACCGTGCCCTCGTTGACGATCGACTTCACCGAGGTGAACTGGGTGGTGTTACCCAACGCGGTCGACGTATTCACAACCTGGATAGTGCCGGTGTTCTGAAAAGTCGCGGTCGCTGAACTGATACTAAAAACCAGTGAATTATCGACCAACGCATCGCCCGTGCGGGTGGTGCTGTTGGTGATATTCAGCAATCCCTGATTATTAAAGGACGCTGTTCCGCTGACCTCAAAGCGAGCCGCCATCTGAGTCACCGTTGTTCCAGTCGCGGAGCCCGTTCCGCTGTTGAGCAGGTTTACCGTGCCGCCAACCGCATTCGTCAGTGCAGTCGCACCTTCAAGATACGTGCCGACAGTCCGGGTGCCGCTGGTCGCGGTCGCATAGTTCTGAACCGTTGTAAACGTGCCCTGATTATCGACGGTGGTGCCATTAAGACGAAGCTTGGACTGCACATCGACGGTGCCGACCTGAACCACACCACCGACCTCTGAACGCAAGGTGCCATTCGTCAGCGACAAGGTCTGAGACCCCTGTAAATTAAATGTGCCTCCGGCGTTAGCCACCAGCAGGCCACCAGTATTATTAAAACTCTGGCTAAAACTCATTCTTAACACGCCTTTGTCCGCCGCAATGGTGCCACTGTTAACCAAACTGCTGCCCTGAAGCTCAAAATGGACAAAATCCGTGCCCGCTGTGCCAGTCTGGATAAGACCTGCATTATTGAGGGACGTCGTGACGCGCGGTGATCCAGCACTACCAACTGCCGATATGCCATTAATGTAGAGCGTGTTAAAAGCTCCTATTTCAAAATTAGTGACAATTCGATTAGCGGGTATACCCGTCAACGTCGTCGTCTTGACTGAGCCTGTCGTGCCATTGGTCAGGAAATAATTAATCGGCGTTGTCGCCGGAAATACCGTGCTCGTCGTCCCCCCGAGAGTATCAGCCCAGTTCCCCACCGTCGCCCAATCCCCACTGACCGCATTCCAATAAATACTCTCCGCACGGGCGCCGGGAACAGATAACGCGAGCGAAGACAAACCAATCAAAGCCAGAGCGGACAGAGAGTTTCTAGTAGAGGGGCGGGGTATTTTCATAGCCTACATTCTGACGATCATAACGGAACAGATTCAAATCGAACAGTATTCATTAACTATCCCGTCCCCATGACGGTTTTAGCTAAATCACTCAGCACGACATAATAGTCATATTTTTATTATAATAAGTTACTTACGAAACTCTAATCCAACGAATCACTACAAAGTTAAGCTACCCATTCCTTCGCTCAAAATAAGCTTGGGGAGTCCATCGTATACCACGCCCCTTGGTGACATTCCCCCCCGGCCCTGTTCACGGATCGCGACACTGATCTCAACGGTCTGACCGTGGCTTCAGACAAGTTCATAACCATCGGTCAATACGCTCCGCCCCCCTCGCCCATACCAGCGCGGGGCAAAGCCGTTTGAAAGAAATAATCCTCCCGCGACGGTTCTGGTCCGGGCATAAAAAAGCGCCGACGACACAAGTCGCCGACGCCGTGATTTTACGCGGATGATCCGCCTCAGTTTTTAATGACCGACCCCGTCTTGCGCACAAAGGAGTCCCAGCCAGTCAGCTTGTAAACATTGCTGCGATTACCAGAGCCACCGAAGTAGTAAACCTCGCCGGTCGTGGTATTCTCATGAACCGCTCCAGAGAAGTTCTCAGCAAACAGCGTATAGGCTTCGGCCGGCAATCCAGCGGCAGGTTCTTCAAAGACACGGCCGACGTAGAGTCCGTCGCGATCATAGATGTGCACGAGGCTATCCTCCACATCCATGACGAAGACGCAGTCCTTGGCGGTGCCGGCGATATTCCAGAGGTAACGCATCTGACCGGGCTCGGCCCCGCCGTTGGGCGAATGCCGGCCAACCATCCACTGACGGGTTCCACTGCTATTCCATTTAACAATCTGATTGCCGCCGACCGCAGGTGACCAGAAACCGTTGCCAAAATTGGCACCACCAATCGCTCCCCATTCCAGATTATAAGCTCCATAATAGTTGCCCTGCGCGTCACGCGTGTAGCCTGCGGTCTGATGGTAATGAGCTGCGGGAAGACCGTTGGTCGGATAGGTCAGTCCGCTCCACGAGTAAATGGGCGCACCGCCAGCCGTCCAGCCCGAGGGGGCCAGCCGTCCCGGTCCCACCAACGATTGATAACCCGTTTCAAACGCTCCGGTGTAGGCGAAATCGTCGCCGACATACGAACCGGCACCGGACTGCGCGAACGCTTGGATGCGACGCGTGTCGAAGGTCATTTCGTTGAGCGTAGCGATGCCATCATCATTGAGGTCGGACCAAGCAAACATGCGGGGAGATCCGCTGGCCGGACGCAGATCTGCGGGGATAAACCAGTTGCCATTGCCGTCATTGGCGAAGCCAGCGATGGCACAAGCCTGGAGCACTGATCCGTTGAGGCGAAAAACCACCGGCCACTTTCGGAAACAGAGATAGGTTTGCCCGTTGCGATGGAGCACTTGCCAACCTTGATTATCGAACGACAGGCGAGGCAGCAACGGGTGGTCGAATGAGTAAACCGCCGTGACGTCCCAAGTCTTGGCCGTGTAATCAACCGTGGCCTGCACCAACTCCTTTCTGAAGACGTGGGACAACCACACCTTGGTGGGGTCCGCCGGGTCAGGGGTGGAGAAACTAGCGTAAGTCTGGCCCCCAAAGAACTCGGTCGCGAAGGTGCCGTTGGTGTTGATATGGGCGACGCGCAGGGGCATCGCAGAGGGCTCGGCGATCCACCAAGAACCATCAGGCGCGACCGCGATGTCGTTAATTTCAGCGAACTTGGTTTTTACGTAAGCTCCGTTGCGAATACGAGGGCCGCCATAAACACCGGTTGCGGTGCCCGCAGAGTTGTAACGTCGCACTTTTTGATCCGTTCCTCGAAACGCAATCAGCAGATCGTTGTTTCGTGGGTCGATATCCATCCGATAAGGAACGACGCCCGTGCTGTAGGTTTTGAATACCGTCGCTGTAGTCGACGGATAGGTAAACCGATAGATCGTGCTGTCGTTGCAAACGTAGGCCGTGGCTCCATCAGTCGTCAGCGTCACACCGGTCGCACCGGTCACCGCGATTTCCTGAAGGGTCGCACCGGTAGCGGCATTGACCCAACGGATCGCATTGTGATCGCGGTAAGAGACAATCATCTTACCGGCACGCACGCACATATCCATGCTGTCACGCTGACCCGTGTTGGGGTCCACGCTATCGCTGCCACTATACAACAGATTGAAGGATGCGGTCGGAGTGCTCGGAGCGGTTGCCGAGCTGAAGACCTTCACCTTCCCATCCTGCTGCCGAAGATAGAGATTACCATTGTCGGCTGACAGGCTCCAGCCGCCCATCCAAGCATCCACCCACTTGATGGTGGCCGTCCAAATACGATTACCACTGGCATCAATCTTCACGAGCAGCGGCGGCCCTTCGCCCTCGCCACTGGCCAAATATACCCCCGTCGAATCAACCGCTATCGCGGGGACGGCGGCATGATTACCCGGCCAGGTGTCAAATTTCACCGGAGTGTTTGTGCCTACGCTGAATTGATACGAGGCGATGACTCCTTGAGTTGAAAGCAGCTTCCAGCTGTAGGTCCCATTGGCGACCAGGGTGCCGGAATCATCACGTCCATCCCAAGCATCCACGTTGGCTCCCGCCAAACGCAGGTCATGATGCAACAACTCGCGCACGACATTGCCCGCGCTGTCAAAAATCACCAATGACACCCAAGCATCATTCGCCAGAGAGTAGGAAACCGACCAGCTGGGCGGTGGGATATAACCCGAAACCGAGACCTGCAACAAAGGCCGGTTTCCCGATGTCGTAACTTCGCTCGAATCAAAAACCACGTAAGAATAATTTTCCCCCTCCAAGCCCGGAATGCGCAGGAGGAAACCCGAGTTATTACCGGGATTATTGATCCAATCGGCCAAAAAGGAGAGATCGGTAAACGTCAAAGTGATGAATGTGCCATCGGCCACTGTTGAGCTCAGCGTGGCCGTCGCCACCGGACTGGTCACGTAGTCGGTCGTGGCCGTTGCCAGCCCCGCCGAGCCAGCCCACGGAGTGCTGCCCGACAACCCCGTCACCGGATCAAGTATCGTGGTATAGGAAAGGTAATCCCAGCAGGCTGCCCCGTTTTCCGAAGAGCTCGCATACGCATAGGTTCCCGGCGACCATGTCTTGTTCGCCGCAGCGACCCGATAGACATTGAGAGCTTGGTTACTCCAGGTGCCTCGCTTCAAATTAACCCGAAGCTTAAGCGTGGCACCCGTGATGCTCGTGTAAGCATTTTTAAGCGAACTGATGTCGAACCTCAGCAGGCCCTTATGCGGCGCAAACCGCCCGCCCACTTCGAGTGTGGTTTTCCCGCCATAGGACGCCTGCGGATAGTCACCGGCGAGAGTAGTATCGTGAACGCCGGTGTATTCACCCGGCCCCTGATAGACAAAATCGAGAGTGGCATCCACCGCCCTCAAACCAGGTGCAAAACCAAGACAAAGTGAAAGCGACAGAAGTAAATAAACCGGCCGTAAAAGCCTCCGGTTTTTCAGCCCGACTGGGCATAAGTAAGTGCGGAAAGGTATCATGGGGTGGAGGTAACTAAGTTAAAACGCAGGCCGATAAATCGGCCTCAGAACAAGGGACTCAACAAACGCGCCTGCAAAAAATGCAGCGCGGCTCAGACGTCATTTCATCCCCCGCTACCCCAAGGGGAATCGCCGTAAAGCGACGAATGGGACAGGGGATGAAAAGACGAAAGTAAATGCTCACTAAGGCGGACAAGGGGGTGCCTTAATTCGAGTTATCAATACGGAAAAACTCGCCGCCATCCACCCATTTAGTATTCATTAAGTATGCCCCGATCTCTGGTCCAATCTTCACTGCCACCGCTTGTGCAATGCCTGCCCAAATTCCAGGGCTTACCCACGGGCAAGGACAAACGCGAAGTGATCGCCAACACCCTGCGTCCCGTAGTGCTTCGTTATCGTCAGACCAAGAATTTGACGTTTCACCCCGCACGTGAAATCGCCGCATTTTTTGGAGTTTCCCTGCAAACCGCCACGCTTGCGGTAGGTCTACTGGAACAGGAAGGCATACTGCGGCGTATCCGCGGATCGCGCACCATCATCACCGGCTCCCACACCATCACTCGAATTAAACTGCGAGCCGTGGTGGGTTATCCACTGGGTTGGATCGAGGAAAAATACTCCTATGCCCATCGACGCCTTTCACGTGAACTGGGAGACGAACTCTGGAAACATCACATCACCCTCGATACGATTCCTTACATGGAGATCGGCGGATTTCTGCCAGACTTCATCCAACGGCTCCACCGGCACGCTATAAATTTCGCCGTTTGGCTGACGCCGCTCAGCCACGCCCGACCAGCGTTCCTTCATTTGCAGGACCAAGGCGTGCAGAATCTGGTGGTTGACTTCAACACCCAGACGGCGGGGTTCAAAACCCACATTCTGATCGATATGGTCAGTTCCTACGAAGAAGTCATCCAGCGCTGGCGCGATGAGTTCAAACTCACTCGGGTTCTCGTGATCGAGCCCTCCGATTACGCTCGCGAACGCATCCTGACCTTTAAGCAAATCTGCACCCGTCATGGCCTGGCTTGCGAGGTCCTCAAGAGCTCCCCCAGCCTCGCCGGAGAAATCGAGTCAGCCAATCGAAATGGACCAGCCATCGGCATCGCCCTGCTGGATGAACGCGCCACTGCGGAGTTCACTTTTTTCGAACCCGCAGCCTTCGTCTCCCTCATGCGCCGACACCGCGTGCTCTACGGAAATAATTACCCCGAGGTGCCTTTTGCCGGCCACGGAGATATGAAAATCGATCGAATTTATATTGATCACCCTTACCTGAATAACGTGATCGCGTCGTATTTGACCCGCTGGCTCAACAAAGACTTTTCGCATCAGCAAGTCACCGTGCCCACCTTTACCGGTTTCGACGTTCCTCTTTGGCGCTACCTCTGATCGGGCGCAAACCAGCCCGATTTCCGTGTTGGCACTTATGTTTCGTTGCGCACCGGCGACGATGACTTTTCAGCGGTTGTTAGCGACTGATCGAGTCCGGCTGCAAACGTATCCCGTTCGTGACGGCCTCCCCCACTGAGCCAATAACCGCCGGTGCCTCAAACCCGGCGGCGACGATGGGCAACCGCCACCAGCGTAACCACACCCAAAATCAGCGCGTAGGTGGAGGGCTCGGGAATGGGCGAACCGGAAAATGTGAAATCAACAAAATCAGCTCCGTAAACCAGATCCCCCGCCCATCCGGCCGGTAACGTATTTAAGATAAACGTGCCGGTCACAGATCCGCCATCCAGTTCAAACAGGCGGTAGGTGCCGCTGGTTGCGCTTCCATCCAGATCCGCCAGCGTGAGCATGACGTTGCTGCCGATGCCAAGTTCAAAGCCCGCGCCCAGCACCACCTGACCGCTGGAGGCGGTGTCCGCCCCCAGTGCAAAGACAGCCGACGAATTATTATCAAAGGTAAGATGCGAGTTGAAGGTGAGCACACCGGCACCCGCACCGTCCGCCAAGGTATCCGCAGCCACCATACGCGCACCCGAACCGATGTAGGTATCGATACCCGTCACCGTGCCGACACCGCCGAGGTCGCCGCTATTGATAAAAATGGTTTCGGCTGCAAGCGCCCCGCCCCGCTCCAGCAGCGTGCGTAGACCGGTGCCTGATTGCGTGTAGCTGGCACCGCTGCCCGTTACCGTAAAGGAGGCGTTCGCGTTGGTGACATCACCCTTTACCCGCACGGTGCCCTCGTTGGTGATCGACTTGACCGACGTGAATATCGACGTCGCCCCCGACGAGCCGGTCGAGTTATTGACCACCTGAATCGTGCCGGTGTTGGTGAACGTCGCCGTGGCGGAGGTCACACTAAAAACCGCTGCATTGCTGGTCAAATCGCCGCCGGTGCGCGTCGTGTCGTTGGTGATGTTCAGCAAACCTTGATTGTCGAAAGAAGCCGTGTTGTTGATGTCGAATCGAACATCCAGTTGTGTGACCGATCCCGCGTTGAAGCCCGTCCCGGTGTTAAGCACATTGACGGTGGCGCCGACGGCGTTGGTGAACGCGGTGGCGCCATTCAGATAAGTGTTCACCGTGCGACCGCCACTCATCGTTGACGCATATTGCTGAACGGTCGTGAAAGTCCCGTTGTTGCCCACCGTCACCCCGTCGAGACGCAGTTTGCTCTGCACATCGTAAATACCGACTTGAATCAACCCGCCTGCTTCCGAGTTCAACGTGCCGTTCAAAACCGAACCGCCCGATGGAGAGTTCGACATATTCAATACCGCACCGCTCTTCACCGAGATGAGGCCGGTCGTCGAGTTGTCCAAGTTGCCCGTGCTGCTGTTTATCTGAAGACGGAAAGTCCCCTGCGATGCCCTGATCTCACCTGTATTCAAGTTGGTGCCGGAGGCGTTGATCTCCACCCGTAGAAAATCGGTGGAGGCCGACCCTGCTTGGATCAGGCCAGCATTGGTCAAAGGTGCCACGATCCGAGGTGTTCCCGCATTTTGCGTGTCGGCGTTACCGGTCAGGAAGAGGGTATTATACTGACCCACCGTCAGACTGTTGATAAATCGAGGATCCGGCATGTCCGTCATGGTCGTGGTCGCCTCCGATCCGAGCGTGCCATTGGTGAGATTGTAATCACCGGATCCATTATTCGCCGCCAATGCTCCCACGGGATCACCGACTTCATCCACCCAGTTTGCCGTGTCCGGCCAAAGACCGTCGGAGACATTCCAGAAAAAACTCTGGGCCTGCGCGACAGGTGCCAGAAATAACATCAAAGCGAGGGCACGAAGGGGCTGCCAACGCGAACGAACAGACGACAGGGTAAATGCATGGGGTAATAGCATGATTTAATAATAGTTATGAGATTCCATTGTGCCAAGTCATTCAGTATTCATTCGGTTACTAAATTCCATGGATCAACGCGTGTTTCGCATCTGAGGAAATCAGAGGTTTGCAGGTTGTCGTCTACCTGCATCAAAGGCATTTGTTCACATTAACATTTTCAAAAAGCTACCCTGCCCAGGACCCCGTTCCCCTTGCCGCTTACCTGTATGAACCGCCCTACCCTTCATGATGTCGCCCGTGAGGCCGGCGTGAGCCACATGACGGTCTCACGCGTGCTCAACGGCACCCAGGTGGTCAGGCCGGCTACCGCACAACGTGTCCGCGCCGCCGTGCAAAAACTGGGTTACCGGCCCGATCCGGCCCTTTCCGCGTTGGCCACCTACCGACGCAAGGCGGGCGGCACCAGTCATGGCAGTCAGCTTGCCTTCATCGACTGCGACGGCACGGGCCACAGCCAACATGTATTCTCCGGAGTGCAGCAAGAAGCGTCCCTGCTCGGCTATGGTTGCGAAATGATCCGTCTGCCAACCGGTCAAAAACTCCAGACTCAGCTGGCGCGGGTTCTTTATAATCGAGGCGTGCAAGGTCTGCTGTTTGGCCCTTCGGAAACACGGCAGGAATTTACCGGTTGGGACTGGTCGCACTTTGCCGCGGTGTCTTTGGGCGCACTCTGCCACCGGCCGGCCCTGCACGCGGTTTCGCTGGATTACTTCCACGGAGCCGTCAGCGGGTGTGAACGTCTACGCGAAACGGGTTGCCAGCGCATCGCCATGGTCATCGATCCCCAGCTGGAAAACCGCACCGGCGGCCTATGGCTGGGAGGCTACGCCGCCGGTGTGTTGAAATTCCACCCTCCGTTGATTTGTCCCCCGGCCAACATCAACGACCCCGGACAGCTACAGACTTGGCTGCGCGCCAACGCCATCGATGGTGTTCTCACGATACATGCCAAGGTGGCCTCCGTGTGCCGCGCCAACGACCTGACGGCCGTTTTTCTGAATCAAGACTCCACGGATTTACCGTTTGCACACTACCACCTGCCCCACCCCGACATCGGACGCGAAGGCATGCGACTGCTTCATCACGCGCTCTTGCGGCACGAATTCGGACTGCCCGAAGAGCCCAAGCACGTCGCCCTGCGCGGAGTCTGGAAAACCCCGTCCCCGGCAGAGTAACCGGAAACGGAGACGCGTCAGGGTTGATCAGGGTTTATCTGAGAACCGGCACATCCGTGCGAAACGGCGACGCCGGCAGACCTGCCTGATTGTAGAGGCTGGACAGCGGCACATTGGCCCAAGCGTAACGAACCTGCATCGGCTCGGTAACTGAGGCGCTGGAAACCACCACCGTGTCTCCCACGATACGGGCTTCCGCCGCGACATACTTCCTGTCGCGACCGGCGATCTCAAAGCCGGCCAAGTCACCATCCTTCGCCTTCAGGCCACCGCCGACATGTTTGAAGGTGAGGATCGCCTGGCCTGCCTCGACGCGCATCGCGTCGAACAACGGACCGGACCCCACGACGTTTTCACCATAAACCTGTTCCCGCGCCATCAAAGCCAGTCGTGCACCGACCGGACGTTTGTCCGGCGGATGAATATCCTGCGCATCACCACAATCGATGGTGACCACCATGCCGGTGTCCGGCGTCTCGAGCCAGGTCAGCAACTGCGCCTCGCGGATATCCGGCACCGTGCCCCGATATTCAGGTAGCTGCACAAAAAGAAACGGCAGCTCGGGACGGTGCCAAAGCTCACGCCAGTTGTTGATCAATCCAGGGAACAGAACCCGATATTCGGACGCATGACCGCTGTTGGACTCGCCCTGATACCACAACACGCCGCGCAACGCGTAGGGCGCCAGCGGGGCGATCTTGGAGTTGTAGTATCCCGTGGGTCGATACGCGTCGGTAAACGGGTTGCGCGGCGGCGAAGGTTTGCGCGGTTCCTTGGCGCCGTCGGCTTTGGCTTTCGCCAGAGCTTCTTCGTATTCGGCCAGCAAGCGCGGTTCGTCGGCTTGGTATTGCGCCAACTTGTCGGCGTATTCGGACTTGGAGCGGTCCTGCCGGTCCAGATTGCCCTTGAGCCGCGGATCGGATGCCAAGGTTTCACGGCTGACCCAAGAGGCGGCACCGGTGGCACCGACTGAGGAATTGATCAGACCGACCGGCACGCCGTTACGTGCCGCCTGCAGCTCCTTGGCAAAAAAATAACCCACTCCGGTAAAATTACGCACGGTCTCCGGCGTGCAGATTTCCCATTTTCCAGTCACCTCATCTGCAGGCTCGTCCATGGCGCCGCCACCGGTGCGAAAGTGGCGGATCAACAGATAATTCGCCTCGGCGGCCGCGCCTTCCCAATAGGGCTGCCGCGGCTGCACGGAATCTGGCGGCACCACCGTGCGAGCCATATTGGACTGTCCGCTGCACAACCAGACTTCGCCGACGACCACGTTGTTAGCCGTCACGACATTGCTGCCAGTTATCGTGAGCGTCTGCGGTTCGCCCGGTTGCAGGTCGTTGAGCACAACTCGCCACTTACCACTTGCGGCCACCGTCGACACGGACTGTCCGGCAAATACGACAGTAACCTTTTCGCCATCATCCGCGGTCCCCCAAACGGGGACTGCCCCTCCCTGCTGCAATACGGCGTTATCGGTAAAAAGAGCACTGGGTTTGACCACGGCCCAAGCGGGCGTGAAGGCGGCCAGAGTCAGCGGAATAATGGCGAGGTATTTCATGGGAATCAGCGGGCGAGCGTGACCGTCCAGACGTGTGATTTCGGCGCGGCGAGACTGGCAACCTTGGCGTCGGCTTTGACCAATTCGGCATCAAGTTCCGCCAGTTTTTTGGTGCGACCGGTCTCCACTGCGGAGGAATCAATCCAGTCCGGCGCATCGAGCACCTGAACATTGCGCCAACGCACATAGAACAAATCATTCTTGGCGGTGATAGCATCAAAGAGCGCCTTCACTTCGGGCAGTGCCTTGAACGCGCCGCGGGTGAGATTTACGCCGGTAGCGAGTTGCTCATCAGTAAACGTGCCGAATGATTTGCCGTCGGCCGCGACCTCATAATTGCCGGCCGCAAGACCGGTGACCCGGAACATATAACGCGAGAGCTCATTGTAAGGATCAAAACCGGGGACGTCGAGCACGGTGGAAATCGCATCCGGAACCGGCCAAGGCATGCACTCGTCGAGTCGCACAAAGGACAAGGTGTCACCGGTCTTCACTTCGCTGACAGCAGCACGATAGTTTTTAAAAGCGCCGCTGCGGGCGTCGATCTCCACGCCGGAAACATCGGCCGGAGCATTCAGGCCCTTGAGGATACTGGCCGCCATGACCAGGTGGCCGTCCCAGTTCGGATGAACTCCGTCCGGGATCAGTCGCTTGCCACCTTCGCGAGTGGCGAGCACACCGGCCTCACGGCCCTTTTCGATCACATTGATCATGGGATTGAGCTGATCGATGAAGAGCAGGCCGCGTTCATCGGTGACTTTTTTCAGTTCATCGGAATAGAGGCGCAACCGGGTGTTGTAGGCCGAACCGGCGGGCTCGCCATCCTGATAACGCTCCTCGGGCGAGGAAGTGACAAACGCCATGCGGGTGCCGATGGCGGCGAACTTGTCGGCGAGTTTGCCGGCGTTGTCCGCGTAAGCCTCGGCAGCCTTGTCGCCGGAGCGGGCGTCATTCATGCCGAAGTCGATGGTCACTGCCGTGGGGGTTAGCGGCTTCAGATCGCGGTCAAAGCCTTCATCAAGTCCGCGCCGGGTGCGCAGGTTCATGGTGTCGCCACCCCAACCGGTGTTACGGAAAGTAATTTTCCAGTCGGGGAAACGCGACACGACGTAAGTCTCCACCAGAGTGGAATACTGTTTTTGTTGAGTGATCGAGTCGCCCAAGATCATAGCGCGATCACCGTCGCGAAAGAAGAAGTCTTCCGCCTGCGCGGAAAGCGCTCCGAAGGCGACTATGGAGCCAAGCGCGGCGAAACGCAGCGCACGGATTAATGACGTGGACGGGTAGCTAACGGGGTGGAATTTCATGGATTTAGAGAAAACGAAATATCAACGGGTGGATTCCAGCTCAAGGCGAACAAGCCGCTGGTTTCCAGAGTCAAAAACGACCGCGCGGGAACCGCTGACGGCAATGGTTTCTGGCCGGTTGAGCGTGCCAAGATCATCGCCGGTTTGACCGGCAATACCGAAGGCTGCGACCGGCACGGGGCGCTCCCCCGAAATATCAAAACAGAGGACACGATGCTTCTCCGTATCTGAGATCCAGATACGCCCTTCGCTCACGGCGGAAAATACCCGTCCTCCGAGACGGGCGACAGGAGCCGCCCCCCAGCTGTTCCAACGGCGTTTCTCCCGCCAGCCGTCGGCCTCGGGCGCAAACTCGACCATCTGGCCGTCCGCGGCGACGAACAAAACACCGTCAACTCCCGCGGAAATCGACGTGATTTCCTGAAGCGGCGACGCTGCATTAAGGACAACCGGCCGGGCAGTCCCTTGCGGCTCGCCAATGGAATTCACATTAACGACAGATCCATTGCCGGTCGCGTCCACTGCAATCAATACCTGTCGTTTATCGCGGGTAACCACGGTGGCGGTCACCGCCCTGTTCGTGAAACCACTCGGCAGTCCACGCCGCGTGACCGGACCGTCGAGTTTGCCATAGGCAACCCCGGAGCCGCTTACGGCTGCAAGCGAACCGTTATCGAGAACCGCAGCTCCCACAAACCCCGGAGCACCCGGGACCGGCACGCCATGTCGCAGGGGAACGTCGGGGCCGTCCGACCATTCCCACATCCCGCCGTTATACCACACGCGACCGGCACCATCGATGGCCAGTGCCGCGCAGGAAGGCACTGCGCCGATGCGACGGATGATTTCAAAACGCCGGTCGGTCTCCACCCATTCGAGCAAATGCATGATACCAAAGCGCCCTGATACCGCATAGAGCGAGTCGCCCAGATGGGCCAGACCGAGGCCTGATAGCAGATCATAGTTACCCGGCACGTAGCCGATGAACGAGCCTGAGTTGCCGCCGAGCACCACACCGGGATCAGGTTGGAAGTCGGGGCTGAAGCGACGGATCGTGCCGTGGCCGGCGTGCCCGAACCAATGCCCGTTCAGCCATTGCAGACGGTCCCCGGTTGCATCCCAAGATACCCTGTCCTCACTTTTTAGAGCCGCCGCATCGAGTCGCACAACACGGTGTTCTTTATTGATCATAATGCGTGCATAGACGCCCCCCTCCGGGCCGACCTCGACGTCGAACAAACGCTCGGTGACTTTGGCAACAGGTTTGGTCTCACCGGAGAGGTTCACCAAAAACACTTCGCCATCGCGAGCAGCCGCAACCCAACCGTTGTGCGAGTTGATGGACAATTGGGTAACCTCGACCGGCAACAGCTTCGGCTTGGTGTCCGCAGTCGCATCGATGGGGAAAGTGTAAAGTTTACGCTCCTGGCTGAACAGCAGTGTATCTCCGATCAAGATGATGCTGTCGGACAGGTGCGTCGGCTTGCGCGGAGGAATATCCCAGGACCCAAGCAAGCGGCCATCGGGTGCATAGCGGTTGAGGCGGCCGTCTCCGGCACGATCCCAGAGCGTGCCAAAACGATCATAAACCACTCCCATGCCGACCGTCTGTTTTTCTGCAAAACGAACCAGCGTGGCGCCTTGTTCACCGGAATTCCCGAGTATACCGGCGTTGCGCAGTGATTGAGCGGTGAGCGGAAGAGCCGTCAGTATGGCGCAGCAAAAAAGTAAAAGTTTCATCAGGAGTAGAGTGATTAGTTAGCGAAGAGTTTAAGCCGTATCAGCCGTTGATTAACCGCGTCGAAAACCACGGCCTGTCAGTTGTTGCGACGGGCCGCGGGACACAGATGAGCGCACACCTCATCGGGCACCTCCGTCGCGGACGGCGGCATCAAAGATGATGTCACCCCAAAGTGAGGGCGTGAGCATGATTTCACCGGGCACATCGTTAACGAGACCGGTGGCTTGGTTCGACCAGTAGTTGCGGAACACATTCGTCGTGCCTTCGCCATCTCCGTAGATAACCCCGAAATCACCACGCACCTTGGCCCCTGCCAACGACGGCAGGCTGAACTCCGCCAGCGGCACGGCGACTTCCACACGGTATTCGTTATTGCCGCGCTGAACGGCGATTTTTGCCGAGGTGAGCTTGCGCACGACATCAACTTTTTCGCTGCGCCACGGGCTTTGGAAAACCACACCCTCGGATTCACGTGCACCGGGAACGCGGTGCCGGTAAAGCACGGCGACATCACCATTGGCACTCGGAGCGATAAAGAGCCTGGTGTCACCGGGGACGGGACCGCCGCGCATGGGATTTGCCGAAGCACCGGGGCCAAACTGGAAATCAATACCGTCGCCAGTCTTGAACAACGCCTGCCAGTCCTTGCCCTGATTCACCCACGGAGATTCGTCGCGAACGGTGTAATGGAGGTAGAGCATCTTTGCATCCGAAGCCATGCGCACCTTGACCGGGAAACGACCGCCCTTGTCCCAGTTCGTCGAGGGAATATCCGCCCAATCATCATCCAGACCATCGATCACCAAAGGAGTCCCGGTCCAGCCGGCGGTTGCGGTCCGCAGAGGCGACGACTCCGCGACGAGGCGATGTTGTCCGCGTTCAGCGGCAGCGGCCTGCGCAGCGGTGACCTGAAGCTTCCCCCCTCCCCGCTTGGTGTCGCGAAGCCCGTCCACGCGATAAATCCGGTAGGCAATGCCTCCGCCTTGGAAGTAGTAATTACCATCCTTCTCGGAGTAGCCAAACGTGCCGCCAAAACATTCACCACCGAGGACGCCGACGCCGCCAGCCTGCGGATTGGACATCATGCGCACATCGGGGAAGATCGCGTCAATGTAGAGCCCGTCGGTCGTCATAATGAAAGCCTGGCCATGGTTGCCGTTCATGAGCATGACATCGGACTGGTCGTCGAGATGGACCACGCCGCTGAAGAACAACACACCCTGCAACTGGCCGACAAGCGGCAGCGGTGCCTCATGCGAGCCATGCACGCCGCTCCATTCGTTGCGGTAGGTCCAGAGCTGGCGACCGTCGGGCGCGTAAGCGGTGAGCGGATTTGAATTCAAGATCGTATTGCCGAAACGATCCACCGCGGACTCCACTTGATGAGGCCCGGTATTGTTGACCGGAATACCGGCCTTCACCGCGTCATTAAGCGCAGGATATTTCGGGGCGCCGCCCGGCCACCAGCCATCGGGCTTCAGGGTCACGAGAACAGTTTTTCCGCCAACCATTGCGGGAACGCGGATCGTGAGATCGTGGAGGTCGTGACTCCAACCGGAGCCCGCCAGCCTGTCGGCGGTGGTGGCAAATTCGATTTCTTCGGTCTGCATCTCGCCATCCCCGTTTTTGTCCACCCACAACATACCAAAGCCCTTGCCGGGCTGGCCTCGATTTAAGGTGCCGGTCTCATCAATCGTGAGTTTTTCATTCGGGTAAGTCTTGGTAAACGCCTCAAGAAAAGCCTGAGGTGGCTGCCAGCTTTTTGAATACGAATACTGGTGCGCGGAGGATATCAGCGCGTGGGGCTTGAGACCCGCGGCGGTGAGTTCCTGAATGAACGTGGCCTTGCCCGATGAGATCACAAAGGTGCGCCCGTCCTGCCGCCAGAACGTATGACGACGCGTATCCTCGCCGCCGAGGATGGCCAGCGCCTTCGATTTACCTGTTTTAAAATCGATGTCGAAGAGCGTGCCCTGCCCGATCCAACGCGTGTGATCGGCATAATCAAAACCCGCACCCTGCGAACCGTAGTTGGTCGGACCAAAAAACTCATTCAACACTTTTCCACTCGCGATGTCGTAGGAGGAAAGACGCTTGGGCGCCCAGCGGTCGACCTCGGTCATCCAAAGACGGTCTTCGGCGAAAACAAGACCACGGGGATTGTGAAACTTAAGCGAGTTATACGGACCGGTGACAACACCGCCCGGCTCGCCGATGATGCCGGACGGCCTTCCCGTAGAGGTGAACACGCGCACGACCTGATCTTGTTGATCGGCGACAAAAAAACGTCCGTCCGGACCGACCGTGAGTCCCTCGGGTTTACCGGTCAGCGCGGCGATTTCACGGACCTGGCCGGAGTCGGGTTTGAGCTCGATCAACTTGCCCCCGGCGATCGCGTAAAGCCCCTGGGCCGACGCAGCCAAAGCGACCGGCGAATCCAGCGGGAACGTGCGTTCGATCTGAGCGGTGGCCGGATCGATCACCATCACCTGGTTATTGACGGAGTCGCCGACGTATAGACGACCGGAGAATAGCGCCATGCCTGCGAGCGCCCTCACGTCTGGACGGGCACCTTCCGAGCCGGGACCAACCTCGACTGTTGCGAGGGAGGCGTAACGAACTTTGCCCGGAAACTCGGCGATGTCCCAACTCTTCACATCCACACGCATGAGGCTGATGGTGTTGGTCGCCTTCCAGTCCGGCTTGGTCGTATCGACCTTGTAACTCCAAGCGCGACCGTCGTGAGCGGCGTAGAGGTAAGTGTCGTCAACCGCGAGGGCCACATCACGCAGCCCGTGGCCATGCGGAGGATTAAAGCCGCGCTTAAACGTGCCGTCCGGCGCAAACTCGACAAACTCAAATCCGCCTTCGGAAACCGGTGCCGCGAAGAACAATGACGAACCGTTGAACGCCGCAGCGTGCAACGTGCTGTGGTTGGACCCGGGCGTGTCGACAAAGTCGAACAGGTGCTTCGGCGCGAGACCGGGATGCGAAATCGAACGCCAGCTATAAGCCCCCGGAGCGATCACGTTACCCGCTTCGTCGAGGCCGTCCCACACGATGCGATGTTTACCTTTTGAAAACACCTGGGCGGAGATCAGATTGCGGATGCGCTTACCCTTGGCGTCGTCGATGACGATGGTCGCCTTGCCATCGAGCGGTTGAGGGAAATCGATGACGATCTCCTGGGCACGGTCGGCTGCGAAGCGCTCAACTTCGGCGAGATCTATTGGCAACCAGTCGGCGGTGTTGGGCGAAACTCCGGTGTGCGCGGCACCGGGTGTGATGTGCAGGAAACGTTCGCGTAACCGCGCCTGACCGTCGGGACCACCGGCCCACGAAACCGCAAAGGCCAGTCGGAGCTTTTTCCAACCGGCGGCGCTGTCGACCAGTCGGGAACCGGGGATCGAAAACGTGAACCTTGTATGATTTTTCCCGTAGCTGATTTGAGCCGCAGTATCCCCATCGAGAGTAATGACCCTGTCCGCCGACACACCGACGGTAACAGAGACTCCCTTGCCACCGGCTTCGAACGAACCCGCATCAATGACCAGCAAAAGATCGTCACCTTGGTTGCGGATACCATAGGACACCTGAGGAGATGTTGCCCGTGAAACCGTAATGAGCCCGTCGGGTGCCGGTGCGGCCACGGTGGAGACTGGACTGATCCATCCAAGGGCAAGCGAGAGTGCGATGATCGGGAGTCGGAATTTCATAATAATGGGGAGGCTCAGACGTCGCGGTCAAAGCGACGGCATCAGGAGTGAACGCAGAAGGGTGAAACTACAGAAGAAGCGGGACCGCGCAGAATAGGGACCGCGGTCTCATTTCCATTCGATGTGGATTTCGTCGGACGACGGAACCGTATCCACGAGCAGCAGGTTGTCTTTGATCGTGACGGCCAGCGGCTTGCCCGCGCGCGTGGCGGTTGCCATGGAGGCGGTGGGTGCATCGATCAGCAGAGTCAGCGGTTGGTTGTAGGGCGGGCTCGACAATGGGGAGTCTAGGATAACAACGACCGAGCTGGAGGTTTGTTTACGGATCGTGATTTCGGCGGCGTCGCGCTCGGCAACGTAGCGTGCGACGTTCGCAAACGTATCGACCCAGATCTGATCGTCATGGGTTTTCACATACGATAAATGTTCGCAAAGCACCTCCGGGCTGGAAAGCGGATGATAGCCGGCAGAGATGCCATGGATCATCGCGATACCCCAGCCGCCCTTGGCGATGTTTTCATCCGCCCAAGCGTTGGCATCGGCGGCGGTGAGCGTGGGCTGGCCGATCTCGAACTGGCTCTCCCGCGCGGCGATGTGGTTTTCCATCACAGCGGCACGAACCGTGTCGTTGCGGCTGTTACCCGGATAGCAAAACGTCACCGGAGCGACGCCGAGCTTTTCGGTGAGTAGCAGGCGATTGCGATCGATCTCCTCGGCGAGTTCTTCGTCGGTGCATTTGGTCAGTTGGCGATGTGACCAGCTGTGATTACCGATTTCGTGGCCACGAGCAGCGAGGTCTTGGACCTGCGACCAGCTCACTCCGCCCTGTGCGCCCGGTTTTTTGGCGACAGCCTCTTCGTCTGTTTCCGTAACGACTTTGCCGATGATGAAAAACGTCCCGTGAAAGCCAAACTCCTCCAGCATCGGCGCCGCTTGAGTGTAGTGATCACGCAAGCCGTCATCAAAGGTATAGCTCAATGCGGCAGCTCGATCTCCGTGAAATCTGGCGATACGAATACGAGCATTCGGCTCGTTCGACTGACCACCCGTTTCGACTGCCACGGCAAAGGCGACCGTGCTGAGCAGTAAGGTAATTAATCCGAAAGGTAGGAACTTCATATCAAGGCGAAGGTGAGCTGCGCACTTACTGCAATACCGCAGCGGCGGCCTTGGCCATTACCTGTGCGCCGGCGTCGTTGGGGTGTAGCCAGTCAGCCTGATAGGCAGCCAGCAGGCGGATAGGATCGGCGGGATCGCGCAGGGCGGCGTCGTAATCAATGACCCCGTCCACCTCGGCTTGGGTGCGAATCCAATCGTTGATTGTCTGCCGGAGAATCTCTTTCGCCGGATCGGCATCGAACTTCGGATACCCGCCGGCCGGCGTTATCGTGCCAAGGTAGCACTTGAGTCCGGCCTTGCGGATATCAGCAGCGATGGCCGTGACGTTTTTAATATATTCCGCGGGATCAGTCAGTCCGCCACCGATGATGTCGTTAATCCCCATCAGGAAGACCACCGTGTCCACACCATCGAGCTTATCGACCGTGGTGCGCATCAGGTAGCGGCAGTATTTAGCCTGATCCCCGTTCACACCGAGGTTAAGCACCGGACGGTTAATCAACCCGCCCAACAGCGCGGGGTAACGGTTACCCGACAGCGGGATCGTATGAGCTCCCTGGGTGATCGAGTCGCCCCAGCAAACCACCACCGGGCGAGGATCAGTGGTGAGCACGTCAACACGGTAGGCATTCCCCACCCAGGCGCCCTTGCGGAAAGCGTCCTCCTCCGTGACCAGTTGGTCAGGCGACTCCACACGAAAAACGCCGTCGGCGTCGTAAGCGTAAAGGTATTCCTGGCTCGTGTAGCTCTGCTGTAAATACCACAACCCGGCCTGCACCGGCATCGCCACTTCGTCTGAGGTTTGCTCCTTCGCCATCGCAGTGATCAGCAGTCCCTCGGAACCGCCAAAGGTAATCGGAGTCAACCGCCCGTCGATTCCGCCAGCGCGATCTGTTCCCGGAGCCAGATTCATTTGCCCGAGCGTCACATCAATATCCCTGACCGAGCTCATCCAAACGCGCACCTTGCTCCCCGAGAATGGAAGCGTCACGGACTGGCGAAGGAAACCCGTGCCATCCGCTCCGCCAGCCCACTTCGCCTGATACTTGCCGACAAAACCGCGCTTATAAAACGCGGTCTTCCACATGCCTTCCGCCGGGGACGGACTCTCCGCTGACAAGTGACAACACAGCGACGCGGTCAGGATTGTCAGCAGAGAGAAACGGAACGACTTCATGTCGGACAAGGCGGAGTTGGCTTATTCGGATTTGAATAGCCAGTTACCCCACAATGAAGGCGTGAGCATGGCTTCCGAGGGAACGTCGGCGGTGATGCCGGTGGCCTTGTTGGCCCAGTAGATCCGGGCGCTGGTCAAGTTGCCTTGACCACGCAAGATGCCGATGTCGCCCTTGATCTCCATGTCGGCAGTGGGCTTCAGCAAAAGAAGATCAAGCGGCACGGATATTTCATAGTTACCATCGGCGGTGGCGAACTCGATCTGGTCGGTAACGTCATCAACCCGATCAAAGACGATCGTGCGCCACGGCGACGAGAACGGGACCCGATCCGCCACACGTGCGCCGGGTGCAACCGGACGGTAGAGCAGTGCGCGGGGCTTTTGGTCGACCATGCTCACCAGCAGACGTATATCGCCGTTAACCGGCGCGATGCGAGTGGGGTCCGCCTTGGGATTGGCTCCGATCATAATATCAAGCGCACCTCCGGTTTTGAAAAGGGCCGTGGGGAGCTCACCGGAATTCTCCAGCAACTTGGGATCACCGGCTTTCCAAGCGGCATAAAGTTTGCCACCCGAAACGGATACGGAGCCGGTAACATCGTAGGGTTTGCTGTTGGAGTTGAAGTAGGCACGCACCCCGCGCTTGTCGATGTCGACCCAGTTGGTCGTCGGCCAGTCCTCCAGTTTTCCGTCAACCACCGGTGGTGTGAAACGACCGAGCACGGTGAGCACTCCGCTGCCTTGGGCCTGTTGTCGGGCCGCCTCGACCTGGACCTGGTATAAGCGACTGCGATCCAGATCCGCGCTGGTCAGCATGAGTTTGGATTCCGGCAGACGGGACAGGTTGTTCATACCGTCCAGTCGCACAAGACTGCTACGGCTGCCGTCGACCAGGTAAACCGTGCCGTCGGGCAGCTGTGTGATCGAGGGCCAGAAGTTTTCGTCGCCCAAGGTGAATCCGGCGAGAGACATGCCGCGCTCGGCGAGCGGCATTTGCCAGCGTTTGCCCTGTCGCATATCCTCAAAAATGGTGGCGACAAACAAGCCGTCACTGGTGAACACGTAGACACAACCATGGTTGCTGTTGATCGCCCAGAGCGGGCCGATGCGCGACTTCATGAATCCGCCGAGCAAACGGGTCGGGCCGATGAGTTCTCCCGGATGATCGGGCGGAGGGGCACTGTGCGACGCATGCAGACCGGGCCACATATTGGGATAACTCCACTTGGCCACACCGTCCTTGGAACCGCTGAGCGAGTAGCGTGCAAACGGCTCAATGCCGAGCGTGACCGAGGTCCATCCATCGGCGGTCGTGAGTGCCTGGTTACCACCCGAAGATCCCGGAGGCTGAACACCACTGGCGAGAATTTTGCCCGCCTTGATATCGTAGCGAGGGTAACCATCGCGATCAACCGACACCGGAGTGAAATGCATAGTCTGGTCTCCGAGTCGCGCCACACAAAAGGACAAGTCATCCATGATGGTGATGCCGGTTCCGCTGACATTGGTGATGGTGACTTCGGCGGGCTGTGCATGTGCATCGCCGTTGAGGTCATTCCAAATAAAGAACGCCGGATTCCGGTGCGTGTCCTTCGCGGCCAGATCAGTGCCGGCCGGCCAGATCGGGCGGAAGGCATCGTCCTTAAGCAGGTCCCAATCCGTGGCACGACCCATGGCGGCGATCGGCCGGGCCACTCCCTTTTCTTCTAGGAACAGGAACGCCGTGTTGTGTCCGCCGGTCGGGCTGGAGTTGTAGACATTGGTGAAATAACGACGGTCCTTGATACGGATTTCCGATTCAGGTCCGGCGCTGCGGAAGGCGAGCTGCATGTCACCGGGTCCCGGACGGTAGTAGACATTCGTCAACGAGTAGGTGCCGAGCGACCAGTCGAGTTTAAATTCCATAGCGCCGCTCGACTCGGCATAATAAAAGAGACTCTGATCGGTCGAGTCGAGGGTGCCGCCGCCGCCGTATTTACCGGGACCGTAGAACGCATTCACCAGATTGCCATCCAAGGTCCACACACTGACTCGCTTGGGCAGGTAATCATGTTCGGTCACCCAAAGCTGATTTTTGGAGTCGATGGCGATACCCGCCGGATTGTTCATGTGCAGCGGATCGTAAGGACCCGCCTTGGGCTTGCCGGCGTGACCGATCAAACCGACCAGTTTTCCACTATCAGAAAAGACCTTCACCTGATGACTCTCACCGCGGTCGCTGACATAGATCTGCCCCTGGGCATCCAAGGTAAGTGCAACCGGATCATCGAGACCGGCCGACACGACTACCTCCGGTCGGGCAATGGACGCCACGTTGTTAATGGAAGCAAAGCGAACGACCCTGTTACCCGAAACGGCGAGCAACCTGCCCCGGCTGTCAAACGACAAACCGCGCGGCTGATCAAGGGTCACCTGCCCGAGGACCTCGCCTCCGACCGCCTTGACAAAGACCAGCTGGTTGCGGGATGGCAGACTCACTACCGCGATTCCGTTATGCACCGCCAGACCGCTCAAATGCCCTTCCGATCCGTCTACCTCGATCAGCTTGCCCGTGGTGGCAGGCAAGTCGTCCAACTCGCTCACCAAAACCGGTTGGTCGCGACCGCTCCCGACTGCGGTGATTCGTAACTCATAAATACCGGACTTCTTCTCGGTCTCCCACACCGAGGCAACGTAGACCGACACGCCGCTACGGGCGTCTTTGCCGACATCGCAGGCAATGTAAGGAGCTGCGGTCCAGTTTCCGCCGATCCATTTTTTGCCGCCACGCTTGCGACCATCAAGGTCAACCCAAGCCATACCATCCGGCCCCTCGGTTACATAGCATCCCAAATATACTGCGGGCTCCCGCGTGGGGGACTTGGATGCCGGCACAAATGCGGCCGCCATGGGTGGGGAATGGTTGGCCAACCAGCCACCGGTGTGGTCGGCCGTGCTCCAGGGGGGATTACCCGTTGTGTAGACAGAAAATTCGTAGCTCGGAGTGATCGCTCCGCGAACCAGGCCACGCACACGGTATTCCCCCGGTTCAACAAAGCGCGCGGGGATACGGTAAATGCCATGTTCGGCCGCATCAGTATCACGGCCAAGGTCATCAGTGCCGTCCCACCACGCGGTGTTTTCACCGGCCGGAAACCAAGTTTCCGAGATCAGGTTACGCACCCGCGTTCCATCGGGACGTTCGATGACCAGAGTGACAAAACCGGGCGACCCGATGTTGAATTTAATGGGAATCGGAGGATGTGGCACCGTGCTTTTGGCATCGGCCATTTTGATCGGTTTGAGCGGCGAAGAAGCGATGGATCGCAGCGCCCAGACCTCGCCCATCCAGACCCGGCGCCCGTCCAACATATGCCCCTTTATGTGACCGTGTGATTCGTCGGGATTGACCGCCGTGATACGAATGCGCAGGGCGCGGGTGGTGATTTCTTTTCCGAAGTTCAACCGATTTGGCCAGAGCTGCTTGGAATAACCGTGCTGAATAGACTCAAACGCAGCAACCGACTGCCAGTCAGTCTCCTTGGCATCGCGTGGATGAATCGAGGCGGGACCAGTGTAAGTTTGCACCTCGACCGCCCCCACGCCGGCCCACAATAGACCGAGTGCATCAACCTTAACCGGATCATTCCAAGCCATGATAATCCACTCGGCGTTATCCGGCGAAATCGGAGGCTCGTCATCAGAGATGCTTCCACGGACTTCCCGATTTTCCCATACGCCCCAACCGTCGTGGAGCCCGTTGTTCAGCTTGTCGGCATATCTGGCGTTGGACCGTGAAACGACGGTCGCATAGGGCGCTTGGTTGATGAGACGCTCCTTGGTGACAAGCGCCGACCCCAGCCAGCCCTCATAAGTGGCGTCGGAAGCCTCTGCGATCGTGGTAAAGCGCAGCTCCTTGGTGATGGTGTTCGGAGGCAGAATCCACAGGGCATATTCGCCTTTGAGCACGGGATCAGATGTCAGCGTGCCATCCGGCAACAAACGTTGCGCCGGCAACCATTGAGACTCGTTGGCCAGATTAACCGGCAGGGTTGCATTTGCCTTGAGCACACTGAGCGAGCCACCGCCCTGCACCATCACGGTCCCCACTTCTCTCGGGGACGAGAATCCGACCCGGAGGTGCCGGGGGCCGGGGGTATCGGACAGACCATAGTGGAGACCGCTGTGTCCCGGCATTTTATTCGTCGTCCACACCACCCACTCGGGCGAGCGACCCTCGTCATGATTTCCGATCATGATCTCCCGACCATCGAACCATTCGCCAAAACGGGTCGGCTCCAACTCCTCCCACGCCGGCTCACCCTCAAACGCCGCGCCCGGAGCCTCCACCTGAATGGGTTCAGCCTCCTTGGCCGGAGCAGCAGACAGCGACACCGATAAAGCGTTTATAACACAAAGCGCAGCAAGTAAGCGCTTCACCACGGGGCAATGGGTAAACATCTACCAGCAATAGCCTCTCTGGCACAATACCGCCAACTAACACACTTAATATACTTATTCCGCCCTGCGACACCGACTCCCGTCATTCGGCTACGACCGGTATCATCCCGCGACTCAACCACTCGACGAGTTGCTCCGGCCATTGCCTGAAGCCGTTGAACGCCATGTGTCCGCCTTTTTCCCACTCGTGATACTCGACAGGCACACCCGCCGCACGCCAACCGGCGACGATTTCTTCGGTGAACGCCAGCTTTGCCGTCGTATCGTCCGCCGCATGCAGGATGAAAAGTGGCGGCACCTGCGCATCGATAGTGAAGGCGGTGATCTTCTGGTTGTAATTCCACGTCGCCAACAGACCGATGAAGTCGGGCCGACCACTCACCTGCTCGATCTGATCGGCGGCCGACGGATCGCCAGCCGTGTCCGTGGTCGCTAGATTCAGGATTAAGTTAGACCCGGCTGAAAACCCCACCATGCCGATGCGATCCGGCTTGATCCCCCACTCCTCCGCATGACTGCGCACGATACGCATCGCCCGCCGACCGTCGGCCACCGCGTCGCGCAGGATGTCTTTCGATGCACTCCTCGTGCGGTATTTGAGCGAGAAGACCGCGTAGCCCTGATCACCAAACGCCTTCAGCCCCTTCTGTCCCAGCGGCCCCGAGGCGAGCAAACCGTAACCACCACCCGACACAATGATGATGGCGGTGCCGTTGGCTTTGTCCTTGGCCGGCAAATACACGTCGAGCATCGGCACGCTGACGTTGGACACGCGCCCACCAGCCACCACCTCCTCGGGGCCCACGCCTTCGGGCAACCCCGGCGCATCGCCAGGCCAGAGTCGCAACGGTGTTTCCACCGCTTGTGCGATCGTGACGTGCATGACACTCAAAACGAAAACCAATCCAAAGGAGAGTAATGACTTCATGGGAATGCCTTAAGGTTTAGCCGGAGCCGGCAGGATTTTTTGCAACGCCTCGAACCACTTCATGGCCATTTTTTCGGCGCCTTGCGCGTTGGGGTGCACATGATCGCCGATGGTGTCGGTCTCCCAGTTAAAACCGTCGGCTTGGTTCACGAGGATCACCGGTTGCGCAGGCGTATTCAACTCGGCGACGAGGTCGACCAGCGCTGCGTTATACTCGGGGATATAGGAATACTTGGGCAGCTTGCCGCTGGAGATCACCTGCGCGACGAGCACAATGACCTTGGGATTAATCGCCCTCGCCTTCTCGATGATCGTCCGCGTATCGCGCAACATACCGGGCACAGGGCCTTGGTCAGCGAATTGATTGTGGCCCGCGTGCAGCAGGAGGATGTCGGCGGGATTTTGCCCGTAGAGCTCGTCGAACTTCCCCTTGAGAAACCCGATGCTCTGGCCGCCATAACCTTCGTGGTGCAGCTCACCGAGGGGCGATCCTTTGAGTGGACGCGTGGTTTTGCTACCGACGTAGGTCACGTTGTAACCCGCTGCGAGAAGCTTTTCCATCAGCGGATAACGGTAGACCTGAAACGCACCGCCGCTGCCTTCGGTGATGGAATCGCCCATCGGCATGATGGTGACGGGATTTTCGGCGGGCAACAAACAGGGGAAGCCAATGCCGAAGAATAACAAAAACGAAATTCGGGGAAACATAGGAAGATAACAGCAAGGCTAGAGAGCCCAGTGCCCTCAGAATTGTCTAATCAACTCCTCCGCGAGAGAACACGACGGCGGGTGGCCACCAGGACAAGTGCAGCCAGCCCTGCCAACGTGGCTGCCGAGGAAGGTTCGGGCACCACGGAAAGAACCGAAATGTTATCAATCGCGCTCAAACGAGTATTCCCGGTGAGCGTATCATAAATATAAATACGAAAAGTAGCTGTTCCCGAAATAGTGGTAAATACAGGGTCCGAAAGTGCTACCGACAAAGTCTTAAAAGTTGGAGTGAGTGTCGTCTGACCCGCCTCGGTGTGAACCAACAAATCGGTGTCGTAACCGGTCAGATCCGAACGGACCACATAATTAGTGGGATATGCGTTCGCCACGCCGGCCTCTTCATAAAAGGCCACGTCAAAGGTAAGCGCACTCAGATCATAGGTCACACCGTCCTGAGGGGTCAGCGTAAACCCGAAGTATTCCGTCGAACTTGAGTTCGGGGCAAAGTTATCCGTCTGACTCGCTCTCGCATAAATCCAGTCCGTGCTGAATGACGTTTGAAAACCCGAGCCCGAGCCCGGCGCCACATCGCTGGCGGAGGCGAAAGTCACCGAATCAAACGAGGTCGCCGCCAGTGATCCGCCGGTGAATGAGTAGTTGACCAAGGAGTCCGCCCGCGCGACGCCGACAGACAGGGCAAACGGAAGAATGAGAGCGAGGGATAAACGCATTGATGTCAGGGATGAAGGGGTAACGGTTAATAATCCGTGGGGCGCGAGAATCATATACCCAAACCGGCAACCAAGGAATGGACTTATACCGCGTTCTTTTGTGTTTTTATGCTATCCCCCTAATTCCAAACGGTATAATTACCTGTGTTCTAATCGGATCAGGCAACTCTGCATTCTTGTATTTCCATGCTCTCTTCCTCCACCGACTGGATGGTCAAGGTCAACGATCCCTGCTGGCGTCTTGACTGCCCCCCCGGCTGGGGTCGGCCTCGCGAAAATTCGCTGCGACTGACCGATATGGAGTTATGGATCGTGCGCAAAGGTCGCGGGTGGATGAAAACCCGCGACCAATCGTTCGTATTACTGCCCGGGTTTTGTGCGCTGATGCGGCCGGGCGGCATTTATGATGCCGGCCAGGATGACGCCACCCCGCTGGGCATTACCTTCATCCATTTTTCCGTGATGCTCAATCCGGCAGGCAGGACCATCCCCTGCCCTGATGATCAACTTAATGCCTGGCCCGAATTTTATCAGCTCGGCGACATCGACTACCTCGACGCGGTGACGCGACGGATTGTGCACTTGGCGAATCAGAAGTCGTCGGTTGCCAACGATCTGCTCAAGGGGGTGCTGTGCGATATCCTGCAACGGCCGCCGCTGCTAGACGGTCCACCTTCGATTCATTACCTGCACGAATCGAGTATCTCCGCCATGATCGCCGAAATTCAGTCTGAAACCGGCGACCTGCCAGATGTCGGCTCCATGGCCCGGCGCGCCGGACTGAGTCAGGCTCATTTCTCCCGGGTGTTTCACAAAATCACCGGCATGAGCCCGCGGGATTTCCTCATGCAAACTCGACTCGGCAGAGCCCGGCTGCTGCTGACCGGCACCGAGCTGTCGATCAACGAAATCTCCGTGCGGCTCGGCTACGCTGACATCTTCTTTTTCAGCCGTCAGTTTAAGGACAAGGTCGGTTTTTCTCCCAGTGCCTACCGCAAACAAATGAGGGGAGATATCCCATCGGAACTCCCGCTACGCTAAAACCCCAAGGTTAAAACAAGACGCAAACCGACCCCGGACGGCCAGCCGCCTGCGTCCGCACTGTGCAAAAACCTTTGCTTGCTCTGCGACAATCCCGATTAACTAATAATTTTCATAGCACATGATCATTTCCTGGGGATACCTCTTAGCCGGTTTGTTCTTCGCCTGGTTGCCGAGCAGTATTCTTCGCGGACCCAATTGTCGTAACTTTCAGTGCGAACAACTCAACCGACGCCTGGCCGATAAAAACCGTCGTCATCGCCGGTGGTGGAAATCACCCGCGGTCTGGATTGACCCCATCCGAGGTTACGTGGCGGTGATCATGCTGGCCAAGGCCCTGCTGCCAGTGGCCCATGCAACCGGTCTGGCCGCCAATTTGCCGCTGATCCTGAAATTAACCATCTTGAGCATCGGTGTGACCATTCAAACCCGCGGTAGCCGGGAGAAAAGCCAGCTCGTCGCTCCCGCCGGTTATCTGACCGGCCTGCTGCTGGCCTGGTTGATTCCCGGTGTCAGCATTCCCTGCGTGATTCTGGGCGCATCCAGCGCGATCGCGTTCCGCCGCTGGGAAGCCGGATTTATCGTGGGCAGCATCGCGACGCTCACCATCGGCTACTTTTTTATGGGCGGTATGAAAATCGAACTGGCGTGGGTGGCGGGCATCTACATGTGGCCCGTGGTATTAGCCTGGTTTCTCAATCGAAAACTGGTGCTTCCGGTCAGGAATTAGGAAGCTAACAGCTAAGAGCTAGTAGCTAACCGCTTTCCGCCAATTCGCCCGCATGCATAGTCGCACGGCGAGACGCACGCAGGGCATGAGCCGGATTGTGTGTGACCAGCACCAACGCGGTCCCCTGCTCCGCAGCAACCGCCAGCAAGAGCTCCAAAATCGATTCACCGGTTTTCTCATCGAGGTTGCCGGTCGGCTCGTCGGCCAACAGCAAGCGCGGCGAGTTCATGAGCGCGCGGGCAATGGCCACCCGCTGGCGCTCACCACCCGAAAGCTGCGCGGGTAAATGATGGCCGCGCTCGGTCAACCCCACCCGCTCAATCAACGCCGACGCCCGCGTGCGCACCGACGCATCCAACCGCCCGGTCATGCGGGCAGCCATGAGCACGTTGTCCAAGGCATTGAGTTCCGGGATCAGATAGAACGACTGAAACACCATGCCCAGAAACCGCGCCCGACGGCCCGGCCCCGTATCGGCCGAGCCCTCCCAAAGCACTGTGCCGGCATCAGGTTTGTCCAACCCGGCTAACAGATGCAGCAACGTGGATTTACCCGAGCCGGATTCGCCACGAATGCTCAGGGTTTCACCGGCGGAAATCGTCAGGTCGACGTTACGCAAGACCTCCAGTTTGCGTTCGCCGCTAAGGTAGGTTTTGCAAAGGCCGGTGGCTTGGAAAATGGGGTCACTCATGGGGGGAAGTTTCCGTTGTAGCCAAGGGCGTCCCCGCCCGTGTCCGTGAATTTTTCGCCCCCTGCGGCAACACACCAAACACGCCCCCGGGGACGGGGGCGGCTACAGCCGAATTCAGCAAATCACTCATTGCGCAGGGCCTCCACAGGGTTGAGCCGGGCGGCCCGCCAGGCGGGCAGCAGACCGGCAACGGTCGAGATGACGATGGTGCTGATCACAATGGTCGCAAAGTCCCCGCCGCTCAGATGCGCGGGCACCTTGGTGAACTGATAGACGTTGGCCAGCGCCTCGGTGCCGCCGGTGGCGCGGGCGATGGCGAAAATGATGTCGTTGCGGAAATGCAACGCGGTGAACCCCGTGACGATGCCGGCGATCGTGCCCGTCACGCCGATGAACACACCTTGCAGACAAAAGCACGCGGCTACCTGCATCGGAGATGCTCCCAATGCTCCCAGCAGGCCGATCTCGCGGGTCTTGCGCACCACCGCGATAAGCAGTGAGCTGGTGACGGAAAACGCCGCCACGATCACGATAAAGAGCAGCAGGAAAAACATCATGTTTTTCTCCAACTGCAGCGCGTAGAGAAAGTCGTGGTTGATCTCCATCCAAGTGATCGCGCGTCCGTCGATTGGCAGGGCAAGGTTGATGTCGCGGGCGACCATGAACGGGTCCGCATCGGGCACGAGCTTCAGGTTGATGCCGTGAACGGAATCACCGAGTCCGTAGAGATCCTGCATGAGGCGCAGCGTCACCAGCACCACACTGCTGTCGAGCTGCTGGTGGCCGATCTGAAAAATACCGACAACCTTGAGCCCGCGCGGGAGCAGGACCTCGTCGTTCTTGAGTTTCTCCAGCATCAACGGGGAAAAAATTTCCACTGTGGACCCGATGCGCGCGCCGATGTTTTCGGCGAGGATCGAACTAAGGATAATCGAATCGTCGTCCAGCTCATCAAGCGAGCCGACGACGATGAAGTCCTCCAACGGGGTCACCTTCTCCACTCGTGAAAGATCGAGTCCCTGCATCGCGGGGAAACTCGGACGCCCTTGGTGCTGCAGCATGACCACGCCCTCCGCGAACGGCGTGGCGGCGGCGACCTCGGGCATGGCTTCGAGTTGTTTAATGAGCGCGGCGGGATCATCAATCAAGCCGTGCGCACGCACCTGCACTTCGCCTTGAGTCTTGATGATCAGATCGCGGTTGCCTTGACCAAAGCCACCCATGATCGCCAGCGAGACGATCAAGACGGTCACTCCAAGTCCGACACCCAGAACTGAGATCGCAGTGAAGAACGGAAACCGCTTCCCCGAGGGGAACAGTTGCTTCAACGCGAGGTAAAAGGGCCAGGACATGGACTCAGTTTAAGTTTAGAGTTTAAGATTAAGTTTAAGTCGGAACTGCGCGAAGGGATCGGAACTTCAACTTAAACTTACGACTTCAACTCGCCGCGCCAGCAGACGTGGCGTTCCTGAGCTGCGGGAAGAGGATCACGTCGCGAATGCTTTCGGCGCCGGTCAGCAGGATGCAAAGCCGGTCGATGCCGATACCCATGCCACCAGCCGGGGGCATGCCGTGCTCAAGGGCGAGCAGGAAATCGTGGTCGATCTTTTGCACTTCCTCGCCGGCCTGCGCCTCAAACATCTGACGCTGCACGTCAGGGTCGTTTTGCTCGGAGTAAGCGGGCGCGATCTCCATGCCGCCAATGATCAGTTCAAACACGTCGATGGTGCTCGGGTCGTCGAGGGTGAGTTTGGCCAACGGGCAGAGTTCCTTGGGCAGGTGGGTGACAAAGGTGGGCTGGATCAGGAACGGCTCGATCTGTTTGCCAAAGATTTCGTTGGTGATCTCGTAGTCTTCCCACGACGGGTCGACCTTGAGGCCGAGCGCCTCGACACCGGCGATCTTGTCGGCCTTGGACAGGCTGAACCAATCGGGATTGCCGGTCTTTTCGCGGATCAGATCCTTATACTTCACCTCACGCCAGTCGGCGGCGAAGTCGATGACCTCACCGCTGGCGGCGTGGGTGATTTGCGAGGTGCCGAGCACATCAGAGCAGAGCGAGCGGAACAGGTCCTGCACGAGGGTCATCATGCCGCGGTAGTCGCTGTAGGCCTGATAGACTTCGAGCATGGTGAACTCGGGATTGTGACGACGGGAGACGCCCTCGTTGCGGAAGTTGCGACCGATTTCAAACACGCGATCATAACCGCCGACCAGCATGCGCTTGAGATAAAGCTCCAGCGAAATGCGCAGCACAAAGTCGGTATCGAGCGCGTTATGATGCGTCTCAAACGGACGGGCGGCGGCACCACCGGCGATGCCCTGCAACACGGGAGTCTCGACCTCGAGGAACTGGCGGTCCTCAAGAAAACGACGGATGTGCGATACGATGCGCGAGCGGGTCATCAGACGCTTGCGGGAGTCCTGGTTGACGATGAGGTCGAGGTAACGTTGACGGTAGACCTGTTCGGCATCGCTGAGGCCGTGCCACTTCTCGGGCAACGGGCGCAGGGCCTTGGAGACGAGCGTAAACGATTGGACGCGCACGGTGATTTCACCGGTCTTGGTTTTAAAGAGCGTGCCGGTGACGCCGATGATGTCGCCCAAGTCGAATGACTTTTTGAAGACCATGTAGCGCTCTTCGCCGACCACGTCCTTGCGGAAGTAAAGTTGGATGGGCCCCTGCTGATCCTGAATTTTCACGAACGAACTGCCGCCCTGCACGCGGAAGGTGACCAGGCGACCGGCGACAGTGACCGTGACGGTGTTGTCCTGCTCCTCGACGTAGAGCGCGATGGCGTCTTGGGAAAAGTGGGTCGGCTCGACGGTGGCGCGAAACGGATCGAAGCCGGAAGCCCGCATATCGGAGAGCTTTTGGCGGCGGACCGCATGCTGGTCGTGGGAAATGTCTTGAGGGTTGTCGCTCATGAAGCCGCCCAGCGTGGGCATCGCACGGGCGCGGGCAAATGGAATTTCCACTCGCATGCAGACTGGCATAAACTTGCGACCTACGGCGATGGAGCCATATTGAATAGCGTGCCCTCCCCCCTTCTCGGTTACGTTTTTGCCAGTGCCGGCCTCGGCGCGTTGATCGGACTGATCCGCCAGTGGAGCGAGCAGGCGACCGATGAGGGCAAGGGCGACTTTGGCGGCGTGCGCACACATAGTTTTTGGGCCATGCTCGGTTGCCTCGGGGCGATCGCCAGCCGGGACTTCACGCCGCTGGCGTTGCCGGTCATCTTCGCGGTCGTGGCCGGACATCTGATCGTCGCCCACAGTCGGCTGGCCGAGGCCAAGTCCCCCGGCAGCACGTCCTTCGCGGCATCGTTGTTGACCCTGATGGTCGGGGCGTTGGTCGCGTGGGAGCACACGCAGACCGCCGTGGTGGTGGCCGCGCTGACCATGGTGCTGCTGGGCGTCAAAAAACCGCTGCATGCCTGGACGCGGGGATTCACGCCGGACGACATCCGGGGCACGCTACAATTTGTCGCCATCACCGGCGTCGTGCTGCCGCTGGTGCCGAACCGGGCGTTTGGACCGTTCGACGGCTTTAACCCCTACTCGACTTGGTTGATGGTCGTCTTGATCTCCGGACTGGGCTTCACCGGCTACATCGCCATGCGGCTGCTGGGCGCGCGGGCCGGCATCCTGTTGACCAGTCTGCTGGGCGGACTCGCTTCCAGCACCGCGTCCACCCTCGCCTTCAGCCGGCGCAGCAAGGAGGAACCGCGACTCTCCGCCGACTACGCCTTCGCCGTGGTGGCGGCCTGCACGGTGATGCTTCCCCGCGTGGTCGTGGTCATCTTCCTGTTCAGCCCGGCCCTGGCGTTGGAAATCATGCCGGCGTTCGGCGTGATGATGCTACCGGCGCTGGTTTACGGAGCCTGGCACTGGTTTTCGCACCGCGCCGGAAAAGACGAGGTTGATTCCCCGACCATGGCCAACCCGCTGAGCCTGACGACCGCGATCAAGTTTGCCCTGCTCTACGCCGTGATCGCGTTTATGGTGAAGGCCGCGACCCATCTCGACTGGCAGGCGGGCCTGTTGCCGTTGAGCTTTGTCTCGGGTCTGACCGACATGGACGCCATCTCGCTGTCGATGGCTGACAACCTCAACACCGCCACCGTTACCCTGCAACTGGCTGCGCGCGCGGTCATCATCGCCGCCGTGGCCAACTCTCTACTCAAAGCCGGACTCGCCGCCGGCCTTGGCTCCCCGCTGCTGCGAAATCGCGCGGCCGGTGTTCTCGTGGCGACCGCCTTGGTGGGCAGCGCGGCGGCCTTTATTCTCGCATAAAGAGAAACCTGCGGGCGCTTGCACCCGGCGTCGCACCGCCCAAGTTTACCCGCTCATGTCCACCGCCTCCACCAGCACCGGAACCCTGCCCGTCGTCACCGTCCAAGACTGGGGCCGCACCCGTTACGCCAACGCCTGGGCACGGCAGGATGCTCTCGTGGCAGCACGCATTGCCGGCGAGATCGACGACACGCTCGTGCTCAACGAACACGAGCCAGTCTACACCATCGGCCTGCGCAGTGGCGCTGATCAAAACCTAGTCTGGGACCCCGCCCACCTAGCGGCAGAAGGCATCGAGGTCGTCAAAACCAACCGCGGCGGCGACATCACTTACCATGGTCCCGGTCAGCTCGTCGGTTATCCGATCATCGACCTTTCCCCCCGCAAGGACCTGCACGCCTACCTGCGTTTCCTTGAACAGGTCCTGATCGACACCGTCGGCGAACTCGGGCTCACCGCAGCCCGACGCGAAGGCAAAACCGGCATCTGGATCGAAGACCGCAAGGTCGCCGCCATCGGTGTGGCCGTCCGCCGCTGGGTGGCCTACCATGGTTTTGCGCTCAACGTGAACGCCAACCTCCTCCATTTTCAGGGGATAGTCCCCTGCGGCATCGCCGCCACCGACGGCACCGTGACCTCCCTCCAAGCCGAACTCGGCCGCCCGGTTGACATTAATCAGGTCAAAGCCATCGCCACCAAGCAGTTCCAGAGGCAGTTGCCCGCCTTCCTCGCCGGTGAATAAACCGATAAGGACTTAATCGCGGAAGTGCGGGAGGACGGAATCGCGGAAAACCAAGCTGATCACCATCATCGATCCCCTCCTGAGTTCCAGATCCGTTCTAAACTTCCGCGCTTCAGCGTTTCCGCGATAAAAAATCCACCTCCGTTAATCCCCCGCATCAGCCGCGGGCATACCTGAAAAAAATCCGTGCTCCTTGCGGTATTCCGTGGTTAGCCTTTACCCTTGATTCAATCGATGGACACTTCCCGCAAACCCTCCTGGCTCCGAGCCAAGCTCCCTTCCGGCCCCGGCTACCAAGCCGTCCGCAAACTCGTGGACGACAATCAACTCCACACGGTTTGTCAAAGTGCCCAGTGCCCCAACCTCGGCGAATGCTGGTCTCGCGGCACCGCCACCGTGATGATCCTCGGCAACATCTGCACGCGCTCCTGCAACTTCTGCGCGATCCAGACCGGCCGTCCCACCGAGCTCGATCTCGGCGAACCCATTCGTGTCGCCGACTCCATCGCCAAGATGAATCTTAAGCACTGCGTGATCACCTCGGTCGCCCGCGACGAGTTGACCGACGGCGGCGCCTCCGTCTGGGCAGCCACCATCCGCGCCGTCCGCCATCGCAACCCCAACACCGCGATCGAGGTCCTCGTTCCCGATTTCAAAGGCAAGTATGAGCACATCGACGCCGTGCTCGACGCCAAGCCCGACATCTACAACCACAACCTCGAGACCGTCGAACGCCTGCAAAAGCCCGTGCGCGTGCAGGCCCGTTACGATCGCTCCCGTGAGGTCCTCCGTCACGCCAAGTCCCGCGGCTTCATCACCAAGACCGGCATCATGCTCGGCCTCGGCGAACGCGAGGAAGAGATTGAGCAAACCCTCCGCGACATCGCCTCGGACAAAACCGACATTCTTACCATCGGCCAATACCTGCAGCCCACGCCGCAACACTGGAAGATCGACCGCTGGGTGCACCCCGACGAGTTCGCCCGTTGGAAACAATTTGCCCTCGATATCGGCATCGGCGTTTGCGAAAGCGGCGCCATGGTCCGCTCCAGCTATCACGCCGACGAGCAGTCCAAGAAGTATACGGGAATCGAGCACCTCAACAACGCCAACGCGCTAGCCGAGGTCTAAGGTCGTCTGGGGAGGCTGCACACGCCGGATTGCATCCGCGTGACACCGCGGTTTTCATGACAACATGAAGACCCGTCAGGAAATCGTGGAGAACTGGTTGCCGCGCTACACCGGCGTGCCGCTCGCCGAGTTTGGCGATTACATCCTGCTGACCAACTTTCAGCGTTACGTAAAACTCTTCGCCAAGCTCCACGACGTGCCCGTGCGCGGACGCGACAAACCCATGCCCAGCGCCACCGCCGGGCGCATCACCATCATCAACTTCGGCATGGGCAGCGCCACCGCCGCCACCGTGATGGATCTGCTCTCGGCCATTGATCCCAAGGCCGTGCTCTTCCTCGGCAAATGTGGCGGCATCAAACACCGCGCCGAGATCGGCGACCTCATTCTGCCCATCGCAGCTATCCGCGGCGAAGGCACCAGCACCGACTACTTCCCGCCCGAGGTCCCCGCCCTGCCCGCCTTTGCCCTGCAAAAAGCCATCTCCGCCGCCATCCGCGATGCCGCCCGCGACTATTGGACGGGCACCGTTTACACCACCAATCGCCGCGTCTGGGAACACGACAACGAGTTCAAGGAATACCTCAAAAAAATCCGCGTCATGGCCGTGGACATGGAGACCGCCACCATTTTCATGACCGGATTTTTCAACGAGATTCCCACCGGCGCGCTGCTGCTCGTTTCCGATCAACCCATGCTGCCCGACGGAGTCAAAACCACAGCCAGCGACGCCTTGGTCGATCAAGCCTACGTCGAGGACCACGTGCGCATCGGCATCGCCTCGCTGGAGCAACTCATCAACGGCGGCGTTGCGGTTAAACACCTGCTGTTTTAGGCAACCCGTGGCACAGGCATTCCTGCCTGTGCGTTTAAGGCTCCCCGCCAGCCGTTCGATCCGCACAGGCAGGAATACCTGAGCCACTCAACCCGCCACTCGCGTGTAACGAACGCACGGATACGAATAAACTCGATCCGACCATCAACAACGCGGCCACCACCGGGTGCAACACCCCCGCCGCCGCCAGCGCCATACCGGCCACGTTGTAGGCCGCCGCAAATCGCAGATTACCGTGCACGCTGCGCACGACCGCACGCGACAAGCGCACCGCATCCGGCAGAAACCGCAGATCCGTGCCGGTAAAAACCGCCATCGCCGACGCCCGCGCCAACTCGCTGCCACCGCCCATGGCCAACGATGCCGTCGACTCGGCCATCGCGGCCGCGTCGTTGATACCATCGCCGACGAACAACACGGTCCGGCCCTGAGACTTCAGCTCTTGGACACGATCAACTTTGTCCTCCGGAGCCAGTCCGCCGGTGACCGGCACCGGCAAACCCGCCGGCGGAACAGGGTCGCCGGTCAACACTTCGAGCTGCAGGCGCAACTCGCCCAATTGTGCCACCGCCTCTTCAAGCCCGAGCCGCCAAACCTCACCGACCCCGGCCACCGCCACCCACTCCCCGCCAACGGAAACCCCGACTTGCTTACCCGTTTTCTGCACAAAGTAACCATTATGGTTACTTTCAAAATCGTCTTTTTCACTCTGAGCCCCGTCTGAACTCTGCCCAAAGTAACCATAATGGTTACTTTGCCCAGAGTTCAGCGAGGGGGAACCGATGCGGAGTTCGGTTTCGGTGGCGTCGGGGGTGAGCACGCGGGCGATTAGGCCTTGGCCGGGGACGAGGTCGCGCGACAGGACGGTTACGCGCGGAAGACCGGCGGCATCATCAACCAAGGCACGCGCGACAGGATGGTGGGAATCACACTCGGCAGCGGCAACCGCCGCACGCAACCACTCGGATTGTTTACGCCAATCTTCAGTTACATAGACCCATCCCGCCACCTGCAGGCGCTCTTCGGAGAGCGTGCCAGTCTTGTCGAAACAGATGGTGTCGATCCGCGCCAAGCCGTCTAGAAAATCACCCGTGCGGGCGATCACGCCCATGGAGGCAAGCCGGGCCAACCCTCCCCAAACCGCCACCGGCGTGGCCAGTCCCAAGGCACACGGACACGCGACCAACAGCACCGCCATCGCATTAAACAAGGCCTGCTGCCAAGGCCCAGCCCACCACCAACCGGCAAACGTCAGCATGCTGACGGCGATGACCACCGGAAGAAACCACGCCATCAAGCGGTCGGCTTGCTCCTGCAAACGCGACGGCGCGATACGGGCCTGTTCAACGTGCTCCAACAACTGGTCGAGCCGACGCGGACCGGCCGTCGGGCGGATGCGCAGGTATCCGTCCACAGAATACGATCCGGCGAGAACGGTGTCGCCGGGTCCGCGGGCGACCGGCGCCCATTCTCCGGTGAGCGCGGTTTCCCGCAAGTAGGCGCGTCCCTCGACAATGACGCCGTCCACCGCCACCGGCCCGCCGGGTGCAACCAGCACGAGGTCTCCCGGAGCCAGCGCGGATACCTCTAGCTCGGCCTCGATACCATCGGGTGAAACCGCCCGACAGCGGGCAAAGTCAGTGCGCAGTCCAGTGACCGCGTTGAGCGCGGCCACGCGGCTGCGCGCGCCGAGCATACGACCGATGGTGTGCACCACCACCAAGATGGCCACGATCTCGTAGAATACCGCACCGACTCCGGTGAAGGTGCTGACCAACGACGCCGTGAACGCCCCGAACAATGTCAGCAAAAACAGCAGGTCGATCGTAACGCGGCGGTGGCGCAACGCCGTCCAGGCCGACGCGAGGAGGTCGCGTCCTAAAAAAATCAATACAGCCAGCGACGAGGCGATCAGCACCGCGTGCACGACCCAGCGGCTGAGGCCTTCGGCCGGCGTAAGGTTGAGCCCGAGGCTGAAGACCATGGTTTGCCCGGCCACCGCCAGCCCGATGCCTATGCGCAGCCAGGCGCGGTCAATCAGGCGTTGATCAGCCTGCAAGCCGGGCTCCGGGGAGGCTGCGATGATTGGGGGCGTGGACATTCCGAGGGTTGATGCAGCCACGGCTGTCCTCAGCCGTGTGAGCGATACGGGGAAAGGGTGGACGACATTATTTAAAGACTTATCACATGAAACACGGCCGGGGACGGCCGCGGCTACATCCTGTGCTCAGGGCACGACTTCAAACCAGAACGGGGTGTAGTGTTCCTTCCCGTCGATGGCCACTTGCGCCCAGATGACGTAGAGGCCAGGTGCTGGGATGGTCAGACTGAATTGCAGCTGCGGGGCGAGCGGGTTTTCCGGCGCTTTTAACGGGTCGGCGGCCTGGGGATGCAGGTGGGCAAAGCCGCCGCGTTGGTTGTCGAATGCAACAAGATGCGCGTAGGCATCCATGACCGGCTCCAAGTTGACGGGACCACCGTCGAGGGCGGTCATCGTAAAGGTGAGTTTCACCTGACGTCCGGCCCGGATGGGTTGCTCGGAGGGCGTGAGCTCGTAGTGCAATCCGTCGTGCTCGGCCGTCCAATTAACGATGCGCATGTTGACCGGCACGTCTCCGGGAACCTCAAAATCGGCCGAGGCGTAAAGGCTGCGACCAGTCGCGGCGGGCGTGAAGTCGGCGAAAACACGGTAGGTGCCGGCGAGGCGGGGCGTCAGGCTAAAGCTCCACTCACCGGGACGGGCGCCGGGCTCGGGATGGATGTGCTGATAGTCGTTGAGCGTCGGGTCCACGACCATGAGGTGTAACTTGCGGGTGTGCGCGACCATCAGGTCGACCGGACCGATGGCTTTGCCGCCGGCGGTATGCAAGTTGAGCACGAAGTCGGCGGATTGGCCGATGGCTACCGGGGTAAGCGCACGCAGTTCGGTGACCACGGGGGAGCGCACGGCGACCACTGGAATAAATTGCGGCGCGGCCGGGTCGCAAAACTCCAGCTGGTTGCCGCCACCTTCGACGCGAAAGTCGCCTTGATGCAGATTGGTGCCGGTGGGAAGCAGACGCAGGAGCGCGTATACCGCCACGGCTCCGGCGGTGAGCCAGAGGGTTTGGCGCCATTGGACAGGTTTCAGTCGGGCGGCGGTGGACATGGTGAGGAGTTCGGAGTTTTAACGCAGAGGCGCAAAGATACAGAGGTCGCGGAGAAGGAAAGGTGCTGGGTAATCTTCGCGTCCCTGCGTCTCTGCGTTAAAAATCAGGGAGTTTTAACCGGAGGCAGCTTGGCGAGAAACTCTTCGGGTTTCCACTTGGAGCCGTCGGCGCGGTGGATGATGCGTCCGTCGGGGGAGATCAGCAGGGTCGCGAGGGTGTGCTGGATCAGGGTGCCGTCGAATTGGGCGATGACGCCAAACTGGGTGAACAGGTCTTTAATAGCGCGCTCGGGACCGGTGAGGAAACTGAAGTTGGTGGTGTCGATGCCGCGGGCTCTGGCGTATTCGTTGAGCACGCCGGGGGTGTCGTATTCGGGGTCGAGAGTGATCGAGATAAACTCGAGGTCGGTGCGACCTGCCTCCTTGGCCTCCGCTTGCGTGCGCATCATGAGGGCCGTCGAGGCCGGGCACATGGTGGCGACGGGGCACCGGGTGTAGATGAAGTTGAGCAGAATGAACCGGCCGCGGAACTGTTCGATGTTCACGATTTCGCCGGCCTGATTATAGAGGGTGAAGTCGGGCAGGTGTTCACCGATTTCACGGTAAGCGCCGCGTCCACGAATGGAGGTGTCTTCGCGGAGGCGACCGGCGGCCTGATCGATCTTGGAGTTGGTGAGCGGGTTGATCGCCCAGATTTTTTCGAGTCGGAAGGTGCCGTCTTCGTCTTCAAACAGTTCGGCCCGGATGTATTGCCCCGACTTGGCGAGGGCAAGATCACCGGAGTTGACGGAAAACTCCATGGCCATGGCGGGCATGTAGCCGGGGATCTCTTCGTGATCAACAAGCAGGGTCCCTCGATCGAGGTCGACGCTCAGGATCTGCCCCTTGATCGGCCGTCCGGAGGGGCTGGTCGAGGTCGCGACGGGCTCCGGACGTTTGCACGCGGTCAGGCCCAGAAAAAAAGGTGCCAACAGGGCACCGACGAGGAGGAGCGTGGTGAGGGGACGCATGACCAACCGATCCGCCCCGAGGAAAAAATTGTCAAAGGCATTGCGACATCTAGTGCTATCCCTTCGCTCTGCTAGCATCGTTACTCATGAAGATTTCCACCGACTCCCGTCCGCCTGTCGTTCCGCCGCCCGCTCCTGAAGCGGCGGCCGTGCCGAGCCGGCGTTCCTCGCGGTATCAACCGGCGCTGGCTTGGTTCACCGCGATCGGCGGCGGTTGGGTGTTGGCGTTGATCATGTTGGGAGCGTTTACCACCAGTATTAACGCGGGCATGGTCTTCGCCGACTGGCCGCTGTCCAACGGCTCGCTCAATCCCAAGGGTTGGTTGACCGATTTGGCGATGTTCGCCGAACACTCCCACCGCCTCAGCGCGGGTCTGATGAGTATCATCACTTTGGCCATCGCGGCATGGGTCTGGACAGCGGAGGCGCGGCCCGGAGTGCGCAAGCTGGCGCTGGGCGCGGCGGCGTTGATTTTTGTGCAGGCCGGCTTGGGCGGACTACGGGTGCTGCTCGATCCCCAGCATCTGGATTTGCTCAACACCAGCGTGGGGCGGTTGTTTGCCATGGCGCATGCCTGTGCGGCGCAGGTTTTTGTAGGCATGCTGGTGGTGCTGGCGTTGGTGCTGTCGCGTCAATGGATCGAGGGCGGCGCACCGGCGACCGCACCACGCTGGCGCAAGATCGGCGTGGTCTGCTGCGGTCTGTTGCTACTGCAACTGGGGATCGCGGCGGTGATGCGCCATAGCTTTGCCGGACTGGCAATTCCGTATTTTCCAGAGAGCACGGCTGAGGGCGGCTGGTTGCCGGCGACTTGGAGTTTCAAGGTGGGCATTCACTTCGCGCACCGCGTGATGGCGGTAGTATTAACCGGAGCGTTGTTGACGCTGGCGGTGCAAGTCTGGACCGACCGGCGGGCGGCCGGTGGAGCCAAGCGGACGGCGGTGATGTTGGTGACGCTGCTGGTGCTGCAGATCGCGCTGGGCGCGGCCTCGGTGCTGTCTTTGCGCGACGCCAACTACACGACGGCGCATGTGATCGTGGGAGCCAGCTTACTGGCGATCACCGTCGGGTTGACCGCCTGGGGCTTTCGCTTTCGGCCGGCGCCGACGATGGCGGACGCCACGACTTTGGAGAAACAATTATCCCTGCCCCGCAAATGAGTGAAACGACCCAAGCGGTGGAAAACGTGCCGGCAAAGTTCGGCGACTATCTGGAACTGACCAAACCCCGGTTAAGCTTTTTATCGGTGGTAACGACGTTGGTCGGCTACGCGGCGGCGCGACCGGGTTGGCATGGACGCGAGTTTCTTTGCCTGGTGGTCGGCACGGCGGCGGCGGCCGGTGGCGTGGCGGCACTGAACCAATGGATGGAGCACGACACCGACGCGCGTATGGTGCGGACGGCAGACCGGCCGATTCCCTCGGGGAAAATCGCCACTGGATCGGCTTTTGTGGTCGGGATCGGACTGTGCTGCCTTGGCGTGGGCACGCTGTTTGCCGGGGTCAACGGCTGGTCGGCGATCTTCGCGCTGTTCACGATTTTCTCGTATCTGGCGTGGTATACCCCGGCGAAGCGCACCTCGCGCTGGTCCACCGAGATCGGTGCCGTGGCAGGTGCCTTGCCCCCGCTGATCGGCTGGGCCGCCGCAGAAAACGGAATCAGTCCCCTGGGCTGGATCCTGTTTGGCGTGCTGTTTTTCTGGCAAATCCCTCACTTCATGGCGATCGCCTGGACTTACCGACATGATTACTCGGCGGTGGATTTCCCCATGCTGCCAGTGCGGGATACCGAGGGCGGCAAGGTCGCCAAGTGGTCGCTGGTGAATACGGTATTGTTGGTAATCGTGTGCCTGTTGCCGGTCGCACTGGGATTGTGCGGCTGGATTTATGGCGCGGTCACGGTGGTGCTGGGAGCGTGGTTCCTGCGAGGCGCGGTTGGATTTCTGAAGGCCGAGGGGCGTGACAAGGCCGCCCGGAAACTGTTTTTCATCTCAATCGGCTGGCTTCCGTTGCAATTAGCGCTGCTGGTGGTTGACCGGTTGTGGTTAACCGTCTGATTGGCGGCCCTATTTTTTTCAAAAATGACCCTGCACGACATTCCCACGTTCAACGCAGCCCTCAACGGACTGGCGACGATTCTGATCTCGGCAGGCTTCATTTGCATCAAGACCGGCCGGCGCGAAACCCACCGGAAGTTCATGTTCTCGGCCTGTATCGTGTCGGCGGTTTTTCTGGTCGGCTATGTGACCCACAAGATACTCAAGGCCATGAACGCCGGCGCCGGCGAGGCCATCCACACCCAGTTTGGCGGCGAAGGAGCTATTCGCATCGTCTACATCGTGATGCTGTTCACCCACGTAATTCTGGCCATAAGCATCGCCTACCTAGTGCCGCGGACGTTTTTTCTGGCAATAAAGGGCGATTTCGAACGCCACCGGGCATGGGCCAAGTGGACATTTCCCATCTGGTATTACGTCAGTGTGACCGGCGTGTTGGTCTACTTCTTCCTGTATCAGTGGTGGCCGGCGGCCTGAGGGCGATTACCGGTCAGGGACGTCATTTGACGATCAACACACCTCCCATGCCATTGAGAAAATGGCCGGGAAAACTGCATACAAAGGGATACCTGCCGGGCTCGGAAGGGGCGTTGAAGGTGATTTTATCCGATTCCCCGGGGCCAAGCAGCCGCGTATGCGCAATGACTTGAGCAGACTTGGCCGCGGGCAAATACTCGGTGCTGATCGCCGACATCGCGGACATGGAGTAAGCGCGGGCATCGGCGTCGCTGGTGAGCAGAACCCAGTTGTGCCCCATCGCCGCCTTGGGAGCCCGGCCGACGTTGTGTAACGTGAGCGTGATGGCCTCACCGGGGGCTGCTTCGATACGAGTGACCGTGAACTTCATGTCATCGCCCGCATTGATATCAATCGTGGGCGGTGTGGCCACGACCGGCGCAGCGTTAGCCTCGACTGACTGGTCGACGGGATCGGCGGATTGACCGCATCCGGACAGAAAAAGGGTAACACCAACCAAGGTTAAGACGGATAATACAGGGCGAAAAATCAGCATATTCACACCCTAGACCGTGGCACTGAGAGGCTGTTCCGCAACGGTTCTTTGCTGGAACAAATGTTCCTCCGGCACACTGCGCATATTCTAATGTGACCAATACCTGAGCTGATAGCTGTTTTTATAGCTTGAAATGGGAGGGGGCATCCAGACGCTTTGCGCGGCTTTGTCCATTGGGATGCAAGCTTTCTTAACCGGTCTCATGAGTCTTCCTTCTTTCTTCCGCAGCGTTTCAATCCGTGGCTTGGCCAATCGGCTGTTCGTGCTCGCACTCCCGCTCCTTACCGGCGCATGGACCAGCGGCCCGCAATCGACCTTCGACACCGCCGGCCCCGTGGCCCGTTCCCAGACGAACCTGATGTATGTCACTCTGGTGGTAACCATGGTGGTATTCGTGATCGTCGCCGCGGTGCTCGCCTACGCCACGCTCAAGTTCAAGGCGAAGGACCCCGACGCCGCCCCGCCGCCCGCCAAAGAGGAAGGCCATGGCAACCCGTTTGTGGAACTCGGCTTGATCGGCGCCTCAGTGTTCGCCCTCGTCATCATCGCCATCCCCACCCTCAAAGGCATCTGGTATACCTACGATGTGCCCGAGGCCGAAAAGGCCAACGCCTACGAGGTTACCGCAATCGGCTACCAGTGGTGGTTCAAATTCGAATATCCCGAGCAGATCACCGACGTAGGCACCCTCGTTAACGCCAACGAACTCGTCATTCCGGCCGGACGCCCTGTCCGTATCAACCTGCGCACCACCGACGTCATTCACTCCTTTTGGGTGCCCAAGCTCGCCGGCAAGGTCGACATGATGCCCAACCGCGGCAACCACCTCTGGCTTCAGGCCGACGAGCCCGGCTACTTCTGGGGTCAATGCGCCGAATACTGCGGCGACTCCCATGCCGTCATGCGCTTCCGCGTGATCGCTTTGGCCGAGGACGAATTCGCAGCTTGGGTCGCCAACCAAAAGCTCCCCGCGCGCACCGTTGAGCCGACCAACGATGCCCCCAAGGCCCAGCTCGCCAGTTACACCTGGGAAAACCCCGGCCGCAACGCCCCGGGCTGGACCAAGGAATTTGACGCCGATCCATTCGGCAACTGGCACAAACAACAGCTCCCGGACGAAGAGAACGAAGACGCCGGGCTGATCGCCAGGGGCCGCACCTATTTCCAAGAAAAGAACTGCATCACCTGCCACACTGTCCGTGGCCATGAAGGCGGCGGTGTGACCGGTCCCGACCTCACTCACGTTGGTTCCCGCACGACCATCGCCGGCGGCCTGCTCGAGAACAACGAGTCCAATCTCCACCGCTGGGTGCGCTTCCCCGACGAGGTCAAACCCGGCAACAAGATGTATAAAGGCGTCCCCACCGGCGGCGGCAACGTCATGATGGGCTACATGGAGTTGGACAAGAAAACCGGGTTCATCGCCGGCACCCATATCGCCGTCAACGACGAGGAAGCCCGCGCTCTGGTCGCCTACCTCCACAGTCTCAAGTAACGCCTCTTCCCTTCCCGTCACCCGACCACTTTTCGTTTCGATTTAAGCATCCCATGGAAGCCACCGCCAAAGCCGATTTCATCGGTCAGAACGCCCCCGCCAAAGCGGAAAAGCGTTTCTGGCTCTTCACCCGCCCGACCGCCGAGACCGGCCTCATCAGTTGGCTGACTACCGTTGACCACAAGCGCATCGGCATGCTCTACGGCATCTGCTCGTTGTTCTTCTTCCTGGTCGGCGGTTTTGAGGCCCTGCTCATCCGTCTGCAGCTCGCGGTGCCGAACAACACCCTGCTCTCCGCGCAGCAATACAACGAGATGTTCACCATGCACGCGACGACGATGATCTTCCTCGCCGTCATGCCACTCTCGGCCGCGTTCTTCAATTACATGATGCCGCTCCAGATCGGCGCGCGCGACGTGGCTTTCCCCCGCCTCAACGGCTTTGCATTCTGGGTGTTCCTGGCCGGCGCGATCATCCTCAACATCGGCTGGTTCGTTAAGTCCGGTGCACCCGACGCCGGCTGGTTCGGTTACGCCCCGATGACCTCGGTCCAGTTCTCCAACCACTTCGTTGGTGACATGTCCACCGACCTCTGGGTCATGGGCCTGCAGATTCTCGGTGTTTCCTCGGTGGTCGGTTCGTTGAACTTCATCGTCACCATCATCAACATGCGCGCGCCGGGGCTCACCATGATGCGCCTGCCGGTGTTCACTTGGATGACGCTCTTCACCGCCTTCCTGATCATCCTATCCTTCCCTGCCATCACCATCGCGCTGGTCGAGCTCATGATGGACCGCTCCTTCGGAACCGGCTTTTTCGAAGCCTCCGCTGGCGGCCTGCCGATCCTGTGGCAGCACTTGTTTTGGATCTTCGGTCACCCCGAGGTTTACATTCTGATCCTTCCGGCGATGGGCATTATCTCGGAGATTCTCCCGACCTTCTCGCGCAAAGCCCTGTTCGGTTATCCGATCGTGGTGTTTTCCGGCGCGGTCATCGGCTTTCTCGGTTTCGGCGTGTGGTCCCACCATATGTTCACCACCGGCATGGGCACCGTGGCCACCGCCGCGTTCGCTATGGCCACCATGGCCATCGCGGTTCCGACCGGCGTCAAGATTTTCAACTGGGTCGGCACCCTCTGGGGCGGCCACCTTTCGATGCGCACGCCCATGATGTTCGCCCTCGGCTTCATCTGGATGTTCATGTTTGGCGGCTTCTCCGGCATCATGCACTCCGCCGCCCCGGCCGACGCGCAACAGCAGGACAGCTACTTCGTGGTCGCCCACTTCCATTACGTGCTCATCGGCGGATCGATCTTCGCCCTGCTCGCCGGCATCCACTACTGGTTCCCTCTGATTTTCGGCCGCAAGGTCTCTGAGAAAGCCGGCAAGACCTCCTTCTGGATCATCTTCATCGGCTTCAACGTCACCTTCTTCCCAATGCATTTCCTCGGGTTAAACGGTATGCCCCGCCGCACGTTCACCTACGATGGCAACATGGGCTGGAACAGCGCCAATCTCGTCGCGACCATCGGCGCTCTCATACTCGGCCTCGGCATCGCCTACTACTTCTACGTGATGATCTACACCTACTTCAAAGGTGAGAAGGTTAAGCACGACGTCTGGGATGCCCGCACCCTTGAGTGGGCCGTGCCCAGCTATCCGCCTCCCGGTCACAACTTCCACGTAACCCCCACCGTGCATGCCCGCGATGCATTCTGGTATGAGAAGATGCACAAGGAAGAGATCGCCAAGGAAAAGGCCGAACACGGCAAGGATGAGGAATCCCACGGCGGCATCCACATGCCCAGCCAGTCGTGGTTCCCGATCATCGCCGCCTGCGGCCTGTTGATCGGCTCTCTGTTCTTCGTGAACCACATCTTCATCGGTGCCATCGGCGGCGGTGTCATCCTACTGCTCGCGGTTTATGGCTGGGCAATCGAAGGCCCCGGCGGCTACCACCTCCACATCGCCAAGAACGGCAAGGTCACCCGCGACGACAGCCATTGATTCCTACCGCGCACCACACCGCCCTTCGTTTCAACTCTTCCCTTTACTGACATGAGCACCCACGCGGCCACCGCGCATATCGATCATCACCACGATCACACCACCACGACGGGCATTCCCAACAAGAAGCTCTTCATGTGGGCCTTTCTGGCTTCGGACTGCATGTTCTTCGGTGCACTGATCGCCACCCACCTGATCTACCGCCTGCACCCGGTTCCCGGATCGCAGCAACCCACCGACTTCTTCTCGATCGAGCTGACCTCGTTCTCGACGTTCATCCTGCTGATGTCGTCTCTGCTCATGGCGCTCGCGGTGAACGCCTGCCAGAAAGGCAACCTGCCTGCCGTCCGCAAGATGCTCATCGGCACGATCTTCTTCGGATCGATCTTCCTCGCCTGTCAGGTGTATGAGTTCACCCACTTCGTGCACAACGGCCTGACGCTCTCCAGCAGCATGCTGGGCAGCACCTTCTACACCCTCACCGGCACCCACGGCTGTCACGTGGCCATCGGTGTTCTCTGGTTGGTGATGATGTATGTGCGCAGCTACAAGCCCCACGACGGAGCCAAGGGCAGCAAGTCCTGGCCGCTCTACAGCCTGATCCATGTTGGCGTGGTGGTCGCCACCATCGTCTTCTCGATCTGGACCGTGCTCGACGCCGTGCATGCCGTGCTCGAACACGGCGCCACCGGCGAAGCATTCAGCACCTACCTGCACCACGGCATGGTCGGCATCATCGGCACCGTGGTCACTCTGATCGCGTCGTTCCTGATGTCCCGCGCTCCCTCCACCGAAGACTTCGGAGAGGCCAACGCCATCGATGTCGAAGGCATGGGCCTTTACTGGCACTTTGTGGACATTGTCTGGATCGTCATCTTCACCGTCGTTTACCTGCTCGAATACCTCTGATCGGCGACGCCGATCAGAAATCCTAAATAAAGCCCCAGCAAAATGAGCGCACTCTCCACCACTCCTCACGCCGCCGGCCATGACGCCGGTCACAGCGACGAAAGCAAGTTTCACCTGTTCGTGCAGATCGCCATGCTTCTGGCGATCATCACCGGCGTGGAGATCGTGCTGATCTATCTGCCGCTCGCGAAGTGGCTGCTCGTGGGCACTCTCACGATCCTGTCGCTGGTGAAGTTCATGTTTGTTATCTTCTACTTCATGCATCTGAAGTGGGACAAAATGTTCTGCACCATCCTGTTTTTCATCGGCCTGATCCTGGCAACCGGCACGGTAACCGCCCTGCTGGCAATCTTCAGCGCCCACGACAGCAAGCCGGTTGGAGCACTCTACGACGAGGAGCTCTAATCCACTCTCAGCTCTCCTCTTAAAACGGCGGCCTCGGCCGCCGTTTTTTTTGCCCGGAGAACGCATTTCGGATTCATTCGTGTAGCTTAGCGGTTAACTAGACCTTCCCATGATCGACTGGACACATTGGCACAACGAACCTCACCTGATTGGCGGGCTGGTTTTACTGGCCTGGCTCTACGCCCTCGCCTGCGGACCGTTGCGTTCCAGATTCCCCACGGCGCACGACACGACCGGATCATGGGTAACACCGGTTTGTTTCTATGGATCGTTGATCCTCTTCTACCTGGCAGTCGGCTCCCCTCTTGATCAGGCCGGCGAACGCTTCCTTTTCAGTGCCCACATGGTGCAGCACCTGATCCTGACCCATTTAGTTGCAATCTTGTTTATCAAGGGGCTACCCGCCTGGTTGATCGACGGGCTTCTATCCAACCCTTGGATCGAAAAACCGCTCCGCCTGCTGCTCCATCCGATCATCACCGGTTTGGTTTATACCCTCACCCTGTCCGTCTGGCACGTCCCTACTCTCTACGACTGGGCCTTGCAGGACCGTTGGGTCCATATCGGCGAACACGTTTCGTTTTTCGCCACAGCCGTGCTCATGTGGTGGCCCGCTTTTAGTCCGTCGAACCGCTTCCCGCAGATATCTTCAGCTGCGCAAATGCTCTATCTGATCGGCGTCACCATCATCGGGACTCCGCTCTTCGCCTACCTGGCATTTTCCTCCAGCGTGCTCTACCCCACCTACGAGTTCGCTCCTCGTATTATTCCCAATTTCAGCGCCGCCCAAGATCAACTCCTGGGGGCTGCGATCATGAAGCTCGGCACCATGGGCGTAACCTTTCTAGTGCTCTGTCGCTGTTTTTATAATTGGTATATATCTAGCGAAAAATCAAAGGCTTAACCAATACCATATTATTTTACTGGGAATTAAGATAAAGCCCGCTCTAATTACCGCGCTATGACTTGGGAGATCGCCCTAGTATATTTTTTATTGGTAGCCGTTCTGGCCAGTTTCGTGTGGGAAAAAATCACACCGGACCTGACCGCGCTCAGCCTGCTCGCGGTGCTGCTGTCGACCGGCCTGATTTCCAAGAACGACGCATTTTCCGTCTTCAGCAACAGCGCTCCGTTTACGGTCGGTGCGATGTTCATCCTCAGCGCAGCCTTGGTGAAGTGCGGTGCCATCGACCGGATCAGCGGCTTGGTCGAGCTCACTGCCAACTGGGGATATCGGGTCATTCTAATCACCTTGGTCGGCGTCGTTGGCACCATTTCGGCCTTCATCAACAACACCCCGGTCGTCGTGGTCTTCCTGCCCATCGTGTTGAAGATCTCGCGTCAGTTGAAGGTGTCTCCGTCCAAGCTGCTTATCCCGCTCTCCTACGCGGCCATTCTCGGCGGCACCTGCACGCTCATCGGCACCAGCACCAACCTCGTCGTCAACGGCGTGATGACCTCACGTAATTTGCCCAGCTTCTCCATGTTTGAACTGGCGTGGTTGGGTATCCCCTCCGCCATCATCGGTGCGACCTATCTGGCTGTTTTCGGCAATCGTTTGCTGCCCTCACGCGAGATGCTCACCTCGATCCTCTCCGAAGAGGAACGGCGTGAATACATCACCGAGGCGTTTGTGCAGCCTGACTCCAGCCAGATTGGCAACACCCTCGTCGATGCAGGTCTGACCCGCGCACGCGGCATCCGCGTGCTGGAAATCGTGCGTGACGGCGTGGCCCTCTACATCGAGCCCGAGAAAGTAAAGCTACGCGCCGGCGACCGCTTGATCCTCGCCTGCCGAATGAAGGGCATAGTCCACACCCGCGGCACCGCAGGCATCGACCTCGCCTCCGAGCTCAAGCTCGGCTTGGAGCAAATCGCCGCCCACGAGGGTTCGCTGGTCGAGGCCGTGGTCAACCCGCACGCCTCGCTGGTCGGGCACACCGTGCGTGAAATCAACTTTCGCCAACGCTTCCGCATGGTCGTGCTCGCCCTGCATCGCCGCGGTCGCAACGTCCGGGAAAAAATCGAGACCCTGCCCATTGAAGCCGGCGACGTGGTGCTGATGATGGGCACCGACCAAGCCATCGACGCCCTGCGCCACGGTGAGGATCTCGTGCTCTTTGACCGCGCCCGCGTGCCCGCCAAGTCCCAGAACACCAAGATGCCCTTTGTCCTCGGCATCATCGCCACGGTGATCGCCACGGCCAGTCTCGACCTAATCCCCATCGAGGTCGGCGCCCTCGTCGGCTGCGTTTTGGTCTGCCTGGTCCGCTGCCTGAAAACGCAGGAAGCCTACGACTCCATCGAGTGGAATATCCTGTTCCTTATTTACGGTATGTTGGCCATGGGTCGCGCGTTGGAAACCACGGGGGCGGCGGAATGGCTCGCCATCCACGTGGTTAACGGTGTCCAGCACGTGATTGCCGGCCAGCATCAGGGCCTCGCGCTCCTGGCGGTCATCTACCTGTTTACTACCGTCTTCACCGAGGTTCTCTCCAACAACGCCATTGCCGCGCTGATGGCCCCGATCGCCATCGGCATCGCCGCTCAACTCGGTTACGATCCCAAGCCCTTCCTCGTGGCTGTCGCCTTCGCCGCATCGGCGTCGTTTGCCACCCCGATCGGCTACCAAACCAACACCTATGTGTATGGAATCGGCGGATACCGCTTCAGTGACTTCCTCAAAATCGGCGTGCCGCTCAACGCCATTTGTTTTGTCATCGCCATGTTGATCATCCCGCGCGTCTGGCCGTTGGTCGCGTTGGCGACTCCCTGATCTGCCATTTACGCCCAAACCCGCATCGCGGGAATCTCCCCATGGACCTCCACGTCTTTCGTCCTGCCGGCACATTGATCGTCCTCTCAGTCTTGTTTTCGCCATGCAGGGCCGAAGACACCCCGGCCGCCGGCCTCGAAGCCCGACTCAACGCCATTGAGGCCCGTATGACCGAGCTTCAAAACGAAAATGCCGCGCTGCGTGCCGAGCTCGCCAAAATCGACTCCTCGCGCATCCCGGTGACCGTCGGCGGAAAAGAAGCCCGCCTGCAGATCGGTGGCCTCGTCCAGTTCCAAGGCGAGTTTGGCGATGCCGGCGACGCCCGTTACTCTCCGGACAACAACGACCGCCTGCTCCTGCGACGCGTTCGCCTCGGCGTGTCCGGGGAATTTCTTGAGGACTTCGACTTCAAGGTGGAGGCGGAATACGCCGGCGCGAGCATCGCCCTCACCGACGGCTTTATCAACTGGCACCGCCACGAGGCCGCCAACCTCAAGTTCGGCCAGTTCAAGACGCCCTTCGGTTACGAGTTCCTCGCCTCGGATTCAAAATTAGCCAGCATAGAGCGCAGCTTCGGCACCGACGCGCTCACCCTGAACCGGCAGGTCGGCGTGCAGGCCTCCGGCGAGTTCCTCAAGCACCGGCTCAACTACGCCACCGGCTTGTTCAACGGCAATGGCGCCAACTCAAAAACCAACGACAACGACAACTTCACCTACGTCGGTCGCATCGCCGGCACCCCTTGGGAGGGTCGCCTGTTCGACACTCCCGCCAAATGGACAGTCGGTGCCAACGCATTTACCTCCCGCGACAAGTCCGTCGGTCTCCGTTACCTCAACCTCGACTCCACTCCCCTCACCCCCGCGGCCGACAACATCTTCGCCGGCGATCGTCTCGGCTGGGGCATGGATAGCCAGCTACGCGTTGGCGGACTCGATGTCTGGACGGAATACCTGCGGGTCAATCTCCAGCCCGACAGCGCCCTGCCCTCCGCCGATTTCGACGCGGACACCTGGTATCTGCAGGTCGGATACTTTGTCATCCCCAAGGTCCTGCAACCCGTCTTGAAATACGAGACCTTCGATCCCAACACGTCCACCAAGGGCGACGAGACCGACACCTGGACTCTCGGGCTCAACTACTACCTCAAGGGCGACGACATCAAACTCATGTTCAACTACACGCTCAGCGACACCCCGACCGCCTCCGATCAACGAAAGCTGTTCCTCCGGCTGCAAACCATCTTCTGAGTCGGGTTGCCTGGTTGTGCATTGCCTCGCCGCGCCGGTTGTTTGATTACCCAAAGCATGAAGCCGCGCCGCCCCAGCGATCTACGACCACGCGCCGTCAAACCTCCGCACCCGCTGGAGTGGCTGGCCGACCCCGTGCGCGGCGATCCTACGTTCGAGCTCAAGGCGTGGTTCGGCGGACGCAGCATCATGCTGAACGGCATGCACCAACTGTTTCTCACCACGCAAGGCGAACCCTGGCAAGGCGTGCTAGTCTGCACGTTTCACGAACACCAGCCGAGCCTGCTAGCCGAGTTCCCCGCTCTGCGGAAGCACCCGGTCTTGGGCAAGTGGCTCTACCTGCCCGAGAGCTGCGAAAGCTTCGAGACCGACGCGCAACGTCTGGTGCAACTGGCCCGCGCCCGCGATGCGCGTATCGGCATTCCTCCCTCGCCAAGGAAAAAACGCTCCAAGCCGATCCGGTTTGGAGACGAGCTGTGATACCAGCGTCGGTAGTTTCAGATAGATTCTTGGCAGTGGATCAAAACGGGAAACCCACCGAGAAGTGCAACGTGCCGTCGGGATCACCGGGCCGGGGATTCAAGTTGTGCCCGTATTCGATCCGCAGCGGACCGAGCAACGTATTGTAGCGCACGCCCAGTCCCACGCTGTAGAGCTCCTCGTCAAAAGGATAGTCTTTCACTCGCGCCGCCTCACCCAGCCCGTCGAAAAACGCCACTAACGACCACGTGCGGGTGATTGCCTGCTCAAGCTCCAGATTCACCAGCACATAGGTGTCCGCGCCCACAAACCGCCCGTCCGCACCGCGCGGGGCCGCCTCGCCGCTTTGATAACCGCGGATGCTGCTTTCACCTCCTGGGAAAAACCGTCGGTTCACCGGCGCGTCGGCATCGTATCCCCACGTGGTCACACCACCATGCGTGAGTCCCGCATGCACCCAGCGCCCCACTCCCAGCGAGTGATGCCAGGCCACGCCCAGTTCCCACCGCTGGTAGTCCACTTCGCCGCCCAGCTCACGCTCGGCCAACTCCAACTGGCCATACCAACGCCAACCCGCCTTCGGACGCAGCGGATGATCACGCCGGTCCTGCGAGAGACCAAAGTTCAGACTCGCCACCCGCACCTGGTCGTCATCGGAAAGCCGCGTGGTCAGTTCGTTGCCCGCATTCTTCAACGACTCATAGGTGTAGCCCACGCTGGAATCCATGTCCCAACGACGCAACCGGCGCCGCGCGGTCAGTTCACCGCCAAATTCCTCACGGGTAAACGACTCCTCTTCACGCCGCAGACCAAACACCCGCGCGGATGCGTCAAACGCCTCGCCGAACAATCCCGGCACCGAATACACGTAGTCGCCCTGTGTGCTCTTGAAGGATTGAATCAGTTTCATCCGGCTGCTGTGCGCCAAACCCCACAGATTGGTCTGCCTCAGTTCCACGCCTCCGCGCAGTAACTCATAACTTCCGTAGCCAAACAGCAGGCTGGCATCCACCCGCGGCGACTCCTCCAACGCAAAAACCACATCCCGCTCGTCGCCATCGTTCGGGGTAAACTCCATGTCCACCCGCTTGAACACGCCCAGTCGCGCCAGTCGCTGACGCGCCTTTTCCATCTCTACCGGATCCAACACCTCCCCCGACTCCACCCGCGCCCGCCGCGTCAGCACCGAAGGACGCGTGTGCTCCGCCCCCTCAAAGCGAACCTCGCCCACCGTCACCACCGGACCGGATTCAATCGCAACCACCGCGGTAACCAATCGCCGTCCCTGCACCGCCTGCGCCGGCCGGGCGCTTACCTTCACCCGCACATCCGCATAACCTGCCAGAAAATGATCACGGCGAACCCGCTCGGCCAACTCCCGCGCCCACTCATCCGACCACGGCCGGCCTGTCCACTCGGAGTTCACGATCCGCGCGGCCTTTCCACCCGTGCCCGTGACCTCCAACGCCGTCACCACCCAACGCGGCCCTTCCTTCACGTCCACCTGCACCACAACTTCCCCCGTCTCGTCATCCACCTGCGCCGCGATGGCCTGCACCTGCGCATCGGCGTAGCCCATTCCCGATAACTCCGCCTGCAGATTCCGTTCGCTCCGTCGCAGCGACGCCGGCGAATACGCCCGGTCAGCCGCGCCGCCCAACGGCACCACCTTCGCCGGAATAAAATACGCACCGGCCTCCTTCTCGGTCATCACCGACAACCCGGTAAAGCTCACCGTCGACAACTCAAAACGCACGCCCGACTTCACCGAGAACTCCACCTTCACGACCTCCATCGGTCGCGGCAGCAGCGTATCCAGGTTCTCATTAAAAACGAACGTCTCCGGTGCGCCACCCTTGCGCGTCACCGCGGCCTCGATCGTCGGCTTCAGGTAACCCCGCGCTTCCAAGTCGGCCAGCAAGACAAACGCCATGTCCTCCACCGCACCCGCGCCCGGTGCCGCCTCTTCGTCCGCATGCAACCGCTCCAGCTCCTGACGCAGTTCACGACCATGCCACCAACCCATGCCCGCCACCGACACGTCCAGCGCCCGCACCGGCAATACCACACACAAGAAAGGCAACAGCCAACGGCTCCAACTCAACCCGGAACCCGGAGTTGGAGCCGATGAGATGGTGCAAGATGCTGGAGCAGATAGTCGTTTGTGAATCCCCGAGGTGCACTGAATAGTGCATTGAGCGGGTGAACAAAGGATTAGATGCCCGGCAGGTTGCGCCAGATCGCAGCGATCAAATTCGGGTTTCGGGTTCAATTTAAGGCTGCGCATCATTCTCCTTTGGTTCGGGCTTCGACGTGTAGAATCGCCATTTTAAACCCACGTTGTAGTCGTCGAATTCATTGTATTCACCGGTCAGCGTCCAGTTGTCGCTCAAAGCGTAGCCCACCTCATACGTCTCCCGGCCTTGTCGCGAAATCTGCTCGCCGATGGTGATCGTCAACCGGTCCGAATCCGCCGGATCCAGTCCAAAGGTCCCCAGCAAAGACTGCCCGAGATAAGCGCCCACCCGCACCGCACGTTGGCTGGTGGAGTAGCTGATCTCATCGGACGGCGTCTCGCCCGCCATCACCATCAGCAACACCTGCTCCGAGGTCAGCGGCGGACTCGAGCTAAACGTCAACTCCGGCGCCGATGCCGTGCCCGACAACTCCATGCGCAAATCATAACCATAACGCCGCGACGTCGCCGCCAGACTGATGCGCGGTTCATCCGGATTGACTTCCGTGAGCCGGACCACGCCCTGCTCCACCTTGAACGAGGCAAACGGCAGCCGGATCGTGCCCGAGTCCACGGATGCTTCGCCCGTCAAACGCGGCTCGCCCAACGTCCCCGTCAACCGAAACCGCGCCGACATCATGCCGTTGAACAACGGCGTGCGCAGCTTCAGGAAATGCTCGCCCCGCAAAGCCACATCCAGCGTCCACTCATTCAACGGCGGCGTCTCCACTGCAAAATACGGCGGATGCCGCGCCGGCCCGCTCACCCCGCCCTTCGGCAACAGCGAGCGCAGATCCGCCAGCAACAAACTGTCTCGCAGCGTCGTCACCCCGCTCACGCCGACCTTGCCCGCCGCATTGGTGGCCACCTTCAAATCCAAATCCGTGCGGATCAAAATCCCTGAACGCCGCACCAGCGGCAGATTCTCTCCGCGCAGTTGCAACTCCGGCGCCGGGTTCCGCCAATCCTTAAAGTCAATTTTCCCCGTCAGACGCACCGGCTGCCCGCCCACCAGCGCGCCCGTGTCACGCAGCTCCAACTCATAGCCCGAGAGCTCCAGATTCGCATTCACATCCGCCACCACTCCCAACGGCCCCAGCGGACGCGATGCCGCATCCTGCAACCGCACAAAACCCGACCAACCGCCCTCCGCCCGCAAGGCCACATCCAGCTGCAGTCGCCCCGCCGGCGCCAGATACTCCGGCATAAACCGCGCCAACGCCGCCACCTCCGCATCCGGTATCCGGATACGCAACGTGCCGCCCGCCGTCGCCAGTCGCGAAGGCTCCTCCAGCAACGCCCCCCACTCCATCGGCGCCACCGGCAACCGCCCCTCCGCGTTGATGTCCTGTCCGGCCACCCGCATCGTCAACCCCTCCAAAAGCACTCCGCCCGCATCCCCCGACAACTGCGCCCGCAAGTTCTCCACCGTCGGCAACGCCCGCGGCCAACGCGCCGGATCAGCCGACACACTCGTCACCTGCAGCACCGCCCGGCCCGTCGGTTTCCGCCAACTGCCCGATACCGCCACATCCAGTTGCGGGTCCACGATCACCACTCCACTCAACTCCGCCAACCACGCCCAAAACTTTGCCTGCGGCTCCGTCTTCGCATTGATCGCCAGTTCGCCATCCGGCAGCCAGACCAACCGCTCCGCGCCCATCGGCTGAATCACCACCGGCAGACGGCCCGTCGCCGACACCACCTGCTGCCCGCCCGAGCTCACCTGCAAGGCCTGTAACTCCACGCCCTGAGCATCCGCCGAAGCCCGCACCGCCGCCACCGCCGCACGCTCCGCCGACAACGGCAACCGCGCCCGCCCCTCCACCACAAAACTCAACGGCCCGTCCGCCCACGCGCACTTGAGGGCCAGCGTCTCCGCCGTCCAGTCCGGCCCCACCTTCAGCACCCACGGCCGCAACCACTCCACGCCCACATCCTGCGCCGACACCACCAGCCCCGCCGCGCCGCCATCCACCGACAACCGCCCCGCCGCGCCCGACAGTTTCACACCATCCACCCGCAAGGCAGGCGACCACGCTACCGTCGCCGCCTGCTCCAGGGTCCACTGCACCGCGTCCCCCTCGGTTAAAATCAACTCCTTCACCGTCGCACTCTCACGGCTGACCGCACCCGCAGCCTTCAGCTCCGCTCCGTCCGCCTTGGCCACCAGCTCGACCTTATCGGCCGCCAGGCCCCGCCCTTGCCAATCGACGCTCACATCAACCGGGTGCGACCACTCGCTGCCCAACGCCGTCAACGTAGCCGTGCCCACGTGCATCAACTCCGGCCAGCTCCCCGCCGCCGTCGCCTTCACTTCAACCGCATCAAAAGTCATCCCCTCCGGCACCCACGGCCCCAGTGTCACCGCCGTCAACCGGCCGGCCACCTTGCCATCCGTCAGGGATTTCTCCTGCAGATTCCATTCACCCGACGCCGCCAACCGTTCACCGCCCGGCAACACGATCTCTGCCTGCGACACCGTCACGACCGGCCACTGCAACCCTGCCTCGGCCTTGATCGCATCCACTCGCCACCCCGCCAGCTCCAGACCCTTGGCCGACAGCTTCGCCCGCACCGACGGACGATTTTCATCATCCGGCTTCACCGACGCCGAGCCGCTCACCGACCCGCGCGCATTGAGCCCCGGCCACTTCGCCAGATCCGCCTCAAACTGAAACTTCGATTCATCCGACAACAGACGTCCCTCCAACGACACCCGCACCGGTTCGTCCAACGTCGCCGTCACTCCCGGCGACTGCACCGACATCCGCTCCACCACAACCTCCTGCGCATCACCGCGTCCTGCCAGCTCCACCTGCAACGCCGGCGCATCACCCACCGGCTCGCCCGCTGCCTCCATTGAAAAGTTAAACCTGCCCCGCTCCCAGCGCACCCGCATCAGCCCCGAAACATCCGCGTAAGCCTGCGCCAACCCCAACCGCTCGCCGGGCACCACCCAGTCCTTCGCGGTCAACTCCGCCACCTCCGGCCGCCAGCCGGTCTCTGCAAACCGCGCCGAAGCCGACCACGGCTGCTGCCAAAACCTGCCCTCTGCCGCCACCTCCGCGCCCTTCGCCGTCGCCACTAGCGACCAAAGCTCCGCCGGATCCGTGGCAGCCAAACGCCAGCCCGCATCAACCCGCTCGGCCACCAACGACGTCGCCACGCGGTCGCCCCACGCCAGCCGATCCACCTCAAGCCGCCCCGCATCCCAACGCGCCGCGCCCACCACCAAC
>JBBKWO010000060.1:0-64747 GCA_037969015.1 Opitutaceae bacterium
CCGCAGCCCCGTCCAACGCTCCGGGAAAATCCCCGTAAAACACCCTCGACAAAATTAAACTTTCAGTAATTACTGAAAATATGACCAAGGCCGAACGCTTTCAAGAAACCCGCGAACGCTTCATCACCCAGTGGGGCGCGCTCGGCACGCAGTGGGGCATCAACCGCACCATGGCCATGGTCCATGCTCTCCTGCTCGTCTCGCCCGAACCACTTACCACCGACGAGGTGATGGAACAGCTGCAGGTCAGCCGTGGTAACGCCAACACCAACCTGCGCGACCTCGTTTCCTGGGGCCTCCTGCGCATCGTGCCCAAGAAGGGTGAACGCCGCGATTTCTACGAAGCCGAGAAGGACACCTGGAAAATGTTCTGCACCATCGCCCGTGAACGCAAACGCCGCGAAACCGAGCCCGCCCTCGCACTCCTGCGCGACTGCGCCGCCGACACCGACGACATCACTTCGGCCGAAGGCAAGGAGTTCAATGCCCGCGTTTCCGACCTCGCCGACTTCGTCGCCCTGGCCAACTCCGTCATGGACAAGGTCGCCTCCGCCAAGGACAGCTCCATCGCCCCCAAGGTGCTCAAGCTGCTGGGCTGATCACCACCTCCCGCCCGAAGCACCGCACTCCCCTCCAACAAATCATCCCACCAAACCAAATCTTAATTTTCAATATTTCCCGAAACTACCAAATTCAATGAATACGCTAATCCTCACCTACATCATCTATCTCGCCATCAGCCTGGCCCTGACCGTCTGGGTGGCTCGCACCCTCCACCGCAACGGACGTGCGTTTCTCATCACCAGCTTCCACGGCCACGAGGGCCTGGCCGACTCGGTCAACCACCTGCTGGTCGTCGGGTTCTACCTGCTAAACTTCGGTTACATCAGCTTTAACCTGAAGATCGGCCTCGCCCCGGCCAACGGTGCCGGCGTGTTCGAGGTGCTTGGCACCAAGATCGGCGGCGTGCTGCTCGTCCTCGGCGCGATGCACTTCGCCAATCTGGTCATTTTTAATCGTATGCACCGCAAACCCGCCCCGCCGCCCCTGCCCGCGGCCGCAACCCGATGAAAAATTTTCTCCTACGATTCCTCCTACCACCCGCCTACGCGACCATCTGCTTCCTGCCGTTCACCATCGGCCAAGCAAACGGCCTGCAAGATATCCTCGGTTTCGGAACTATTGTGCTGCTCTTCGCCTACGTATTTGCCGGACTGCCGGCACTCGCCTTCGCCTATGCCATGGGGCGTATCCAGCGCCGAGGGTTTCGCCATAATGGGGTCCGCCTGTTCACCGCCGGCCTCCTCGGCCTCATCGCAGGCGCGCTCATCTGCATACCGTTTGGCTTGGCCTCCGGCATGATCTTCCCGCCGCTCGGTTGCGGTGTCGGTCTGCTCGTAGAATTAACCGTGATTCAACTCGAACGCCGCCGTCGCCGTTCGGAGGCACGCACTGAAAGATTTGCTCCGCTAAGCTGAGTTCACCACATTCCGCCTCATGCCGACCAACATCACCGACGACCAAATCAACACGCTCTCGGAGATGATTTTCCAGGGGCAAAAAATCCAGGCCATCAAACTCTATCGCGAGATGAGCAACCTCGGCCTCAAAGAATCCAAGGACGCCGTCGAGGAACTGGAGAAGTCTCTCCGCTCCACAGCCCCGGGCAAGTTCACCGCCGGCGCCCAGGGCAAAGGCTGTCTGGGCATCATCGTCGCTGGACTGATGGTCTCGGGTGTGGTCACTTACTGCCTGACCCAAAACTGATGCGCACCCTCACCACCTGCTCCAATCCCGCGGAAGCCAGCTTCCTGCAAGGCCTCCTCCACGAACAGGGCATCGAGGCGTTTGTGCCCGACCAGAACACGATTCCAATCGGCGTCTACCAAGTCCCGCTACAGGTCGACCCGGCGGACTATGATCGGGCCCAGACAATCCTGAAGGACTTCGCCGCCGCCCAAGCCCCGACCGAAGTCGAAGAACCCGCCAAAGTAGTCTCCCCAGGGGACGACTTTCCGTTTTTCAGAATCATGGGTGCGGTCGCCGTGCTTTGGGTCGTCCTCTCCAGCATCAGAGCTTTCTTTTTCCTATTGGCTTCCGAGGAGTTGGACACACGAGTGACCGACACGGTTAACGTGGGTGTCGGATCGATTTTCAAAGGTCTACTCATCGGCTGCGCCGTCAGCTGGATTTGTCTGCTCGCCCGTCCGCTTTGGGACAAACCCAAGAAAGACTGAACCCGACGCAAATGCTGACCAAGGCTCAACTGTCTCGCCTGCGCGCGCTGCGCGAAAAAAAGAACCGCGAAGCGGAAGGGCTCTACGTGGTCGAGAATCCCAAGGTCGTCGCCGAGTTGCTGGCCGCCGGCACCGTGTTCGCCGAACTCTACGCAAGCGAAGCCTGGGACGGTCCGGCCAAGGTTGACCGCACAATCATCACCGGCGACGAGCTCGCACGCATCAGTCACTTCCCCACCCCGTCGGCTGTGTTTGCGGTCGGTCGTATCGAACGCGCAACGCTGCCCGCAGGCGCACTCGCGAAGGGGCTGACCCTCGCGCTCGACGGCATTCAGGACCCCGGCAACGTCGGCACGCTGCTGCGCATCGCCGACTGGTTCGCCTTTGATCGCGTGCTGTTGTCACCGGATTGCGCGGACCTGTTTTCTCAAAAGGTCATCAACGCCAGCATGGGCTCGTTCGTGCGCGTGAAGTCATTCACCGTCGAGCTGCCCGCCGCCCTCGCCCAAGCCGGCGCACCGGTGCTCGGCTGCGACCTTGGTGGCGACGACGTGCACGCGTTACCCAAGCTTACCGACGCCGTCGTGGTGATCGGCAGCGAGGGCCGCGGGTTGTCGAATGGCGTGCGCGAAACGGTGACGCGCTTCGTGACGATTCCAAAATACGGCGGCGCCGAGTCGCTCAACGCCGGGGTCGCCGCCGCCATCGTCTGCGACAACCTGCGCCGCGTGCTGGGAAGTAGGGCCTGACCTTGGTCAGGCCGTGTTGCGCGCGGAATCACCGCAACCGTAATGCCAACTCTTTTCGGACGGACCAAGGTCCGCCCCTACGTGATCGCGACTCAGAAGTAGCCGCCCTTTTCGGTGATCTCGTTGACGGTCTTACCCTCGGCGACCCAGCCGAAAATGACCTTTTCGTTGGCCTTGATTTCCTCGGCGCGCACCAGCACGTCAAACGCGATGTCGCGCGGGACAACCACCACACCGTCGATGTCGCCCAGGACCACGTCGCCGGGTTTGATCACCACATCACCGATCTTGATCGGGATCTGATAATGCGTGATCAGACAACGGCCCAGCGAGCCATTCGGAATGCGATGTTTATAGAACACCGGAAAGTCCTTTTCCATGATCTGGTGGGTATCGCGGATACCGCCATCGATGATGGCTCCCTTTACGCCGAGGCCGACTGCGGTGGCGGTCATGACGCCGCCCCAGAGGGTGGCCTTCTCGTCGTTGGAGGTATCCCAGACGACCATCGTGTCGGCGGGCAGCTCGGAAATCATCTGCGTGCGAAAGGTCATCTCGCCGGTGATCTTCACGTTGGGCGCGCTCTTCACGGTAAAGGCGAGACCGGCCACGGTGCGCTCGGGGCGCAGCGGTTTGAGATGACCGGGCAACGCCTGATCAAGCAACGCGAACTCGCGCAGCACGTCGCTGATGGCGCCGGTGTAAAGCTGTTCGTAGCGAGAGAGCAGCTCCTTCACGGGAATCGGAAATTCCTTGGTCGAGATCGCCTCGCGCTCAGCGATGAGTTTCTCGAGTTTCATCATACCCACTTCTTTTTTGTAGGCTTCAATATCGGAGTTTAGGTTATTGGACATAAATATTTTATGATATAATTCGGATAAAGTTTAACCTAATGGGTTAAACTTTATCCGTGCGTTTCGGAGCGACATTTAGGCGAGTTTCGAGACGAAGTCAGGCGAGGCTGAGGCCACCGTCGACGAAGAGGTTTTGGGCGGTGATGTAGCGGCCGGCATCGGAACACAGCAGCAGGGCCGCGCCCACACAGTCAGCACTTTCGCCGAAGTAGCCGGCGGGGATGGCGGCGCGAATTTTTTTGGCGTATTCAGCATCGGACAGCGCGGCGACATTGCGGTCCGTCTGGATGATCCCCGGCGCGAGGTTGTTGAGCGTGATGCCGTGCGGAGCGAGCTGCTTGGCGAGACCAAGCACCAGCCCCGTTTGCGCGTGCTTGAGTGATGAATACGGCAGCATTTCAGGGTGTGGTTTAATCTCCTGCACACTGCCAAGCGTGACGATCCGGCCCCAGTTGCGCTCAATCATACCGGGGGCGGCGAGCTGCAGAAGTTCGTAACTGCTGCGGTAGTTGACCGCATAGTGCCGGTCGATTTCTTCACGGGTGAAATCGAGCCAGTTTTTCTTGGTCTGGACCGAGGCGTTAAGGATTAAAATATCGACCCCACCAAGGGCCGCGACCGATGCGTCAAAGACGTGCCGGGCACCGTCGTCGGCGCCGAGGTCGGCCTGCACCACACCGGTGCGACGACCGGCGGCGGTGATACGTGCGGCAACTCCGTTGGCTTGGTCGGCGTTGCCGGTGTAGTGAACCATCACATCGGCACCGGCCTCGGCGAGCGCGACCGCGATGGCCGCGCCGATACCACGAGATGAGCCGGTGACAAGGGCACGTCGGCCGGTGAGATCAAAGGAGCGCGGGAGTGTCATGTTAAAATTTTGTTTTCAGAATACCCCGTGATCAGACATGCGGGATACGATGGACACCGCGGGAATGTCCAAAGACGGTGCGGTCGGCGAAAATCATGCGGCGGAGGAAAACGGGGCGTTGCCCTGCAGGGCTTGAGAACAAGCGGTAACGGCGGAGAGCATGGCCTTGCCAAGGGATTTGTTTTGGCGGCCGGTAAAGTCGTGCGCAAAGCCGACGATGGTGAACACACCGACGATGACATTGTCCCTATCTCGCACCGGGGCCGACATGGCGTGCACACTCGGCTGGTAACCCCCCAAGTCGACGCAGAGGCCGTTGCGGCGACATTCAGCGATGCGTTTCTCGACATCTGCCGGGCATTGGTGACCCCAGCATTCCTTTGGCGCGGTTCCTAGCATGAGGCTGCGTTCTGAAGGTGTAAAATCGCTCATCAACGCAGCACCGGAGGAGCCGAGCACAAGATGGAAGGCCGAGCCGACCCGCACGGTTACCGCGGTCTCCCGGGGCGACTCGGCGCGGGCAAGCGCAATGGCTTGATCGCCTTGGCGAACGGAAAGCTTGGCGGCCAATCCAGTCTCGCCGGCCAGACGCGCGAGACAGGGCCTCGCCGCTTCGAGCAAAAACTCATGACGGGCCAATGGCTCCAATAGCGGCAACAGGCCAAAGGACAATTCATGCCGGCCACCCGGCGCAGACCGAACCCAGTCCTCGGTCAAAAATGTCTGTAGGATGCGATAGACCGACGAGGCCGGAATATCCAGCGAGTAGGCCAGTGCCTTCGTCGTCGTATCATCGCGTCCTGCGGCGACGGCGCGGAGCACGGCTATGGCCTTTTTTAGAATTGGAACAGTGTGAGCGGACATGGCGGGGCGTTTCCATCAGCATCGGCAAATATCTCTTCGACTCAAGTTCACTATTGGAATCTATTTTTCATTAGATAAAACCTTTTAAGCGTCAGTGCAGAAGCAAGACCGGCGTCTTCCAGGTGACTAAAAAACCCAACCAAGAGCGACATTACCCCTGCCTCCATCAACGCCAGGCCTCGGTCCGCACCGCGCGCGGGCTTAGTCCGGTCAGGGTTTTCACCCATCGCGAAAAGTGAAACGGTGCCTGAAAGCCGCAGCGATAAGCCACCTCAGCGACCGGCAGTCCGGTGTCTCGCAGCAGTCGCACGCCCTGCCGCGTGCGCGCCTCCCACAGCGCACGAACCGGAGTCACCCCCAGACAACGCTTGCAGACCTTGACCAGCTGCGCGGTCGAAACACCGGCGACTTTGGCCAGCTTGGGCAAATCAGCCGGTTCCGCCGCATGCAGGCCAAACCACTCCAGCAACCGGCGCAATGCGTCCGGTTTTTCGCCCGCGCCGGGTTTTAGTCGCGCGGCAAAAACATACTCGCGCAGCGCCGCCAGCCCCAGGGTCTCGACCAATCCCGGGGCCTCGGCTCCGGTCACCTCAGGCAGACCCAGGCCTAGCTCGATCAACTGTGCCAGACGGTGCGTTTCCCGGATCACCGCCGGTGCCTCGACACAGGCCCGGGCCAGATCTTCCGGCACCAAGGCCGGGTGAACCGCGCACCACGTGTGATGCGTGGCGACCTTCGGCGAAAATACAAAGTGCTCCCTCCGCCCCGGACAAAACAGTCCCACATCCCCCCTGGAAAGGTGCACCGTTTTCGCATCCACCTGCACGTGCGCTTCGCCGGCCTCCATCACCACCAACTGGTAGTCCGACTGCATTCGCGGACCGCAACTTCCCGCCGGCTTGTAGACAACATCACCAAAAAACACCTGATCAGCCGAGGCCGTCCGTAGTTTAATGGATATGTTATGTGCTCCTGCAGGGCTATTAAGAGCGCTCATTACATGTTATAGATAGATTAATCCCAAAAACCGCAACACCCCTCCCGCATCGTTTATGTCCACGCTCTCCACCCGTCACAGTCAGTTTCCCGTCGTTCGTCCGCCCGGCTATTTTTCGCCCGACGCCGATCCGGCTGAGCTCAAGGCGTTCTTCGACGCCAACGGCTACCTCGTCATGGAAGACGCCTTTTCTCCGGATGAAGTCGCCGGACTGCTCGATGAGACGACCCAGATCTGCCGCGGGAATCGCGGGGCGATTCAAGGCGCGAAAGACCAGCCGGCCGGTCTGTCTGACAACGAGATTCTGAAACAGTATCTGTGTATCCATTTTCCGCACAAATTCTCCGCGCCGATAAACGCCACGCTCTTTAATCCGGCCACGCTCAAGGTGCTAACCAGTGTCGTCAGCCCCAACGTGAAATGCATGCAGTCGATGCTCTTCATCAAGGCCTCGGGTAAACCGGGCCAGGCCTGGCATCAGGATGAGGACTACATCCCGACCCGCGACCGTTCGCTGATCGGCGGGTGGATCGCACTGGACCGGGCGACGGTTGAAAACGGCGGACTCTGGGTGATCCCCGGTTCGCACAAACACGGCATCCTCTGGGAGCAGCAGTGGCACGGCGACCGGCGCTTCGACTGCGCCGAGGAAAGCCGTGGGTTCCCCTACGCCGATACCGACGCGGTGCCGGTCGAAGTCGAGGCGGGCTCGGTCGTCTTTTTCAACGGCTACCTGCTGCATCGCTCCCTGCCCAACCGCGCGCCCGAAGGCCGATACCGGAGGTCCCTCGTAAATCACTTCATGAGCTGCGAAAGCCACCTGCCGTGGAACCGTCCGGAAGACGGCACTCCGATGGCCAAGACGGACTACCGCGACGTGGTCGTGGTGGCCGGACAAGACCCGTATTCATATCGCGGTTACGCCGATATCGCCAAACCCATGCTGCGAAGCGACGGCCGCACTGGGTGCATTAGCTGGAGCGTGGCCAACCAAAAACATCTCTACACCGACGAGGTCGCGCCGGGAGAGCCCATCGTGCAAACCGCGGCCACGTCCTGAACAGGGCGGGGACGACGCTCAGAAAACGTAGCCCAGCGTGGTGAAGACGCGGTGATCGGAGCGACCGGAAGACACCGGACGGATCGCCTCGAACTCGTATTCATAGCGCAAGTTGACGCTGACGTGGTCGGTGATTTGCCCGGTCAGCACCGAATTGGAACGCAACCGGTAATCCGTGGTGTCCTCGGGCTTAAAGAGGTAGCTGGAGGTGTTCTTGAAACTCACCCGGTCGACAATCTGCCAAGATAACTCGTGGGAAATGTCGCCCAGCAGTTTGAAGCCATTGTCACCAAGGGTCGGTTCTGAATACTGCAGGGCCAGACCGGGACCGATCGCGTAGCGGAGCTTCGGCGTTTTGACGAGCGTGTAGCTGAATCCAAAGACATCCTCGAACTGGTTCGAAAGATCCTTCAGATAGTCATAACTGTAACTGAGGTTGTTACGCACATCGAGCCGGCCGCTGAACTGTTCGCGCAGCTTGAAGTTAACATCCAGCTTGTCCGTGTTGCGCACCGAGTTTTGCTCACCGTAGAGGTAGCGGACATCGAACGAAAGGCGTCCGGTGGACGTCTCGCGGGAGACCTCGCCACGCATGTAGGTGGAGTGCGTCGAAACCAGCGATCCACGAGCCTGGTAGGTGTAGCCTGCTTCGACGGACTTTTTCCACCTAGGCGCGGGTGGAGCCACCGCCGGATTCACCGCCGGAGTTGCCGACGCAGCGGGCGCCGGGTCGGCCTTCACCCAACCGGGAGCCTGCGCGACGGGCTCGGCCGAAGCAACCGGCACCACCATCAGGCGGGCACCGGGCTTGGGCACGTGCACCTCGCCCCAAGTTTGGGAACGAAAAACATACTCCGAGTCATCTTCGCCAAGCAACGCGCCGACCAAAACCTCACCATTGGGAAGCTCGAGCCGGTGCGTGGAAGTCGTCAGGGCGTCGGTCGAAAAGCCGACCGACGTGACAGTCAAAAAAAGGCCCGCCAGCAAAAGCCGGCGGACCGAGAAGGTTTGGGTGGGCATAGGCCTCGATGTGAGGTTTAGAACTTCCAGGTCGTGCCCAACATGCCCCGGGTGGAGCTGTAGTTGCCGTTGCCCAGTTCACGAACCAGCGAGAGACGCACGCTGCGGTTTTTGGTCAACTGATAGGCGGCGCTCACCCCGTAGGTTTGGTAGGAATCCACCAACATGTCGTTGAGCGCTTCAGTATCGGTCAGATAGACCCCAACCAACCACCGATCCATCATGTGATAAAGCTGCAATCCGTTGACGAAGGTCTGTTGATCATCACGCACCGGGTCGGGGTAGTTTTTGATGCCGTTGTTCCAAGCGAACGAAATGGAGTTGCCCATGTTGATCACCCAGCCCGGAGAGAACTGCCAGGCAAACGAGCTGGAAATCCCGGTGTTGAACACCCAGGCGCCCTGATTCAAGTCGGATGAATCACGGTAAAACAATCCGGCCGACGGAGTGATTTTCCAGCGGTAAGGCACATTGTCCTTTTTCAGGAATGCCTGCCAGGCATAGCCCGCGTTGATGCCGACACCGTAGGCCTTGGCACCCTTGGGAATGATGACGTTGTCGTCGTAATCGACCACCGAAATCGGGATCGTCAGCTGCAAGGTCCCCCGCTCGGTCATTTTACGACTGTAGGGAATCTTGACGGTATAAATGTCCGCCTGTTGTCCGTTGACACTAAACCTACCGCCACCGGCCTCCATTCCGAAAGAGGCGGTCGGGGCGGCCCCCGCACCCTCGTTTGCCGCGGCCGGACCAAACTGCTGGTCCAACTCTTCGGAACTCAACTGCCCGCCGGATTCAAACGATAGCGTCGAGGCATCGCCGGCTGTTGAAATCGGGGAATCTTCGAAATAAGGGAAACCGAGAAGTGTCGTGGCCGACACTCCGCTAATCACTACCCAACCGTAGATCTTGCGAGTCAGTGTTTTCATATGTGAAGGAGTTTTTATTAATTTTTCACATTTGCGGAATTAGGCTTACTTCAGTTAGTGGTCAATAACTACCTGCAAACACTACGTTTATGGACTCCTCCGCCATTAAATCAGGGACTGCTCCCACCAGACAGACGGCCAAACGATTCTGGAGGCTCTACATAAGGATACTCTTTGCCCTGGGGGTGCTGGCCGTCGTTTCCCTCGGCTGGCCGGGCTGGCCGCTGCACCCGCTGGCGGCCTTGGCCAGCCGTCAGGCAAAAGAGCAAGGTCTGGAGCTACAGGTGCGTTCACCTTGGCTGCGTATCCATCCAGATATGACAGCACAAATTCGCGTGGAATCGGTCGGTATCGGGGATGCCGACAACTCTCAGGCACTGTCTTTGGACCACATCGGCATCAGCTGGGATCTCGCCGCACTACTCGGCGGAAACCTGACGCCACGCATCATCAGCATGGATCAGATGGAGGCCAATCTTGTCGCCACCTCCGATGGCCGTCTGCAGTTCATCACGCTTCCCGCCACCGAAGAGAATAACTCGAATCGCGAGCCATTCACTCCGGCCGATCTTGCCGACGACACGTTGCCCCGAATCGGCAAGCCGCTCAAATTTTCCATTAACCGGACCCGGCTGCACCTCCCGGCAGGCTTGCCGGCGCAAATGGTGTCAACCGGTCCAGTGGAGCTGACGGTGAGCCGCCCCCAACCATCCAGCCTCAATATCGCCGGTGCCTTTGATATCCGGGTGGACAACCGTCCCGGCAAGGTCGGCTTCGAAACCAATCTGGATCTGAACCGTGATTGGTTGGGCGACTGCCGGTTCGATTTCGAGGCGGCACCCGCCGCGGATGCGCCGGCCACCCAAGTCGTGCTCCGTGCCGCCCGCACCAACATTACCGAAGCCGCCTCGCTTTCGCTCAAGGTTACGAATTGCGAGCCCGGCACCTGGCTGGCCCTGCTCGGACGGACAGACCTTCCGACCGTCGATGGACGCTTCGATGCCGAGTTGGAAGCCCACGGAGATCCGTTGAATCTCCACCTGGACAGGCTCGCCGCGAAACTGTCCACCGGCGGGCTCACCATTACATCACCTTTGCTGACACAACCGCTCGTCATTCCCGGGACGCAGCTCGAGTTGCAGACGGAAGACAACGGATCGCGGGGCAAAGTGGCACCGTTCACAACGCGGGCAGGTCCTCTCGTGCTGAGTTCCGGGGGTATCCGTTGGGATACAGAAGGCTCCACGATTTCCGGCGGCGGCGAACTGCGACTGGAGGCTCTGCCACTTTTGAATTTGCTCACCTGGCTCCCCTCAGACATGCGCAGCCAACTCCCGTTCAGCAACGAGGAGGCGGCGGAAATCAGCCTCAACTCCAGCACCCTCGGGCTGCAAATCACGGGTGATCGCAACGAAGGCCTGCCAAAAATAAAGTTTACCGCGAGCAGCGGGGTCACCCTGAACCAAGCCCCCGTGGAAATCCTCGCCGAAGGCGATCTCCATGTCTCCACCCGACGCGTGGAGGTCAAGATCACCCTGCCCGATTTTATTCAAGCCCGCTGGCAACTGGCACTGCTGCGCCGCTTCCCGATTCCCGATCTGGAGGCTCCGTTGCGAGCCGAGTTTAAACTCAGCGGAAACTGGCCCGATACTCTGGATGAGGCCCGCTGGAGCATCGTCGCCGGCGAAGGCTATGTCGTGCCCAAGGGAACGACTCTGCGTTGGCTCGCGAAACCATTCCCGATCACATCATTTTCAATGACCGGCAACCTTCGCGACGGACAAAAAAAGCTGAGCATCGAGCAGCTTGATTTTGTCAGCGGCCGCGCACACTTCGCACTCGAACGCACCGAGCTCAATTCCAACCAGGCCCTCACCGGACCGGCCGGGGCAACCAACGCCCGCTTCACACTGAAACTCGACCACTGGTATGCCGCTGACTTTCTGCCCCTGCTTGGCGCCGAGTTAAAAAACATTGTCGAACCGGTCGCCGAAGACCTCGCCCAAATCGGCATTGAGCAACTCGAGACCGCCGCCGAACTCGGATTCGCCAACCAGCCGTGGGTCGACCCTAGCATCAGCACGCTCACCGGCACGCAAAGCGCGGTGGTTCGCGTCGGCGCGGAACTCATTCCGGCCGAAGCCGTCTGGAAGTTTGATCCGGCCACGCGCCGCATCGGCGCATCTTTCCAACTAAAAAACCTCCGGCCGGATCGGCTCGCGCTAGCTTCCCTCAAGAACAGCCCGATTCCGCCCGCCGCGCTGGACCTCATGTTTGCGGTCAACGTCGAAGTCTCCGCCAACGCCTATGCACAAAGTCTGGACCTGATGGAGCTAAAGGCCGTCTTGAACATCATTGCGGACAACGGCACCATCAAGGCCAACCCGCTGCTCGCTACCGATCTGCCCGTGACCAAATTGGAGATGTCCGCCTCGGCGCAGATTCTCCCCCTGCGCTTGGAAGGCCTGCGGGTCTTCGCCGACTTCGACGGCCCCAACCTGCTCATCGACGACGCCCGCATGGAATTCAGCGAAACCGGCACCAGTGCCATGCACATCGCCCTGCGCCGGCTGCCACTGGACTGGGCCCGCGCTCGCGTGCCCACAGACTGGATACCCGAGGAATTGAGGGATGCGCGCGTCAGCGGAATACTCTCGCAACTTGATCTGCGGGCCGGGTTCCAAACCGAGGCCGCCAACAAACCGGCCATGCTGCCGACCAACCTGACCCTTTCCGCCGACTTGGAAAATATTGAAGTGGTCCTCCCAGACTGCCCGAAGGTCACCGTGCCGAAACTAAATCTGACCGGAGATCTCGACTTGTTGACGGTGATGATTGATCGGGCCACGACCGACGGGATCGAGCTCACCGCCTTTAAGGCAACCGTCGGCACTCCCCTGGCGGCCGACCATTTGGCAACCGCCGCCGGCACCGTGCAGGCGGATCTGGCCCGACTGCCCGCCTTGCTCGCCACGGCCGGAAAATGGGTGACGGTGCCGCCAGAACTCGACCTCACCGGCCTGGACGGAAATGCCACCGTGGAATTTACCGCATCGGCGCCGCTGGATCCGGAAAAACTATCCACCGATCTCCGCGCCCGGGCGAATGTCACTGTCGGACAACTGGTCATGCCACCCGCACTCCTCCCCGACTCGGTGACCGTCGGCCCTTCGGCCCTCGTGCTCTCCACGGAGGTGACCGGTGAAATCGCCACCGGCAAATTCAGCTGGCGGCCGCAAAGCCTCGCCGTCTCTACCTGGCTCACCGGTTCGCCAACTCTGGACGCCACATTTTCAGCCGGCACCAGCGCCATTGAAATGCATCCGCGAATCGATCTCGCCAACACGGTTGTCGACGCCCCCGGGCTGGGCTGGAAAAAATCCATCGGCCTGCCGGCCTCACTGCAAACGGATGCGACCTACACTCCAGCCCTGAACGGTGCCCCGGCCCGTCTCGTCGCGCTGGTCACGGGCGAAGGCCTCATCACGAGCCCGCTGCGCACCCGCATCACCGCCGATCTCAGTGATGAACAACATACCGGCCTCAACCTCCTGCCCGAAATCTCCGGGTTGAAGTTAAGCGAAACCGTGATGGGCCGGAGCACGCTCGACCTCGATATCTCCCGCAACACCGACGGAAGCACCCTGGTCAACCTGCGTTCCCCCAAGATCGACCTCACCGAGTGGTTCACCCGATTCGCCCCCGCCATCAACGAGTGGAACCGCACGCCGGCACATATCCCCGGCACCACCTCCGCCTCCGCGCCCACACCGGCCGCCACCACGGCGTTTGCGCCGATCGACCTGCCTTCGCTTGATCTGCAAGCCGAAATCGGAAGTATTGTATTGTCGGATACACATGCGCTTTCCGGGGTTACCGTGGCCGCGAAATTGCGTGACGGATTTCCGGATCAACTCAAACTTGCCGCGTCCACCGGAGTGAAGAGCACACTCAAGCTGGAGCTCGACTCTGCGGGCGGTCGTCACCCCTGGCGTTTTGCCCTCACTGATCTGGGCGGCTGGCTGCATGCCGGCGCCGCTCCATTGGTGCTGCTTCCCGCCAGCCCCGACCTACCGGATTCGCCGCTGGAAACCCTGCGCACCCTACCCGCGACTTTCGTGAACGGCGATATCACCCTGCAGGGCACGGCGGACTTCAGGGATGTTGAAAACACCTTTGATGGCAGCGGAAAGATCAACGGCCTTGTCCTCGAACAAGAGCTCCAATTTCTGGCCAAGATCGCCGCGCTGGTGAAAAAACGCGTGATCCTGCAGGTGCCGTTCAAGGTCTTTGATTTGCCAGAATTCACCGCGTCGCCGACACGCGTCAGCATCCGGAAAATGCGCATCGACGGACCGCTCACGGTTACCTCCGACCACCTTAATCTCGATTTTTCACGCAACGAGATCGACATGGGCGGCAAGGTGCTGGGTTTCGGGTTTGAGGTGGCCGGCACGATCGACAACCCGCGCTTTTATCTCTCAGAAAAAAACCTGCTGATCAAAGGCATCACCCAGCAGAACGACTTCGATTTTTAAGTGTCGTCGACCTGGCCTGAGCCACTGGTGTCGGTGAACTCGTCGTAGACCGCCCCGAGCGCATCACGAAAGCGCGCATGAGTGGGGAGCAGCCAATCGTCAAAGCCCGGCAGACTGGTGCGGGCAAGGACCTGCACCCGGGGTTTACCCGCCACGATCTCGCTGCGCACGAGGTCGCGCAGACGTTCAAGAAAGTTGCCGAATTGCACGATCTCCCGGCGGGTCCCGACCACTCCGAGGTCGTCACGACCGTGACCAAAGATGAATCGGGTGTCGGCTGAATAGTCCTTCACGAGTTGCCCGAGAATCGCGATCCAGTTGATGATATTGGCCCCGCCGAGTCGGTCGATAACCGGGTAAACCCCGTTAAAAACCAGATCGCCGAGATGCACGATATTGGCTTTTTCAAAATGCACCGCGATGTCACCGGCAGTGTGCGCCGGCCCCAGGTGACGGGCCGAGATCGTTTCATCGCCGACGTCGAGACGCCAATCGGTATCAAAGAGTTCGCTGGCGTAAACTTGCTGGTCGAGCTTGAGGTCGCGTTCGGCCCGGGCGCGTTGCAGCGCCGGCACGTTTTTCTGCGCGACATGGCGGGCGGCGGCGGGCCCGAGCACGGGGTTGCCGGCGGTGTGGTCGGGGTGGTGATGCGTGTTGATCAGCACATCCAACTTCCGGTCATCCCGGTCGGGCAGGCGCTGCAGAAAATCAGTGGCCGTATCCGGAAACTGGCTGTCGATCGCCACCAATGCGTCGGGGTTGGCCAACCAGCCGATGGTGCCGCCGCGGGCGGTATAAGTGCCGACGCCACGGCGCAGGGACTTGAATCCGCTCAGATCCGGAACCGGTTGGCTATTGGCGAACAGGCGTGGCCGCGTCAGCAGACTCGTGGCCAGCAGCAGAGATGATCGGGAAAGGAATTCACGACGATGCATATCCCCGTTTGGAACATGAACCCGGCGTGTAGCCAAGTTCTACCTGTCATTTGCCCGCAGACTGATACTCATGCTGCTTTGACGCTAGGGCCGACCTGTGACGTCTTATGTTCTTTCGGTGACCTTCCCATCCTCGCTACGCGCCCTCAACTCCCGCAACTACCGTCTGTTTTTCAGCGGGCAGAGTCTGTCGTTGATCGGCAACTGGATGACCATCACCACCACGGCATGGTTGGGTTATGAGTTGTCGAACAGCGCCTTCGTTTTGGGTATGCTGGGGTTCTGCAGCATGTTCCCGTCGCTGGTGCTGGCGCCTTTCACCGGCCTGCTGGGCGACCGGTTTGACCGCCGGAAATTGCTAACAGGGCTGGTGATATTGGCCGCGCTGCAATCCCTGAGCCTGACCGTGATCACCTACACCGGCGTGGTGTCCGTTGGCTGGCTGATGGGACTGGCGATCGTGCAAGGCTTGATCAACTCGGTCGAGTTCCCCACCCGGCAGGCCTACGTCGTTGAGTTGATCGATGAGCGCAAAGATCTGCCCAACGCCATTGGGCTCAACTCCAGTATGTTTAACCTCGCCCGATTACTCGGCCCCTCGCTGGCCGGCTTGGCACTGGTCAAATTCGGACCGGCCACTTGCTACGCCATCGATACCCTCACCTACCTGCCGGTGATCGGCTGTTTTTTGGCCATGCACCCCAGAGCGCGTGCCGTGCGCACCGGCCCAAAGCCAAAACAAATCGAACTGCTCCGGGACGGCTGGAACTACGCCATACGCACGCCTTCGGTCCGGGCTCCGCTGATTCTGGTGGCGACCACCGCCATGTTCGGTTTTGCCGGCAGCACGCTCGCCCCGGTGTTTGCCCGCGATGTCTTTGATGGCAACGCCGGCACCTTGGGCTGGATGTTTGCCTCGGTCGGCTCGGGCGCGCTGCTCGCCGCCGTGATGTTGAGCAACCTGCCCTCGGTCAACAAACTCGCCCGCTGGATCACCCGCGGAGGTTTGTTCATCGCGCTCGGCTTGATCGGCCTAGGCTTGAGTCCCAACCTGCCCTGCGCCCTCGCCAGTCTGGCAGTCACCGGCTTTGGCACCGTGTTCTCCATGGCCGGCAGCAACACCTTGATTCAGTCCTTTGTGGAGGACGACAAACGCGGCCGCATCATGGGCTTGTTTGTGATGGCCATTGGTATGGGCCCGATCGGCAGCGCCATCATCGGCTGGCTGGCCGAACACACCGTCGGCCCGCGCTGGACGGTTCTGCTTTGTTCGGTGCTAGTAACGGCAGCGGCACTGCGCTTTCGCCACGTCATGAAGACCCGGCCAACGGTGGCGTAACGACCGTCCCGCATTCCACTTCGCTGCTTCATTTTGATCGCCGCATGCGCCCTCGCCTGTGCTGATGTTTAATCATGTTTTCCCCCGCCGTCGAAAAGCAACGCCACCAACTCTACGCCACCGCCATTGAGGGCATGGAGGAACAGCTGGAAAACGTCACCGACACCGCGAGCATGTTCAAAGCGGTGCGTTGGGGCCTGGATCTGATCGAGCAGACCCACGACGAAACCCCGGCGAAGATCCGCCGCACTGTCGCCTGCCATGCCGGGTGCAGTCACTGTTGCAGCACACTGGTCGACTTGCAGGCGCACGAAGTCTTCTACGTCGCCGAACACATCCAGCTGAACTTTTCACCCGACCGGCTGGCCGCCTTGATCGAGCATCTCGCCGCCCACCGCGAGCGTTACGAACGTCTCGGTCCCGACGCCGCCCGCGAACGCCCGTGGAGCAAGTGCGCGTTGCTCGGCCCCGACGGCAAGTGCACCATCTACGTCGACCGGCCCGAGATCTGCCGGGTGCACCACACCAGCGACTCCAAACCCTGCGAGGCCCTCAATACCGACCCCACGGCCGACATCGACGGCGTGCACGTGGTCACATTGCGAGCCCGTATGTTTGCCGTGATGCTCGGGCTCGACGAAGCCATCGAGAGCTTCGGCTACGACAACCGCTCTTACGATTTCAATGCGGCGCTGCACGAGGCCCTCACCAACAGCCTCAGCCGCGTGCTCTGGATGCGCCTCTTGCCCGCCTTCCCGGACGGCTGCCTGTCCGAGCCGATGGAAAGCAGCGCATGAGGAAAAACCTGCGCACCACGATCGCGGTTTAAATAAAAACAACCGCAAGGCCGCCCCGGGTAACATGACCGGGTTTCAGTAAAAACTCACGTCCCGCAAAAGGTCTGATATCCCGCACCGCCATCCGTCGCCGGTTGCCGATACTCGGACGCGACCACGCGTTCATGGTCATAGGGCCGCGCCAACACATCGAGCAACCGCTCCATCACACCGAGGTCGCCTGCCACCGCCGCTGCCAGCGCCATCTCCACCTGCTGGTTACGCGGGATCACCACCGGATTGTTCGCGCTCCGCAGCTGCGCGGATTCAGCAGCGCGTTGTGGCTGCCGTCCCAGACGCGCCCGCCAGTCCGCATGCCAGCTCAAAAATGCCGCATCTGCAAACGGCGGCACGTCCACCGCCGACGCAGGAGATAGCACGGCGAAGGTATTGGTAAAGTCCGCCCTCACCTCCTGCATCCACCCGAGTAGCGAACCGACCAACGCTGCATCTCCCTGCTCCTCGCCAAATAGCCCCAGTTTGCGACGCATCCCCGCCAGCCAGTGCGCCTCATAAGCGGATGTGAAGCAGTTGATCGCCTCGGTCGCCTGTGCCACGGCCACCGACTCCTCCGCGTGCAACAGCGGCAACAACGTCTCGGCAAAACGCGCCAGATTCCAGTGCGCGATGCGTGGCTGATTCATGTAGGCGTAGCGTCCATGTCGGTCGATAGAACTGAACACCGTCGCCGGATCATAAGCGTCCATAAACGCACAGGGGCCGTAGTCGATGGTCTCACCGGAAAGCGCCATGTTATCGGTGTTCATCACACCGTGTAAAAACCCCACCAACATCCACTGCGCGATCAACGCCGCCTGCCGTTCGATCACCGCGTTGAGCAACGCGAGCGACGGATTATCCGCACCAACCAACTCCGGGTAATGTCGCCGCAACGTGTAATCCACCAGCGCCCGCAACGCCGCCTCATCCCGCTGACTCGCCGCCCACTCAAAGGTGCCTACTCGGATATGACTCGCCGCCACGCGAGTCAGCACCGCACCGGGCAAGGCGCCATCCTGACGCCACACGTCTTCGCCGGTAGCCACAACCGCCAGACTTCGTGTCGTGGGAATGCCCAACGCGTGCATGGCCTCACTGATAATGTATTCGCGCAACATCGGCCCGAGCGCCGCCCGCCCGTCTCCCCGTCGAGAATACGGCGTGGGTCCGGAACCCTTTAACTGAACGTCAAAACGCTCCCCTCCCGGAGTGATTTGTTCACCCAACAACACCGCCCGACCATCTCCGAGCACGACAAAATTACCGTATTGGTGGCCCGCATACGCTTGGGCGATCGGCACCGATGCCGGTGGAAAACGATTCCCGGCGAGCACCTGAACACCCGCCTCCCCCGCCAACGCATCCGCATCCAATCCTAGCGTCATCGCCAACGGACAATTCAAAACCATCAGTCGAGGAGAACGCACCGGCGTCGGGCCGACCGTAGAATACAACGACTCCGGCAACTTCGCGTAGGACTGCTCCAACCTCCAGCCAGCCACGCCTCCGGCTCCGGCGGGATCAACAAAGGGAACATCAGAATCGAAAGACATTCCGCACCTTCCATCGAAACCACCGGTTTGTCTAGAGACAGCAACAAGGTCCGCCAAACATCCCGACCTGACGTTACTTTAGGCGCGTGAGTCCCGCTCGACCAAAAAGTAAATCAATTGATTTACTTTTCCACGGCTCGGCGCATAATGCAGTTATGCCCAGAACATCCCGCCCGCCAGTCAACGACACCCGGGCCGACACCGCCCGCACCCGCCTGATCGCGGCGGGCTTGGAGTGTTTTGCCAGTCATGGACTCGACGGGGTTTCCATTCGGACCATTGCCCAAAAAGCGGAGCGAAACTCAGCCGCCATCACCTACTACTTCGACAGCAAGGAAGGCCTCTACCGCGCAGTGCTCGCCTCGGTCCTGCACTTTATTCGCGGCCACGCCGAGCCGGTCGCCACCGACTACGCCCGGCTCAACACCGCCGGCGAACTCACCCCCGAGAACTGCGAGGCCCTGCTTAAACGACTCCAACATGATATGTTTCGCGGCGTCTTCGGCGGCACCGAAGCATTGAAATTCGCCCTGCTTATCACCCGCGAACAGATTCAACCCAGCGCGGCTTTCACATCACTTTACACCGCCGGACTGGAGCCCATCCATCGCATGCTCACCCACTTGCTGGCCGTCGCCACCGGTGACGATCCAAACAGCAACCGCGCGATCATCAGGGCCCACACCCACTTCGGACATCTGCAGATTTTCGTAATGGCCCGCGAACTCCTCCTCCGCCGCCTCCACTGGCAGGGCTACGAAGGCGGGCACGCCGATGAAGTGCTCGCCGTGCTCGCGGAAAACCTCGACCTGATCCTCACCGGACTGCGCGCGAAAAAAGCCCGCACACCCTTCGCTCCCGTCCGCCAAGACCCTCCGCTCTCAACATGAAACGCCTGCTTATCCCTCTGGTCATCGCCGCCCTCGCCGTCGCCGGCTGGTTTGTTTGGAAAACCTACCACGCCACCGAAACCGTCACGCCGCTCTTCTACGGCAACGTCGATATCCGCGAAGTGAATCTGGGCTTTCGTGTCTCCGGCCGCGTAAAGACCGTGCTCAAGGAAGAGGGCGATACCGTCACCGCCGGCGAGACCATCGCACGACTTGACGACGAACCCTACCGCCAGGCACTCGCACTCGCCACCGCCCGCCAAGAAGCCGCCTCCGCCCAGCTTGATGAATTAAAAAACGGCAGCCGCCCCGAAGCGATCGCCCAGGCCCGCGCCACCCTCGCCTCCGCCGAAGCCACCCTCACCAACACACGCCTCGACTACGAACGACAGTCCGAGCTCCTCACCAACCACACCGTTTCCCAACAGGTCAGCGACAACGCCGAAGCCGCCTTTCACGCCGCCCGCGCCCAAAGCGAAGCCGCCCAAGCCAGCCTAGCACTGCTCCTGGCCGGCGCCCGCACCGAACAAATCGCCCAGGCAAGCGCCAACCTCAACGCCGCCGAAGCCACCCGGGCCACCGCAAGTATCCAAGTCGAGGATACCGCACTAACCGCCCCCGAAGCCGGCGTTGTCCTCACCCGCGCCGTCGAACCCGGCGCCATCGTGCAGTCCGGCGCCACCGCCCTCACTCTCAGCCTGATCTCACCCGTGCGGGTGCGCGCCTACGTCACTGAACCCGACCTCGGACTCGTGGCCCCGGGACGCGCCGTGCTCATCCAAACCGATTCCCGCGCCGCGCCCTACCACGGCCAGATTGGCGACGTGTCACCCCGGGCCGAGTTCACTCCCAAATCCGTCGAAACCGCCACCCTGCGCACCGCACTCGTCTACCGCTTCCGCGTGATCGTCACCGATGCCGACGATGGCCTGCGCCAAGGTATGCCCGTGACCGTGCAACTCCTCGCCCCCTGATTGTCATGACTCCGCCCGCCGCCTCTCCGGCCGTGCACCTCGACCGTGTCATCAAACACTTCGTCGGCATGAATCGGCCCGCCCTCGACGGTATTTCCGGAGACATTCACGCGGGCATCGTCACCGGAATCGCCGGTCCCGACGGTGCCGGCAAGACCACGCTCATGCGCCTGATGGCCGGCCTGCTCAAAGCCGACGACGGCAACCTCACCGTGCTGGATCACGACCCGGTTAAAGACGGGGCCACGCTCCGCACGATGGTCGGCTACATGCCACAGAAGTTTGGACTCTACGAAGATCTCTCGGTAATCGAGAACCTCACGCTGCACGCCGACTTGCGCGATGTCACCGGCGAGGCCCGGCGGGAAACCTTTGAGCGACTGCTCACGTTCACCGATCTCAAGCGATTCACCACACGCATGGCCGGCAAACTCTCCGGCGGCATGAAACAAAAGCTCGGCCTCGCCTGCGCCCTTCTTGGCAACCCCAAGCTCCTCCTGCTCGACGAGCCCGGCGTGGGTGTCGATCCCATCTCCCGCCGCGAACTCTGGTCGATGGTCCGGCAGCTCGCCGGCGACGGCATCGCCGTCGTCTGGAGCACCGCCTACCTCGACGAAGCCGAAGCCTGCGACGAGGTGCTCCTACTCAACGAAGGCACCCTGCTTTTTTCCGGCCCGCCCGCCGACCTCACCCGCCGCATGGCCGGCCGCTGCCTGCACGCGCGCGGCGTGGGCGGACGCCGTCGGCTTGCCCTCGGCCACTTGCTCTCACAACCGGAGGTGACCGACGGCGTTATCCAAGGTCACAGCCTGCGCATCATCCTGCGCGAAGGTGCCGGTCGCCCCTCACTCGACGAACTCCCGGCCGAGACCGCCGGTCAAGCCCCGCACTGGGCCGAGGTAAAACCTCGCTTCGAAGACGCCTTCATCGACCTGCTCGGCGGCGGCCCCGGCGGTGGCTCCGCGCTGGCCGCACACACCCGCCGCCGACCACCGGCTAGCGGCAACCTCATCGAAGCCAAAGAACTCACCAAAACCTTCGGCGATTTCACCGCCACCGACCAAGTGAGCTTCTCCGTGCGACAAGGTGAAATCTTCGGCCTGCTCGGCCCCAACGGCGCGGGTAAATCGACCACCTTTAAAATGATGTGCGGCCTGCTCAAGCCCACCTCCGGCGAAGCCAGCGTCATGGGCATCGACCTGCGCAGCAGCCCCGCCGCGGCCCGCCAACGCCTCGGTTACATGGCGCAGAAGTTCTCCCTCTACGGACAACTCACCGTGCGCCAAAACCTCGATTTTTTCTCCGGCGCCTACGGACTCCACGGACAAAAACAGCGCGACGCAGTCAACGGCATGGTCGATGCGTTTCATCTTGGTCCGCTGCTCAAGACCCGCACCGACGACCTCTCGCTCGGCTTTAAACAACGTCTCGCGCTGTCCTGCGCGGCCATGCACGAACCCGATATTCTGTTCCTCGACGAACCCACCTCCGGCGTCGATCCGATCACCCGCCGCGAATTCTGGAACCACATCAACGGCCTGGTCGAAAAAGGAGTCACCGTGATGGTCACCACTCACTTCATGGACGAAGCCGAGTATTGCGACCGCATCGGCTTGGTTTACCGCGGACGTCTCATCGCCCTTGCACCGCCGGACGAACTCAAAGCCGGGGTCGCTTCCAAGGAGCTGCCCGATCCCACCATGGAAGAAGCGTTCATCGAACTCATCGGCAAACACGACCAGCCATCATGAAATCGCCCGTGTCATGGCGCCGCCTGTGCGCCCTCTGCCGCAAGGAAACCCGGCAGATCCTCCGCGACCCCAGCAGTGGCATCATCGCATTTGCCCTGCCCATGGCGCTGCTCGTCATCTTCGGCTACGGCCTCAACCTCGACGCCTCCCGCATCCGCCTCGGACTGCTCGACGAAGATGGTGGATCCGACGCCGCCGCCTTTGGGCAACAACTCACCGGCTCGCCCTATTTTAAAATCACGCCGTCGCACCAACGCGCCCACCTCGACCACTTGCTCGCAGCCGGGGATATCCGTGGTTACGTGGCACTCGCTGCGGACTTTTCCAAGGCCCTCGACCAACCCGGCGCCACCGCACCGGTGCAACTCATCACCGACGGCACGGAGCCCAACACCGCCAATCTCGTCAGCGGCTACGTGAGCACGACTTGGCGGCAATGGCAGATCAACCGCGCCCGCGACCGAGGCATCGACGCCTCGCTCCCCGTCGACTTCCGGCCCAGGCAATGGTTCAACGCCGCCGCCGAAAGCCGCCACTACCTGATCCCCGGCTCCATCACCATTATCATGACCGTGATCGGCGCGATGCTCACCTCGCTGGTCGTCGCCCGCGAGTGGGAGCGCGGCACCATGGAGGCGCTGCTCGCTTCACCCGTCACCCGCACCGAACTGCTGCTGAGTAAACTTCTGCCTTACTACGCGCTCGGACTGTTCTCGATGACAATTATCGTCGCCAGTTCCGTGCTGGTCCTCGGCGTGCCGTTTCGCGGTTCACTGCTCGTGCTGTTTTTGGTGACCACCGTGTTTTTGCTCAGCGTGCTCGGCGTCGGTCTATTGATCTCCACCAAACTGCGCAGCCAGTTCAACAGCGCCCAGATGGCGCTCAACGTCGCCTTCCTCCCCGCAGTCATGCTCTCGGGCGCGTTTTTTGAAATCGCCAGCATGCCCGCACCCGTCCGCGCGATCACCTACCTGTTCCCTCCCCGCTATTTTGTGAACTCGTTGCAAACCCTCTTCCTCGCCGGAGACGTGTGGTCGGTCCTGTTGCCCAACGTCGCGATTCTCGCCCTCACCGGCGCCATGCTGCTCACCCTCGTGGCGCGCTCCACCACCCGAAGACTCGACGGCTGACCGATGAACACACTCCGCCGCATTTTCGCCCTTTTTCGCAAGGAGCTGCAGATCATCCTCAGCGATTCGCAAAGCCGCAAACTCGTCATTTTGCCGGTCCTGCTGCAAACGCTGCTCTTCCCCTTCGCCGCCACCCTGGAGGTGAAAAACAACACCCTCGCCATCTACAACGAAGACGGCGGCCAAGCCTCGGTTGAGATTTCCCAGCGCCTCGCCCAAGCCTCCGCATTCACCGAAGTCCTCACCCTCACCGCCGAGCCGCAAGTCGCCGCCACCCTCGACGCGCAAAAAGCCATCGCCATCGTGCGCTTCCCGCAGGACTTCTCCCGCAAAGTCATCCTTGGCGAACCCGCACCTATCCAACTGGTGCTCGACGGACGCCGCTCCAACAGCAGCCAGATCGCCGCCGGCTACATCCAGGAAATCGCCAACGGCTACTTCACGGAACGCGCAATCGCGGCCGGCCAGCCGCCACTTTCAGAGCTCGTGATCCGGCACCGTTACAACCCCAACCTCAATTACCGCTGGTTCATCATGCCCAGCCTGATTGGCATCATCCAAACCATCAGCGCGCTCATCCTCACCGCGTTGTCGGTGGCACGCGAACGCGAACAAGGCACCTTTGACCAGCTGCTGGTTTCCCCGCTCACGCCCACCATGATTTTGCTGGGCAAATCGCTCTCCGCGCTGGCCGTCGGCCTGTTCCACGCGACCGCCATCATCATGGCGGCGGTGCTCTTTTACCGCGTGCCACTGGAAGGCTCGCTGGTGCTGGTTTACGGCGCGGTGCTGCTCTATTTTGCGGCGCTGGTCGGCTTCGGATTATTGATCAGCGCGGTGTGTTCGACCCAGCAACAGGCGTTTCTGGGAGCGTTCGCCTTTATGATGCCGGCGATCCTGCTCTCCGGTTTCGCCGCGCCGGTGGAGAACATGCCCGCCTGGTTGCAAACGCTCAACTGGGCCAACCCGATTCGCCACTTCCTGGTGATTTCCAAGGGCCTCTTTTTGAAAGACGCCACCCCGGCATTTGTCTTCCTGCACGCGGTGCCACTGGCGCTCATCGCCTGCTGCACCCTCGGTCTGGCCCTGTTGATTTTCCGCCGCCGTTTCGGATGAAAATGGTAGGGCACGGCGGTCGTGCCGTAGCAGAACGAACCAGGGGCGGTTTTGGAAAATAACCAGCGGGCAAGGACTTGGTTCTCGCTGGTCGCTTGCTTGCAGGTGCGAGTATCGTTTCCGCTGGATGGTATCCAACGCGCCCTCGGGGACGAGGGCGGCTACATTCGGAGTTGTAGCTACCTACAAGCAGACGACCTGCGACTGAGCACCATGATTTATTTCAAAAACACGGCCCAAACCTTTTGGACTTCAGGTAAGCTCGCCGGCTGAGGACTGGGTATCTTTTAGCGCGACGCCGCTGAGGCCGAGGCGGGCGGACTCGATCAGCAGATGGGCGAGCTTCTTCGCGGCCAAGGCGGGCGGCAGGCCTTCGGGACGGATATTCGATACGCAGTTGCGGTCGGCGTCGGTGCAGGTTGATCGCGGTTGATGCGTCAGATAGGCGCCGAGGCTGTCGGGCATGCCGAGTCCGGGACGCTCACCGAGCAACATCAGCGCGTGACGCGCACCGAGCAGTTCGCCGACTTCGTCCTGCAACTTCACGCGTCCATAGGGCGCGAGCAGGATCGGGTGGAGCGTCCAACCGGCCGCCGTGAGAGATTCGGCGAGTAGGGTAATCGTCTCGACGGCGTGACGCTCAGCGGCTTGTGCCGCCAAGCCGTCGGATACGATGATCACAAGGTCACGCGCGCCCCACCCTGCTGCCTTGGTGGTAAGCTCGGCGCGGGATTCGTCGGACAGTCGGCGGCCAAGGTCGGGACGCACGAGGTAGGTTTTTTTGTCGGCGACGGCCGTGGTGATCGCGGTCGTGGGAAAGCCAGCCGCGTTGAGGCGGGCGGTCAGACCATCGAGGTCAAACGGTGCCATGACGGCATCGCGGGCGCGGGCGTGGGAAAGCCGGAAATCGAGCACTGTATCCATGCGCTGACTACCACCGGTGCGACCGAGTGCGATGCGGGCCGAAGTGTAGCGGCGCAGGCTCGCCCACGAATCACGCGCTGGGTCGGTCGCTGGGAGAAGCCGGGCGTCGGTGTTGCTCATAGGACAATACAGGCAGGAACCATGCCCGCCTGCACATCACATAAAAGATTCACCGACGATGGTGAAATCAGTCGTCCTGCTTCTCGTGGGTCTTGGCTTCGAAGATGGCCTTGTCGGCGATCGACACGTGGCCCTCGACTTGACCGTTATCCAGGGGGTTGTCCACCCGGGCGTCGAGGTCCCTGAAGAGACGTTTCATGTCGATGATACCACCGATCAGGAACCAGAAGGTGGAGACGATGCCGATCGCACCGGTCACGCACAGGCTGGTGACGAAGAAGTAGGTGCTCCACCACTCGGTCGGCCAAGGCTTGATCATATTCCAAATCAACACGGCCACGAAGCAGAGGCCGAACTTGTAAACAATGGCGTAGCCGACGACCGACCAGGCGATGATCTTGTCGCCACGGGTGTATTCCGGAGTGATGCCGACGAGGGCCTTGGCGACGTTGCCGGGTGTCCATTTGAAGGGCGGCTTGATCGTGCCTTCGACGGCATAAATGCCGCGGTGCAACAAGCGGTCGAGGTTGTAGGGGCCTTTGTAGGTGAGCAGAGAGCCGAGGACGTAAGCGACGATACCCGCGATCATCGACATGAAGTAGAGCTCGTAGGAGTTGATCGGGAACTTAACCGCATCCATCTCCCAAACGATATAGGGGTTAAAGGGACCAGAAACCGTCTCAAGGAAACGACCGAAAGGAACGTCCCAGCCGTGAGCGTGCATCCAAGGGTAAAGGTTGTCCGCCCAATTGCGCTGCACAAACAAGCCGCCGATGGAGAGGCCGGATCCAAACAGCAATGAACAGAAGGCGCCCGTGGTGGTGCCAAAGCGACTATAGAGACCAAAAATCATAACCGGCCCCGCGCCGCCCAACCACATGCCGGTCATGATCGTGATGAACATGTTGATGTAATCGAGCTGCACAAAGAACAGCGACACCACGAAGAAAAAGACGCACACCGCTGCGGAGCAAAGGCGCAGGGCGCGCAGGTGCTGCGCCGGGGAAAACCCCTTTTTGCGCAGGGGCATGATGATGTCCTGCACGATGGTCGACGAGGCGTTGAATACCCGGGAGTCGTCGGTCGACAACATGAGCATGATCATCAGCAGGCAAAACAAGCCCATCAGGCCGACTGGCAGCAGGTTCTTGAGCGCCACCGGCAGCATCATCTGTTGATAGAGCGTGCGAAACTTTTGGAACTGCACGTTGCCCTCGGGAGTAGTGCCCAGGGTCTCGCGGGCAGCCTGAATGTAAGGTGTATCGATGTTACTCTCCCGGGAGAGTGGAGCATCCAAACCGATCTCGTGGGAGGGCACCGGGAGCGCGGCGATGTTGGCGTCGAGCCGGGCCCGCATCACGGGGTCGGCGACCGCTTCCTGGGCGACTTTTTGCGTGAGCTGCTGGCGGATGTCGTGCGCCTGATTCGCGAAATTGCGGTGGGTCATCAGCGTGATGATCATCACGGCGACCAGCAAAAGCATCAGTGAGGCATAAAGGCCGCGCCAGGTGCCGAGGATGCCGGCCATCTTTTGCTCATGCGGCGTGCGCCCGCAGTTGGTCGTATCATTGCCAATCCAACTCGCCCGGTTAAGCACGCTGCCAACCATCGTCACAACGAGAGCAAAAATGTTAAAATCACGAAGCTTATCTATGTCGAACGGGTTGATGAAATTCTGACCGGGAACACGGTCCATCATGACCGGAGCGATGGTGTCATTCCAACCGAAGTGCAGGAAAATATAACCCGCGATGATAACAAAAATCGGGTAGCAGATGAGTCCTTGGAATGCATCGGTGATGAGCAGCGAGATGCGACCGCCCGGCCAGATGACGATCATACAAAAGCACAGCGACACAGCCACCAGCAAAGCGAACATGGGCAGCGCCAGGCCAAAAATCATGATCTTATGAGGCAGGCCCAGGAAATAGATGAAGAAGTTCACCGCGATGGCCGGGCCGATGGCGTTGGTCATCATTTCCGAGAGCGTGCGCAGCGACGCCGCCACGATGCGGAACGAACGGCTGTAACGCATCTCCAGAAACTGGCCAATCGATAGCGACCGCGTAGCTCGAAAGCGATAGGTGCAGTAACCGGTGAGGCTCATAATAATGCCCACCGGCACCATCAGGTATTCCCAGAAACTAAGCGCGTAGCCGACTTGGTATTTGGACTCCACCAACGCGACCAACGTGATAACGCCAAGGCCGGAGGTGAGATCTCCCGCCGAAAGCACATAGCGACCGGCCACGCGGCCGGCGGCGAGGAAGTCCACCACGCCGCGCACGTAGCGCTTCGAGTAAATGGACAACCAAAGAATTAAAAACACAGGGACGACGACAATCAGCCAGTCGATCAGGTGCATATGGGGCGCTTTTGTAGGGGATGGATTGCTCAGCAAGTTGCCAAGAAATGAGCTCTCTCCGAGCGGAGGCTGGCCTGCAATCTAATAACCACAAAGGCTCGGGCGCCATAAGCGGCCGGCAACGAGACCATTCATTTCACACCCTGGTTTACCTTTTCCCGACTGGCGAGTGGACCGCCACCAAAGCCGTCACCACCATCGAGGGCATGGAGGAGCGGCTGGAAACCGTCACCGACGCCGCCAGCATGTTCAAGGCGATCCGCTGGGGTCTGGACCTGATCGAAAAAACCCACGACGAAACCCCGGCAAAAATTCGTCGGACCGTCGCCTGCCATGCCGGTTGCAGCCACTGTTGCAGCACACTGGTCGACTTGCAGGCGCACGAAGTCTTCTACGTCGCCGAACACATCCAGCTCAATTTTTCACCCGACCGACTCGCCGCCTTGATCGAACACCTCGCCGCCCACCGGGAGCGTTTCGAAAGGCTCGGCAGCGCCGTCGCCCGCGAACGCCCTTGGAGCAAGTGCGCGTTGCTCGACCCCGAAGGAAAGTGCACCGTCTACGTGGACCGGCCCGAGATCTGCCGCGTGCACCACACCAGTGACTCGAAACCCTGCGAGGCCCTCAATACCGACCCCACGGCCGACATCGACGGCGTCCACGTGACCACGCTGCGCGCCCGCATGTTCGCCGTGATGCTCGGCCTCGACGAAGCTATCGAAGGCTTCGGCTACGACGACCGCTCCTACGATTTTAATGCGGCGCTGCACGAGGCCCTGACCAACAGCTTCAGCCGCGTGCTCTGGATGCGGCAAATGCAGGCCTTCCCTGATGGCTGCCTGTGCGAGCCAGTAGAGGACTGACTCGCACAGGCAGCCAAGCAGCGACGCTCCGGTGCATTTAACGCAGACGGACCGATAGCTTCGGGCAGGCGCGTTTAAGGGCTTCGATCTGTTCATCCGGAATGATCCGGGAGAGCGTTATATTACGAAGATCATTCAAACGATACAGCGGTGTCAGATCCGTCACTGCGGTTCGGTCAAGCGAGAGGGTTTGCAGCGTGGACAGCTCCGCCAGCGGGCCAAGATCAGTGACGGCAGAATTATCCAGTGTAAGGCTGCGCAGCCGGCGCTGGTGCTTCAGCGGCGAAAGGTCGGTGACGCGGGTCTTGGACAAGTTCAGGGTCTTCAACATCACAATTTTACTCAGAGGTGTCAGATCAACCACCGCACTCTCCTCAAGGTCGAGGGTTTCCAGATAGAGCGAGTCTTTGAGCGGGGACAGATCGGTGACGGCAGTCTCGGAGATATTCAGATAGTTCAGATAGGATTTGCCCGCGAGGGCGTTGAGATCGCGGATCGCCGTTCTATCCAGCTCAACCTTGGTCAGGTAGGGCATTCCACGGAGAGCACTCACGTCGGTAAGGTTTCTGGACCATTTCGCATCCAACTCGTCCATGTCGTGACAGTTGGTGAGAAACCCGAGGGACGTGACCTCCTTGCTATTGGCCATGTCGACCTTCCGGAGCGTGGTCAACTTGGACAGCACGGCCAGATTGGCATCGGTCGCCTGAGTGTTCATGTAGATGTTCAGCTCCTTTAGTCGCGAAAGCTTGGATACAGAATCGTAGGATGAAAAGGTGTGCTGAAATCCGTAGAGATTAAGCGAGCTCACATCCGGCGTGGCGGCGAGAAAAGCGAGCGAATCGACATCCGCCATGTAAAGACTCACATCCTGCAACTTCGGGCAGGAGCGAAGCGCGTCGACATCGGTGATATGGGTGGCGTAGAAATCGACCTTGATCAGCTCGGTGCACTTGGCGAGCGGAGCGATGCTGAGGTGTTCGCCGGACGGCGGTTTCAGTGAACGAATTTCCAGACTGCTCAGCTCCGTCAACTGGGCCAGGGGGCTCAAGGACGTAATCTGAGTATTACCGTGGAAGTAGAGGCTGCGGATTTCCGGGAGCTGCGACAGCGACACCAACACCTCATCGGTGGCAGTCTTATCCAGTTGCACCGTGGTTCCCGGCCATGATTTCAGAGCTCTAAGCGAGATCACATCCTCAGCGCTGACGGGACTGTCGAGTGTGACCCGATTGTCGCTGATCTTGTTGGCCGCGAGCGCTTGGGAATTGAAGGAGAAAACGAGCCCGGAAAGGACCAGCAACTTGAGGGTAGGTAAGCGATAAATCACAACGCCCACCCCAGAACGATTAACATCATCTGTCCACGCCCGATTGATTTAAATAAACGCACGCAAACAGGTGAATGAGTTCAGCTTAATTTACGTCATGTCATTACCACTACGTCAGACCCTGCGCACGGAAAGAAAGGATTCCAACTCAGCCGGTGAGTTCGCCGGCCGTCGGCTGGGTGTCTTTTAACGCGACACCGCTGACGCCGAGGCGGGCGGATTCGATCAGGAGATGGGCGAGCTTCTTCGCGGCCAATGCGGGCGGCCAGGGCTTCGAGGTCAAAGAGTGCCATGACGGCGTCGCGGGCGTGCGAGAGGCGAAAACCCAGAACAGTATCCATTCTTCAACTACCACCGCTTCGACCAAGTGCGATGCGATCCGAGGTGTAGCGGCGCAGCGCGCCCAAGGGTCGCGGCCGGCGCGGGTTGAGTCGGACGGAGCCGGTATCAGGGCGTGATTACTTAAACCGTCCGTCACTTAGCAACGCGTGTTTTCCATCGGTCGGCAGCAGGCGGCGGCCATCGGAAACGATACGCATTTTTTCGAGCCAAGCCTCAAACTCAGGGGCCGGCTTTAGGCCGAGGACCTGGCGCAGATAATGGCTGTCGTGGAAGGATGTGCTTTGGTAACCGAGCATGATGTCGTCGGCCCCGGGGATACCCATGATGAAGTTGCAACCGGCCACGCCGAGGAGCGTGAGCAGCGTGTCCATGTCGTCCTGATCGGCTTCGGCGTGGTTCGTATAGCAGACATCCACCCCCATGGGCAGACCGAGGAGTTTGCCGCAGCAATGATCCTCCAAGCCGGCGCGGATGATTTGTTTACCGTCGTAGAGATACTCGGGGCCGATGAAACCGACCACGGTGTTGACGAGCAACGGTTTGAACGGACGCGCGACGGCGTAGGCGCGAACCTCGCAGGTCTGTTGATCGAGCCCGTGGTGCGCGCCGGCAGAAAGGCACGAGCCTTGGCCGGTTTCGAAATACATGCAGTTGTCGCCAACCGTGCCGCGTTTGAGCGCGAGGGCGGCGGCGCGGGCTTCCGCGAGGAGCGCGAGGTTGATGCCAAAGCTCTTGTTGGCGGCCTCGGTGCCGGTGATGGATTGGAAAACGAGATCGAGCGGCGCGCCCTTGGCCATCACGTCGAGCGCAGTGGTAACGTGCGCGAGAATGCAGGACTGGGTGGGGATCTCGTAGCGGCGGACGAGTTCGTCGATCAACCGGAGCAACGTCTCCATGGCGGCAGCGCTGTCGGTGGCGGGGTTGATACCGATGACGGCGTCACCACACCCATAGAGCAATCCATCGAGAATCGAGGCGGCAATACCCTGCGGATCGTCGGTCGGATGGTTGGGCTGAAGGCGCACGGCGAGGCGGCCCGGCAGACCGATCGTGGAGCGGAAAGCGGTGACCACGCGGCATTTTTGACCAACGAGCACGAGGTCTTGGTTGCCCATGAGCTTGGACACGGCGGCAACCATTTCCGGGGTGAGCCCCGGAGAGAGCGCGGTGAGCGTCGCCGAGTCGGTTTCGTAACGCAGCAGCCAGTCGCGAAACTGCCCAACGGTGAGTCCGGCGACAGGCGCAAAGGCGGCGCGGTCATGAGTGTCGATGATAAGCCGGGTGACTTCGTCGGTCTCGTAGGGGATGAGCAAGTCTTCGAGAAAACGCGCGAGCGGCACGTCAGCGAGGCAGAGCTGGGCGGCAATGCGTTCCTCGGCGGAGGCGGCGGCGACCCCGGCCAGCACGTCACCAGAACGGTGCGGAGTGGCCTTGGCCATGAGTTCGCCGAGAGTGGCGAAGTTGTGGCGGGTTTTGCCGATGGTGGTCGCGAAGCTCATCGAGTCGGGGTTTTAACCACGAAGGGCACGAAGGAAAACGAAGGTCGGATTGTTCTTTTGTGTCTTTCGTGAGCCATAAGTTTATTGCTGATCAATAGTGGTAACGAGCTTGAGCGAAGAGGATGCGATCTTCTCGGACCATGTAGACCAGACGGTGTTCTTGAGTGATGCGCCGGGACCAGACTCCGGAGCCGAGGTGGCGAAGAGGCTCGGGTTTGCCGAGACCGGTATGCGGGTCGCGGCGAATGGCTTCGATGAGTTCGAGTATTTTGAGAGCGATTTTTCGGTCGGTCTGAACCCACCACGCGAGATCGGCTAGAAAGTCTCGGTCGAAAACGAGACTGCGGGTCGGCTCGCTCATGCTTTGACGCGGGCCGCGAGTTCAGTCGGTGTGAGCGTGACACCTTCGCCTTTATCGAGACGGTTGAGCGCGGCCAGCAGACGGCGGGCGTTGGCAGGCGAGCGGAGCAGATGGGCAGTTTCAACAACACCCTGCCACTCATCGAGCGGGACGAGAACGACGGACTCGTGTCCACGACGTTCAAGCACGACGGGCTCACGGGTTGAGACGGTTTCATCCCAGACACTGGCGAGTTTGTCGCGTGCTTCGGTGTAAGAAAGTGTGGTCATGGCGGCAGACTAACACGGACAGGTTTCCTGTCCAGTTAGTTTAGGCGAATTTGGCGAGGTAGTCGTCGGCTAGTTTGAGGGTTTCGTCGGTGAACTGCGGGCCCATGAGCTGAGCCTGCACCGTGTCGGCGTGGGAGCCGACCCAGGCCACGAGCAGCAATCGGCGCATCATGATGAAGGTGGGGATCTCGGCTATCTCTTGCTTCGAGAGTTTTCGCAGGGCGGTGTAGCCGCGCAACCAGGCGTCGATGTAGGCCTGCAGGTCCGGATGCGCCTCGATGAAACTGAGTGCGGCAGCGAGGTCGTAGATGAACCAGGAGTGTCCGCAGTCATCGAAGTCGATGACTGCAACGTTGCCGTTGTGCACGAGCAGATTGGAGGCGCGCAGGTCGGCGTGGATGAGCCCAAAGCGTTCTCGGCCGTAGCCGATGGAGTCGACCCGCCGACGGATGACGGGCAGGAGTTTGGCGAGTTTACGTTTTTTGGCAGGAGTCATGCCGAGACCGTCTTGCCAACGGCCCCAGTGGGGGAGGTCGCCGACCATGGTCTCGAAGTCCCAACGTTCGCGCAGCACGGGATGTGGTGGATTCCAAGCAGCGGCGTGCAGATGGAGTTGTGCGGTGACACCGCCAAGCATCTCGAAGGCGGCGAGACGGTTGGTGTCGTCGGGCTCGGTGCCTTCGACAAACGTCATGAGCACGCAGTGGCGCGGCTCAGGCACAGCCGGATGCCAGACGTATTGCACGGCCTCGCCGTCAAGGCCGGGGACGGGCTCGGCGACGGTGATCTTGGTGTCGCGTTTCAGCGTCTGCACCCAAGCAAGCTCGGTGAGAATGTGCAGGCGCGGGTGGTAGCCCGGACGGTTGATCCGCAGCACGCGTCTCGGACCGACGGGCGGCGTGAGCAGGTAGGTGGCGTTCTCGGAGTAGTTGAGCAGACGCACGCCGGATTCGACCGGCAGGCCGAACAGCGGCAACGCCTGACGCACCATTTTTTCGATGCGTGCGAGCTGTTGCTTGGTGGAGAGTGCGGCAAACGCGGCAGGGGTGATGGCGGCGGCAGGCATGGTGCGTATTTAGAAACTGGATGCGGCGGCGGCGATGCCGTCGGCGGTGCGTTCGAGGATCTCGTCGCACTCGGCGGCGGTGAGCAGGAGGCCGGGCTTAAACTGCAGGACGCGCGGATCGAGCTGCGAGAAGATGGCCCAGACGCCCTTGGCGTAGAGCTCGCGCATGACGTGTTTGGCGCCTTCGGGGTGGGCGTTGAATTCGAGACCAAAGATGACGCCGCGCTGACGGATGCCGGTAAAGAAGTCGTGTTTGGAAATGATCTCTTCGAGCCCGACGCGGAGCTTCATGGCGATACGGTCGACGTTGGCGATCGTCTCGGGGCGCAGTGTGATTTCGAGGGTTTTGAGCGCGGCCACACAACCCAGTTCGGAACCGCCGAAGGTCGAGATGTGACCCCAGCCGTCTTCCTTGAGCCAACCGCCGCCGGCCTCGTTGGTGATGACCGCACCGATGGGATAGAGACCACCGCTGAGGCCTTTGCTGGTGACGATGATGTCGGGCTGCACACCGTAGCCCGTGATGCCCCAGAGGTTTCCGGAGCCGCAGCGCATGAGGCCGGTCTGGACTTCGTCCGCGACGTAGAGGGAACCGTATTTTTCGCAGAGCGCTTTGACTCCGGGCAAGTAGCCCTCGGCCGGCATCGGGAAGCCGTAGGTGGCGGGAATGGTCTCCATGATGACGCAGGCAGCATCGCCGGGAGCGAGGGCGGCCTCCATGGCCTCAAGGTCATTGAAGGGAACTTTGACAAATTCATCGGGGCGACCGCCGCTCATGAACTGGTCGGCGTAGCGTCCGTCGGCGGTGCCGAGAGCGAGACCGGTGTGACCGTGGTAGGCGCGGATGATGGAAACAATCTTGCGCCGCTTGGTGGCGTAGCGGGCGCACTTGAGACCGATGTCGATGGCCTCGCCGCCACCGCTGGAGAGGACGGCGTAGCGCATGTTGGGCGTGGCCGTTTGCACGAGTTTTTTGGCGAGGGCGGCACGACCGATGGCGGGGAAGTGATGGTTGCCCATGTCGAAGTGATCGAAGGCTTCCTTCAGTTCGGCGATGATCTCGGGGTTGCGATGACCGAGATTATAGGTGCCGCCGTTGAGATGCAGGTCGATCAGGCGGTGGCCCGACATGTCGTGCAGGAAGTAGCGTTCGCGTTTACCGATGACGAGCGGAGTGCCGCGGGCGGCCCAGGAGTGAACCTTGTCAGGATTCCAATAGGAAACGCTGTCGGCGAGGACTTCAGATTTGGTTGCGGAAAGGAGTGAATCAATGAGGGCGGACATGAGAGGGAGAGGTTGAGGGGAACGGATCAGCTGGCCGAAATGGCCTGAAGTGTTTCGTTGGTGGTGAGGACCTGGCAGTAGATGTTGTTGATGATGGTGAGTTCCTGACGGTGAAGTTCGTCGGTGGCGGCGGCACAGGCATCGTCCACCACGATAACGTTGAAGCTTTCGTCGGCCAGGGAGCGCACCGTGCAGGCGACGCACTGGTCGGTGAAGATGCCGCAGGCGACGACGTTGCGAACGCCGAGGTTGGCGAGGATCAGCCGGAGGTTGGTGCCGGTGAGCGCACTGTCGGTGGTCTTGGTGACCACGATCTCGTGCGACAGCGGGGCGATCTCTGAGATCACCTGCGACTCGGGTGCGTTGATCGGGAGGATGATGTTGTTAAAACCGGGCCGGGCCTGGCTGAGCGAACGGTCGCGGCCGTCGGGCGTGAGGCAGGCGATGCGGGCGTAGATGACGTCGCGGCCGAGCTCACGGAAGCGGGCGATAAGGCGCTGGGCGGCGGGCAGCACGATAGTTTTCAGACGCGAGCGGAAGGGCGCCCAACGTTCCCACTCGGCGACCTCGGCGGCGGTGGCATCCGGCGCCGGCGGTGACGGCAGATAACAGGCCTGCAGGTCGATGACGAGCAGGGCGGTCTCCTGCGGATCGAGCACGATGTCGGGGAGCGAGTCCCCGTCCATGGTCTCGTAGTAGAAAGACCGATACGCGTTGCGCCAGCCGGTGTTCATGGGAAATCAGGCGGTGAGGGCCGCGGGGGATTCGGGCAGGATCTGGCCGCCGTCGACGGTGATGGTCTGTCCGGTGATGTAGCCGGCCTCGGCCGAGGCGAGGAAGGCGGCGGCGTGGCCGATGTCTTCAACGGTGCCGAGTTTGCCGAGCGGGATGCAGGCGGCGGTGGCCGCGATGTAGTCTGCGCCCATGCCGGCGAGTCCTTCGGTCATGATGTTGCCGGGGAGCACGGCGTTGATGGTGATGTGATCCTTGGCGAGCTCGATGGCGGCGGTGCGGATAAAGCCGAGCTGGGCGGCCTTGGTCGCGCCGTAGTGCGACCAGCCGGGAAAACCGGTCGTGGGGCCGGTGATGGATGAAGTGACGACCACACGAGGCGCAGCGCTTTTCTTGAGCTCCGGCAACGCGGCTTGCACGCAGAGCATCATGCTGCGGACGTTGGTCACAAAAATGCCGTCCCATTCCTCGTCAGTCATGTCGGCGAGTTTGCAGGCGGGGAAGGTGCCGGCGTTGGCGCACATGACGTCGAGGCCGCCATGGAGTTCCACGGCCTTGGCGATCATGGCGGTGACTTCGGCGCGCTTGGAAACGTCGGCCTTGAAGAAAGCCGCAGTGCCGCCGGCGGCGACAAACTCGGCCACAGTGGCCTCGCCTTCAGCGGCCGTGCGGGAGACCACCAGGACTTTGGCACCGTGTTGCGCGAAGACGCGGGCGATGCCCTTGCCGATTCCTTTGCTGCCACCGGTGACGATGACGGATTTGTTTTTTAACGATGCACTCATGAGGGGTTGTGAAGAGATGAAGTTGATCAGTGTCCGCTCGCGGTGGCGGTGGCGCGGCGTGACTTACGGGTGCTCCACTTGACGATGCCGAAAAGGACCAGCACGAGGACGACGGCGAAGACGACATTGATGACGCCGACGGCCGGCACCATGGGCTGGTAACCACTGGTCATACGAGCGTAGAGCCACTCGGGCAGCGAGCTGTCGGCACCGGTGGTGTAGAGCGAGAGGGCGAAGTTGCCCCACGAAAGCAGCACGGCGAAACACGTCGCGCTGATCATGCCGGGAAGGAGCAGCGGGATGGTGATCTTGCGCAGGATCTGCCAACGGGTGGCGCCCAGGTCGCGGGCGGCTTCTTCGAGCGAGTCGTCGAGGCCGTAAGCCTGGATGGCGATGATCAGCGTGGTGATCGGCGCGATCCAAACGGTATGGGCGATGGCGGCGGTCCACCAGGTGGTCGTGATATTGAGGAAGTTGAACCACATCAGCAGCGCGAGCCCGAGGACCGACTGCGGGAAAAACAACGGCAGCAACACGAGGCGCTGAAAGGTCTGGCGTCCCTTCCAACGGTAACGCGCATAAGCGAGTGCCGAGAAAAACCCGATGGTGACCGAGACCAGCGCGGTGACCACACCGATGCGCAGACTGACGCTCACGAAGTCGTGAACCTGTGCCGAGTTCAGCGCGTCCTCATACCACTTGAACGTGATCTGCTCCTGAGGATACGGGAACGAGAAGAAGCGGCGCTTGGAAAGGGAAGCGACGATGATGCAAAATACCGGGAAATAAAACACGAGCAGCACAAGGCCCGCGTAGAGGCTGAATCCGGTTTTCTGGGTTCGGGAAACGATCATGGCGGCGGATTATTCGGAGGGCTTTTTGCCGAGGAGTTTTTCCAAGTCGAAGCGGCTGAGCGCGAAGAACACGACGATGGTGGTCAGCGCGATGAACAGCGCGGAGAGCGCGGAGCCGAGCGGCCAATTCTGCGCGTAAGTAAACTCGGACTCGATGTCGGAGGCGATGGTGACGACCTTCTGGCCGCCGAGGATTTTTGCTTCGGAGATGGCACCGACTGAGAGCACAAACACAAGTAGTGATCCGATCATTACACCCGGCATGGAGAGTGGCAGGTCGATCTTGCGAAACACCTGCCAGCGGCTCGCGCCGAGGTCGAAGGCCGCCTCACGCACTTGGTCGGGAACCATATTCACGCCGAGGACCAGCGGGAAAAGCATGAACGGCAAGTAGACGTAACTCATGCCGAGAATGATCACCGGCACGTTGTAGAGCAGGGAATCGATCTCGATATTGAACCACGTTTCCAGCAGGCCGCCGACCACACCGCGCTTCATGAAACCGATGACCCAGCCGAAGAGTCGGATGTTTTCCGAAACGAAGAGTGAGGTCGCGATGGCGTAAGTGATAAAGGTCGCGCCACCGCCCTTGAAAATCTTGGCCATGGCAAAGGCCAACGGGTAACAGATCGCGAGCAGGATAATCACAGTGACGCCGGCCAAGCCGAGCGACCAGAGGATCGATTTGAAATAGGTCTGCTCAAAGATCGTGCGGTAGTTGTCCAACGTGGGCATCTGCAGCAGGTCAAAGGTCTTGGCCGGCATGAGACCGAACCACACGACGCAGAGCAGCGGAGCCACAAACCCGAAGAGCATGAGCAACGCAAACGGCGAGGCCGAGAGCGTGCCGATGAGCCCGGGACCGAAGCTGAATTTTTTCTTGGGAGTCTCGGTGCTCATGATTCAAGGATCTGGCTGTCGGCGAGTTCCCACCCGAGGAGCGCCTCACCCGAGGCACGCTCTTCGCGGAGTCGCTCGACGGTAAGAGTGAAGCCGGGGGCGACCTCAACGTGATATTGAATACGGGAGCCGAGTGAAAATTCGTTGAGGATTTTCACGGGGATGGTGTTGCCGGCGGTCTCACCGGGGCGGAGGAAACGCAGTGACTCGGGCCGGATGAGCAGCTTGCGCTCGGTGCCGGCTTCAAGAGGCGCGGGCAGGTTGATCGGCTGGGTTTTGCGACCGGTCTCCCAGCTCGCGGTGGTGCCGCCGGTGGCGGTGATGTCGAGCAGGTTGACCTCACCCATAAACTCGGCGACGAAGGCGTTTTTCGGCGAAGCGTAAATCTCGTCGGGTTCGCCGATTTGATCGATGACACCGGCGCGAAGGATGGCGACGCGGTCGCTCATGATCATGGCTTCCTCGAGCGAGTGAGTGACGTAGCAGAAGGTTTTTTTGGTGCTGCGCTGGAGGTCCTTGAGCTCTTTCTGGAGCATTTTGCGCAGGCGGGCGTCGAGCGCGGAGAGCGGCTCGTCGAAGAAGAGGATGTCCGGGTCGTAGGCGAGCGCACGGGCGAGGGCGACACGCTGGCGTTCGCCACCGGAGCACTGGGTCACGCTCTTGTTATAATAGCGGTTGGGATCGAGATGCAGGAGCTTGAGCAACTCCCAGGCACGCGTGCGGCGGTCACTCTCCCCTGCCCCGCGGATGCTCAGGGGGAACTCGACGTTCTTACCCACGGACATGTGCGGAAAGAGAGCCAGCGATTGAAAGACCATACAGGTCGGGCGCTTGTTTGGCGCGAGGTCGTTGACGAGCTGGCCCCAGATACGGATCTCGCCCGTAGTGGGTTTCTCCATACCGACGAGCATGCGCAGCAGCGTGGTCTTGCCGCTGCCGCTGGGGCCGACGAGCGTGAAGAACTCGCCGTCCTTGACCTGAAAACTTACGTCGTCGACGGCGGTGAATTTGCCAAAGCGCTTGGTAACGTTGGTCACCTCAAGAATGGGTGCTGCGATGTCGTCCATGTATCCGGTTTGATTAATTTGGTGCGGGCACGCCGATCCCGTGCGAACCGGGTATGTGACCCGGTCCGCTGGGAATGGCTGTTGTCAGGAACTGCGAGGTTTACCGAGTAATGCTCAGCCTTCGCGGGTGCGCTTGGCCTCGTTGTAAATGGAGGTGAGCAGGTCGTTGTCGGGCACGACTTGGTAGTCGACGCTGCGATTCATCTGCGCCTCGAGGGTGTCCCAGTGGAAGCTGTTGAGCTCGTCCTTCTTGAACTTGGCGAAGACCTCGGGCTGCGACATCTGGGTGACCGGATTGTGCGAGGCTTCGGCCATGGCGACGGTGTGGCAGATCTCGGGGCGCTGCACGTATTCGAGGAAGTCCTCGGCGAGCGGGCTGACGTCTGGATTGTTAACCACGGAGGTGAGCTCGAACCACTGGAGAGAGCCCTTGCCGCCTTCGAGCGGACCGCGACGGGGACTGATGTGGTGGACTTCATTGAAGCCTTCGAAGCGGGCGACCGAACAGGTGTAGATGCCGCCGGAGTAGATGGCGTCGATCTCGCCGTTGATGAGCGCCTGGTTGAGCTGGGCGGGATCGCCGCTGATCATGGAGGCGTTGGAGAAGAGAGTCTGCGCGGTGGTCTTGAAGAGCTCGACCTCCTCGGGAGTGTGCACCTTGTAGGGCGAGAAGCCGGCGGTGAGACACATGTGCATGACGTTCCAGTTGTCCCAGGCGAGCAGGCCGTATTTGCCCTTCATCTTTGGATCGAGGAACATGGGCAGGCCTTGGTCTTCGGCCATGTCGACGGAGATTTTCTTGGTGTTGACGACAAAGTTCATCGGGCCGAAACGCTGCATCATGCCGATGAGCTCCTTGCCGTCGGGAGAGAGCGCGAACGGGTTAATGCCCATTTCCTTGTTATAGAACATCGGCATCATTTTTTCGATGTAGGGCATGAAACGATCCATGCTGATCGATTTAATCAGGCCTTCGGTCCACATCTGCTCACGAGCCCAGCACTGGTTGAGATTGATCAGATCCCAGACCTTGATCTCACCGGCGCGGAGCTTGTTGATCATGCTCGGATCGTCGGTTCCGGATTCGGCCTTCAGGGAGAGCCCCTTGTGGAGTTTGCGAAAGGGATTGAGGACGTTGTCGCTGTTGTATCCCTCCCAGCAGAGGATGTTCAGATCCTTTTCACGGGAACCCGCGGCGAAGACGTTGGTAGGCAGAGAGGAGAAGGCGAGCCCGGCGGCCGCGGCGCCGGCGATTTTCATGAAATCGCGGCGGTTGAAGTTATTCGTTGTTTTCATGTGGAAGAATGGAACCACCCCGCAATTAGCATGGGAGATACCAGCTTTGGAACGGCACCAGCTATATCCGCAATAGATGCCATCTATACTTAACCACAGCGTCGAACTGCGCCATTTACTCTACTTTCAGGCGGTCGCGGAGCATGGAAGTTTTAGCCGCGCGGCCGCCGTGATCGGACTGAAGCAACCGACGCTCTCGCAACAAATCCAACAGATGGAAAAGGCGTTGGGTGTGCCGCTCTTCGACCGCGCACGCTCTCGCTGCCAATTGACGCCGGCCGGCGAGATGCTGTTGCCCTACGTGCGTCGCGTGCTCGCGGAGATGGAGAATCTGCGCAGTTCGCTGGATGACATGAGCGAGTTGCGACGCGGGTCGTTGACCATCGCTGTGTTGCCGTCGTTGACGCACCGGTTGCTACCACGGGCGTTGACGCGGTTTCATCAGGAGTATTCGGGCATTCACATTAAGATTTTGGAAATGTCCGTCGACGACATGGAGCGCGCCGTGGTCTCGGGCACGGTGGAGCTGGGCATCGGCATGGTGCCGCCGGCTGAGATGAGCCTGCGCACGCAGCCGTTGTATACCGAGGAATTGATGGCGGTGGTGCCGGCACTCGACCCGCTGTCCGAGCAGGCGAGCGTGACCATCGACGACATCCGCACGCGGCCGTTGCTAGCTCCGCCACCGGGATACGGCACGCGGACGTTGTTGCTCAAGGCCTTTGCCAAAGCGCGCCGCGCACCGAGTTTCGCGTTGGAGCTCAGCTCGGTGGACGTCCTGCTGCAAATGGTGGAATCGGGCGGCGGCGTGGGCATCGTGCCCGCCTCGGCGCTTTGGGGACGACCGGAAGGCGACTACGTGGCGCTGCGGATTGTCCGGCCGACGCTGGCACGGCAGATCGGGTTTCTCACGCTGCATGGCGCGCACAGCCGGCCGGCGGCGGCGGCCTTTATTCCGATCGTCGCAGCCGTAGCCAAGTCGCTGAGCCGGGAATGAAACTAATCAAACTCGCGCCGTCGCAGCAGGACGCAGACTGAGCGGCAGAAGAATGAGCAGACCGACCAGGAAAAAGCCGGCGTTGGCGATGATCGCCGGGCGGTAGCCGAAGTGGCTGATCATCCAGCCAAAACTCAGCGGACCGATCATGGCGGCGAGCTTGGCGAAAAAGCCCCAGTAGCCAAAAAACTCTCCCTGCCGCCCTTCCGGCGTGAGCGTCGAAACGACAGCGCGGGCGGCTGATTGCAGAGCGCCCATGGCGATGCCGGCAAAGACGCCAATCACATAAAACTCGGTAACCCCCGTGCAAAACCCGGCCCCGACGCAGACCCCAATCCAGAGCAACAGCGCACCGGAGAGAGCCGGCTTCGGTCCCGCACGGTCCTGCCAGAGTCCAAAACCCCAAGCCCCGGCCACACCGGCAAGCTGCAAAACGATGAACAGGGTGATGACCTGCTCCTGCGTCATGCCGATCACGTTAATGGCGAACAATGCAGCGAAACCAATCACCGCGGTCAGGCCCGACAGGAACACCGTCATGGCGACGAAAAACACCGCGAGTTGCCGGTGTTGCGGCAAGTCACGGCGCATGGTCGCAAGCTGCCCCCAGGCACGGTGAAAATAACTCTCCCCCTTGGCCAAAGCCAGCGGCCGGGCGCGCTCCCGCATGAGCAGGAAGGTCGGCAAACTCGCTATCAGGAAAAACGCCCCCGTGATGAGGAAGGTCAACGGCACACGGTCCGCGCCGCCTTCACCGCTGATGACCACGAGAGCCAACACCAGGCTCAGCAGTCCGCCAAAGTAACCGACGCTCCACCCGTATCCAGAGATGCGTCCGGCGGTTTCCGGCGTGCTCAGCTCGGGTAAAAACGCACCACACAGGTTCTCCCCCGTGGAAAAGGCGACGTTGGCCACCACGATGAGACCGAGTGCCAGCCATATCTCACCCGCCCCGACAAACACCAGTGACATGGTCCCGAACGAGCAAACCAACACGGTCACGAGCAACAGAGCCTTTTTCCGTGCAGTGACGTCGGCAATGGCCCCGACCAACGGAGCGGCAAAAATCACCAGTAGTTGCGACAACGACAGCGCCGTGCCCCACCACCCCTCCGCGCGGGGATTGCCTCCGGCCACAACCTTTTGGAAATAAGCCGCATAGACCACAGTGATGATGACCGTGGTGAAGGCCGAATTCGCAAAGTCGAAGCAGCACCAACCAAAAATCTCACGTTTCTTAACCGGAGGGAACCCCGCATCCGTTTTCGCGGTCGGGTCATTAATGGCATTGTCCATGCGGTGCGCAGCCAACCGAGCACACTCGATTTTGGCAAGGCGCGTCACATCCCTTTTTTCATCACCAAACAACCGTTTTCCACAACCGGCCCGCCGCCCCAAACGCGTCTTGCGCCCGCCCTCCGCAAACCGGTATTATCCGACCTTTAAATCTCCTTTGCCTATGTCCGTGTCCGCCACCTCCTCCACCCATCCCTCCCTCTTTCGCCGTGCCTGCACGGCAGTCACGCAGTGGATCGACTCCGATTATTGTCCCGAAGGCGCAGAGAAAATGCGCAACGAACCCGACAAGGTCGACTGGGTCCGCGTCATGCCTTTCGTGGTCCTTCACCTCGGCTGCTTTGGCGTGCTGTGGGTCGGCTTCAGCGCCTTTGCCGCCTGGGCCGCCGTCGCATTATATTTCATCCGCATGTTTGCCGTCACCGGCATCCATCACCGCTATTTCTCGCACAAAACCTACAGCACATCCCGCTTTGGCCAGTTTTTCCTGGCGCTCTGGGCCGGCACGACCGTGCAGCGCGGCTCCCTCTGGTGGGCCTACCATCACCGCCACCATCACCAGCACTCCGACGAGGAAGAGGATGCCCACTCCCCGCACGTGCACGGTTTCCTCTGGTCGCACATCGGCTGGATCACCTCCCGCCGCAATTTCCCGACCGACTACTCCAAGATCAAGGATCTGGTGAAGTTCCCCGAGCTCGTCTGGCTCAACCGTTTCGACCTCGTCGTGCCGATCCTCTACGCACTCTCGATGTTTGGCCTCGGTGCGGCGCTCGAACGCTTCGCCCCCGGTCTCGGCACCAACGGCTGGCAGATGCTCGTGTGGGGCTTTTTTGTCTCCACCACCGCTCTTTTCCACGGCACCGCCTGCATCAACTCGATGGCCCACTTGATGGGCAAGCGCCGCTTCCAAACTGGCGACGACTCCCGCAACAGTTTCATCCTCGCGATCATCTGCCTCGGCGAAGGCTGGCATAACAACCACCATCGCTACCAGAGCGCCACGCGTAACGGCTTCTACTGGTGGGAGATCGACCCGACCTACTACGGTCTCAAACTACTCTCATGGACCGGCCTGATCTGGGGCCTGAAAGACGTTCCCCAGTCCGTTCTCGAAGAAGGCATGCACGCCGAGCACCACAAGTCCGTGGCCGCCGCCGCCCGCTCGACCAGCTTAATGCCCGAGTATTCCACATTGAAAAAAGTCGTGCCGGCCGCCGCCGCCTTTGCCGTGGCCACCGCTGCCGCCGCCCAGACCGAGATGCCGAAGAAGGCCGAGCCCGCCGCCCACCACAAGGACCTCTCCTCGCTGGCACACGAACTTCAAAAAAATCAGGACACCCCCGGCCACACCGCGCCGGACAACTCCCCGAAACCTTAACGCTCGGTTGATTTATTTAACTCCGGCCCGCATCGATAACCCGGTGCGGGCCGTTTTGTTTCAACCAACCGCGCCCCGCGCCGGCCCGATATTCTGAACCTCCTTTAATCCTTTTCCATGTCCCGCATCGCCATCATCGGCACCGGTATCGCCGGAGTCGGCACCGCCCGCTTCCTGCACCGCGCCGGTCACGACCTGACTTTATTCGAGCAAAACAACACCATCGGCGGTCACACCAACACCGTCGAGGCCACCGAGCCGCCGCCCACTCCCGGCGAGCCGGCCAGACAAGTGCCGATCGACACCGGTTTTATGGTCTTTAACCGGGTGACCTACCCCCTGCTCTGCCGCCTGTTCGACGAGCTGCAGGTGCCGCTTAAGAAGACCGAGATGTCGTTCTCCGTGCGCGACGACGCCAGCGGCCTCGAGTGGTGCGGCAGCTCGCTCAACCACCTCTTCGCCCAACGTAAAAACCTCTTCAGCATCCGTTTCTGGCGTATGTTGTCGCAGATCAACCGCTTCAACAAAGAGGCGGTCGCCGCCCTCGACGACCCGACGCTCACCGATGAAACCCTCGGCGACTACGTGCGCCGCCGCGACTACGGCCAGGACTTTTTTGACCTCTATCTCGTGCCGATGAGCTCGGCGGTCTGGAGCACGCCGCCGGAGCTCATGTTGTCGTTCCCCGCGGCCAGCCTGCTTCGGTTTTTCCACAATCACGGCTTTCTGGGACTGCACACCCAACACCAGTGGTGGACGGTCGACGGCGGCTCGCGCGAATACCTGAAGCGGTTGATCGCCCCGTTTGCCGATCGCATTCTGGTCGGCTGCCCCGTCACCCGGGTGGTGCGCCACGGGTCCGGCAAAGGCGTCACCGTGTTGAGTGCGGACGGCGCCACCCGCAGCTTTGACCAAGTCGTCATCGCCACCCACGCGGATCAAGCCCTGCGATTGATCGTCAACCCCACGCCCAAAGAGGCCGAACTATTGACCGCTTTTAAATACCAAGCGAACACCGCCACCCTGCACACCGACGTGAGCGTGATGCCGCGCACGCCCAAGGCCTGGTCGGCTTGGAATTACCAGCTGGCCCGGGACGATCTGGGCAAAATCGTGCCCGCCACTCACTACTACATGAACGCCCTGCAAGGCGTCAGTGACCGCGAACGTTACTTCGTTTCCATCAACCGCCCCGAGGACATCGATCCGGCCAAAGTCATCAAAACCATCGCCTACGAACACCCGCTTTTCGACCTTGGGGCCGCCCGCGCCCAACCGCAACTCCCCGGCCTCAATGCCGCAGCTCGCGGAACCACAGAGACTTACTTCGCCGGAAGCTACTTCCGCCACGGTTTCCACGAAGATGCATTCATGAGCGCCGTTCATTTGGCCGAACTCCTGCTAGAACGTGACCCGTGGGGTGCCTGAGTCCGGCCATTATACGGACTTTCCCCGCCAATCAGACCCGACCAAGCTGCCAACCTTCAGACATGAGTAAAAAATCCTCCCGTTCCAAAGACACCAATCCCAACTCGCCGCAGGCTCTCCGCCAACGTCACCTGATGTGGGAGAAGTGCATTCGCTCGATCGGAGTCCTTTTTTACCTGCCGGCGATTCTCTTGATCCACCGCGGGGCCTTGATTCTCACCGGAAACGCACCCGGCGCGCCCAAACCAGCCGGTCTGTTTCTGGCTGCCTTTGGTGTTGCCTTCGTGCTCGCCGGCTACGGCTTTCGCAAGCTCGACCCCGCATTTCGCTACCGTGGCGGCATTCTCGCCGGCATCAGCCTGATCATCTTTGCGGTGCCGCAGTTTGGCATCTTTTTCCCCGCCGGCATCGCCATCTGCGCCTACGTGCTCTTCCTCATCTTTGGCCCTCCCGGCCGCAAGGTCTACGCCGCCGACTACCAGCGCGCCATCATCGCCACTCCGGAGATCAAAGCCAAGCCGCCGGTCATCGTCTGGGTGGCTTTTGCCGCGCTGCTGGTGTTTACCGCACTGACCATCCTCCAGGCCCGGAACTGACCCATAAGGCTGATTAGACGCATCCGACTAGCCGCACGGGCCGTATTATCCCTAGCTAAAACCGATACTGGGTTGCGTGCACTACGGTTTCCGTAAGTTGCCCGTGTCCGGGCGGCTCCGTCACAACGCGTTATGCGATCACGAATCTACGAATGCAAAGTCCTCCACGCCCGCTTTCTTCCGCGGGCGCACCGATTTGACTACCGCATCTTCATGCTCGCCCTGGACCTGGACGAGCTCGATCAACTGCAACGGCGGCTGCGGCTTTTTTCGGTCAATCGCGGCAATATTTTCAGCTTCCGCGAACGCGACTTTCTCCCCCTTGCCGACCCGTTACACCACCCGACGGACGCGAAAAACCGGGAAGAACGGCCAAACGACTTTAACGCTTCTTCCCTAAAAGCCCGCGTGCTGGCGCGACTCGCCGCCGAGGGCATCGATCCGGGACCCGAAGCCCGCGTTGAACTGGTTACCCTGCCGCGCATGCTCGGCTATCTGTTCAACCCGGTTTCCTTCTATTTTTGCTACGACCGCGAGGGCACCTGCGTGGCCTCCATCGCCGAGGTCACCAATACCTTCCGCGAAATGAAACCCTACGTGCTCGGTCCGTCCACCATCCACCCCACCCCTCGCCCGGATCCACATGTTCGTAATACGAACATTGAATCCAAGTCACCAGCGGGCGGGCGCGTCGGCGCGGGGCGGAAAGCGGGAGTGTTTCGTCTGCGCACGCCGAAATATTTCTACGTGTCGCCGTTCTCCGATGTGGACGTGGCCTTCGATTTTAAACTCCGTCCGCCCGGCGATCATCTGGCGATTCAGATCGATGATTACGTCGGCTCCGATCGCACACTCACCAGCACGCTAGCCGGTCCATCAAGGCCGCTGACCGACGGGACGCTGGCGTGGTTTCTCTTAAAATACCCGCTGCTCACCCTGCGCGTCATCGCGTTGATCCACTGGCACGCACTCCGCCTCTATTGGAAAAAAATCCCCTGGTTCGCCAAGTCCGGCCGCCCCGCCGATCAACGCGACCTCTACCGCCCGCACGCCTCCATTTCCCAAACGACACCCCGGGCGCATCAGCATTCCCAACCCTCCGCCCACCTCTCGTCATGAGCCAACCAACCGCCTCCAGCACCGCCTCCACAACCAGCTTCTCCGGGCAGGCCAACGCGGGCTTTTACCGCAACGCCCTCATCAAAGCGTTCAGCGGCATGCAACGCGGCCACCTCCACATGGAACTCCCCGAAGGCGGCGGCATCGACTTCGGCGACCACGCCAAGGCACAGACGATCCAACTCCCGCTCGCCATCCCCGCCGCCGCCGCGATCCGTGTTCGCCGCAATGCGTTTTTCAAAAAATGCGTGCTGGCCGGTGACATCGGTTTTGCCGAATCCTACCTCGACGGCGACTGGGACACGCCCGACCTCACCGCCGTGATCGCGTGGTTCATTCTTAACCTCGACCAAGCCCCCACGCTGTCCGGCTCCTCGGCCAAGGCCGCCCAAGGCTGGGCGCTCAACGTCCTGCGTTTCACCAACCGTCTCGGTCACCTCCTGCGTCCCAACTCCCGCGCGCAGGCCCGTCGCAACATCAGCGCACACTACGATCTCTCGAACGACTTTTTCGCGCTCTTTCTCGATCCGACCCTGATGTATTCGAGCGCCAAATGGCCGGCCGGCGCTCCGCAGCTCTCGCTCGAAGACGCCCAACACGAAAAAAACGACGCCCTCTGCCGCCAGCTCCAACTCACCGCCTCCGACCACGTGCTGGAGATCGGCACCGGCTGGGGCGGCTGGGCCCTGCACGCCGCGGGCAAATACGGCTGCCGTGTCACGACACTCACCTTGTCCAAGGAACAACACGACCTCGCCGTGCGCCGGGTCGCCGCAGCCGGTCTCTCCGAAAAAATCGAGGTGCGCCTGCAGGACTTCCGCGACCTCGACGGACGCTACGACAAGGTCGTCTCCATCGAGATGATGGAAGCACTTGGTCACCGTTACCTGCCGTCATTTTGCCAAACGCTCGATCGCGTGCTCAAACCCGCCGGCATCGCCGCCCTGCAATTCATCACCTGCCCCGACGCCCGTTACGAAGAGCTGCGCAAGGGCGTCGACTTTATCCAGAAGCACATCTTCCCCGGCTCGTTGCTGCTCTCGCTCAACCGAGTGAACCAACTGATGACCAAGTCCGGCGGTTTTGGACTGCACCACATCGACGACTTCGGCCAGGACTACGCCCGCACCCTGCGCGCGTGGCACGTCACCTTCCGTCAAAAGCTCGACGCGGTGCGCGCCCTTGGTTTCGACGACCGCTTCATCCGCAAGTGGAGCTACTACCTCAACTACTGCGAAGCCGCCTTTGCCCTGCGGAACATTTCGGTTGTGCACGCAGTCTACACGCGTCCCAACAACCTCGCGCTGTAAACCGCGTTCCGCATCCGCTCCTATGATCGTTTTTCTCCGCACCCTCTTCATCGGCATTCTCTGCGTCATGCTCTGGGGGACGACGCGCGCGAGCTTGGAGCAGGCCCTCTTCGACATCCCGCCGGAAGTCACCGGCAACCCTTGGTTTCAAGTCACCCTGCTCGATGCCTATTTCGGCTTCATCACTTTCTACGTTTGGGTTGCCTGGAAAGAACAACGACTCGCCGCCCGCATCCTCTGGTTTCCGGTGGTGATCCTCTGGGGCAACTTTGCCCTGGCCGCCTACATGCTGCGTGAACTCTTTGCGGTGCGTGCGGATTCGACCACCGCGTTGACCGACGTGTTTTCACACCGTCGTAACGGAAACCTCTCACTGCCGGTTGGATTTCTCATCGCGGGTGTTGTCGTCTATGTGCTTGGGGCCAAGAATCTGCTCGCGTGAATTCCACCGAGACCGTCACCCCGCCAGCCACTCCAACGGACACTACCGAGCCCAAACACGGCTTTTGGCGCCGACGCATCCAGGATCCGATCATCGCGCTGCTGACTCAGGGCGTCACCCCCGATAAAATCGCCGCAACCGTCGCAGTGGCCATCACCTTCGGCCTGTTTCCCTTCCTCGGAACCACCACCACCATCTGCCTGTTGATCGGCCTGTGGTTCCGGATGAATCATCCCATCCTGCAAACCATCAACCAGCTGCTCACCCCGCTGCATCTGGCCATGATTTTGGTCTATGTTCATCTGGGCGAATGGATCTGGCAGGCTCCCGACGACTCCCAGTTTTCCATTGTCGAAATGATCAAGGCCTTCGGCGAACTCACTCTTAGGGAATTCTTCACCCGCTTTGGCCAGGCCGGCCTGCACGCCTTCACCGCCTGGGCGCTCACCGCGCCGTTGCTCTTCTGCGCCGTCTACTACGGGACACGCCCCGTGCTTCGCCGCTTCGTCCGGCGTCACCTCGCCTGACCACCCCATGCACCCGCTCCTCCTCGCCACCGTCGCCCTCGCCGCCTGCGTCGCCCTCTTCGCAGCCTGCTTCGCCATAGCCCGGCGCATGGATAACTACGGCATCGTCGACATCGTCTGGAGCTACGCTTTCGGCCCCGTTGCACTGATCTACGCCGCCCTCGCCGACGGCTGGGCGCCGCGCCGCTGGCTGGTCGCCGCGCTCGTCACCGCCTGGGCCCTCCGCCTCGGCACCCACTTGTATCGCCGCGTCATGAGCCACCACCCCGAGGAAGACGGGCGCTACCAGGAAATGCGCACCCGTTGGGCACCCAACTTCGGCCGCGAGATGTTTAAGTTCTACCAACTCCAAGCCGTCTCCGTGGTCATCCTCGCGACGCCCTTCCTGCTCGCCACCGGCCGCGACAAGCCAAGCTTAACCCCGCTCGACTGGGCCGCGCTCACGCTCTTTGTCCTCGCCATCGCCGGAGAAGCCCTCGCCGACGCCCAGCTCTCCGCCTTCAAAAAAGACCCGGCCAACAGGGGCAAAGTCTGCGATGCCGGCCTGTGGGGCTGGAGCCGTCACCCGAACTACTTTTTCGTGTGGCTCACTTGGGTGAGCTTTGCGCTCTTTGCCCTGCCGGCGGCATGGGGCTGGCTCGGGCTGATCGCCCCCGCGGCGATTCTTTACCTGCTGCTCTTTGTCACCGGCATTCCCATGACCGAAGAACAGTCCATCCGCTCCCGCGGCGATGCCTACCGCGATTACCAGAAACGCGTCTCCACCTTCGTGCCGCTACCGCCAAAAAAAATCTCATGATCGACACCCTGCTCGAAAAAAACCTGCTCCCCGACCGCCTCGTGCGCTTCGGCATCCGCCGCCTGCTCAAACAGCGTATCAAGGATGAGACTACGACTTACAACCGCGAGGCCTACGTCGCCGATCTGAAAACCCGCGCCCTGGCCGAGCAGACCACCGCGGCCAACGAGCAACACTACGAGGTCCCGACCCCGTTTTACCAATACTGCCTCGGCCGACGGCTGAAATACTCCGGCTGCTATTACGCCACCGAACAGGACACGCTCGATCAGGCCGAGCTGCACATGCTCGCGCTCTACGCCGTGCGCGCCCAGCTCGCCGACGGCCAGCACATCCTCGAGCTCGGCTGCGGCTGGGGCTCCCTCTGCCTCTACAACGCCGAGAAGTTCCCCAACGCCAAGATCACCGCCATTTCCAACTCCAGGACCCAGAAGGAATACATCGACACCGAGGCCCGCAAACGCGGCATCTCCAACCTCCGCATCATCACCTGCGACATCAACACTTTCGACATCACCGCCGGCCAGTTCGACCGTGTGGTGTCCGTTGAAATGTTTGAGCACCTCAAAAACTACGAGCTGCTCTTCAAAAACATCGCCCGCTGGCTCAAGCCCGGCGGCCTGCTCTTCACGCACATCTTCACGCACAGTCGCTTCAGCTACCACTTCGTGGCCCGTGACGCCTCCGACTGGATGAGCCGTTACTTCTTCACCGGAGGCCAGATGCCCGCGCACGATCTGTTCATGCAGTTTCAGGACGACCTCAAACTCGTCTCCGACTGGAAGGTCAACGGACGCCACTACCAGCAGACCGCCGAACACTGGTTAAAAAACATGGACGCCCACCGCGACGAAATCATGTCGCTGTTCCGCGATACCTACGGACCCGATCAAGCCACCAAGTGGTGGGCCTACTGGCGCACCTTCTACATGTCCTGCGCCGAACTCTGGGGTTACCAAGGAGGGAATGAATGGCTCGTCAGCCACTACCTCTTTCGCAAACCCTGAGTTGCTCCGGACAAGCGGTTAGGCACAGTCGGCTATTCACCCCATGGCATACTCCGACGAACCTGTGCTCGTGCGCCCGACCAGCCGCCCCATCGGCCGCTATGTCGCGATCGGCGCTATCTTCCTGCTGCTCGCCCTGCTCGCCTACATCCCGTGGCAAAAGCAACACATGGACGAGCGCGCCCACGACGTCGACCGCGGCCCACGCGGAGGCGCCAGCTACGACGTCACCATCGGAGGACAACCCCACCAAATTTCCCTCGGTTGGGTGCGCGGCCCGGTCTTCGCCATTACCCTGACTCCTGCGCCGGCAACCGGCACCACGCTCAAAGTCAAAAGCTCCTTCGGCGAAGAGACGCTCGCCTGGAACGACGAGTTGCAGGCCTTCGGCCCGGGCACCCTTTCCGCCAATCCCTACGAACACTACAAACTGAAGCTCAGCCTGATGGATGCTTCCGGCACCGTCCTCTGGTCGGACACCCGGTGGGCTTTCGGCGTTGTATCCGGCCACCAACACTAACTTTAAAAAACCTTATGCCCTACAACGCAGCCCCCACCCGCTACGAAAACCCAGCCAACTTCCGCCGCTGCGGTCGCTCCGGTCTCAAGCTGCCGCTGCTCTCGCTCGGCCTCTGGCACAACTTCGGCGGAGTCGATACCTACGAGACCGGACGCGCCATCGTGCGTCGCGCCTTTGATCTCGGCATCACCCACCTCGACCTCGCCAACAACTACGGCCCGCCCCCCGGCTCCGCCGAGGAAACCATGGGCAAGCTCCTGCGTCAGGACTTCGCGCCCTACCGCGACGAGTTGATCATTTCCACCAAGGCCGGCTACGGCATGCACCCCGGCCCTTACGGTGACTTTGGTTCACGCAAATACCTGCTCTCCTCGCTCGACGCTTCGCTCAAACGCATGGGCCTCGATTACGTGGATATCTTTTATCACCACCGCCCGGATCCCGAGACGCCCCTTGAGGAAACCATGGGCGCGCTCGCCCAGGCCGTTCGCTCCGGCAAGGCACTCTACGTCGGCGTCTCCAACTACCAGCCCAAGGACACCGCCCGCGCCGCCAAGATTCTGCGCGAACTCGGCTGCCCCGCGCTGATCCACCAGCCCTGTTACAACATGTTCAACCGCTGGATCGAACCCGAGCTGCTCGACGTGCTCGAAACCGAAGGCATGGGCTGCATCCCGTTCAGCCCACTCGCGCAAGGCTTGCTCACCAACCGCTATCTGAAGGGTATTCCCGAAGACTCCCGCGCCGCCAAGTCGCACGGTTTCCTCAAGACCGAGCAAGTTTCCCCTGCCGCCCTCGCGAAAATCCAATCCCTCAACGCCATCGCCAAAGAGCGCGGCCAGAGCCTCGCACAGATGGCCCTCGCCTGGACGATCCGCGACCCACGCGTCACCACCGCCCTGATCGGCGCCAGCAAGGTCAGCCAACTCGAAGACAACTACGCCGCGCTCAAAACGCTCGGTTTCAGCAGCGATGAACTGACCGCCATCGACGGGATTCTGGCCAGCTAAGTCGTGGCCAATATCGTAGGGCCGGACCTTGTGTCCGGCCGCATTGCACAGTGGCAAACCTCATTCGTTAACGCGCGCTCCTCCGGCCTCACGCAAGGTGAGGCCCTACAAAGAAAATGAACCTCGTCCTCTTCGAACCCTCCGAGCTCGTCGTATCCCCCACGCCGCCGGAAGCGAATGTTCGTAATACGAACATTCGCGAGTTGGCGCCACTGCCGCGCGGCGACGCCCGTGCACGGCACATCGTCGAAGTCCTGCGACGGCACGAAGGCGACACCGTTGACGCCGGCCTCGTCAACGGCCCGCTCGGCAAAGCCACCCTCACCAACATCGGCAAGGACGCGCTCACCCTCACCTTTGAGTCCACCCGCGAGCCTCCGCCGCTGCCAGCGGTCACGCTGATCATCGGTCTGCCGCGCCCCCAAACCGCGCGCGACATCCTCCGCGACGCGACAACCGTTGGAGTGTCGGCCATTCACTTCGTCGCCACCGCCCGCACCGACCCCAACTACGCGTCGAGCTCTCTCTGGACCTCCGGCGAATGGCGCCGCCACCTACTGACCGGCGCTGCCCAGGCCTTCGACACCCAACTGCCCGAAGTCACCTGGACCCACACCCTCGCCACCCTGCTCCAGCAAAGTAACCATAATGGTTACTTTGCCACAGCCCATCGCCTCGCCCTGGACCCCTACGAAGCCACCGAGCCGCTCGGCCAAAGTAACCATAATGGTTACTTTGGCAGCAGTCCTGCCGTCCTGGCTCTCGGGCCGGAACGCGGGTGGGACAAGGCCGACCGCGATATTCTCCGCGCGACCGGCTTTACGCTCGTCCACCTCGGCCAGCGCATCCTGCGCAGCGAGACCGCGGTTGTCGCAGCTTTGGCTCGGATTCGGGAATTCTAAGGCCGTCTCCGCCAATCTACGCCGATTGATTGGCAAAATGTGACGCTCTTCCTTTCGGCCGTTCCGCTAGGATACGGTTGAGATGAAACCGGTCACCTTTAACAATACCGTCCTTCGCGACGGTCACCAATCGCTTGCGGCCACCCGCATGACCACCGCGCAGATGCTGCCCGCTTGCGCCGACCTCGACGGACTCGGCTTCAGCGCCGTCGAAACATGGGGCGGCGCCACCATCGACTCCTGCCTGCGCTTCCTCGACGAAAATCCCTTCGAACGTCTCGGCAAACTCAAGGCCGCCCTGCCGAAAACTCCACACATGATGCTTCTACGCGGGCAAAACATCGTGCAATACACGTCGTTTCCCGACGACGTCGTCACCGCCTTCGTCAAGTGCTCCGCCGAACGCGGCATGGATATCTTCCGCATTTTCGACGCGCTCAATGACACCCGGAATCTCGTCACCGCCGTCAACGCCGTGAAGGCCGCCGGCAAACACGCCCAGGGTGTCATCTGCTACACCACCAGTCCCGTCCACACGGTCGAAATGTTCCTCCAGCTCGGCGTCAAACTGGAGGCCATGGGCTGCCACTCCATCTGCGTAAAGGATATGGCCGGACTGATCCCGCCGCACATCGCCTACTCACTGATCAGCGGGCTCAAAGATCTGGTTAAAATCCCCGTGGTCCTGCACAGCCATGACACCGCCGGCCTGGCGGGAGCCGCCTATTACGCGGCGGTCGATGCCGGCGTCGACAGTATCGACGTTTCGATTACGCCGTTCGCCAACGGCACCGGACAGCCCGACACCGTGCGCATGATCGCCATGCTTGAGGGCCACCCGCGTTGCCCAACCGGCTACGACCCCGGCGTGCTGCAACGCCTGCGCGACTACTTCAGCGGCGTCTATGCCGATCTCTCCAAGTTCACTTCACCCGCCAACGAACGCGTCGACAGCGACACACTTTGCTACCAAGTCCCGGGCGGCATGCTTTCCAATTTCCGCAATCAGCTGAAGGAACAGAACATGGCCGACAAGTTCGACCAGGTGATGCTCGAAATCCCCTACGTGCGCAAATGTCTCGGCTGGATTCCGCTGGTCACGCCGACTTCCCAAATCGTCGGCACGCAGGCCATGCTCAACGTAAAGTTTGGCCGTTGGAAAAACCTCTCGCAGCCCGCCGTTGATATCCTGCTCGGCAAATACGGCCGCACCCCCGGCGAAGTTGATCCCGAGCTGCTCGCCATGGCCGAGAAGAAGACCGGCCAAAAGCGCATCGAAGGTCGCCCCGCCGATCTGCTCGAACCGCGCATGGATAAACTCAAGGCCGAGCTCACCGCGAAGGGTTTCCCCGCGACCGACGAGCTGGCCGTGCTGCAAGCGATGTTCCCGCAAGAGCTCGCCAAGGTGCTCGCACCCAAGCCAGAGGTCGCGCCCGTCGCTCCGCAACCCGCCGCTCCGGCGGCGGCGGCACCCGTCCAACCCTTTGTCGGTGTGCCTGCGGCCAGCGTGCCGGCCGGACCGGGGAAAAAATACAACCTCACCCTCGGAGGCAGGGTTTACCCGGTGAACGTCGAAGAGGTCGTCTGAAGGAGGGTGGGCACTCTTGCCCACCCCGTTGGACGCTTAAAAGCAGTGGACGTTCTTTTTTAGATGACGTCGCTCTGGGTGGGCAAGAGTGCCCACCCTCCTTCATCCTTGGCTCGCATCTTCACAGCAGCCATACGGTTTGACGTGGACTCCACCGCAATCGCATCAGCTGTAACCGTTCTCGCGTCCGCCGACTGGCAGGCGCGGGCGGCTGCGCATGAGCAGCGCGTGCGAGTGTGGACCGACCCGCAACAAGCGCGCGCGGCGCGTGGCGAGAAACATCCCGTCTACGATTTTTTGTTCAGCTACTATGCGTTTCGAGCGGCCTGGCTTCGCCAATGGCATCCCGGCCCGGGCGTGTTGCTCTGCGGCGAGGCGGCCCGCGTGTTTTTACGTTGGCCCGAATATCGCGAGACGCTGACGCCTGAGGGCAGATTCGCAGTCGTCGCGGACCCAGCGGCGTTTCCCGAGAAGCGGCGCGAGTTTCTCGTTTGGCTGGATGAGCTGCTCGCCACGATGACCACGCGGCCGGCGTTCTTCGGCTGCTTTGGTTTGCACGAGTGGGCGATGGTTTATCGTCAGACCCCGGAACAAGTGCGGCACAACGCGTGGCCGTTGCGTTTCCCGCCGGAAGAGTTGGCGAAGATCGTCGAGTCACAGCCGATGTGCTGCACGCACTTCGACGCGTTCCGTTTTTTCACCGAGCCGGCCCGGCCGCTCAACAAGCATCAGCCGACCCGCGACTCCAACATCGCGCTGGAGCAGCGCGGCTGTCTGCACGCCAACATGGATTTGTATAAGTGGGCGTTCAAACTGGCACCGTTCACGCCGGGCGAGTTGCTGGCGGACTGCTTTGAGTTGGCCCGCGATATCCGCGAGCTGGACATGCGCGCGAGTCCTTACGATATCCGCGCGCTCGGTTTTGAACCGGTGAAAATCGAGACACCCGAAGGTCGTGCCGAGTATGAGCGGCACCAACGGAGTTTCACCGCGCGGGGCGAGCCGTTGCGGACGCGACTGCGCGCGGTGGTGTCGGCGCTGCGGGCGTGAAGGAGCGTGGACAAGAATGTCCACGCTCCTTTTAGATCGGTTCGCGTTGCAACGAATCCAACGCGGCCTGGATCGGCACGGTCTGGCGTTTGCGATCAAGGAAGAAGCTGACGTCCTTGTAGCCGACGTCACTCAGCGTGTTGAGTGCCTCGACGTAAAACTCGCCGACTCGTTCCGGACGGTGGGCGTCGGCACCGATGACCACCGGGATGTCGCGGGCCTTCATCAAGCGCAACATATCGACGCTCGGGTTCATTTCCGGATAGGCCTTCATGAGTCCGCTGGTGTTGAGTTCCATGGCGACGCCGGTGGCGGCGATGCGGTCCAGGGCGCGCTCAATGTAGGGCTGGATGCGGGCAAAATTCCAGTCGGCCGGCGACTCGTTTTTAATGAGGTCGGGATGCGCCATGGTATCGTAGAGACCGGTCTCGGCAGCCTGCGCAACGTGCTCAAAATAGAGCTGCTGATAAGTGAACGCGTCTCCGGTGTAGAAGAGTTTCCGGTAGTCGTGCATCTGGTAGTGCACGGATCCAAGAACGTGGTTAAGCGGCTCACGGGCATGGAGCTCTTCCAACCACGGCTCGACTCCCGGGTAGTAATCACTTTCGAGGCCGAGACGCACATCGACCCGACCGTCGAAACGCGCACGGGTGGCGCCGATCATGTAGACATAGGTGTCAAAATCGCGCGGTGTCATGCGCACGTCGGCGGCGAAGCCATCAGGCAAGGGACAATGACAGGTAAAGATGATGCCCTTGAATCCGCGCAGACCCGCCTTGGCCGCATATTCGTCGGGAGTGCCGTAGGCGTGATTGCAAAGCGGGGTGTGACAGTGGGACTCGTAGAGTAGCGGAGCGGACATTAGAGGAATAACCTGAGGCCTGGCCGCCAGAGTGGAGAGAAAAAAATATCTACCGCGTGACTTGGCAACATTTCTGCAGCAGGTTTGGGCATGCCCACCAACATACGGATAATACAGTGGCTGAAAGTGTTATGCCTGGCGCTGAGCGTCTTGACGGCGATGGGATCTCCCGCAACCGATCAGGCGCGCATCATCGAACTGCGACATGAATTGGCCCGGCAAGACGATCTGTATTATCGCAAAGCCGCGCCCGAAATCAGCGACGCCGCCTACGATGCACTCAAGGCCGAGCTGCACCGCCTGGAAAACACGTATCCGGACTTCAAGCACACCAATACCGCGGTGGGCGATGACCGCACCGGCGGATTCGCCAAATACCGACACCTCGAGCCCATGCTGAGTCTGGACAAGGCTTACTCCAACGCGGAGCTGGCTGCATTTCATCAAGCGATGGCCGCCCGTTTGGGGCATGAGGATATCGTGTATCGGATCGAACCAAAATTCGATGGTATCGCGGTTAGTCTGACTTACGAAAACGGGCACTTGGTGCGGGCGGCCACGCGCGGTAATGGCGCGGAGGGCGACGATATCACCGATAATGTGCGGGCCTTATGCGCACCGCCGGAGGAGCTAAAGGCCGTGACGGAGGATGCCGGCTCTTTGCCCGCGTTGATCGAGGTGCGTGGTGAAATTTATCTGGGTCAGGAGGCGTTCGCGCGAATCAATCGCGAACGCGAGGAGGCGGGTGAACCGCTCTTCGCCAATCCGCGCAATCTGGCGGCGGGCAGTGTGAAACTGCTCGATGCGAACGCGCTCCAGGCGAGGCATCTGGATCTGGTTTGCTACGGCTGGGGCGCCATCGAACCGGCGGACGCCAGGCCGGCGACCCTGGGTGAGTTTCGGCAAAGGTTGCAGGCGTGGGGCCTGCCAATGGTGGAGGAGCCGCTCACGGCGGTGGGTTGGGAAGCGTTGTTGGATGCCATTGGCCGGATGCAAACCGCGCGCAAGGCGCTGGGCATTCCCACCGACGGGGTCGTGGTGAAACTCGAAGCGGTGGCAGAACAGGATCAACTCGGACTCGGACCAGCGGCGCCGCGTTGGGCGATCGCGCGAAAGTTTCCGGCGGAACGGGTGACCACGAGACTGAAGGCGATCACCTGGCAAGTGGGGCGCACCGGCGTGGTGACACCGGTGGCGGAGCTGGAACCGGTGGCACTGTCCGGGTCAACGGTGGCGCGGGCGAGTTTGCACAATGCCAAGGAAATCGCCGCGCTGGATCTGCGGATCGGCGACATGGTCTGGGTGGAAAAGGCGGGCGAAATCATTCCCGCGATCATGGGTATTGACCACCAACAGCGACCGGCGGATGCGTCCGTATATGCCGTGCCGGAGGAGTGCCCGGTGTGCGGAACACGCCTGGTGATTAACGAGGAACAGGCTGCGCGGCGTTGTCCCAATTACGATTGCGTGGCGCAGGTCGCGGAACGGGTCGAGTATTTCGCGTCGAAGTCTGGCGTGGACATCAAGGGGCTCGGACCGGCGACGGTGGTGACTTGGGTGGAGCGCGGTTGGGTGCGGAGTCCGGCTGATCTTTACGGGCTGAAGCGCGAGCAGCTCTTGGGCGTGCCGGGCTTTGGCGAGCGGTCGGTGGACGCATTGCTCGCAGCGATTGCGGAGAGTCGTGGGGCGGACTGGCCGGATGTATTACGCGGGCTGGGGCTGCCGGGCGTGGGGTCGGAACGGGCGCGAGATTTGGCGCACGCGGTGAACGGGCTGGATGCGTTGATCGCGGTGGATTTGGAGTCTCTAGTGAAACCGGAGAACGCGGGCGGCGCGGGGTTTGGCAACAGTTTGGCGCGAACGGTTCTGGCGCATCTGGCCAAACCGCAAGTGCAGACGGAACTCAAGGCATTGGCTACGGCGGGAGTGGGGACGAGCGTGAGTGGCGGGAAAACCCTCGCGACGGAGGGTGCATTTTCCGGTGAGGTGGTTGTGCTCACCGGCACCTTGAGTCGTTGGACACGCGCGGAGGCGACCGCCGCGCTGGAAGCCGCCGGCGCAAGCGTGGAGCCAAGAGTAACCAAGCGCACGACTCTGGTCGTGGCCGGCGAAAACCCCGGAGCCAAACTCCAGCAGGCACGTGAGCGCGGCATCACGGTGCTCGACGAAGCCGCGTTGGTCGCGCGGCTGGGTCTGGAAATGTAGCGCGGATCGAATGTAACCGCCCCCGTCCCTGGGGGCGTGTTTAATGTGGGACCGCTTGCGACGTCGCTTTCGGAACACGGCCGGGAACGGCCGTGGCTACATGATCGAATCCGTTCTTAAAAGAACGTGTAGTAGCTCTTTTCGCCAATGCGCTTGATGAGCAAAGCGAGCTCCATGGCGTGGTAGTCGCCCCACATGGAGGACTCGCCGCAGGGAACTTTCTGGCCGGTGGGGATATGATCCCAGCCGTTCGGACGATGATAGACGCTGTGGAGGATGAGGCCCTGATGCTTCGGATCGGTCGACAGGTAGGTGTCGGAGAAGAGCGTCTCAGCGACGGTAAGACCGGCTTGGTAGTAGCGTTTGCCGGCCTTGGGTTCGCCGTTGTCCTGCAGCCAAAGGCCGAGGCGGATGAGGCCCTGCGCGGCGATGGCGGCGGCGGAGCTGTCAACAGGTTCGTGGGCGTTGAAGGGGTCGGCCTTCTTCTTGGTGATATCACCCATGGCGGCCCAGTTGAGCGCGGCACTGTCCCAGTAAGGGATGCCGTCGAGAGCGGTGTAGCCGTCGATGTAATAGTCGGCGGCGGCGCGGGCAGTCTCAAGGAAGAGGTTGGTGACGGCGCGACGGCCACCAACGCCGTCGAGGTCCTTGCCCTTGACGGTGTCGAGGAACTCGAGCTGCTCGGCGTAACCGGCGATAATCCAGGCGGCGCCACGGGTCCAGGTGGTGAAGGGCGAGTAGCCTTGCTGTGAGGACGGACAACGGAACTGGCCGTCGTTGCGATTGAAAACGGATTCGTGGGCGACGCGGCCACGGACGTCGTAGCTGTCACGGCCTTGACCAAAGAAGACGTTGTAACGCGCGGTGGTGGCGGCGTGCTCGATGGCGCGGTGCAGGAGGTTGATGGGCTTATCGCCCTCGCCCATCAGCACGTGGCCGAGTTGGTGCGCGAGCACGAGGGCGCGCATGGAGCGGATGGTGTCGGCGAAGAGGGATTGCGGACCGTTGAAAGAGTAAACGTAGCCGGAGGGCACGACGCCGGGGGAACCTTTGACGGGCGACCATGGCGTTTTGTCGTTAGTCGTGGCGTAACGGGAGGCCTGCACTGCGCCCGAAACCTTGAGGGCGAGTTCGGCGTAGTTGAGCTCGTCCTGATTGTAGGGAATCTGGCCCTCGAACATCAGGCGGCGGAGGTTACCGTAGGTGGAAACGTTGTTAAAGCCGTGGTCATGCACGCCGATATGAGAGACGTGAGAGGCCATGTATTTGAGGGTCTTCTCGCGGCCGAGCTCTAGGAAGAATTCGTCGCCGGTGGCGTCGAACTGCAGGAACGCCATGCCGAACTGGAAGCCCTGGGTCCACTCGGTCCAGCCGCGCGAGGTGTATTTACCTTTGACGGTGAAGACGGGGGTGCCGTTGGCGGAGTCCCAGGATTTGTCGATCAGCTTGATCTTTTGACCCGCGAGTTCGAACACGCGGTCCACGTTTTTTTGCAGCTTGGACGGAGTGAGGGTGGCGTTGATTTTCATGGATAAAAGGTGCCGCCAACTTGCGACGGATGCCTTGCTGAAACAAGGGCGAATGGGCCCTTCCGACGGCGAAGTCCTGCTTTGGTCGGTTTCGTGCTACAAGAAAAGCCTCAGGTTCAGTTGCACTTCCACTGACCGGGAGATTCTATCCACATAGAGTAAACACCCTGTGCTCCACTCACTAATCATCCCTTGGCTCATCGCCGCCGCACTGTTGGCCGGCTGGGGGTGGAGCATACTTCAGCATAGGAGGTCGCAGAAAAAGTTGAAGAGCACGGTGCTGACGCTGACGCGGATCAACCAAGCAGTGGAGAGTGCAACCGACGCCATCGGCATCGGTGATTTTGAGGGCAACTCAGTTTACCACAACAAAGCCCATATGAACTTATTCGGCTACACAGTGAATGAGCTGAATGCCGTGCCCGAGGCGGGTCCACTCTTTGCGGACAAAAGCATCGCAGGAGAAATCCACTCCAGCATCCGCAACGGGAATTCCTGGCATGGAGAAACCGAGATCAAAACCAAGACCGGCCGCATCATCCCCGCCTTTGTTCGCGCCGACATCATCCGGGATCAAGAAGGCGAACCCATTGGCATCTTTGGCGTGTTTACCGATATCACCGAACGCCGTGCCGCCGAACGCGTCCTTGCTGAAGAACGTGAACGCTCCGCCCGGGCACAGCGCTTGGAATCCCTGGGCATGCTCGCCGGTGGCGTCGCCCATGACTTCGGGAATCTCCTCACCATCATCATTGGCAATACCGGCCTGTTGAAAACCATGAGTGCATCGATGCCGCCCGGCGCGGAAAAACGCACCAACGAGATCGAAACCGCCGCCTGGCGCGCACAGGAACTTTCGAAAAACCTGCTGGCCTTTGCGCGCGGCTCGGCACCTCAACTGCAAACGTTGCAGCTCAAGCCCTTGATCACGGAAGCCGCCAACGGGGCGGTGCAACATTCTCCGGTAGAGTTGACCCTGGCCATCGCACCGGATCTTGCGGCCGTGCAGGCCGACCCGGTTCAAATCGACCAGGTCATTTCCAATCTCTGCGTCAACGCCGTGCAAGCCATGGACAAGACCGGCGGCCAACTGAGCGTGACGGCTTACAACCAACAGGGCCGGAGCGGCAACGCGACCACCTCGCCCTTCGCGGACAAAGTCATTTGCATCGTCATCAGTGACACCGGCCACGGTATTTCCGCCGATGTGCTTCCCCGCATCTGGGAGCCGTTTTTCACCACCAAGGCCAAGGGCACCGGCCTCGGCCTGGCCACCGTTTACGCAGTGATAAAAAAACACGGCGGCTCCATCACCGCGGAATCGTCCACGGGCAAAGGAACCACGTTCACAATCATGCTGCCGGCGGCGAAAATTGACCCGGCGAAAATCACTTCCGAAATGCTGATCGGCTGAAGACGGCCATGTCGCCGTAAATGCGGCCGTTATCCGGCAAAGGTCGTCAACAACCGCGCGTAGATCTTCGCACTAGCCAACAGTTCCTTCACCGAAGCCCGTTCGTCCACCGCGTGACAATTACTCCCTCCCGGTCCGTATCCGAGGGTGGGAATCTTCAACACATGCGCAAAAAAGTGCATGTCGTTGAACCCGCGCGACAGCTCAAACCGCGTCGGCTTGCGTCGCACCCGGGTCACACAATCAGCCATCGCCGCAAAAAACGGATGCTCGGGCGGTGTGTAGCACGGATGGTTTTCCGAGACCTTCGCGACGGAAATTTTACAGCCCGGAATCTTCCGTGCCGCCGACGCCAAAAACGCACGCAATTCACGCTCGGCCCCGGCCGCGGTCTCCATGGGCAACACGCGACGGTCGATTGAAAAGCGTGCTAGCGATGGCACCGTGTTGATCTTGCCCCCCTCGCCCGAAGAAAACACGCCGCCAAGATTGATCGTTGGCCGCATCTCCGCGCCGGCCGGTGTGCGGAAAACCCGTCCGGCCAACTCGCGTTTGTAGTCCTCCAAGGCCAGCACCAGCGCCGACATTTTCTCCAAGGCGTTTACTCCAAGATGCGGCAGACTGCCGTGCGCCGCCTTGCCGTGCACTGTCACCTCCAGCCAGACCACGCCGTTGTGACCACAACACACCTCGGGACCCTCGCCGCCTTCCATGACCACCGCGTAATCGGGTTTGATCGGCGCGTTTTTAACCAACCACTCCGCCCCCAGCGCCGAGTCGGTTTCCTCGTCTGCGGTAAAGGATACCTCCACGTTCATCAACGGTGCCGTGCCGGTGGCCCGCAATGCCCGGAGAGCCGCCAGCAACGACGCGATCGAGCCCTTCATGTCCGCCGTTCCCCGGCCGTAAATCCAACCGCGATCCACCTCGCCGGAAAACGCGCCGTCGTGTCGCCACTTTCCCGATACAGGCACTACGTCGTAGTGTGCGTTGAAATGAATTGTGCGCTTCGCTCCCTTAACCGGCAACTTGCCCAGCACATTGTAGCGCGGATATTCTTTGGCTTCCTCGGCAGATAAATATTTCCGCGCGATCTCGCCCGGCACCCGCAGGCGTTTCGCACGCAACCCCGCCGTCGCCAGCTCCGTGACCAATTGCGCGGTGATCTCACCATAACCCACTCCCGGCGGATTTACGGTCGGCATGCGCACCAATTCCCGCAGCGTTTTCAGCAACTCACCGGAATGGGCATCGATGTAGGCGTCGGGCGTCATGCCAGCAACCAAGCAGGATCCGGGGCCGGCAGGCGAGGCCGGAAAATACCGGATGCCCCCGCCCTCCTCCGCTCCCCTCGAACTGTGTAGGGATGCATTTTGACACCGGGAGGGCGCAGGGCATGCTCCAGACAAAACATGTCACTGGCCGATCTCCGCAAAGACTACACCCTGGCGGGTCTCCTTGAAAAAGACCTCGCGAAAGACCCCTTCCGACAGTTCGAACGCTGGTTCCAAGAGGCGGAGGGCGCCAAAATCACCGAGCCCAACGCCATGGTGCTGGCCACCTGCACGACCGAAGGCCGCCCGTCCTCGCGAGTTGTCCTGCTCAAAGGTCTGGATGGGCGCGGTTTTACCTTTTTCACCAACTACGAAAGCCGCAAGGCACACGAGCTCACCGCCAACCCGCACGCCTCGTTGACCTTCCCCTGGATCGCCATGGAGCGACAGGTCAGCGTCGAAGGCCGGGTGGTTAAAATCAGCCGCGAAGAAAGCGACGCCTACTTCCACAGCCGCCCCCAGGGCAGTCAACTCGGGGCCTGGGTCTCGCCGCAAAGTTCCGTCATCTCAGCCCGATCCGTGCTCGAGGACTCACTCAAGACCTACGAGAAAAAATATGCCGGCGAAACCATCCCACTACCTCCGAATTGGGGAGGATTCCTACTGATCCCTGATAACGTGGAATTCTGGCAGGGACGACGTAACCGTCTGCATGACCGGCTGCGCTTCCGCCGAGAGTCTGACGGCACTTGGTCGGTCGATCGCCTTGCCCCATAACCCGTCCCCTCTGTGCC